>NZ_JAJGNI010000002.1 GCF_020781975.1 Microbacterium schleiferi
ATCCCACGGTGGCCCTTCGACGTCTACGACGACGAGAACCCCGCAGGAATTGACACCACGCTATGGGACTCACCCCGGCGGGTGGCGCGACCGCAAGCGGCATCCTTCTGCACGCTCTTCACGGCCCGGCGACGCTGGGGAGGAGTCCAGCCGGCGCGGTTCTGGCGCCCCACGAACTCCGCAGACTCGCCCCTACTCCACAGGATTCGGGGCAGAAAGTGCGAGGTTCGCGCGAATCTGCGGACTTCGCGCGAACCAGACGAACTTCGCGCGCGCCAGACGGATGCCGCGCGCGAGACGGAGGCCGCGAACCAGACGGATGCTACGCGTCAGCGCTTGTAGTTCGGGGCCTCGACGACGATCTGCACGTCGTGCGGGTGCGACTCCTTGAGGCCGGCAGAAGTGATTCGGACGAACTTGCCCTTGGCCTTGAGCTCCTCGACCGTGCGGGCACCGACATAGAACATGGACTGCCGCAGGCCACCGACGAGCTGGTAGGCGACTGCCGCGAGCGGACCGCGGTAGGCGACCTGCCCCTCGATGCCTTCGGGGATGAGCTTGTCGTCGGTGGGGACGTCGGCCTGGAAGTAGCGGTCCTTCGAGTACGAGGTCTTCTTGCCGCGCGTCTGCAGCGCGCCGAGCGATCCCATGCCCCGGTACTGCTTGAACTGCTTGCCGCCCTGGAAGACGATCTCGCCCGGGGCTTCGTCGGTGCCGGCGAACAGCGACCCGATCATGACCGAGTCCGCGCCCGCGACCAGGGCCTTGGCGATGTCGCCCGAGTACTGCAGGCCACCGTCGGCGATGACCGGAACCCCGGCCTCGCGCGCAGCCTGGAAGGCCTCGTAGATCGCAGTGATCTGCGGAACGCCGACGCCGGCGACAATGCGGGTCGTGCAGATCGACCCGGGTCCCACGCCGACCTTCACGGCATCCACCCCGGCGTCGATGAGTGCTTGCGCGCCTTCACGGGTCGCGACGTTGCCGCCGATGATGTCGATGCCGGCGAATGACGGATCAGCCTTGAGCCGTCGCACGATGTCGATGACGCCCGCCGACTGACCGTTGGCGGTGTCGACCACGAGAACATCCACCCCGACATCCCGCAGCGCCTCGGCGCGTTCCCACGCGTCGCCGAAGAACCCGATCGCAGCACCCACGCGCAGGCGGCCGTGCTCATCCTTGGTGGCAAGCGGGTACTTCTCGCTCTTATCGAAGTCCTTGATGGTGATCAGGCCAGCGAGCTTGCCGTTATCGTCGATGAGCGGGAGCTTCTCGACGCGATGCTTGGCGAAGGTGGCGATGACATCGTTCGCGCCGATCCCGACGGGAGCCGTGATGAGACCCTCGCTGGTCATGACGTCCTTGACGAAGGTGGTCTTGCGCTCGAAGCCCGACACGAACCGCATGTCGCGGTTGGTGACGATGCCGACGAGCGTCCCGTCGTCGTCGACGACGGGGAGGCCCGAGATGCGGTAGGTCGCGCACATCGCGTCGACCTCTTCGATCGTGGCGTCGGGAGTCGTGGTCACGGGGTCGGAGATCATGCCCGACTCGCTGCGCTTGACCCGGTCGACCTGCGAGGCCTGATCTTCGATCGAGAGGTTCCGGTGCAGGATGCCGAGGCCGCCCTCCCGGGCGACGGCGATCGCCATTCGCGCCTCGGTGACCGTGTCCATCGCGCTGGAAATGAGCGGAATCGCGACGGTGATGCGGCGCGTCACGCGCGAGGACGTGTCTGCCTCACTCGGGATGACGTCGGTGTGACCCGGCAGCAGAAGTACGTCGTCATAGGTGAGTCCGACGAATCCGAACGGGTCGTGAGTGTCCATGCTTCTCCTGCGGTCGCGAGCCTTATGGAGAATTCTACGTTCGCGGGCGCGCGGACATTCCCGAGCGGGGCCTGCGGCTGGCTCCGCAACGGATTGGGATCGTTCTCATCCGAATATGCCCCGGAAACACCGCGGACACATTACGCTCGTACGGTCGTCTATCACGGTCGAAGCGACTTCCTCGGCCGTTGCCGTCCGGGAGGTCTGAGTGCCACATCCGAATGCCCCAGCCAGGACGACGCGGAATCGCCTCGGCGTATTTCTCGCGTTGGCACTGACCCTCGTGGGCCTTCTCGCCCTGCCGACTGCCGCTCACGCCGCGGACGACGATCCCTACCGCATCAGCGGGAATGTGCAGCTCGAGGGTGAGCCGCTCGAGGGCGTCGAACTGACGGTGGACGGCCCCGGCGGCGAGCAAACGGTCGAGACGGATGCCGACGGGCAGTGGGCGGTGGGGGTTCCTGAGCGCAATGCCGACTACACCGTGACACTCAACGAAGACACCCTCCCCGAGGGCATTGCGGTGATCGACGAGACGGGCGAAGACACCTCTCCCAACGTCCGCGAGGTCACGGTCGGGCCCGGCGGCCGCGTGACGACGAACTTCTTCATCGGCGAGGGCGAGCGGAACACCACCGGGTTCGTCGACCAGCTCGTGGAGCGCCTGGTCAATGGCGTCAACTTCGGTTTGATGCTGGCGCTGGCCGCGATCGGTCTCTCGCTGGTCTATGGCACGACGGGGATCTCGAACTTCGCCCACGGCGAGATGGTGACGTTCGGGGCGCTGATAGCGCTGCTGTTCGCCGTGGGGTTGAGTCTGCCGCTGCTGGTGGCCGTCCCGCTGGCGGTGATCGTTTCGGGGGCGTTCGGGTACGCGATGGATGCCGGTCTCTGGCGTCCCCTGCGCCGAAGGGGCCTCGGCGTCGTGCAGCTCATGATCGTCTCGATCGGCCTCTCGCTCGCCCTGCGCTATATCTTCCAGATGTTCGTCGGCGGTGGCACGCTGCAGCTGCCGAATCCCCTGTCGGGCGTCATCCCCCTGCCCGGGTCGATCGTGCTGACCTGGATGGATCTGGTCAGCATGCTGATCTCGGTCGTCGTGATCATCATCTTCGCGCTGTGGCTCACGCGCAGCCGGATCGGTCGCGCGACCCGGGCGGTCTCTGACAACCCGTCCCTGGCAGCGGCATCCGGAATCGACGTGGACGGGATCGTCCGGATCGTCTGGATCCTCGCGGCGGCGCTTGCCGGCCTGTCCGGTGTCCTGTGGGCCTACTTCCGCCCCGGTATCAAGTGGGACATGGGAACCAGCATCCTGCTGCTGCTGTTCGCGGCTGTCGTGCTCGGCGGCCTCGGTACGGCACTGGGCGCCCTCGTCGGATCTCTGATCGTCGGCATCCTGGTCGAAACGACAAGCCTGTTCGGGGTTCCCGACGACCTCAAATACGTGGGCGCGCTGGTCGTCCTGATCCTGATCCTCCTCTTCCGACCGCAGGGCATCCTGGGTCGAAAAGAGCGAGTGGGCTGAAGGGGGCACGACGATGGACTTCGGTCAGATCCTGAACAACACGCTGAGCCAGATCCTCAGCCCCACCACCTTCGGCTTCGCTCTGGCGGCGATCGGCCTGTCGATCCACTTCGGCTTCGCGGGCCTGCTGAACATGGGTGTCGCCGGCTTCATGGCCGTCGGAGCCTACGGTTTCGCGATCTCGATCCTGACGTTCGGACTGCCCTGGTGGCTGGCCGCGCTCGTCGGGTTCGTGCTCGCCGCCGTGTTCGCGCTGATTCTCGGCATCCCGACGCTGCGGCTTCGCGGCGACTACCTCGCGATCGTGACGATCGCCGCAGCCGAGGTCGTGCGCCTGCTGTTCCTGTCGACCGCCTATAAGGACGTCACGGGCTCCGCCGACGGGCTGTTCGGCTTTCAGGCGGAGTTCCGGGCGGCAAACCCGCTCCCGCAGGGCACCTATGGATTCGGCCCGTGGACCTACACGAGCGACCAGTGGTGGGTGATCATCATCGGCGTCGCGCTGACCGCGGTCGCGGTGCTGTTCACCTGGTCGCTGATGCGGAGTCCCTGGGGACGCGTCATCAAGGGCATCCGTGAAGACGAGGATGCCGTGCGGTCCCTGGGTAAGAACGTGTTCTCGTTCAAGATGCAGGCCCTCGTCATCGGTGGCGTCATCATCGCGGCGGGCGGCATCGTCACCGCGATGGGAACCAACGTCAACCCCAACGTCTATGTGACCTCCCAGACCTTCTTCATCTGGACGGCGCTCCTGCTGGGTGGGGCCGCCACGATCTTCGGCCCGGTGCTCGGCGCTGTGCTGTTCTGGGTTGTGCGAGCGTTCCTCTCCAACCTCCTTCCCGCGCTGGTGGATGCCGGACTCCTGCCCTTCCTCTCGCGCGAGCAGGCACAGCAGTCGGTCTTCGTCCTGATCGGGGTCGCTCTGATGCTGCTGATCATCTTCCGCCCGCAGGGGATCCTCGGGAACAAGAAGGAGCTGAGCTTTGTCCGATGAGCCGCTCGCGCCGGTAGCGCGTCCCAAGACGACTGGCCTTCATGAGGGTGAGATCCGCCCCGGTGTCGCCAAGGTCGACCCGATCATCGTCGCGGACGGTGTCAAGCGCACGTTCGGCGGCCTGACCGCCGTGGATGTCGAGCATCTCGAGATCCCGCGGAATGCCATCACCGCTCTCATCGGACCCAACGGTGCCGGAAAGACGACGTTCTTCAACCTGCTGACCGGCTTCGACAAGCCCGACGAGGGGTCCTGGAAGTTCGATGGCACAGCCCTTGCGGGAGTTCCCGCGTTCAAGGTGTCGCGGATGGGTGCGGTGCGCACGTTCCAGCTGACCAAGGCGCTGGGCCTTCTGACCGTGCTCGAGAACATGAAGCTCGGTGCGACGGAGCAGCGCGGCGAGAGCTTCTTCGCGTCGCTGTTCCCGTTCCTGTGGCGAAAGCAGGATGTCGAGATCGAAGAGCGCGCCCGCGTGCTGCTGAAGAAGTTCAAGCTCGACGCGAAGGAGTCCGACTTCGCGGCGAGCCTCTCGGGTGGGCAGCGCAAGCTCCTCGAAATGGCCCGCGCACTCATGAGCTCGCCGCAGTTCGTCATGCTCGATGAGCCGATGGCGGGTGTGAACCCCGCTCTCACGCAGTCACTGCTGGATCACATCCTCGACCTGAAGGACGAGGGCATGACGGTGCTGTTCGTCGAGCACGACATGCACATGGTCCGTCACATCGCCGACTGGGTCGTCGTGATGGCCGAGGGCAAGATCGTCGCCGAGGGTCCGCCCGACACGGTCATGCAGAACCCCGCGGTGATCGATGCCTACCTCGGCTCGCATCAGGATGTCGACCTCGGCGTTGTCACCGGGCGCGTGCCCGGCGAACTCAACACCGCCGCCATCGAGTTGCAGCAGGAGGTTCAGGAGTTCGACGAGGCCATCGAAAAGTCGCATCACCACCAGTCGGATGCCGCCCCCGGCACATCGCGAGAGCCGGGCGAGGGCACCGGGACGGAGAAGTCATGACCGATGCAGCCGCCACCGACGAGCGTCCCCCCGTCCGTGAGGGCACGCCGGTCGTCCTGGTCGACGAGGTTCACGCCGGATATCTGCCCGGGGTGAACATCCTCAACGGCGCGACCCTGACCGCCTGGGACGGCGAGCTCATCGGCATCATCGGCCCGAACGGCGCCGGCAAGTCCACGCTGCTGAAGGCGATCTTCGGTCAGGTGAAGGTACGCCAGGGCGACATTTCGCTCAACGGCGAGAAGATCACGGGCCTCAAGGCGAACAAGCTCGTCGCCAAGGGCGTCGGGTTCGTCCCGCAGACCAACAACGTCTTCCCGAGCCTCACGATCGCCGAGAACCTGCAGATGGGTCTGTTCCAGCGCCCCAAGCTCTACACCGAACGCCTGGAGTTCGTCACCGGCATCTTCGCGGAGCTCGGCAAGCGGCTGAACCAGCGCGCCGGGTCGCTGTCGGGCGGTGAGCGCCAGATGGTGGCGATGAGTCGTGCTCTCATGATGGATCCTGCCGTCATCCTGCTCGACGAGCCCTCGGCGGGCCTGTCCCCCGCCCGGCAGGATGACGCGTTCCTGCGGGTCTCGGAGATCAACAAGGCCGGGGTGACGACGATCATGGTCGAGCAGAACGCTCGCCGGTGCCTGCAGATCTGCGACCGCGGCTATGTGCTCGATCAGGGCAAGGATGCCTACACCGGCACCGGCCGTGAGCTGCTCAACGACCCGAAGGTCATCGGCCTCTACCTCGGCACCCTCGGCGCCTAGCCCCGCGCCGCGGCATCCCTCGCTCCCGCGGGACCCCCCCGCCTCGAGGCGCGAACCCACACCGTCGCGCGCGAACCCACACCTCTTCACCCCCGAAACCTGTGGGCTCAGCACGGATGCTGTGGGTTCGGCACCTCACACCGGCCCGTCACCCCCGCACGATGCCCGCACCATGCCTCGAGGCATCCACCTCCCCACCCACTCGCGAACCCACACCTTCGTGCGCGAGCCCACACCTTCCGACGCAGGAATCGTGTGGGGTCAGCACGGATGCTGTGGGTTCGGCGCGCAGCTCGGCCGGTCGCACGGATGCCGCACACAACGGAAGCGGGGCCCCGACCCGAAGGTCGGAGCCCCGCTCGCTAGCCGTGAGGCTTACTGGTATGCGACGTAGTCGTTGTCGGCGGTGTACTCGTAGATGCCGATCGACGCCTCGGTGGGGTCGCCCACGTCGTCGAACGTGACCGGACCGGAGATGCCGTTGTAGTCAGCGACTCCGCCGCCATTGATGATCTCGGCGCACTCGGCGAACGAGGTGCAGGCAGTACCGTCGCCCGAACCGCCGGACACTTCCTGCAGCTTGTCGGCGATCGCTGCGCCGTCGGTCGAACCGGCGGCCAGAGCAGCGAGCGCGAGCAGGATGACGGCGTCGTAGGACTCGGCGGCGTAGCTGAACTCGGTCAGCTCGTCGTTGCCCTCGTCGGTCCAGAAGGTCTGGAGCGAGTCGGTGAAGTCCGTGATCGTGTCGATCGACAGGCCGGGGAGGGTTCCCTTGGCGCCTTCGAGCGAACCGCCCACGTCGATGCCGTTGGTGCCGAAGTTGGCGAGGTTGCCGTCCACGAAGTACAGCTTGTCGGCAGGCACGCCCGCTGCGAACAGCTCGGGCAGCATCGTCTTGACCTCTTCGAACGTGATCAGGGCGATCGCGTCGGGGTTGGCGGCGACGACCTCCGAAATCTGGGCCGAGAAGTTCGTGTCGCCCGTGTTGTAGGTGGGCTCCGCGACGACGGTGCCGCCGGCGGCTTCGAACGCGTCCTTGACGAAGCTCGCGAGGCCGGTGCCGTACGAGTCGTTGAGGACGATCATGCCCAGGGTCTGCGCACCCGACTCGGCGATCAGGTTTCCGAGCACCTCACCCTGCAGGGTGTCAGACGGCGCCGTGCGGAAGTAGAGGCCGTTGTCGTCGTAGGTCGAGAATGCAGCCGAGGTATTGGCGGGCGAGAACTGGATGACGCCGGCGCCGACCACCTGGTCGATGAACTGCAGCGAGGTGCCCGATGAGGCAGCACCGATGATCGCGGAGACGCCCTCGTTGAGAAGACGCGGGATCTCGGTCTCGTAGGCCTTGTTGTCGGTGTCACCCGAATCGCCCTGGATCATCTCGATGGTCACGCCCGCGTTTGCGGCGTTGACCTCGGATGCGGCGTACTCGGTACCCGCGATTTCCGGCGGGCCGAGGAAGGCCAGGTTGCCGGTCACGGGCAGCGCCGTGCCGATCTTGAGGTCGAGGGATTCGCCCGCGGGCTCGCTGGTACCGTTCCCGCCGCCAGAGTCGCCGGCGCAACCCGCCAGGAAGACCGCGCTGACACCGACCACGGCGATACCGCCGAGGATCGAGCCGGCGCGGGATCGTGTGAAGACGCCCATGATGCTCCTTGCTGTGAATGGATGCGGGTCGCCAAAGAGCCCGCACAGTGCCAATAACTTATCCGCGGACTGGTCTCGCGTGTGTTGCGGTGCGTTAACGATGTGTAACGCCGTCAAATCGTTACCTGGCGCCGGTATCCGTCGCGATCGACGGCGCGGGAATGCCGGGGATGGGCGTATCGTTGAGATGCATACCCCTCAGGGGTATCAAGATAGCCGTACTCTCACGGGAAGAACCCGCCATGACAAACCACGAATACGTCGTCACCGGAATGACCTGCGGCCACTGCGAGCACGCCGTGCGCGACGAGGTCTCGCGAATCCCGGGCGTATCCGCGGTCGAGGTCAGCGCTGCAACCGGCCTCCTGACGTCACCGCCGAGACCCTCGACGACACTGCAGTGCTGACCGCCGTCGACGAGGCCGGCTACCAGGCCGCGCGACGGTGACGACAGCCGCACCTGCCGGCGGGGGCAGCTCAGCACCGATCGAGCTTCAGATCGGTGGGATGACGTGCGCCTCGTGCGCCGCGCGTATCGAGAAGCGACTGAACCGGATGCCGGGGGTGTCGGCATCCGTCAACTACGCCACCGAGAAAGCCGTCGTCCGAATCGATGACGTCCCGGCGAACGCGAACGAGTCGCGCGCCGATGCTGCAGCCCTCATCGCCGAGGTCGAACGCACCGGGTACACGGCCACAGTGCCCGCGCCGCCGGTGCCCGAGACCGACGAGCCGGCGACCGATCCCGAGCTCGCCTCGCTGCGCCAGCGCCTGATCGGGGCGGCGGTGCTGTCGGTGCCGGTGATCCTGCTCGCAATGATCCCCGCGCTGCAGTTCACCTACTGGCAGTGGGCATCGCTGGCGCTTGCCTCACCCGTCGTCGTGTGGGCTGCGTGGCCGTTCCACCGCGCCACGGCGATCAATCTGCGCCACGGCGCTGTCACCATGGACACTCTCGTCTCGATGGGGGTCTCGGCCGCCTACCTGTGGTCGCTGTACGCGCTGTTCTTCGGCGGCGCCGGGATGCCGGGAATGACCCACGGCTTCACGTGGATCGCGCAGCCGGGCGAAGCCGGAAACACGATCTACCTCGAGGTTGCCGCGGGAGTCACGACCTTCCTGCTGCTCGGTCGCTACCTGGAGGTGCGCGCGAAGCGGCGCGCGAGCCAGGCAGTTCGGGCACTGCTGGAGGTCGGCGCAAAGGATGCCGCGCTGCTTCGCGGTGGCGCGGAGGTGCGGGTCCCTGTCGCTCAGCTTCGCGTCGGCGACGAATTCGTCGTGCGCCCCGGCGAGCGCATCGCGACCGACGGGGTTGTCGTGTCGGGGACCTCGGCCGTGGACACCTCGACGATCACGGGCGAGTCGGTTCCCGTCGAGGTCAGCGAGGGTGACGCGGTCGTGGGCGCGACGGTCAACGTCGGGGGCCGTCTCGTGGTGCGCGCCACGCGCGTGGGCGAGCAGACGCAGCTGGCGCAAATGGCGCGCCTGGTGGAACAGGCTCAGGCTGGCAAGGCCGAGGTACAGCGACTGGCCGACCGCGTCGCGGGGGTGTTCGTGCCGATCGTCATCGTGATCGCCGTCGGGACTCTCGTGACCTGGCTGCTGCTCGGCGGAGGCACGGCGTTGGCGCTGACGGCGGCGATCGCCGTGCTGATCATCGCCTGCCCGTGCGCACTGGGACTGGCGACACCGACAGCCCTCCTGGTCGGCAGCGGCCGCGGCGCGCAGCTCGGCATCCTGATCAAGGGGCCGCAGATTCTGGAGTCGACCCGGCGCGTCGACACTGTCGTGCTCGACAAGACCGGAACCGTGACCGAGGGCCGGATGACGCTCGTGGACGTGCTGCCCGTGCCGGGCGAGGATGCCGCCGAGGTGCTGCGTCTGGCCGGTGCGGTGGAGTCTGCATCCGAGCACCCGATCGCCCGGGCGATCGCGGGTTCCGCGGCGGCCGGGGGCCCGCTTCCCGAGGTGGAGTCGTTCTCGTCCGTAGCGGGGCGGGGTGCGACGGGGGTCGTCGAAGGCCACGCCGTCGCGGTCGGATCGCTGGGCTTGCTCGCCGAGTGGTCGGTGCACCCGGATGCCGAGATCACGGCATCCATCGAGCGCGCCGGCGCGAACGGGACGACCGCCGTTGTCGTCGCATGGGATGGGAAGGCTCGCGGCATCCTCACCGTCGCGGACTCGGTGAAGCCCTCGAGCACTGCCGCCGTCGCCCGGCTGCGCGAGCTCGGGCTGGAGCCGATCCTGCTCACCGGTGACCACGACGCCGTGGCGCGTCGCGTGGCAGATGAGGTCGGCATCCGCGAGGTCATCGCCGGGGTGCTGCCCGCCGAGAAGGCCGCGCAGATCGAGGCGCTTCAGGCGCGCAGCCGAGTCGTGGCAATGGTGGGCGACGGCGTCAACGACGCGGCGGCGCTCGCGCAGGCCGACCTCGGTATCGCGATGGGCACGGGAACTGACGCCGCCATCGAGGCCTCCGACCTGACGCTTGTGCGCGGAGACCTCCTGGGCGCGGTCGACGCCATCCGGCTGTCGCGGGCGACGCTGCGCACGATCCGTGGGAACCTCTTCTGGGCGTTCGCCTACAACGTGGCGGCGATTCCGCTGGCTGCCCTCGGGCTCCTGAACCCCATGATCGCCGGTGCGGCGATGGCGGCATCCAGCGTCTTCGTCGTCGGCAACAGCCTGCGGCTCCGCCGCTTCCAGAGCATTGACCCGGCTGTCGGATCCCGCACCACACCCAACGAACGGAGCCCGCGATGAGCGACACCCTGGAGACGACCCCGCACGGGGCGACGGATGCCGAGCATGATGCCCACGGGCCGGCGGGCCATCACGGGTATATCGGCGACAAACAGCGCTACCTGAACCGGCTGAAGCGCATCGAGGGGCAGGCTCGCGGCATCCGTTCGATGGTGGAAGACGAGAAGTACTGCATCGACATCCTCACCCAGATCAGTGCCACCACCGCCGCGCTGGAGTCTGTCGCGCTCGGCCTTCTCGAAGACCACCTGCGCCATTGCGTCGTGGATGCCGCGAGGCAGGGCGACGAGCAGGCCGAGGAGAAGATCCGCGAAGCCTCGGCAGCCATCGCCCGCTTCGTGCGCTGACGCACGCTGGCGCCACTCACCCGTTCGGCTGCCCCCCGCCGCCATTCACCCGTTCGGCTGTCACAGACTGTCGCTCGCGGGCGACGGATGCTGCAGTCTGTGACAGCGGAACGGCGGGGTCGGCGCGGCGGCGCGGGCACGGGGGCGCCGCGGCGCGGGAGCGCGAGGCGGGCGGATCAGCTGTATTCGGCGACGTCGCTGACCCCGCGGGCGCGTCGCGCGAACACGACCGAGTCGACGGTCAGCACCGCGAGCGCCACCCACACGAGCGCGAAGCCGACCCAACGCTCGGGCGGCATCGGCTCGCCGAGGATCCAGGCCCCCGTGATGAACTGCATGATCGGCGCGATGAACTGCAGCAGCCCAACGACGGTGAGCGGCACACGCCGCGCCCCGGCGGCGAACAGCAGCAACGGCACGGCTGTCGCGGCGCCCGCGAGACTCACCAGCACAACATGCCAGAAACCGTATGCTCCGACGGAGAGACCAGTCGTCAGTGACGTGACCACCAGCAGCACGATCGCGAGCGGTGTGAGCCACGCCGACTCGAGGGTGAGGCCGCTGACGGCATCCACCGAGGGCCCGATCCGCTTCTTGATCAGTCCGTAGATGCTGAAGGATGCCGCGAGCGTCAGCGCCACCCACGGGACCGTGCCGTAGCCAACGATCGTGACGATGACAGCGATGCCCGCGATCGCGATCGCGATCCACTGCGTCAAGCGCAGCCGCTCGCGCAGCACGAGTACGCCCAGCAGCACCGTGGCGATCGGGTTGATGAAGTAGCCGAGGCTCGTCTCGATGACGTGACCCGACAGGGTCGCGAGGATGAACACCTGCCAGTTGACGTAGATGACAGCTCCGGCCAGCGCCGTCCAGCCGAGCAGCCGTGGCTGACGCACGATCGCGAGAAACGGCCGCCAGGCGCGCATGACGGCGAGCAGGAAGATGCAGAAGACGAGGGAGAGCAGGATGCGCCAGCCGACCAGCTCCCAGCCGGTGATCGGCGCCAGCAGGATGAAGTAGAGCGGCAGGAATCCCCAGAGGAAGTACGCCGAGAACGCGAAGATGCCGCCGACGAGCCGCTCGCGTGCAGCCTCTGCCGGCGCTTCCCGGGCCAGGTGCGCGGCATCCGATCCGGCGATCTCTGCCGCCCCAGATGCCGGAATGTCACCGGTCGCGGGCGCCGAGCCCCCATCTCCCGGAACCGATTCGCGCGCCACTCACTCAGCCTAGGGCGCGCCGGCGACCCTGCGGCGCGCGTCTGTCGCGCAGCCGCAGTGTCCTCCGGCCGAGTCTCGGCAGATTCCTGCCACGCCCCGCTGCGCGTGCTGCGCCCTGCCCAGCTTGCTGAACCCACACTTCCGTCGCCGAGCCCACAGGGTTCCGCGCGTGAATCGTGTGGGCTCGGCCGCGGTGCTGTGGGCTCGCGGGGATGGGGAACACAAAAAACAGACGGGGCCCGGATGCCGCAGCATCCGAGCCCCGTCGAAGAGTTGTCGACTCAGCGGACGACGACCGCCAGCACGTCGCGAGCCGAGAGCACCAGGTACTCGTCGGCGCCGAACTTCACTTCGGTCCCGCCGTACTTGCTGTAGATGACGCGGTCACCGACGGCGACGTCGAGCGGAACGCGGTTGCCGTTGTCATCGATACGACCGGGTCCGACTGCGACGACCTCGCCCTCCTGGGGCTTCTCCTTCGCGGTGTCGGGAATGACCAGACCACTCGAGGTGGTCTGCTCGGCCTCGACCTGCTTGATGACGATGCGGTCCTCGAGCGGCTTGATGGAAACCGACACGGGTCTACCTCTGCTTTCCTTGAGATACCAAGACTCGTTAGCAACCTCACACCGAGAGTGCTAACGCAAGTGTATTGAAGCTCTGGCACTCACGCAACGCGAGTGCCAATCCGGATGCCGTGACTTCAGCGCCCCCGCGCCCGACCGGCGACGCCCGATCCACCGGCGATGAGAGTCCTGTCATGCACGCAAACTTAACCTGGTATATGAATCATCTTTCAGTTACCGTGAGTGCCGTGCGATGACGCACCTCGGCATCCGCTCGCTGGAGAGGGATGCCCGTGCTCCGACCGGGACGACCGTGCGATGGCGCCCGGGGCGATGGCCGGGGCGCCGACGAAGGGATGACGCATGTTCTCTCGTGTCCGAAAGCGCGCAATCGGCGCGCTCCTGGCGGCCGGCTTGGCGGTGGCGGGCCTGGCCGTCGCAGCTCCCGCCGCTCAGGCGATCACCTGTCCCCCGGGATTCGAGACCCTGCCCGGCTGCACGAACGGCGGCGGTGGATCGGGTGGCGGCTCGACCGGCGGCACCGGCACGTGGACGACCGAGACGATCGCCGGGATGTCGGTGCGCCTGTACACCCCGACGACGGCTGCCGCCCTGCCTTCCGGTCGCGCGCTGATGATCTCGCTCCACGGATGCGTGCAGAAGGCATCCGATCTGCAGTCCGCGGGCAACTGGGCACAGACTGCTGACGAGTACGGCATGATCGTCGCGCTGCCGGATGCCCCGAACGGCGGAGTCATCCTCGGCTGCTGGGACTACTACGACGCGAATCACTCGCGCAGCGCGCCATCGCGCCACGACGACAACCTGCTTTCGCTGGCCTCGACACTCACCGCCCGCACGAGCCTCGATATCGACGCCGACCAGGTGTACGTCTCGGGACTTTCGTCCGGCGGCGGGCAGACGATGGTCATGGGATGCCTCGCGCCTGACGTGTTCGCCGGCATGGGCATCAACGCCGGACCGACGGTGGGCACCACCTCCGGTCAGATCTCGTCGGTGGCGGTCTCGAAGAACCAAGGAGTATCGACGTGCACGGGCTTCGCCAGCTCGGCATCAGGCGCCTTCGACACGCAGCTGACCTCGGTCGTCTACGGCAGCAATGACTCGACTGTCGCGCCCGGGTACAACACGCTGAACGGTCAGATCATGGCTGACATCTACGACGCCGATCAGACCTCGAGCTTCGGCCTGTCGGGCCTTGCCGGCACCAACACGTCGGGTTCGGGGACGCTGTACTCGGATGCCGAAGGGCCTCGGGTCTCCGTCATCCAGAACACCGGGCTCGGCCACAACTGGCCAGCCGGTGCGGGATCGGGCGGCTCGTACATCAGCGCGAACAGCATCGACTACCCGGCTTACGTGACGGAGTTCTTCTTCGACAACAACCGCCGCGTCGACCGGTCAGGCGAGCCGACACCCACACCGACACCAACCGGAACGCCGACACCGACACCGACGGTCACTCCTTCGCCGACGCCGACAGTCCCGCCGAGCGACTGCGTGACCGCAACGAACGCCGCCCACAAGGCTGCGGGGCGGGCCACCTCCTACGGGGTGAACCCCTACAACCCGTATTACGCGATCGGAACCCAGGACTACCTCGGTCTCGGCGACGCCACCGTGACGAGTCTGCAGCGCATCTCGGCATCCTCCTGGGATCTCGTAAGCAGCTGCAGCTGACACGGATGCCGCGTGCAGCGCCCGCACCTAGGGTGGATGGATGGACATCGCCGAGGTGCGGGCGCTGCTGACGCCGGCGGGGCTCGACCTGCTGAACAGCCTCGGTCCGGTCTCCTCCAGCGACGAGGTGGCGCGCATCGTCTCACGGCTGCGTAGCGCCGGCCACTCCCCCGATCTGGTGTCGGCAGTGGTCACCCAGGCGCGGCTTCGGGAGCGGGCGCGGTCGAAGTTCGGCGACTTCGCGGGACGGATGCTGTTCACCCGCGCCGGTCTCGAGCAGGCGACACGCCTGTCGGTGGCAGCCCATCACGCCGGGCGGTTCCGTCGCGCGGGAATCGAGCACGTCGCAGACCTCGGCTGCGGGATCGGCGGTGATGCGCTGGCTCTGGCAAGTCTCGGCATCCGTGTCGGCGCCATCGACGCCGACGAGGTGACCGCGGCCCTCGCGACCGTCAATCTCGCACCGTTCGGGGCCGCGGTCACCGTGCGCCACGGGCTCGCTCAGGAGCAGGATCTCAGCGGGGTCGAGGCTGTCTGGCTTGACCCCGCCCGGCGCGAGGCGGGCGGGACGGGACGCGCGCGCGCTGACGACTGGTCGCCGCCGCTGGAGTGGGTCTTCGAACTCACCAGCCGGCTGCCGGCCGGTATAAAGCTCGGGCCGGGACTCGATCGTGATCGCATCCCCGACGGATACGAGGCGCAGTGGGTCAGTGCCGACGGCTCGACGATCGAGCTCGTGCTGTGGTCGGGCGCGCTCGCGCGCGAGGGCGTGACGCGGTCGGCGCTGATCCTGCGCGGGCAGCACGCCGCCGAGCTCACGGCGCCCGCAGACAGCGAGGACGAGCCGGTGCGCACGCTCGGACAGTTCATCCACGAACCCGACGGGGCAGTCATCCGTGCCCGGCTCATCGGACAGGTTGCGAGGTCGCTTCGGGCGGGGATGCTGGCGGAGAAGATCGCGTACCTCACCGGGGATGACGCGGTCACGAGCCCCTTCGTGCAGAGCTTCCGCGTGCGCGAGGTGCTCCCGGCCGACACGAAGAAGCTCGCGAGGGCGCTGAAGGAGCGCGATATCGGCATCCTCGAGATCAAGAAGCGGGGAGTGGATGTCGATCCCGCCGCCCTCCGTCAGAGCCTCAAGCTGAAGGGTGAGGAATCCGCGACCCTCATCATGACCCGTGTCGGGGGCTCCCGCGTCGCGATCCTTGCCGACCGCGTTCCGCCCGCCCCCTGACCTGACCTCTCGGCGGGCGACCCCTCCCGTTCGGTCGCGCCGTCCTGCGACATCCAGCCCACCCGACCCACAACACGGCGCGACCGAATCCACCGGGCCCGGGCCCTGGCCGGAGTCAGGTCAGCACGGCCCAGGCGTAGAGAAGCCAGCCGGCGCTGTAGAGGATCGACACACCGCCGAGCACGATAGCCCACACGGCGACGCGCCTGCTGTCCCGCGGATGCCGCAGCGCCATGATGCCCGCGACGATCGCGACGATCCCGATGACAAAGCCCCACCCGACGAACAGCGAGACAGCAAGGCCCACGATCGCGAACCCCAGGGCCCACCCCGCGAACCCCCGGTCGAAGCTCGCGGGCTCGACGGGTCCGGCATCCGGTTCCCACCCCGGGTGGTCCGGCGACGGGTCGGGGCCGCTGAGTGTGGTCGGCACATCGACCGGGGCCGTCGGAAACCGCGAGAACCCCCGAGAACGATCAGTCATCCTGCCTCCCCCGCGACCTGGATGTCGGTGATCGGCAGGGTCGAGTCGGCCCCGAAAGCCATCGTCGACGGGGCACGCCCGGCCATGATCAGTTCCGAGGCGAGCGCCGCGATCATTGCCCCATTATCGGTGCACAGCGACAGCGGCGGAATCCGCACCGTCACACCAGCCGCAGCGGCGCGCTCCAGCGCGACCTCGCGCAACCGCCGGTTCGCGATGACTCCGCCGCCCAGCAGCAGCCGCGGAACGCCGTAGTCAGCGCACGCGGCCAGCGCTTTGGTGACGAGCACATCGACGACGGCCTCTCGGAAGGATGCCGCGACATCCGCTGTCGAGACGGGCTGGCCTGCGGCATCCTGCTGTTCGATCCAGCGCGCGACGGCGGTCTTCAGCCCCGAGAACGAGAAGTCGTAGCGGTGCTCGGCCAGGTCGCTCGCCCGCGAGAGCCCCCGCGGGAAACGGATCGCGTTCGGGTCCCCCGGTCGCGTCCCGCCGTTCCCGTCAGATCCGGATGCCGCGGCCCGGTCGATCTCGGGTCCCCCGGGGTAGGGCAGGCCGAGGATGCGGGCAATCTTGTCGAAGGCCTCGCCGGCGGCGTCATCCACGGTCTCGCCGAGCAACTCGACGTCGCTCGTGAGATCGCGGACGAGCAGGAGCGACGTGTGCCCGCCCGAGACCAGCAGCGCGATCGTCGGGTACTCCAGCGGCTCCGCGTCAGCGTCGAGGAGGTCTGCCGCGATGTGGCCCACGAGGTGGTTGACGGCATAGAGCGGCTTGTCGAGCGCAACGGCGAGCGCCTTCGCGGCGCCGACGCCGACCATGAGCGCCCCCGCGAGCCCCGGACCCGAGGTGACGGCGACGGCATCGATGTCGCCGAGCTGGACCTGCGCCTCGGCGAGCGCCGCTTCGATCGTCGGTTGCAGCGCCTCGAGGTGTGCGCGCGCGGCGACCTCGGGGACTACTCCGCCATAGCGGGCGTGTTCGTCCATGCTCGAGGCGATCGTGTTCGAGAGCAGTGTGCGCCCGCGCACGATGCCGATGCCGGTCTCGTCGCAACTGGTCTCGATTCCGAGGACGAGCGGTTCGGCGGCGCTCATGTGCACACTCCCCCGGATGCGACGGCGGTGGGTTCATTTCCGGCGGCCTCGCGACGCGCCGCATCCCACCCCACGAGGTCGAGCTGCATGATGATCGCGTCCACATCGTCGGGCTGGTAATAGCGCGGGCGACGCCCGGTCTCGATGAAGCCCTCGCGGCGATACAGGCCCTGGGCTACCGGGTTGTCGTCGCGCACTTCGAGGAAGACGGTCCGTGCGCCCGCGTTGCGGGCGCACTCGAGAAGCGCGGCGAGCAGCATCCGTCCGCGGCCTGTGCCTCGCTCGGCGGCATCGAGCGCGATGGTCTGAATGTCGGCATCAGCTGCCCCTCGCACTGCGCGCACCCCGCCGTAGCCGATGACCCGCCCCGCCTCTTCGACCACCAGGTATGAGCCATGCGGCGAGGCGAGTTCGCCGGCCATCATCGCCTCTGACCACGCGTCGGAGGGAAACGAGGCCCGCTCGATTGCCATGATCGCGGCGAGGTCGTCGGCGGTTGCGGGGCGGATGCTCATACGCCCACCTTCTTCGGCCCGGCGGATATCGTCACGTCGGGCGAGCGCAGGTAGAGCGCGTCACGGGGGCCGACCTCGCGCCCCGCCGCGAGCGACCGCGCGGCGACCAGTGCGACCATGGCCGCCGAAACCGCCGTCGTGTCGCGGCGCTCCGCACCAAGCCCGGCGAGCACGGTATCGATCTCGTCGCGCGGGGTGAGCGCGGGTTCGGTAACCCGGACCGGCAACCCGTCGTCATCCATGCCGTCGTAGACCGTGTAGGCCAACTCTCGGCGGCGTGCGTCGGTGACGATCGCGAAACGCTCGGCATCCGTCTCACCGGCGAGGGCCTGATCGAGCAGGATGCCGAGGGCTGCGGCGTCGTGGCTGACCACCGGGACCACGGGGATGCCGCGCCCGAGCGCAAAGGTGCGGGCTGCTGCGATGCCGACGCGCAGGCCGGTGAACGGGCCGGGGCCCATACCCGCCGCTACCGCCGTGATCTCTAGACGCTCACCGGGTGTGCCGGCACCGGCGTGCCCGAGGGGTGCGTCGGCGCGCGCCGTGCCGAGCACGGTCTGGAGCAGCTCGCCGATGACTTCGGCGTGCCCGAGGGGGTTCGCGCTCGAGGCCTCGGCAAGCACCACACCGTCGGCCTCGACGACCGCGACCGCGGTGCCGACCGAGGTATCGATGCCGAGAATCACCTATCCAGGGTATCCGCGCCCGGGCACCCGGCAGCTGCGTGCCGTTTGCAGGCTCACTTGCCGCCGCGGGCGTGTTTTAAGCGCGTGGCACCTGATTCATCCTGTGTTCGGCCCGGACGTGCCCGCCCGCGCGGTGGCGGGGGCGCATTGCCCGCGGCCCGACGAGCCCGCGGGCCCCGCCGTCTCTGCCCCACGTGTGCGGCTGAACGATGCATGAGCTGCACATCAATGCGCCGCGCATGCACAGAAGTGCCGCACACGTGGGATCAGCGCGCGAACCAGCGCCGAGCCCCGACCGATCAGGAGGGCTCGCGACGGATGCTGACAAGGCGCGGCGCGTCGGCGGCGAGGTCTTCCGTAGCCCGCG
Source organism: Microbacterium schleiferi (assembly GCF_020781975.1). Lineage (GTDB taxonomy): Bacteria > Actinomycetota > Actinomycetes > Actinomycetales > Microbacteriaceae > Microbacterium. The sequence goes on from NZ_JAJGNI010000002.1 coordinate 18,758, forward strand.
AGTACGTGCCGCAGGCGGTGTCGACGCCCGTACCATGCCACTCGCGCTGCAGCTCGACATCCCACCAGTGATCGCGCAGGCCCGACACCATCCCGCGCCCCCACTCGACCACGACGACCGAGCCGTCGTAGTCGATGTCGAGGTCATCGAGCTCTGCCGCAGATCCCAGGCGGTAGGCGTCAACGTGCACCAGTGGCGCCCCGCCGACGAGCGACGGGTGGGTCCGCGCGAGCACGAAGGTCGGACTCTGGATGGGGCCGCGCACGCCGAGCCCCTCGCCGATCCCGCGGGTGAGGGTCGTCTTGCCGGCGCCGAGGACCCCGGTGAGCACGACGAGGTCGCCCGGATGCAGCATCCGTCCCATCTGCACCCCGAGGGCGTGCATGTCGGCGGGGCTCGTGATCTCCCGGTCGCCGATCAGGGCATCCAAGCCGCTCACGACGACACCTGCCGCCGCGGCACGCGCGGACCGATCCGGGTCACGATCTCATAGTTGATCGTGTCGGCGGCGCGCGCCCAGTCGTCGGCGGACGGGACGCCGAGCGTCGGGTCGCCGAACAGCACTGCCTCGTCGCCCACCGCCACCGGATGGTCACCGACATCCACGACGAACTGATCCATGGCGACGCGTCCGGCTACCGAGAACGGCTTGCCGCCGATCCAGACCGGCCCCCGCCCGGAGGCGTTTCGCGGCACCCCGTCGGCGTACCCGATCGGGATGAGCGCAAGGGTGCTCTCGCGCTCGGTGCGGTGCTGATACCCGTACGAAACGCCGTGTCCGGCATCCACGCGGCGCACCGCGGCGACTGCCGCGCGCAGTGTCATCGCGGGGCGCAGGCCCACATCCGCGGAGCTGCGGTCGGCGAACGGCGAGAGGCCGTAAATCCCGATACCCAGCCGCACGCATCCGAGCCGCGTTTCGGGCAGGGCGATCGCGGCGTGGGTGGCAGCGAGGTGGCGAAGCGGCGGCGCGAGACCGAGCGCTGCCGCCGAACCCGCGGCATCCAGGAACACGCGCAGCGCCGCGCGGTCGTCCTCGGCGCTCGTGTTCGAGAGGTGGCTGAACAGTCCGATCACCCGCAGCTTGCCGATGCGCTCAAGCCGCGCGGCCTCGGCGAAGACGACACCGTAGTCAGCCGGCGCGACGCCGTTGCGCCCGAGCCCGGTCTCAAGCTTGAGGTGCACACCGACGGGCCGGTCGACTGACGCCGCGGCCGAGGCCTGCTGCAGCTGGTCGAAACTCGAGATGCCCAGCTCGATGCCAGCCCTGGCAGCTTCGCGGAACGAGGTGCCGGGCGCATGTAGCCACGCGACGATCGGGGCGGTGATACCCGCCCGGCGCAGGGCGAGTGCCTCGGTGATGTCTGAGACGCCGATCCGCGTCGCACCGCCCGCCAGCGCCGCGACGGCGGACCGCGTCGCGCCGTGGCCATACCCGTCGGCCTTCACGACGGCGATGACCTCGGAGTTCGTCATCCGTCGCAGGTGCTGCACATTCGCGGCGATCGCTGCGACATCGACGGATGCCTCGCGCAGCGTCCCCTCCGGCAATCTCGACCCCGGCATCACGCTCATGCCGTTCCCTCCTGGTCCTCGACCGCTTCCGCGAACTCAGCCCCTGTCGCCGAACCCACACCTTCCGCGTCAGCCCACACCTTTTCCGCGGGGGATGCTGTGGATTCGGCACCGGGCGTGTGGGTTCGCGCCCGCGGCTCGGCAGCGGACTCCGCGATGACGTAGGCGGTCGCCAGGTGCGCGTCATGAGACATCGACAGGTGCAGGGTCGTGATCGACCGCGCGGCGATGACCTCGGCGGTTGACCCGGTGAGGCTGAACCAGGGGCGACCGGATGCCTCGGGCGTGACCTCGATCTCGGTCCAGTGCACGCCGTCCGACCCGCCGAGGGCCTTGATGAGCGCTTCCTTCGCGGCGTAGCGGGCAGCCAGAGACCGTGGTTTCAGCATCCGTTCAGCCGGCGAGAAGAGCCGTGTGAGCAGCTTCGGGGTGCGCGCTATCGTCCGTTCGAAGCGTTCGATGTCGACCAGGTCGACGCCGATCCCGACGATCATGGGCTCTCCTCAGCCGGCGGCGGTGACGGATGCCGCAGCATCCGCCACCCTATCGCTGGCTGGTATCAGGCGCTGGCTGGTATCAGGCGCTGGCTGGTATCAGGCGCTGGCTGGTATCGGCCGCCCCGCTTGTGTCAGGAGGCGATGCGACGCCGGACCAGGATTCCGGCGCCGACAAGGATCGCCACGAGCGCGAGAGCACCGGCGATGCCGAGCGGGAGCCCGTCGGCACCTGTCTGCGCCATCACGCCGTCGCTGATCACTGCCTGCCCGGCAGCCCCCTCGACGGTGACCGTCGCCCATCCGATCACGCCGCTGCTGTTCTGGACGACGAGTGTGTGGGTGCCGGCCGGCACGGACGCCGGGACGGTGGCCGTCACGGTTCCGCCCGCAACCTTCGTCCATCCCGAGATCAGGGTGGGCGTGGAGTGGAGCCACACCTGGACCCACTCTCCGTCATGACCCGGCACCGAGATGGTGATCGGGTCGCCGACACGGAGCGTTCCCGACGGAGCGATGGCGCCTTCGAGCGATGGGTCGAGGTCTGCGACGCCCACGGGAACCGTGTTCTCGGTCGGCCTGCCGTCACTGTCGCCGCCGCCGGAGCCATTGCCATCACCCGAGCCACCGTCGCCGGGGTTGTCGCCACCGCCCGAGCCACCGTCACCGGGGTTGTCGCCACCGCCGTGGCCCGAGGCAGCGAGCACCGTAAGGGTGCGGACCTCGGAATCAGCTGCGGCACCGAACGGGTCGACCGAAGACGCGTACCAGCCGTACTCGCCGGGTGCGGCATCCCACGTCACCGAGGTCGTCGCGCCACTCTCAACGTCACTCACCGCGCCGATCTCGTGCGATGTCAGGATGTCGACCCGAACGCCGTCGGTGCGCAGCACCTTCTGAGCTGGCTGGATGCCGAGAGCGGCATACGGCATCGTGAACTCCTGGTGCTCGGGATCGAGCGAGGGGTCATCGGCGTCGTAGTCGTCGAGCGAGGGCGAGTACGTGCGCGCGATGATCTGCTGGTTCTCGTTGTCGAAGTGGAGGAGGCGGAGGTAGCCGAGACCGCCCTCAGGCAGGCCCTGGTAGTCGAACAGGATCTGGTAAACCTGGCGGTCGTCGGTCCCGTCACCGTCGTCGTCGAAGCCGTCGATGCGGGTGTACGCATCGTGGTAGTGACCCGAGAACACCATCCGCACGTTGGGGTTCGTGGCGATGACCTCGTCATAGATCTGCTGCGGTATCGGCCCGAGACCTCCCGTGGTCAGCATGTACTCGTGCAGGTTCAGCACCACGATCCGCTCGGGGTACTGGGCGAGAACCTCGTTCATCCACGCGATCTCGTCATCCCCGGGACCCCAGCCCATGTAGAGCATCAGAAAGTCGATGCCGCCGGCGGTGATGAGGTCGTAGTGGCCGCGGTTGTTCTTGTAGTCGCCGCCCCACCAGGGGTTTGCCTGGTAGCGGTCAGCCCCGAAGTAGGTGCCGTAGTTGGTGTAGTCGACTTCCTTGTGGCCGACGTCGTGGTTGCCCGCCAGCACGCCGTAGGGCAGACCCGCAGCGTCGAGCTTCCGGTACTCGGGGTCGGCATAGTCCCACTGCCACAGCTGGTCGTAGTCATCGACGATGTCCCCGGTGTGGAACAGGTACTGCAGGTTGAGGTCTGACCGCACGTCCAACAGATAGTCGTGGATCGCTGTCTGGTGCTGGTGGAACTCCTCGTTGTAGTACTGCGTGTCTGACTCGACAGCGAGCGTGAAGTCGTACTGCGAGCGCGGCGTGTCATCGGCATTCCGCGGCTCGACCGCGCTCTCGCGCGACGAGAGGTTCTCGCCCGCGAACCCTTCGGAGTGCTGCACGAGCAGTCGCACAGTCCCCTCGACGGCGTAGTCGGCGACGGGCAGGACAGCGTCCAGACTCACCGTCGTGACGTCGTCCGCCGTGACAAGACGATCGACCTCATCCCACGCGCCGTCGACGCCGAGCGCATAGAGCAGCAGCTTGGCGTCGGCGTTGGCCGAGCCCTCCCAGTGCACCCGGACGCGGGCGTCATCCCCGGCGTCGGCGGGAACCGTCGCGTCGAACAGGTGGTACGGGAACGCGGTGTCGGATGCCTCGACGAGTGTCTCGCCGTCGAACGTGCCGAGCTGGGCTGCTTCGTCGGCGGTGAGGTTCCGCGCACCGGAGCGGTCGGTCGTGTCGGCGGTGCCGACGGTGCCGGTCGCCGCCGTGACACCATCGCCCACGCTCAGCGCGTGCCCTTCGGCGAAGGTCACGTCAAGGAGGTCGCCGGTGGGGTCGACAGCACGGGCCTGCAGCGTCACGGAGCCCTGCTCGAGGCTCGCGCCGTCGGCCGGCGACACCAGCGTGACGGCGGGGTGTTCGACGGGAGTGCGGAAGGCGATGACCCGTTCAGTGACGTTGCCGGCGGCATCCGTCGCGGTGATCACGACCTCGTGGTCGCCCTCGGCAAGTGTCAGCGACGAGGTCTCGTAGGGCAGCGCAATCACGCGGCCGTCGAGGGTCGTCTCCAGCGAGACGAGACCGGAGCCGATGTCGCTAGCCTGCGCATCGATCGTGAACGTGCCCTGGTAGAGCTTGTCCGCCTCGAGATCGGTCGTGACGTCAGGCAGCGTGTTGTCGACACGAACCTGCGCGGCGACCTCGGTACCACCATCGGATGCCGATACGAGGTGCTCACCGTCGGTCACCGCGGTGGTGTCCCAGGCGTAACTGACGGCCGTGGCGGCGTCGGCCGGGATGGTGAACGTCGCGTCGTAGTAGTCGTACTTGCCGGCGCTGTCGCCCATCGCGAGCACGGCTGTCGGATCGTCGTAACCGGCCGGCGTCAGTGTGCGCCCGTCGGGCAGGATGAGCCGCAGCCCCTTGATGGAGAAGTCATCATTGTTCTCGTCGAGGTTGATCTCGGGCGCGGCCTTGGTGCCGGCCCACACGCTGACGGTCACGCTCTGGCCCGCGGTGACGTAGCCGAGCGGAACCGCGGCGGAGATCGTGTCCCACCCCGAGTAGATCCCGTCGTCGAAGATGTGCAGGACGTCGTCACCGACCTTCACGCCGTTGCGGAAGAAGGTGTCGACACCGCTCGCCTCGAACGCGAACACCGGTGCCGCCTCCAGCTGAGGCGTCGCCGCGACAGGGGCACCGTCGATGCTGAGCTCGACCTCGGCGGGGTAGGTGTCGCCGCCCGCGATCAGTCCCACCTCACCGCGTACCCACTGCTCGTCGGTGACGTTCAGGCGCACGGGCGACGTGTCGACCCCGGCAAGGGCCACGCGAACCGGGCCCACGACCGACTCGTTTGTTCCGTCGCTGGCAACGACGATGTATTCGAACCAGCGCTTGCCGGTGAGGTCGGCAGCGGCGATCGGCAGGACGTAGCCGTCGGCCCCGTCCGAGACGATCTCGTGGCGGATCGGCTGTGCGTCAAGGTTGCTGCGCACGGCGATCGAGAGAGTCTTGACCTGGATGTCGTCAGTGGCCCGGACGGCAATCTCGAAGTCGATGCCGGGGGCGATCTCGGCTGCCGTCTGGTCGGCGATCTCGGGAGCCGTGGTGTCAGCCGGCACGATCATCAGTCCGTCGTCGACCTGCTCGGGGGCGATGGCCCCGGGCGTCGCGCCGGAGGTCCCGAGCTTGGTCTGCAGAGTCAGGTCGTCGTGGTTGACGGCGTACTGGATCGGCTGGTCGGCGGTCGTATCGTCGATGCCACCAAGGTTGTAGTACGCGCGGTTGACGGTGAATCCGGTGTTCGTGGTGATCTCGAGCCCTCGAGCGGAGGAGTTCGACATCCCGCCCGAGCGGATCTCGAACAGGCTCTCATCGGCGATGAGTGAGCTTCCGAAGTGGGCGTTGAAGTCGGCTGCCGTGAGCGCGTCGTTGGCGCCGTTCTTGATCCAGAAGACGATCGTGCCGCCCGCGGGGATGACCGCGTCACGAACGGTCGCCGGCCACAGCGCCGTCGATGAGTTGGTGAGGTCGGCCAGCGGGTAGAGGTATTTCAGGGTGTAGTCCGAGAAGTCGACCGGGGCGCTCGTGGCGTTGTAGACCTCGACGAACTCGTACGCATCGGACCCGCCGACATTCGCCGTGTCTGGCGCGACCTCGGTGATCTGCAGCGGCGCCGTCACGAGATCGGCATCGGGTTGCGGAGCGAACGGTGCCGGGACGAGCGTGTCTGCCGGAATGACACCGGGCGTTGGCGCCGCCGTCGCCTCGAGCACAGCCATCATCGTTTCGGTCAGGCGGGCCGGCAAACGGTAGTTCACGCTCGTGCCGCTCCCCACCTCTCCGGCCGCGTACCAGGCTTCGGTGATGACGGTCTCGCCCGAGACCAGACGGATGCCGCGACCCCCGCCGTTCGCAAACCCCGACTGGCCCGTGATCGGGATGACGGTGAGCTCAGCGTCAGCGTTGTAGAACGCACGGAAGTCGTCGGCGGTGTAACCGTCGGTGTTCGGCGAGTACTGGAGCCACAGCAGCGCCGCCTCACCGGCGGGGATGACACTTCCCGCGGGGAAGGCGAGAGCCTTGGAGCTCGACACGTAGTCGTAGACGACAGTCGTGTTGGTGGCAGTGAGGTCGATGTCGTGATCGGTGGTGTTGTAGACCTCGACGTACTCCCAGCGATCGGTGCCCTCGTTGTCGGGTGCGAACTCGGTCACGATCAGGTCGCGGGGGGCGATCTCGACGACGGGCTCGGGCTCCTCGGCCACGAGCGCCTCGGGAACGACGACGCCCGGGCTGGGCTCTGCAAGGGTCGACAGGACCGCCGCAGAGGTCCCGGATGCCGCAACCTGGAAGTGCACGCTCAGGTCGGTGCCGGCACCACCGACGGGGACGAAGGCGCGCGAGACCTCGGCATCCGCGACGCTCAGCCGAACTCCGCGACCGCCCCCATTTGCCATCCCGGACTGGCCGGTGACGCGGACGACGTCGTAGTCGGTCTGGGGCTGGGTCGCGGCGAAGTGGGAGCGGAAGTCGTCGACGGTCTTGGCGAAGCTGTCGACGGTCGAGGTGGTGTAGCTCAGCCAGAGCACGAGCGTCTCGCCCGCGTCGATGACGGTTCCGGGCTCGACGGTCAGCGGCACGTCCGAGGACCTGTCGTCGCTGTCTGCGTAGATGTACGACAGTCCGACACTGTCGGCATCCAGGTCGACCGCTTCGGTGCCCAAGTTGTGGACCTCGATGAACTCGAAATCGTCATAGCCCACGTTGTCGGGAGCGATCTCGGTGATCAGGAGGTGCGGTGTCTCCGACGCCGCTGCGGCCGGTGCGGCAACCACCAGGGGTGTGGCCAGAATCGCGGTTGCGGTGAGGAGAGAGAACGGACGGAACAGGCGCGCAGGCGTGGAGAGAGACATCAACAGCTTTCGTCTGGAGCAAACCCTGCGAACCTACGAGGCCGATGTGGCCACTGGCGACGCCGAGGTGAACACACCGTGACAGGCGGATGAGCACTCGGTGCCCCCGCGATTCGCTCCCCGACCGGCGCCGTCTCCAGCCGCCGGGTCAGTCGCGCAGCGCGGCGAATCTCTCGTCGTAGACGGGCCGCAGCTGGGCGAATCGCGCGTCCCACGCGGCGTCGTCGACGAGGACGGCATCGGGCGCTGCCAGCCCCTGCGCCAAGAGCTCGAGATAGGTCTGCCACCCGGCCCCGTAGAGGATTGACTGGATGCCGTGATGCGAAAGCGTCAGGCGGGTTCCCGCGGCGTCGGGTGCGAGGCTCACCGTGAGCTCGGTGGGGTCCTCACCCACGGCGTGCCAGGTGGTGGTGAAGCTCTGCGGCGGCGTGCAGGCCGTGACGACTCCTCGGCACCATACCTCGCCGTCTGATCCGAGCACCTCCCACGCACCGCCCTCGCGCAGATCGCCGCGGTAGGTCGCCATCCACCGCGACAGCCGCTCGGCGGTCGTGACTGCCGACCACAGGTCGTCGATGTCGGTCGCATAGACCTCGGAGTACTCGAGGTGGTACCGGTCGCCGTCGCGCGTGATCCGTGGAGCGCCGAGGGTCATGATGCCTCCTGGTCGGGAGTGATGGGAATGCCGGATGCCGCTGACAGGCGAGGCTCGGCAGCGGCCTCGCCGCGTCGCCGCGCCGACCTGCCGCGCGCGATCTCGGTGTGCAGGGCGTCGAGACGTTGGGAAAGGGGTGCGCGCAGCCGGTCGAGGTACGTCGCAGCAGCGTCGAGGCCGTCGGCGCGAAGGTGATAGATCCGTCGGGTGCCGTCGATCTCGGCATCCGCGAAGCCGTTCTCACGCAGCAGCCGCAGGTGCCGCGAGATGGCGGGCTGGCTGATGGCGAACTCGCCGCCGACCAGGTCAACGAGCACACCTGCGGGCTGCGGGCCGTGGGAGAGCACCTCGAGCAGTCGGCGCCGAACCGGATCGCCGAGGATGTCGAGGGCGTGCATGAGATCTTTATATCAGTCTCACGTTATATAGTCGAGGGGCAAGGAGACAGTCGGCAGCAAACGTCGGATCGATCGACGTCTGTCGGATCCCTCCGCCCACAGCATCCGACCGAGGCGGCGGTATCCGACCGAAGCAGCCCCCGGGGATTATTCGACCGTGACGGACTTCGCGAGGTTGCGCGGCTGGTCGACGTCGAGCCCCTTGGCCGTGGCAAGGCCCATCGCGAAGATGTGCAGCGGCACGACGGCAAGCAGCGGCTCGAACAGCGGGTCTGCCAGCGGGATGCGCAGCACCTCGTCGGCGTAGGGCAGCACGGCAGCATCCCCCTCTTCGGCGACCGCGATGATGCGGGCACCGCGAGCGCGGATCTCCTGGATGTTGGAGACCACCTTCGAGTGCAGCAGCGGTGAGTGCCGCGGCGAGGGCACGATCACGAAGACCGGCTGCCCCGGCTCGATGAGGGCGATGGGACCGTGCTTGAGCTCGCCGGCCGCGAAGCCTTCGGCGTGGATGTAGGAGATCTCCTTGAGCTTGAGAGCCCCTTCGAGCGCGATCGGATAGCCCACGTGGCGACCGAGGAAAAGCACCGACTGGGTGTCGCCCATCCAGTGCGCGAACTGCTCGATGTGCCCCTGCTCACTCTCGAGGACCCGCGCGATCTTCTCGGGCACGGCCTCGAGCTCGAGCACCTGCTGGCGGATGTCGGTGTCGCTGAGTGTTCCGCGCACGTGCGAGATGTGCAGCGCGAGCAGGTAGAGCGCCGTGATCTGCGCGACGAAGGCCTTGGTCGAGGCGACAGCGACCTCGGGTCCCGCATGGGTGTAGACGATCGCGTCCGACTCACGCGGGATCGTCGCCCCCTGCGTGTTGCAGATCGAGAGTGTCCTGGCGCCGCGCTCGCGCGCGTACTTGACCGCCATGAGGGTGTCCATCGTCTCGCCGGACTGGCTGATCGAGACGACGAGAGTGTCAGCCCCGATCACGGGGTCGCGGTAGCGGAACTCATGAGCCAGCTCGACATCGGCGGGCACCCGCGCCCACTGCTCGATCGCGTACTTGCCGACCATGCCCGCGTAGGCCGCGGTGCCACAGGCCACCACGATCACGCGATTGATTCCGGCGAACAGGTCGTCGAGGCCGTCGAGTTCGGGGATCGACACGACGCCGTCACGGATGCGTCCCCGCACCGTGTTCGCGACAGCCTCGGGCTCCTCCGACACCTCCTTGGCCATGAACGATGACCATCCACCCTTGTCGGCGGCTGCGGCATCCCACAGCACCTCGAACGGCTCGACGCCGACCGGGTTGCCGTCGAAGTCCGTCACCTCGACGCCGTCGGGGGTGATGGCGACGATCTCGTCCTGACCGATCGCGAGAGCCTGACGGGTGTGCTCGACGAAGGCGGCGACGTCGGATGCGAGGAAGTTCTCGCCCTCGCCGAGTCCGATCACCAGCGGCGAGTTGCGGCGCGCACCGACGACAAGCCCCGGGTTGTCGCGGTGCATCGCGAGGAGCGTGAAGGCGCCGTCGAGGCGGCGGACGACCGACCGGAACGCCGCGACGAGGTCGCCGCCGTGCGCGCGATACTCGCGCCCCAGCAGCACCGCCGCCACCTCGGTGTCGGTCTCGCTGCGAAACTCGTAACCCTCTTCGCGCAACTCGTTCTTGATCGCGGCGAAGTTCTCGATGATGCCGTTGTGGATCAGCGCGAGCTTGTCGTCGTCTGCAAGGTGCGGGTGGGCGTTGGCATCCGTGGGGCCACCGTGGGTCGCCCAGCGCGTGTGCCCGATGCCCGTCGTGCCCGCGGGGAGCGGATGCTCGGAGAGGTCATCGCGCAAGACACCGAGCTTGCCCGCCCGCTTGCGCATACCCAGGTGGCCGTCGCCGTCGATGACGGCAATGCCCGCCGAGTCGTAGCCGCGGTACTCCAGGCGCGACAGTCCAGCAATGAGGATGGGCTGACTCTCACGCGGCCCGACATATCCGACGATTCCGCACATTCCACACATGTTACGGGTCGCGGATGCGCTCATCCTGCACCGCCGCCGGGAATACGCGACAGCACTACCCGCGGGACGCCCCGAGCGTCGCGACAGCACTACCCGCGGGACGCCCCAGCGTCGCGACAGCACTACCCGCGGGACGCCCCGAGCGTCGCGACGATATCCCGGACGACGTCGTCGTTCTCGAACAGGCGATCGTGCGCGCACGGCCCTGCGAGCGGCGGGATACCACCGAATCGCTCGGTGAGATCGCCGAAGTCCGCCGACCCGACGGTGGTCGTGAGGTCGACGGTCACCTCACAGCGGGCGATGAAGCTGGAGTCGGCATCCGCCGTCGCTGAAGTGACCTCCACGATGCCGTCCCCCGCCTCGAACACCTGGTCAAGCGCGGGTGCGAGATCCAGACCGAACACGCCAGCTGCGTCGTGCAGAGCCGTGAAGATCTCTGGGGGCACGAGTCCCGCCGTCAGGTGGATGCGATAGTCGCCGGCGATTGCGTGCACGTTCAGACTGCTCGGCCACTCAGGCACACTCGAGAGCTCGGCCGAACCCGCTCGAAGCGCCTGGCCGCCGTCACCCGCGACGGCGAAGACGGTCCGCGCGCTCGGCGGGATGTCGCACCCGACGCGAGCATCCGACTCCATCTCACGGTTGCAGATCCCGACGATCGCGGGCAGGGCGATCTGAGCGACGACCGACGCCGACGAGAACAGGGACTCTGTCGCATCGCCGAGCACCGACACCGCTGACGCGACCTCGGACCCCTCGTTCGGGGTCGCGACGGTGATGACCTGACCGACGTGCGAGGCTACGCCCTCGTTCGATCCCCCGAGGGCGTAGCGAAGCGCGAGCCCTCCCATCGAATGCGCGACGATGTCAACGGTGTCGCCTGACGCCTCGGCGAGACACTCGATCGCTCCGGCGAGCGCGGGTGCGGTCGCCGTGTGCCCGACCCACAGTGCGGCCACGGAGGAGTAGTCGAAGGCGAACACTGACGTATCGGGAAGCTCCGATAGGCGCTCTTGCAGCGAGCGCAGATCGACGGCCGGATCGCCGCCCGATGACCACTCGACCGGCCGAGAGAACGGCGAATTGGCGATACCCGTGCTCGTCGTGACCGGTCTCGGTCCCGCCTCCGACTCCGGCATGGCGGTGCTGAGCCACCCGTGCACGAGCAGGACGGGGTTGTGCACCGGATCCTCATCGGAGCCGGTGAGTCGCACGAGGTGGGGCGACACTCCGGCGAGGCAGGATGCCGCATTCGTCGCGCCGCCGGCGGTCGATGCGGCGGGTTCGGAGGTCACGAAACGCGAGACGGATGCCCCAGAATCGACCACGTCGCCGGGCGAAGCCGAAGCGACCGCGGGTACGCCGATCAGCGCCCCTGCCGCAATCGCCGACAGGAACGTCACGCCGAAGAAGCGCCCACGCCCGTTAGGGAGCAGAGCTTTCATACGGCCCCCGATGACCACCCCGCATGAAACATCTTTACCATGACGATCGGCGTGTCGCGATATCGGTGAAGCCCTGACCGTGCTGGGACCGCTCCCATGCCCAGGCGGTTGGAGAATCCCGCCGATCTGCGCCCCTTTCGGGCGCGCAGCGCGCTGCTAGACCTTGCGCAGGAGGACGCGGTCGACGGCGTGATTGGCGGCCTTCTGCAGCACGAGGGTTGCCCGATGCCTGGTCGGAAGAACGTTCTCGATCAGGTTGGGCAAGTTGATCTCGTTCCAGAATCCCAGGGCAGTCTCAACCGCCGTCTCATCGGTGAGATCCGAGAAGACGTTGAAGAACGATCCGGGATCGGCGAATGCGCCGTGTTTGAGTGCGAGGAACCGGTCGACGAACCACTGCGTGATGTGTTCGGGATCGGCGTCGACATAGATCGAGAAATCGAACAGGTCACTGACCGCCACCTCGTTCGGCGACGGCGGCGGTTGCAGCACGTTCAGTCCCTCGACGATCACGACATCCGGCCGGCGAACCGTGATGACGGCATCCGGGACGATGTCGTACTTCATGTGGGAGTAGAAGGGAGCGCGAACCTCGGGTGCCCCGCTCTTGACGTCGGTGAGGAACTGCACGAGCGCGCGACGGTCGTAGGACTCGGGGAAGCCCTTGCGGTGCATGATGCCGCGGCGCTCGAGTTCGGCGTTGGGATAGAGGAAGCCGTCGGTGGTCACGAGCTCGACGCGCGGGGTGTCGGGCCAGCGGCTCATGAGCTCGCGCAGCAGGCGCGCGATGGTGGACTTGCCGACGGCGACTGATCCGGCGACGCCGACCACGAACGGGGTGGTCGAGTCGTTTTCCTGCAGGAACGCGCTGGTGTCGGCTCCGATCCGCCGGGTTGCGCCCGCGTACAGGCTCAGGAGGCGACTGAGCGGGAGGTACACCTCGCGCACTTCGTCGAGGTCCAGCCGATCGCCGAGGCCGCGAAGCGAGACGATTTCGGTTTCGGTGAGCGGCTGACGCATGTCGGCGGCGAGCCTCGCCCACTCGGGACGCAGGATCTCACGGTAGAGCTGCGGGTTGAGTTGCTCGCGGGCGTCGAGGGCTGCGGCATCGCTGGGCACGGGGCCATCGTAACCCCCACGCGAGTTGTCCCTCCCTCAGCCGAGTTGGTCTTCCCTCAGCCGAGTTGTCCCTCACCCAGCCGAGTTGTCCTGGATGGCTCACTACACTGTCGCTCGTCGGAGCACGTCGACGCTGTGGTCGCCGCACGAGGAGACGGAGGATGCACGCGTGGACGACGAGTCGATGCTCACTCGAACCCGGTGGGCGCGCCGCGGCGCTCTCGGCATCCTGGCGATCATCGCTCTGGTCGCCGTGATCGGGCTTCCCCTGTATGTCTTCCCGGCGGTTCCCGCGGCGCCCCAAGCAGACCTTCTCTATGTGATCGGCCCACCGACTGCGACCCGCATCGCGGATGCCGAGAGCCTGCGCGATCAGGGAATCGCTGACCAGGTCCTGGTGTCAGTGCCGGCATCGGGGCCGGAGTCGGCGGGTGAACTCGCCTACTGCTGGCGGGCTTATGTGACCTGTCGCACTCCCGACCCGTTCACGACACGGGGGGAAGCAGCGATGCTCGACGCGTATGCGACCGACGGTGAGAGCGTCATCGTGTTGACCTACACGCCGCACGTGCTGCGTACGCGCTACATTTTCGGCGCGTGCGCGGATGCCGACGTCACCGTGATCCCCGTGGACGAGAGCCTGAACCTGTCGCGCTGGATCTACAACTACGCCTATCAGACTGCCGCCTTCGCGAAGGCGTGGATCGTCGGTTGTGCGGCACCGCCCTCCGACGCCCTACCCTGAGGCCTCGTCTGACGCGCCGGGCCGAACGCAGGCGCGATCGTCATTCGTGGCGCACCTGAGCCACTGGCCACGGCGTTCATCCTGCAATCGGCACGACAACGACCGGGCACGGGTGCCTACCCGAGCCACCGATAAGCTGACCCCCGTGCGTCTGGGCGTCCTCGACATCGGCTCCAATACCGTCCATCTTCTCGTCGCCGACGCTCACCCCGGCGGCCGCCCACTCGCCTCCACGAGCCATCGATCCGTGTTGCGCCTGATGAGGTACGTCACGCCCGACGGCGCGATCAGCGAGGAGGGGATCGCCGCGCTGGTGGATGCCGCGTCACAAGCCCGCGTGGTCGCCGAACGCGAGAAGGTCGACGAGTTCCTCGCGACGGCGACCTCCGCGGTGCGCGAGGCCACCAACGGAACCGAGGTGATCGCGCGAATCGAGGCAGCGCTCGGCCAACCGCTCCAGGTTCTCGGGGGCGTCTCGGAGGCCCGGTTCACGTTCCTCGCGGTGCGGCGGTGGTTCGGCTGGTCGGCCGGCCAGATCCTGCTCTTTGACATCGGCGGCGGGTCTCTGGAGATCGCGGCGGGAAGCGACGAGCTCCCGGATGAAGCGGCATCCGTGCCCCTCGGCGCTGGCCGCATGACGATCGCCTACCTGCCGGATGACCCGCCCGGCGAGGAGGCCGTCGATCGTCTTCGAGCACACGCCCGCCAGACGCTCAAGCCGCTGACCAAGACTTTCGGTGCGCTCCCCCGACCTGATCACACCGTGGGCTCCTCCAAGGCGATCCGGTCGCTGGCCAAACTCGTCGGCTACCCGATGCCCGGGTGGTCGGGCAGCGAACGGATGATGCTCCCCCGCGCTGCGCTCGGGTCGTGGATCCCGCGCTTGGCGCGCATTCCGGCATCCGCTCGCCAGGAACTGCCCGGAATCACCGCGGATCGGACCTTCCAGATCGTCGCGGGTGCGGTTGTGCTTCACGAGGCGATGCGCGCGATGGATGTCGAAGAGCTCGAGGTGAGCCCGTGGGCCCTGCGCGAGGGCGTGCTGCTCCGCTACATCGAGTCCATGGGCTGGGGCTGATCGGGCACCTGCCGCGACAGTTCGGCACCACCGTCGATGATGCAACAGCGCAGATCGTGCTCGGCGCGCCGGTGCCGGTCCGTGGGCGCCGGCGCGTCGGCCAGGACGTCCGTGGTCCAGTTGCCCGTGGCGATGCCTCCCCGGTAGTTGTTCCCGGTCGAATAGAGGTAGCCGTTGCCCGCGCCATCGCCAGCGGTGTTCCCGAATCCCCAAATGAAGTAGTTGCCGCTCTGCGAGGGCGAGACGATGACGTCCATCGCGACGGTCACCGAGTCGAGACCGCCGATGAGGTTGTCGGGAAGGTCGACGTAGTCGTCGGTGCCGTCGAATGTCACACCCTCCGCACCGAGGAGCGTCGGTGAGCCGATGTAGGCGGCGTCGTGGCCGTTGCCCGAGCTATCGGCGGCTACCGTGCCGCTCGTCTCGTCGAGCGCGTAGTGCGCGACGAGGTGCTAGGAAAATCCCAGCTTTCCCCGTCGATAGAGCGGGGGCGCGGTGGGCGCGAATCTCGCGAACCCATGCGCCGCATGCCTGTGAGCGCTCCCATGCCCGCGACGACGCGCGCACGAAAGTTCGCGCGGCCTCTCGGTGGCTAACTCCTCAAAGACGACGGAGTGTGAGCCAGATCACGCCGCGGTTGCACCGTTCACATAACTGATCTGAGGAGTTAGCCACGCGCCGAGCCGGCGAGGGATGCCGCCGAACGGATGCCTGGAGGGGCGGCTCAGGCGGGAAGACTGAGGCGTTCGCGCACCACGCCCGCGAGGGCCTCGGCGTGAGCGTGGGCGGTTTCGGCGTCGGCGGCCTCGACCATGACGCGCACGAGGGGCTCCGTGCCCGAGGGGCGCAGCAGAACGCGGCCCGAGTCCCCGAGCGCTGTGGATGCCGCAGCGACCGCATCCTGCACGACCTCGTCGGTCGCAACCAGCGACCGGTCGACGCCCTTCACGTTCACGAGCACCTGCGGGTACACGGTCATGATCGAGGCGAGCTCGGCAAGCGTCAGCCCGGTCCGGGCCATCTCCGACATGAGGTGCAGCCCCGTCAGCAGGCCGTCGCCGGTGGTGGCGAACCGAGACATGATGACGTGTCCGGACTGCTCGCCGCCGAGGGCGAAACCGCCCTCGTTCATGCGCTCCAGCACGTACCGGTCGCCGACGGCGGTCTGTTCGACACGGATGCCGTGATCGGCCATCGCACGATGCAGGCCGAGGTTGCTCATGACCGTGGCGACGAGAGTGTCGTCGGTGAGCTCCCCACGGTCTTTGAGCGCGACGGCGAGGATAGCCATGATCTGGTCGCCGTCGATCACCCGACCTGCAGCATCGACGGCGAGGCACCGGTCGGCGTCACCATCATGGGCGATACCCAGGTCCGCACCGTGCTCGACGACAGCAGCCGAGAGCTGATCGAGGTGCGTCGAGCCGACGCCGTCGTTGATGTTCAGTCCGTCGGGATCGGCGCCGATGACCGTCACGCGTGCGCCGGCATCCGAGAACGTCTGCGGTGAGACGCCGGATGCCGCGCCGTGCGCGCAGTCGAGTACGACGTGAAGCCCGTCGAGCCGATGCGGCAGGGACTGCAGGAGGTGGAGGACGTAACGGTCCTCGGCATCGGAGAATCGGCTGATCCGACCGACGCCGGCGCCCGTCGGTTGCAGCTTGTCGCCGCTCATGGCGGCTTCGATGCGCGCCTCGACGACGTCGGGCAGCTTCACGCCGCCGCGAGCGAAGATCTTGATGCCGTTGTCGGGAGCGGGGTTGTGGGATGCCGACACCATGACCCCGAAGTCGGCGTCATGATCGCCGACGAGGTAGGCCAGGGCGGGCGTCGGAAGGACGCCGGCGTCGAGCACGTCGACGCCCGAGGAGGCGAGTCCCGCCGAAACGGCGGCGACGAGGAACTCCCCCGAGACGCGCGGGTCGCGCGCGACGACGGCGGTGAGCCGCTTGCCCGCGGCGCGGCGGGCGTCAGCGGTGCGTCCTTGGCCCAGGACGACAGCGGTCGCCTGGGCCAAGGACAACGCGAGATCGGCGGTGAGGATGCCGTTGGCAAGCCCTCGTACGCCGTCCGTGCCGAACAGCGGCATGGTGCGCGGTGGCGAAGCGATTAACGCTTCGAGTACTGCGGAGCCTTGCGCGCCTTCTTGAGACCGGCCTTCTTGCGCTCCTTCACGCGAGCGTCGCGTGAGAGGAAGCCGGCCTTCTTGAGTGCCGGGCGGTTGTTCTCGGCGTCGATCTCGTTGAGCGCGCGGGCGATGCCCAGGCGCAGGGCGCCTGCCTGGCCCGAGGGGCCGCCGCCCTGGATGCGGGCGATGACGTCGTAGGCGCCGGTGAGGTTCAGCAGGGTGAAGGGGTCGGTCACGAGCTGCTGGTGCAGCTTGTTCGGGAAGTAGTTCTCGAACGTGCGGCCGTTGACGGTGATGGTGCCGGTGCCGGGGACCAGGCGCACGCGGGCGATGGCCTCCTTGCGGCGGCCGACTGCCGCGCCGGGAACGTTGAGCACGGGACGTGCAGCCTCAACAGCCTCGACGTCGACGGCAGATTCGGTGGTGTAGCTGGTGGGCTCGGTTGCGGTGGTGTCGTTCGCCACGAGTATGTCCTTCTGGGTCTGTCCGGCGCTTACTGGGCGACCTGGTCGAGCGTGTATGTCTTGGGCTGCTGAGCGGCGTGCGGGTGCTCGGCACCGACGTACACCTTCAGCTTGGACAGCTGCTGGCGACCCAGGCTGTTCTTGGGGAGCATTCCGCGGATGGCCTTCTCGACGGCGCGGACGGGGTTCTTCTCGAGCAGCTCGCTGTACGCGACGGCCTTCAGGCCGCCCGGGTATCCGGAGTGGCGGTAGGCCATCTTCTTCTCGAGCTTCTGGCCGGTGAGGGCAACCTTGTCGGCGTTGATGATGATGACGTGGTCGCCGCTGTCAACGTGCGGTGCGAAGGTCGCCTTGTGCTTGCCGCGCAGGAGCGCTGCAGCGTGGGAGGCGAGGCGGCCGAGAACGACGTCGGTGGCGTCGATCACGAGCCATTCGCGCTGGATTTCGCCAGCCTTGGGGGTGAATGTGCGCGTCACGATAGTGCTGCTTTCTGGTTCGAACGGAGGAGTTCGTGAATCCCGCTCCGGGGTGGTTCCGAGGCCGAAGGCCGCCGAACACGCCAGTGGAGGGCTCACGTTCGCGGTGATCTGCCGCAGTGAGGCAGGCACCAAAGAGCTAGCTTACGGCATCCGGATGCTGCGCGCGAACCGCCCACCCGGATGCCGTGGCCGTGACCGGATTCTCGCCCATGGCCGATGGCGAATACGCTGACGCTCATGGCTACCCGCGCCCGTCATCGACTCGGCCGCGGTGCGCTGGTTCCGGCGGCGCTGAACCTTGTCGGGATCGGCGCGATGACGGCGCCGGCGATCACCGGTCTGCCGCTGGCTGTCGATCTGCTGGCTCCCCCGACAGAGCGCACCGGCATCCTCGCGCTGGCTGTGACCATCGGCGCTGTCGCGGCGACGATAGCCAACCCGCTCTTCGGGGCACTCTCGGATCGCACCCGCTCGAGGCTGGGAGCGCGGCATCCGTGGATCATCGGCGGGGCTCTGTTCGGATTTGCCGCCATGGGCCTTCTGCTGGTCGCCCCCTCGATCGGGATCCTGCTCACGGCGTGGGTGCTCGTGCAGATTTCCTACAACGCGCTCCTGGCCGCAGCGGCGGGCCTGCTGGCTGACGCCGTTCCGGATGCCGAGCGCGGCCGGGCATCGGGGGCGTTCTCTGCAGCCGCTTTCCTCGGAACGGTCCCTCCCCTGCTCCTGTCGAGTGTTCTTCCCGATCACGTCGGCACAGTGACGATCTCCATGTCGCTCCTGGCGGTAGCAATCGCCGTGGTCGCGGCAGCGCTGCTTCCGTCGCGCGTGGCTGCGGCAACGGCAGCGGTGACGCGAAGCCCCGATGCCGAACCCGGCGGCATCGGGTCGATCCGCCGCTTCGCACCGGTGTGGGCCAGCCGATTCATCCAGTCGGTCGCGTTCGGTCTCGTGACCTCGTTCATGCTCTACCTCGTGGCAGATCGCATCACCGGAACTGCCGGTGCCGCCACGGCGCTCACCTCGCTGTCGACACTGTCCGGCGGCGCAGCCATCGTGGTTGCGGCACTGGCCGTCGGGTGGGTGGCTGACCGGATCGATCCCCGCATCCTGCTCGCCGGCTCCGCACTCCTCCTGGCTGGCGCGGCACTGGTTCGAGCAGGCGCCGGGAGCGCGCCGGTGCTCTTGGTAAGCGCTGTCCTCGGCGGGATTGCCATGGGGGTGTTCCTCGCGGTGAATCTCACGACGGCACTGCGCCGTATCCCCGCCGGCGCCGGCGGGCGATACCTGGGTGCCTTGAACGTCGCCGACACGCTCCCCCAGATCGTCGTCCCGAGCATCGCAGCGTGGCTACTCACCCTGGGAGGCCCTGATCCGATCTCCGGTGCCGCCGACAACTTCACGACCCTGTGCGTGGGCGCCGCCGTCGTAAGCCTCGCCGGGCTGGCGGCCCTACCCTTCCTGCGGTCCGCGCGCGACGGGGTCGTCGAGGCCGTCGTCGAGTCCGCCGGCGACGCCGGGTCTCACGAGGCCCCACGCGGCGAGCGCACGTAGCGCTTCGGCGCGACTGCTCACGCCGAGTTTGCGATAGAGCGCACGCAACTGTGACTTGACGGTGTTCGGCGACACGTTGAGGGCTGCGGCGATCTGAGCGACTCCGTCGTGGCGGCCGAGTTCGAGGGCCACGGCGTGCTCGCGCGCCGTGAGCCGAGGCGCAGCGCCGGGCGACCCGATCATCGCCCAGTCGCGGGCACGCTCGACGCGCTGGGCGAAGTCGCGCTGGTTCAGCCTGTCAGCGCTCGCGGCGAGCGCGGACAGGGCCGCATCGGGTACGAGCGCAAGCGCGAGCATCTGACCGCTCTCGGCGAGCGCAGCATCAGCACGTTCGATCGCGGTGCGGGTGTGTGCGTCATCGTGGCCGAGAACGGCGACGGCAGCGGCGGTAAGGGCGAGGTGCTCGGCCCGCGCCCGAGCGGATGCCTGCCCGGCTGCGGCACCGTTCAGCAGCCGCAACGCGCGTTCGGCGTCGCCTGCGGCGAGGGCGATTCGGGCGCGGCTGACGGCGGTGCGCGCATCTTCGCTGCGGCCGAGGAGACGCTCGGCTCCCGCGAGATCGCCGGCTGCCACGGCTGCCAGCGCACTCGTGTGCCGCAGGCGGCTGCTGGTGAACTGCGAGACAGCGCGCCTGGCGCGTTGGGCGCTGACGATGCTCCGGATCCGCTCGCGGGCGATGTCGGGCCGGTGGCGACGCAGTTCGATGAGCACGTCGACGTGCAGGAGCGGTGCCCAGTGCTCGATCGTCTCGCGGTGTTCGTCGAGGGCGTGCAGGTGCGCGTCAGCGGCGTCGAGGTCGCCGTCTTCGAGGGCTATGACGGCGTGGGCCAACTGCAGATAACTGCCCGGATAGCCCGTCTTCCAGCGCTCGGGCCATTCCCGTTCCTCGGCGCGGCCGGCGACGGCGTGCGCCTGCACGATGTCGCCATCCAGCGCGTATGTTCCCGCGAGCAGGGCGAGCCCCTGCAGCCCCGCGCGATACCCGCCGGCGTCGCCGACTGCTACCGACTGGCGGAAGCAGACGATCGCCCGGGGAATGTCGCCGCCGTACAGCAGGCTCGTTCCGACCTGGTTCCAGACGCTCGGCTCGTTACGGCCCAGCCGAAGCCGGTCGTCCGGACTCAGTTCGCCGAGGGTATCGAAGGCCTCACGAGCAGCCTTCGTTCCGTCACGCCCCGAAACGCGTTGCGCCGCAGACTCGATGGCGCGCAGCAGGACGCGGTCGGCCGGATCACGGGTCGCTGAACGCTGCCGCGAACCGTACGCGGCGAGCAGGAAGTACTCGATCGCGCGGAGCCGGTGGTCGGGCCGGGCGTTGGCGATGATCGCGAGCAACGTCGTCACCAGCGGCAGCCTCCCGAGCACGGTGAGGGGCACTCCCCGAAACAGCTCGGTGACGCGCAAGCCGTACGGCAGGAGCTCGTTCCAGAAGCGGCGCACGGTGTCGGTCGCGAGGGGCCAGTCGCGATACTCGACAGCGCGGCGCAGCGCCGAGAAGGGCTGTCCGCTCTCGAGCTCCCACTGCGCGATCAGGGTGTTCAGCTCCCGAAGCCGCCCCGGCGACAGGTTCCGGCGCGCGGATGCCGACAGCGCCCGCCGCGCGAACGGTGACGGCTCGAAGACGGCCGCAGCATCCCGCCGCAGGCCGTGGCTGCCATGTCCACGCCACTGACCCAGCCCCTCCCGCTCGGCACGGTCGAGGAGGACTGCGGCATCGGCCTCGCCGCTGAGACGGGCAGCGAGCTCGACATCGACGGCATCGGCGAGGCAGATCGCTTCGAGGAAGCCGGTGAACTGCGTGTCCCACGACGGCCGCCGGATGCGCAGAAACGAGTCGACGATCTCCGATACGCGAGACGAGTCGATCTCCCGCAGGGTCCGGTCGCCGCCGCGTCCCCCCGCGGCGTTCTCGTCGAATGTCAGGAGCCGAGCAAGCCCGGGCGCGCCGCCGTGGTCGAGAACGTCCCCCACGATCGGAGTGTCTTCGCTGGTGTGCAGGAGTGCGGCAGTTTCACCCCGGGTGAGGGCGAGTTCGTCGTCGCGCAGCACGACGACGTCGAGCGCGATCGTGAGGCCGGGCTCGACGAAACCGTTCGCAACGCGAGTGGTGGTACGCACCGAGAGCGATGGCAGGTCGCCCAGCAGCCGGATAAGCCCGCTGACGGTGTCGGGTTCGAGATACTCGCTCTCATCGATCGCGAGGGCGAGCTCTCCGAGTCGCGCGAGGCCGCGGCGGAGCGTGTCCCAGGGATCGGCGACGAATTGGAAGGCGGCTGGCCCTGCAGAGAGCGGGTTCCCGGGCTCGAGCAGGCCATAGTCGTGAAGCGCCAGGGCGAGGTGGCCGGCGAAGACGATCGGCGACCCGCCACCGTCGGCGACGCGGAGCCAGAGACCGCGGCGAGACGTACGCGCGGCCCACTGAGCCATCGCGACGGTCTTTCCCATGCCTGCCGGCGCGCACAGGACAGCCAGGGCATGGTCTTCCTCGAGAACAGCTTCAAGGCGTGGGCGATCGAGAAGCGCGCCCGGAAGGCGCGGAACACCGACAAGACCCATTGCATCGACCTCGGCGACGCCGCGGAGGAGGGAAGGGCGCGGCGGCGCTTCCTTAGGATACGACGCGTCAGAACAGGGCGAGAGGTCCCGCGACGGCGCCACGCACGAGAGCCCCCACGAGCAGCAGACAGGTGCCAAGGAGGAACAGGCCCGCGAATGTGAGGGCCAAGCGCAGGTTCGTCATGATGGGCGTGCCTTTCGAGCGCGAAGGTCGGTGCAGGCATCCAGACGGTGGGCCGTCGCTCGGGGAGGAACGTCCGGCCCACCGCCGGAGGGATCTGGGAACCCCGCGGCGAGCGTAAGCATCCGGCCATTGACACAAATGGCGTCCTCGGTGCAATTCACCCGCCCGTTCACCCCCGCACTGATCGGCCAGAACGCGGGGTGAAGCAACGGGTGAATTCGGGCCGGACAACCGGTCTGCGCCGGCGCGTGCCCGAATACTCGGGCGGAGGAGTCGCCAGCTCGCGGGCCCGAGCGCGTCTGGAGATCCCTGTGCCTGCGCGTGCGCGGGCACTGTGCGCTGCCCTCCCTCGCTCCGCGCGGAGCGACCTGACAGAAGAAGCCGGTCATTCGATGAACGCCCCTGCTCCCTCAGTATCCGTCGCTCCCGCGAGCCGCCGCGCGTCACGAGAGCGTAGGCGGCGGGCGTGGATGCGGCGAGTCTCGCTGGCACTTGCGCCAGCAGTGATCGCCAGCACTGTGGGCCTGGGCATCTGGGGCGCGACCACGGCGGCATCGGCCGCTGCCTTGCCCGATCCGTCGACCTCGATCGGGCTGGTGCAGACGGGCGGCGCGTACGGGGATGCCGACACCAAGCCATTCATCCTGGCGGGCGAGGATGCCACCTTCGATGTGTCGATCACGAACACCTCGACAACGGGCGGATACAACGCGTCGCTTACCGTCCTGCTGCCGAGCGGCATCGATTTCGTCTCGTCGGGCGGGATGGGTAGCCCCGTCGTATACCCGAGCGGCGCACAGCTTCCCAACAGCGCGAAGACGCAATCCGGCGACCCGCTGGCGACCGTGCCCGCGGGGATGCAGCTGTGGGTTTTCCAGGATGTCGCCGACTTGCCCGGCACGGCGACGTACCCGTCGTCACTGACCGTCCGCCCCGACGCTGACCTCTTCCCGGTCGGTGCCGAGCCCGACATCACCCTCACGGGCTACATCTCCGCCGACCCCGCCCTCATCCCGGTCTTCGACGGTTCCACCGGCGTGGGCGGTACCGCGGGCGCTGCCGAGACCTCGGGCGGTGCCAGCTCGACCGGCATGCCGGTTCACGCGCTGCGGTTGACCAAGCACGAACCGAGCCCCGAGATCGAACTGCTGCGCGGTGTGCACGACCACCAGACCGTCTACACACTGACCGTCGAGAACTCGCCGCAGGGCGACACGAACGGCGTCACCCTCGTCGACTTCCTCCCCGCAGGCCTCGAGTTCCTGGCGTGCGCAAGCGTTGACAACACGGCCGACTCGCCGCTGCTCTACGACGCCGGCGGAACCCTTGGCGGGTCGCTGGAGTACCCGACGGCCGGCCCGATCACGGGCGCCTCGCCCGCTGAATGCCTGGCGCCTGCCAGCGTCGAGACGGTGAACTCCGGTATCCCCGCCGGCCTCGACCCGGGCGTCTACACGAAGGTGACCTGGAACCTCCCCAACCTCACCGGCGGCACGGCGCAGGCCACCGACCTCAGCGCCCCGGGTGTGGCTGGCACGTACGTGATCCGCTACGTCGCCGCTGTCCCGCTGTTCGAGAACACGATGGACTTCGTCACCGCGGCCGGGAGCGGCACTCCCGATCCGGCCGGGCTCCAGCAGGCATCCAACCTGAACAACAACAACGGCGCCTCGACCCGGCAGGGACAGGGCGCAGGCTTCGGTGACGGCATCCTGTACGACAATCTCGCGACCGTTGCCGGGACGTACGCCGGACCGCTCGCCCCCTCCGCTTCCGCGTCAGCGAGCGACACCGACAGCGAGCAGATCCAGGCGATGGACCTGCGGGTGCTCAAGAGCGTTACAACCGGTGCCGGCAGTGAGTTCATCACGGGGGGCTTGGCGACCTACACGCTGAACATTGCGACGAGCGAGTACACGAGCGCCGGCGACTCGAGCGATCCCGACCCGATCGAGCTCGTGGACACGTTCGCCAACGGACTGTGCCCTGCCCTCCCCGGTCCCGCAACGGCCAGCATTACGGGCGACCCGCTTCCCGCCGATTGCCTCTATCCGTCGTCGGATGCCGGCGCGACGCTCATCGGCGCCACCGCGACGGCGATCGACTATGACTCGGCAACCGGCACGTTCGCGGTGACCTACCTGATCGACCCGGCAGCCCTCACCGCGAACGACGAGCACGTGGTCAGCTACACGGCTCTCATGCGCAGCACGTACGACACGGACGACCCGTGGGTCGGTCCCACGACCTCGGGCGACAGCCTCGACAACACCGTGACGATCACGGGATGGACTGACGCGATCCCCGCTCTCACCGGTGTGACCAACGGCAGCGGCGTCCCCGCCGATGGCACAGAGGATGTCTGGGACGACTCCGAAGCGACGCTGGATTCGGCCTTCTCTGCCATCTCGAAGCAGGTACTCCCCCGCGATGCTGTCGTCCCGACGCCGGGGGTTGCCCCGACCGCCGCAACCTCGTGCGACGTGGCCCCGGGCGCCCCGTGGGCGCAGAACCAGACGGATGCCGCAGACCCCGCCTTCCACGCCGGAGATGTCGTCTGCTACGAGTTGACTGTCGACTTCGCGAACGAGATTGACGTGCGAAACCCGCTGGTCACGGACTTCCTTCCCGCGGGCGTCTCGTACCTGGATTCGGCAATCTACAGCGGAGCCGGCGGAACGACCGCCGGTGTCACGGTCGACAGCTTCTCGCAGAGCGGTCAGCGACTGGACTGGCAGGTCGGCACGGTGGGTGCCGGAGGCGACCGCTACGTGCCCCTGAACTCGACGCTCGTGCTCCACGTTCTGGGTCTCGTGACCTCGAACACCCCGTCCGACAGCTCGGCGCTCGACAAGCCGCAGAACCTCATGAAGTACCAGCAGGAGAACGTGCTGGGCGACCTGTTCTTCTTGCGTGACGCGTCCGAGATCCAGCTCGGGCAGGGCCCGACCCTCCTCAAGGGTGTCCGCGACGTGGACGGCGACGCCACCCTGCCCGCGCAAAGCCAGAACAACGCAGACGGCACCGTGTTCGATTCGAACCGCGACGGCATCCAGGTTGCTGCCAGTGACGTCGTCACCTACCGCGTGGATCTCTCCGGTGGCGATTTCGACGCCGATCTGACGGTCTGGGATGCCCTGCCCAGTGGCATCGATAAGGGCGATGTCTCAGCGATCAGCAACGGTGGCGTCGCGCTCGATCCGGGCGACCTGGGCTATCCGGCGAACCTCGAGTCGGCATACAGCGGTCACTCGGTCATCGTCTGGACGGGCATCGCGGTGGCTGCGGCGCCGGGAACGGCGACCCTCACGTACGACGTCACGGTTCCCGCCGACGCGCGCGTGAATGTCGACTACGACAACACGGCCTCGATCACGCAGTACGACGTCACACTGAACACCGGGGACACCCAGACTCTCTACCCCACCGATTCCTTGGATGACACGACCCGGCCGGTCGACGAGACCGTACCGGGCGCGAACACCCGCGACGACTCGTCGGTGTTCACCCCCGACCCGACAGTCGATAAGGAACTGATCTCGACCGAGGTCGGTCCGAACACAGGCATCGGCGAGCAGAATCTCGACCCGAACAACGGCTCGAACCAGGCTGTGCAGGGTGAGCTCATCACCTTCGAGTACTCGGTTTCGGTCCCCGCTCACACGTCGGTGACGAACGCCGTTCTGCGCGATCGCGGCACCCTGCTGCGCGGCGGCACGACAGTGCCGTACACGGTGCACGGCACCCCGTCCTGGACGGCCTCTGCACTGACGGGAGCAGCGGCAGGAGACTTCTCGCTCTCCCCGGCCGGTGAGCTCACCTTCCCCACTTCGTACGCGAACACCTCGGATGTCGATCAGCTGTTCACCGTGACGCTGACGCTGTACGTGGGTGACGCGGGCAACACCAACGCCACGTTGAACAACCGCGCACTGTTCACGAGCGACACCTGGAATGGGCAGCACGACGCCTCGGTCGTCTACATCGAGCCGAACCCGCAGATCACGAAGTCGGCGTCTCCGGCATCCGATCTCACGACCAGCGACACGATCACGTACACGCTGAGCGTTGCGAACACCTCGAACCGCCCGATCTCGTACGACAACGTGATCGTCGACACGGTGCCGGCCGGCCTCATTGTCGACATCGGTTCGGCATCCGTGACCCCAGCCGCCTTCGACACCGGCGTCACCACCGGAGCCGGCGGCACCATCACCTGGAACGTCGCCGAGATCCCGCCGACGGCGTCGATCACCTACGAGGCGAGCATCGATCCTTCCACCGGTGGCGGCGAGAGCTACACGAACACCGCCACCGAGACCGGTTACACCCTCCCGGCGAGCCTCGGTGGGGATGTCACAAGCCGTCGCGGCACCCGCACCTCGAACGACGACGCGACGGTCACCGCTGTGACCGCCGAGATCGCCAAGGGTGTGCGCACCGCCGGCACGACCGACGCCTTCGCTGGCAGCGTGTCCGAGCCGCTCGGCGAAACCGTCGAGTATCAGGTTGAGGTGACGCTGAAAGCCAACATCAACTACTACGACCCGGTGATCTCCGACGACCTTCCGGCCGGCGTCGTCCTGCAGGACGCGACCATCACCGGCCCGACCGCGAGCCCGTCCACCGGCGTCACCGGAACCTGGGACTACGCGCTGGATGCCGGTACGAACACCGCCACCTGGACCTACGACGACGGTGCCGGCAACGACATCCTGTCCGAGCCGGTCGACCGCGTGCTGACCCTCACCTACGAGGTTCTCCTGGACGGCAGTGCGGTGCCCGCGAACATCAGCGATCTGCCGAACACTGCAGTGTTCGGCTGGAACACCGCCAACGGCGACCCCTCGACCCGCACCTCGATCGATGACGACGCGAATGTCGACGTGCTGGACCCGCTGCTCGGGATCGCCAAGACGGTCTCTGACGCCACCCCGAACCCGGGAGAGAGCTTCGACTACACCGTCACGGTGACCAACACCGGCGCGACTCCCGCGTACAACATGGTCGTGAGCGACGTCGTCCCCGCAGGCGTCCTCGTCGACCCCGCCACGATCACCGGCGGTGGCACGCTCACGGGTGCCGACCCGGCGCTCGGTGGTGGCACCGTCACGTGGGATGAGACCGACCTGCCGGGCCCGCTCAGCAACACCGCCCCCGGCAACACCGTGCAGTTCACGTACTCGGCGACGCTGACCGCGAGCGCCAACCTGCACGACGGTGACGCATTCACCAACACCGCATCCGTCGACCACTACGAGTCGTTCCCGACAGATGGCCGGGACTACGACCCGACGGATGTCGACGACTCCGCGACAGTTGACCCGGCGTTGCCGGACGTGGCGCTGACCAAGGCGGTCACTGCGGGTGATCTCGCTTACGCGAACACGCCGTTCAGCTGGACCATCACCGCCACAAACAACGGGGATGGCCCCGCCCAGACGGTGGAGCTTATCGACACCCTGCCGGTGAACTGGGAGTTCCAGGCCATCACGAGCGTGACTGTGGCGGGCACCCCGGTCTCGCCTCCCCCGACGACGACGGTCACCGGCAGCGGCGACCCAGGCGACCTGCAGCAGCTCGCCTGGTCGTTCGGCGCCGACGCCCCAGCCTCCCCGGTCCTGCAACCCGGCCAGTCGATCGTGATCGTCTTCACGGCGATCCCGCGTACCGCCGCTCTCACCGACGCGGGCGTCACGCAGGCCGGCCCTCCGGTCGTCCGTCCGCCGCACACGAACACCGTTGCGGGCACGACGACCGACACCTCCGGTGCGACCGAGGACGCCGACGGTGAGTACACCGGTCCGGATGCCGAAGCAGACGCGTTCATCCACGCGGCAGACCTCCAGCTGCAGAAGGATGCTGGCGTGGGTCTCGTCGCGGGCGGCGCCGCCGGCACGGCCTGGACGATCACGGTGACCAACAACGGTCCCGATGAGGCTGTCGGACCCTTCACCGTCAGCGATACGTGGGGCGATGCCGGTGTGCTGCCGGCGGGCTTCAGCGTGACCGGTGTCTCGGGCACCGGCTGGGACTGCGCGCTAGTGTCGACGACCGGGTTCGATTGCTCGCGCACGAACAGCGCCGACACTCTCGCCTCCGGCGCGAGCTTCCCGGTGATCACGGTCACGGCGCAGGCGGCGGCATCCTTCGATGTTGCCGACTCCCCCGTCGACAACACGGCGAACGTGACGGGCGCAACCCACGACCCCGACCCGTCGAACAACACTGACGATGCCGAGGTTCCTGTCACTGCCGAGGCCGATCTCGTGATCGACAAGACAGCCTCGAACCCCGTGAACGCGGGAGGCTCTGTGACCTGGACTCTCACCGTCACGAACGACGGGCCGTCCGACTCGGTCTCGACGACGGCGAACCCGATCACGGTGAGCGACACGATCCCCACGGGAATGCTGAACACGATGCTCGGCACTCTCCCCGCCGGCTGGACCGCGTCGGCCCCGGGGCCGTTCGCCGCGGGCGATACGGTGACACTCACCCTCGCCGACGGGGAACGGCTGACCGCGGGCCAGGTGACCGCGTTCACCCTCACCGGCACGATCGACCCGTCGTGGCCCGCAGGTACCGATATCTCGAACAGCGGCACTGTGACCCCCGGTGAGACGACCGACCCGGACCCGTCGAACAACACCGACACCGACACAGTGACGCCCGGTATCGACACGACGCTCGGAATCAACAAGACCCGGGTCGTCTTCGACGGCTCGGACTGGGTGCCGGCGACCGCGACGAACCCGGTAGTGCCGGGAGACCCGGTGACCTACCTCGTCGAGGTGGCCAACACCGGCACGGCGGACGCTCGTTCGGTGACGGTCGATGACGAGGTGGCTGATTACTTCAGCTACCAGTCGTTCGAGTCAGTGACCGGTACCTGGACACGTACGTCCTCGACCTCGGCGCCAGGCGATGACCAGAGCTTCGCCCTCACAGGTGACCTGGCAGCCGGCGACTCGGCGTCGTTCCGCGTGGCCCTGCTGCTGGATGCAGCGGTCGAGTCCGGCGCGACGGTCGAGAACACGGTCATCGCGCACGCCGACAACGCGACAAACGACCCGGACGACACCGATTCCACCTCCGACTCGGAGCGTTCGGCTGATCTCTCGATCGAGAAGACGCATACCGGCACGGTGCACGCGGGCGACCCGCTGGAGTACACGGTCACGGTGACCAACAACGGCCCATCGGCTTCGTCGGGCCCGATCGAGATCACCGACACCCTGCCGTCTGGCTTCGGTTATCAGACCGGCAGCGCGACGGTCAGCGTCGCCGGCGGCACGGCGACGGCGACCGAGCCTGTCGTGGCGGGTCAGACCCTCACCTGGACGGTGGGAGACTCCTCCTCGAGCCTCGCGAACGGCGCCACGATCGTGATCGTCTTCTCGGCGACGACGGATTCTGACCTCACCGCCGGCTCGTACATCAACGAGGCTGACGTCGATGGCCCCGACGATGACAACCCGAGCAACAACCATGCCGAGGACCCGACGAGCCTCGACACGCTCACGAACCTCGTGATCACCAAGACACCGGATACCGGGCCCTACATCGCCGGCACGGACGTGGGCTACACGCTCACCATCGAGAACGAGGGTCCGTCGGTGGCGCGCGATGTCGTGGTTACCGACGCCACCCCGGTGGGAATGACCGTCACGGCGATGTCGGGCAGCGGCTGGACATGCGATGTCACGGCGGCTCCGGCGGCCTGCGAGATCGCCGACCTGCCCGTGGGTACGACCACGATTTCGGTGACGGCGGCACTGTCGGCATCCGTTTTGACGGGAACCGACCTGACCAACACCGCGACCGTGGCGACCTCGACACCAGAGACGAGCACGTCCGACAACTCCGACGACGCGACGATCACGGTCGAGACCCTCGCGGATCTCGGCATCGTGAAGACCGCTGTCGACGAAGCTGGTGACCCCGTCACCACCGCGATTGCGGGCGACGAGGCGCGGTACCTCCTCGAGGTGCACAACTACGGACCCTCGAACGCGATCGCCCCGGTGACAATCGTCGACACGCTACCCGAGGGCATCACCTTCGTCGGCCTGGTCGACGCGGCCGACTGGTCAGCTGTGGCCGATCCGGTGGATCCGGTCAGCGGCACCCAGACCGTGGCGCTCACCCGCGTGCCCTCGGGCGCGGGTCTTGCGGCGGGGGCTGACGCCCCGCAGGTGACGCTCATCGTGCAGCTCGACCCGTCGATCGCGGTCGACCCGGTCACCGGCACCACGGTGCTGACCAACAGCGCCACGGTGAGCTCGGGCACCCCCGAACCCGCACCGGACCCGCACGAAAACACCGACACTGCCGATCTGGAGGTCAGCCAGGCGGTGAACCTGTCGATCGTGAAGACCCACGATGCGGGAGATGTGCGCATCGGCGATGACCTCCCGTTCGATCTCTCGGTTCGCAACGATGGGCCGTCGACCGCGACCGGTGTGACGGTTGTCGACACGATCCCCGCCGGTCTCGAATACGTGGATGCCGCGGGAAGCGACCCCGCGTGGACCGTGGTGGCGGACCCCGTGGCGCCCGACGGGACAACGACGGTGACCGCAACGCTCTCCGGTGACCTGGCGCCCGCGACCGACGCCCCGACGCTCTCGCTCACGGTGACCGTTACCGCGGCCGCCTACGACCAGGTCGTCAACGTCGGTGTCGTCTCGGCCGACCAGCCCGAGACTGACCCCTCCGACAACAGCAGCGATGACACCGTCACGGTGCCGCCGCAGTCGACGCTGGTTGTGACCAAGACTGCCCTGGGCGCTTTGCAGGTCGGCTCGAAGGGCACCTATGTGATCGCGGTCACGAACGAGGGGCCTACCGAGGACCCGGGCCCGATCGTGGTGACAGACGTGCTGCCTCGAGGCCTGAGCTTCGTGTCGGCGTCCGGCACCGGCACGACATGCGACGCGTCCGGCCAGACGGTGACGTGCACGCTCGACGGGCCGCTGGGAGTGGGGCAGACGGCATCGATGACGCTCGTGGTGGCCGTCGCTAACGGTGCCTACCCCGAGGTGACGAACACCGTTACGGTCACCACCCCGACCGAGCAGCTGCCGGGCTCGACGCTCACCGCGTCGACCACGAACCCGGTGGCAGCTGATCCGCTGGCCGGTACGGGAGGAACGCTTCCCGGGTGGCTAGTGATGGCGGCGCTTCTGCTCCTGATCGCGGGCGGTGGGTTCTTCGCTGCGTCACGTCGACGGGCCGATTCGTGAGAATCGCGTCATGAAACGCACCGAACGGCATCTGTAGGGGTGTGAGCACGCCTACAGCCCATGACCATAGCCCTCCCCCGCCCGACCTGTCGGGCTCGGGAGGGCGTTGGTCGATCCGTTTCGAGGCGCGCCGCTGGCGTCATCTGGTCATCCCGTCGCGAGCTGGCCTGCCACGGCTGCGTGAGGCAACACTGCGCGGGCCGTGGCTTGAGCTCGCTGACCGGTCCCGCGTGTGGCAGTGGTGCCGGTGCGCGGTGGAGGTCACCTGCGCGTCTCCGCGGCGAGCAGCCTGGACCAGGTCACTGCCGGCCAGGATGCTGCTCGTCTCCCCCCGCGGGACGGACTCTGTATCAGCACCGGCCGCGGATGCCGCAGCGGCGAGCAGCGTGGTCTTCGACTGCGCGGGACTCTCGCGAGCGGATTTCGATCAGCTGAGCCGTCACGTTCGCCTTTTCACAGCTACCGCATGGTTGCGCGATGGGGCTCTGGAGCCGAATCTTGAGACTGGCCGTATCTGGGAGCGGCTGTCACCGGTGTCCACTCGAAAGGTGAGCTGACCGTGCCCCGCACAGGTCTGGCGGCCCTGAGTGACGACGACCTCGTCGCGCTCTCGCGCCGCAACACGACTGCCGCGTACGCGGAACTGTGGCTGCGTCACAGTGCTGCGGCGCTGGCTGTCGCGCGCGCTTTCACGACGCTGGATGCCGATGATGTCGTCTCCGAGGCCTTCACCCGGGTCTTCGCGCGCATCAAAGACGGCGGGGGCCCGACGATGGGTTTCCGTCCCTACCTCTTGACTGCCGTGAAGAACGTTGCGCGCGAGTGGGGGTCCCGTGCCGCCGAGACGACGAGCACGGATGTCGCGGGCCTGCCGGCCTCGACCGACACGGCCGAGTCTGTCGAGGCAGCCCTGGAGGCGGGCGTCACAGTCTCTGCCTTCCGTTCTCTTCCCACCCGCTGGCAGGAGGCCCTCTGGTACAGCGATGTCGAGGGGTTGAAGCCGCGCCAGTTCGCTCCGCTGCTGGGTCTTGCCGCCAACGCGGCGTCGGCGCTCGTCATCCGTGCCCGACGCGGTTTTCGGGATGCCTGGGTCAGCGCCCAGCTGCTGGCAGCCGACAACGACGAGTGCCGCGGAGTGCTGTCGATGCTCGGCGCTCACACGCGCGGGGCCCTGAGCGCCCGAGATGCCCGCGCCGCTGAGGCCCACATCGCGACGTGCGCGAAGTGTGCGCTGGCCTGGAACGAGGCTCAGCAGGTATCGACCAGGCTCGCGCTCGCGCTGCTGCCGGTTGTGGTGGGGGTTCCCGCGACCGCCGCCTACGCGGCGTGGCTGCAGTCCAGTGCTGCGGCAGGGGCTGCCACTGTCGCTGCCGCCGCGTCGACGACCGGGGTCAAGCCGCCGCGGTCCCGACTTTCGCGCTCGGCCCAGGTGGGGGTGGTGGCAGCCGCGGCGGTTGCCGCTGTGGCTCTCGGTGCCGGAGTGTGGGCAGCGGTCGGCACGATTTCCGGCGGTCTGGTCGAGGCGAATCCCCCGGCCGCGCAGCCCGCCTCCCCGAGCGACGCCGAGACTGTCGTGGATCCCGAGAACGACGCGCCTGCGCCGGTCCCGCTTCCCGATACGGAGAGGCCCGATGCGGGAGCGCCCGCGCCCCGGCCCGATCGCATGCCCGCGCCAGCCGGCCCCGTTGACCCCGACCCGGAAGAGCCGGCACCCGCTCCGACCCTGAGTCCCACGCCCAACCCGACCCCGACGCCAACACCGACCTCTACGCCCACGCCCACACCCACGTCGAGTCCGAGTCCGAGTCCGACTCCCACGCCAACACCCACAGTGCCGCCCCTGCCTGCGCCGCAGGTCGTGGTGGATGCGAGCGCCGGAACGCAGGTGTACCCCGAGCTGTCGGGAACTGACGCCGAGCCGGGCGCAACGGTCGAGGTCCTCGATGAGACCGACGTCGTCAGAGCGACGACGGTCGCCGACGATGCGGGAGCGTGGAACGTGACCGATCTGTCCGGGGGCGCATGCACGACTGATGCATCCGCATACCTTCCTCCGGGCGATCACACTCTCACTGCCCGGCAGTCGATCGATGGACGCACCTCTCCCCTGTCGACCGGTGTCGCGGTCTCGGTGGCCTCTCCGCCCGCGTTCGTCTCGCCGAGCGAGGGAGAGGTCGTCTCCCGCTCCGGGTTCATCCTGTCGATCACGGGTGAGCCGGCGGCATCCGTGCAGCGCATAAAGCTGCCCGACCCCTCGCCCTGCCGCCCAACGCCGATGGTGCTGGATGCCTCAGGCTCCTTCTCGCAGCAGTTCACGCTCTCCGCGTCAGACACCACGGTCACGATCGGCATCCGTTATATCGATCCGGGCACCGGTCGTCACGGTGTCGCATCGTTCGTCACCTTCACCGCCGGGTAGCGCCCGCCCAAGACTTTCAGTCGCGCCAAAGTGCGGCATCCGTCGCCCGACACCCGCAATACGGCGCGACCGAACCAACCGTCCGTCCACGGGTAGCGCCCCACCCAACCCGTTCGGTCGCGCCGTTGTGCGGCGTCCGTGCCCCCGCGCCCGCAGCACGGCGCGACCGAACCGCAAAATGCTTCCCGGATTCGCGTCACGAATTCTCCTTCCCTGCATCTGTGGTGGTGACGGGAAGGAACCGCATGTTCATGCCGACACCACAGCCGGATGCCACGCCATCCACCTCTGCCGAGGTGCTGTCGACACTGATCGAGCAGGTGGACGCCGCGTGGCAGCGCGACGACGCAGCTACCGCGATCCGGCTGCTGAACGCCGGCCTCTGGCCGCTGTTCCTCGACCGACCGGCCGAGTTGCGACGCCTGCTTGCCCCGGTGCCCGAGGATGCCGCACCCCCGGCCCTTCTCCTCGCCAAGCGGTTCGCGCTGCCCGTGCTCGACAGCCCCGAGCGCATTCGACTGCTGGCTACCCGCCCGATGGATGCAGCGCCCGGGTCGAACTTGGACGCACCGACCGATCAGGGCTGGCGTATCGCGCAACGGATGATCGCGCACCGACTGCGCGGCGAGTTCGACGAGGCCCGGGATGTCGCGCAGAGACTGCGCCAGCACATCGAGACGGAGTCGGCACACGAACCCGCGCAGCTTCCGCAGTTCCTCGCCGCCGCCTACTCTCAGCTCGGCACGACGGAGCTGCTCGCCGGTGACACCGCCGCAGCGCTCGCCGACTATCGCGCGGCGCTCGCGGCTACCGACGGGGATGCCGAGCTCGGCATCCGTCGCGACGCGCTGATCAAACAGGCGTGCGTCCTCGCGATGGAGGGCAGGCTGCGGGATGCCGAAGCGACGCTGGCACGTGCCGAGACCGAGCGTCATCCGAACAACGCCTACGCCGACCGCATCCGGGCGCGCACCCGGCTGGCGCGGGCGCTGATCGCCGTCGAGCGGATGGACGAATCGGCTCCGCAGGTGCTGGCGAGCCTTGACCGCGACCTCCTTTTCGAGTTCTGGCCGCTCGTCGTGCTGGCCGAGGGCCGGTGGCGTCTCGCGACCGGCAACCCCGCGAGCGTCATGGATCTCGTCGACGCCGAGACCGAGAACCGCCAGCTGCCGGCGGGCTCGCTCGGGCTGTGCGTTGCGACGTTCCTGCGCGAGAAGGCCGGCGAGATGCTCGGGATGCCACCGACGATGCCGCTTCGCGACCCGGAGTCCCTCCCGCCGCTGTGTGCCCTCGGCGCCGTGCGCGCGCTCATCACGCGTGCCGATCCGCTGGTAGCCGTGCACGCTGCCCGGTCGCTCGCGCAACGGCGCGGGGTCGGGCCGTCGGTGCGCCTCGAGGCGCTGTTGCTGACCTCTCTCGCGCTCCAGCGGGCGGGCCTGCCGGCAGAGGAACGAATCTCCGGTGCGGCGGCGGCGCTTGCCCGCGATGAGGGGCTGTGGCGCCCGTTCGCCGTGGTGCCGGCCGCCGTGCGCGACGAGATTCCGATCGACCTGCCCGCGCACCTCGAGCACGCGGCCGTCGCAGCCCCACCGCCCGCCGTCATCCTGACGCCGCGCGAGCGGGAGGTGTTGGTGGCGCTGGCGAGCCCGGACTCGCTCGCGCAGATCGCGGCGCGACTGCACGTGTCGGTCAACACGATCAAATCGCAGGTGCGCTCGCTCTACCGACGCATGGGCGTCTCCTCGCGCCACGAGGCGATCGCCGAGGCGACCCGTCTCGGTCTGGTCTCACTTCCCCCGACGCCCTAGGCGCCGACCGTGCCGACGAGCAGCATCGCGACGGCGACGCCGTTGAACACGATGTGGGTGAGTACGGCTCCCCAGATGCGCGAGGTGGCCACGACGAGGCCGGCGCAGACGAGTCCGACGATTCCGAGAGTGGCAACCGACCACCACGTGTAGATGTCGAACACGAGGTGCAGCCCGATGAAGAGCAGAGTCGTGACGGCAATGGCGGCGAACCCGGCCCACGAGCGGGAGTTCGTCATCCGTCTGACCGCCGTGAAGATCGCGACGAGCAGCACGGCCCGGAAGAAGAACTCTTCGAGAAGCGGCGCGATCACGACCGGTGCGAGCACCCCGTCGAACCAGAAGGATGCCGGAAGTGACCCGTCCAGCGTGCCTGCTGTGGGCCACGCGGCAGTGCCGGTGCCGGCGATCTCGAGGAAACCCTGGATGAAGCGCAACAGCACGCCGAGCACGACGCCGTAGAGCAGGTCGAACGGGTGGAAGCGCAGCAGCATCCGGGGCCGCGAGCGCACGAACGCCAGGATGATGGCGGCGAGCATCCCGCCCCAGAGGGCGGCGAGCGAGAGCGCCGCGCCGAGGGTTCCGCCGACGAGCCGGTCGGCGAGGGTGGACAGCAGGATGCCGGCACCGAGCAGCAGTACTGCCCATCCGACGAGTTCCCAGTCCCACCGGGCGACGGATGACCCGCCCGACCGCCAGGTGTGGCTGGCGCGTTCGCTCCGCCGCGAACCGCGGGACGAATCCGACCCGCGTGACGAATCCGACCCGCGTGAAGAGGCGGATCGCCGCGAGGATCCGGGTTCCGCGGCCGAGTCTGAGCTCCTCGACGATCCTCGTTCCCGTGAACGTACTGTCGCCGCGCTAGACTCCGTCATAGGCGCCAGGGTACCTGTCGGGGGAACTCCTCGCCGGTTCGGCGCCGGAACCACACGCTTCTATCCGCATCGCGAGGGCGAGCGGATACCGTTCCGCCCGCCGTACACCAGCCGACACGCGAGGACCGCCGTGGCCTACCGCTCGAGCACGTCAAGACGCCGCTCCCGGGGCTCTGTGCCCGCGTGGGTGTCGATCGTGATCGTCGCGGTGCTGATCCTCGCCGTTGGGGGCCTCAGCTGGCTCGCGATCACGCGCACGCAGACTCCTCCCCCGACCGAGTCGCCGCGGGTCACCCCCACGATGGGGGTCGAGACGCCGACCGCGACGCCCACCCCGACACCGACCTCGACAGTCGCGGCGGCTACCGGCGCCGATGAGCGTTTTCTCATGGTCAACGCCGGCGACATGTGGCGGGCGACGGCTGGCGCGTGCGGTTCGGTGGAGCCGCTGCTCGAGCGCTCAACCGATGGCGGTGCGACGTGGAGTGATGTGACGCCCCGCTATCGCGGAATCCAGCAGATCCTCGCCCTGGAGCCGTATGCGGCGGATCAGGCGATGATCGTCGCGCTGATGGGTGATGGCTGCGAACTGCAGGGGCTGCGGACCTTCACGTACGGCGAGTTCTGGGAACCCAACGACGAAATCCTCGCTTCGTCGACGTACGTTGACCCCGCGAATCCGGCGGCAGTCGTGACACCGGCTGGCGCACTCGACGCCCCGTGCGCAACACCGACAGGCGTCCGCGCTAACGGTGGCACAACGGCGGTCATCTGCGGTTCGGATGCCTCCCAGACGACGGATGCCGCCACCTGGTCTTCCCTGGATCAGGCCGGAGTCCTGGCGCTGACGGTTGCCGGCGACGGTCAGATCACGACGGCGCGGGCGGATGCCGCATCCTGCGACGGGCTGCTGGTGGCAGAGCCCGGGGCTGCGACGTGCATACCGAGCGTTCCGACGGATGCCGCGGTTGCCGTAACCCTGGATGCCAACGGCACGCCCTGGATCTGGGCGGGCGACACCTTCGTAGCCACCCGCTGACCCCCTCCCCGGTCGCCTCGCGAGCGCCCACTCCCCGGTCGGTGAGCGAGCGAAGCGAGACGAAACGCACCCCGCGCCCACGAAACCCCCCGTTCACATTCGCCCCCTACGATGCGTCATGTCGATGCACATGGGGACGGGGCTTCGACACCCGAAGTGGTGGGGACCAAAGAGATCTGGGGATCAATGGTCGATGTCCTTGTGGTGTGTACGGCGAACATGATTCGTTCGCCGTTGGCCGAGCTTTATCTGCGCGCGAAGTTCGCGGATCGTCCGATCACCGTGCGTAGTGCTGGCACGCATCCGGCGCCCGGCGACGGGATGACGCGGCGCGCTCGGGATGCGGCGAAGGCGCTGGGTTTGTCGATGACGGATGCCGAGGCTCATCGGCCGCAGCTGTTGACGCGCGAGATGGTGGAGCAGGCCGACATCATTCTCGGTGCTGCTCGCATCCATCGCAGTGCGTGCGTGCGGATGGACCTGAGCGCCTTGGGTCTCGCGTTCACGATGCGTGAGTTCGCGAGGCTCTCCGCGGCGGTTGACGACGATACCCTTCAGCGGGCGCTTGATGGCGCCGGCGATGATCCGGATGCGAGGGTCCGCGCCGCGACCGACCTCGTGCGCGAGGTGCGGGGCACGATGAATCCGCCGGGTGACCCGGCGGTCGATGATGCGTTCGACCCTGAGCTGACGCGGCGTCGCTCTCACTATGCCCGCATGGTGTCGGAGATGATCCCGGCGCTGGATGCCGCCGCGGCGTTCGCCGACCGCGTCCGCGAGGCCGCGCCCGTTCGGTGAGCAGGCAGCCCCCATCCGAGCGACCCCCCGGTCGCTGAACGAGCGACCCCTCCCGGCCGCCGCCCGAGCGACGCGACGCCGCAGCCTCTACGCGTCCCGATCCTGCGGGCTGCCGATGCGTTCACGCAACGAGAGCGGAATGGTGGACGAGATCCGTGCGGGTCGTCCGGCGAGCAGGTTCTCTGCCTGTCCGCGGATGTAGCCGGGCACGTGCGACTCGATCGCCGGGTGCGCGGGCACCTCGCGTGTTGCTTCGACGACGGCGGCGAGCGTCTCATCGATCACCCTCCGAGCCTCGCCGCCCGGCACACCCCAACTCGTCGCCTCGGCGACCAGGTCATCAGCCGTGACATCGGGAAGACGTGTCACCCCGTTGATCCGCAGGGCGAGGGCATCCGTCGCGTCGTAGGCCAGAGCGAGGGACGCCGCGTCATAGATGGGCGCCAGCGTGATTCGCCCCCGATCATCGTGCAGCAGAGAGAAGTTCTTGGCGTGGGCGTCTGTGTTGCCGACGGCGATGGTGAACGCTGCGTATCGCGCGAGGCGTAGCCGGTCGGCGTACGGCGTCTCGAAGACGGTCCGTCCGGTGTCAAGAAGGCCCGCGATGCCTCGCAGGGTGGCGCTGGGGTTGTTCTGCTCGAACTTGTCGTTGCCACCCCATGGCAGGCGCAGCGCTTGCGCGGCATCCTCCTGATGGATGCGGCGAACAGT
The DNA here is from genome assembly GCF_020781975.1 of Microbacterium schleiferi. Taxonomy (GTDB): domain Bacteria; phylum Actinomycetota; class Actinomycetes; order Actinomycetales; family Microbacteriaceae; genus Microbacterium. The sequence continues at coordinate 57,918 of NZ_JAJGNI010000002.1, forward strand.
GTCACCGTCGTCGACGCGGTCGTAGCGTTCGACGACAAGCACGGGGCGGCCCGCAACGGTTTCGGTCCAGGTTTCGAATGCGAGAAGCCCGGCGTGCCGCGCGACCTGCAGCGCATAGTTCTCGCTCTCGACGGATGCCGCGTAATCCGCCGCGACAGGCTTGAGGATGTGGGTCGAGGGGATGACGCCGTTCCCACGCCACCACGATCCGTCACGGCGTGTGAGCGTGAGCTTGCGCTGAAAGCCGGGGAGCGCAGATCCTCCCCCGCCGATGAGGAAGCCGCTCGCACGGTCAAGGAGCGCCCCGACGGCGTCAATGTCGAGCTTCTCGGGGTCGCGCTGCTGAGCCTCGAGGTGACCCACTCGCAGCGCCCCGGCGAGGTCGGCGCCGACCTCCGCCAGCAGACCTACGACATCGCCACGGTCGACTTTGACTTCCCGCGCGAGCCGGGCGATGTGCTCGCCTTCGGGAAGCAGCCCCCCGAAGAACGCTTCGGAGGCTTGCTCGTCGGCGACTCCGACGCGCAGGCCAGCGCTGAGAACCCGGGAGTTCTCACCCCACCGGTCGATCGCCTCGCGCGACCAGCGCAGAACCACCCCGCCTCGCGCCGTGCGTTCGAGCGTTCCGATGCGTGTGTCATAGAGCCGCACGGGCAGGGCGTCGGTCATGATCCGGATGCCGCGGGATCGGGATCATCAACCTCGGCGACAAGTCGCACGCCCAGTGCGGCGAGCACCTGCAGGTAGTGAGTGTCGAACCTCTTCGCGCGCCCGGTTTCGAGTTCGTGGACGTAGCGCTGACCGACCCCGAGAGCTGCGGCGAGTCGGCGTTGCGACCACCCATGCTGTTCCCGGATGCGACGGATGAGCCGCCCGAGGTCGCTCGGGTCGTCGATGAGCACTCGCATGGGACGTCCCCCTGACGCCGGTGATTCCCGTTACAACATCATACCCGCCTTGATGTTATTTCGGGAATCACCCCGCAGCCGATTCCCGAAACAACATCAGGGAGCAGCAAGACTCGAGTGACGTACCCCGAGCCCAAGCCTTGTGTAGCCGTACGGCGACAACATAGAATGCAGCCGTACGGCGACAACCGCTCGTGCAGCCGTATGGCTGCACGGACTGATCAGGGGGCCCGGAGTGTTGACAATGCGCGACGCGTCGGCAGTTGTACGAGAGCTGCGCACGCAGCGGGGCTGGACACAACAAGACCTCGCCACACGAGCGCGATTGTCACGATCCTTCGTCGCCGATGTCGAGTCGGGCAAGCCGACGGTCGAGTCAGCGAAGCTCTTCGATCTCTTCCAGGCGCTCGGTTACGAGGTCGTGCTGCGGGATCTCGCGACCGGGCAGGCGCTGCGGTGACGGCATCCGAACTGGCGGTGTATCTGGATGGCATCCCGACGGGGATGCTCACCCAGTCGGCATCGGGAAACGTCAGCTTCACCTATGACGCCGACTACCGAGATCGTCACGATGCGACTCCCCTGTCGCTCGCGATGCCGCTGAGTGCGGCAACACATCGAAAGCGAGTGGTGCTCCCCTGGCTCCAGGGGCTGCTCCCCGACAACGACGAGGCGCTCCGGGCGATCGGACGACGCTTCGGGGCGGTGCCCGGGAATCCGTTCGCGCTCCTCGAGCACATTGGGGCAGATGCGGCGGGCGCGGTACAGATCCTTCCGCCCGCTGAACTCGCGAGCGACGCGCGCGCCGAACAGAGCGCGCGGCCGGTCACCGAGGCGGAGGTGGCTCGGATGCTCGACCAGGTGGTTACCGAATACACCGACGGCGTCGCTGTCGGGGATGGCGCTGGGCGCTTCAGCATCGCCGGCGCGCAACCGAAGATCGCGTTGTTCCGGATGCCGGATGGCCGCTGGGCGGTTCCTGAGGGAAGCCAACCGACCACGCACATCCTCAAGCCGGTCGTCGGTACCTTCCGCCGCATCGACGTGGTTGAGCAACTCACTCTGCGCGCAGCGGCTCATCTTGGGTGTGATGTCGCAACCGCGCGGCTTGGCCGTGTCGGCGACTGGAACGTCTTGATCAGCGAGAGATACGACCGCGAGTGGACGGATGGGCGGTGGCATCGCCTCCACCAAGAGGACATGTGCCAGGCGCTCAGCGTGCCGCCGTCGAAGAAGTACCAGCAACGCGACGGCGGACCGGGCGTGGCCAGCATCGCTCAGCTCATCGGTTCCCTGCCGCTCGTCGCGGATCGCGAGGCGACCGGCGCCGCGTTCTTCCGCGCGTTCGTCTTCAACGTGGTGGCGGGGTGCACGGATGCTCACGCCAAGAACTACTCCCTCACGCTGAGGGGCCGCTCGGTGCGGCTCGCGCCACTCTACGATCTGCTGACGTACGCCGCGTACTGGGATGGCTCCGCGATCATCAGCAGCGCCATGAGCGTGGCGGGCGAGTACGCACTCGACCGAATCTCTGTGGCAGGTCTCGTCCGCACGGGGTCGCGATTCGGTGTACCCCCGAACGATGCATCCTCAGTCGTTGACGAGATCAGATCGGGTCTCGTCGAAGCTTTCGAGGCTGCTCGAGCCAGCATGGCCGATTTCGATCTCGACCCCGACGCTGTAGCGGTGATGGATGCCGCGTTGGCAGGCGTTCGCCGCCTCCCGCTCGTCCGCGTTCGGTGACCGAGCGAAGCGAGACGAAACGCACCCCAGGTACCCTCGATTCATGCCGATCGAGATCGTCACCGTCTGCACCGGCAACATCGTCCGCTCCCCCCTATCGGAGCTGTACCTGCGTCTCCTCCTGGCCGATCTCCCGGTCGAGGTGGCGAGCGCCGGAACCCAGCCGCGTCCGGGTGAGGCGATGACCGAGCACGCGTGCGAGATCGCGGCTGAGCTCGGCATCCCGGCGGCAGAGATCGAGGCTCATCAGGCCAAGCGTCTGACCGAGCCGGTGCTCGCCGGTCGCGACCTGGTGCTGGCGATGACGCGCGCGCACCGCAAGGCCGTGGTCGAACTCGACCCGTCGCTGTTGCGCAAGGCGTTCACGATCCTCGAGTTCGCTCGCCTGTCACGGCACGTGAGAGATGCCGAGATCCACGAGGCTGCGACGGATGCCGGCAACGACCCGCGAGCGCGGTTCCAGGCTGCCCTCGCGCGGGTGCTTAGCGTCCGCGGCACTGTTGACGCGCCAGCCGATCCGGCAGAGGATGACGTTCTCGACCCGGCCGGCCGCAGCTGGAACACCTACGAAACCTCGATGAGCCAGCTCCTCCCGGCCGTGGAGGAAGTGGCTCGCGTCATCCGCAGCGCTCTCGTCTCGCGTCGCGCAATCGCCGAGCTGATGCCGCCCGCGCCCGGCGACTCGCTGTCGCCGCAGCTGCACGCGCTGCGCGACGACGAGCGTTTCTGAGATGGCGGTCTATCTCGATACCTCGACGGCTTCGTGACCTACGCCTGCCGCCGAGCCGAAGCGCTCACCGTTCTCGGGATACCTGTCATACAGCCCGCCTCCCGGCCTGAGTAACGCGCGCCCGCGGATCCGCGATTATGCAGGCGCGACAGCTCAGGTCAGGCCCCGAGCAGTGCAGCCGGGATCACCGCAATTCCATCCGACCTTCGGTAGGCGAGCTCGCCCGTGGTGATCACTGCCGCATCCGCGAGCTGCGGCCCGAGGCGGTCACGAAGCCAGCGCAGGTGCCGCACGTCGGAGTCGTCGACAGCAGCCGAGAGCTTGACCTCGAAGGCCACAACACGTCGTCCTCGTTGCACGATGAAGTCGACTTCCCGGTCGCCGTTGCGGGTGCGAAAGTGGCCGAGCCGCGCCTCTGCGTGGGATGCATACGCGTGGAGGCTGAGCGCGACCAGCGCTTCAAAGAGTCGTCCGAGAAGCGGCCCGTAACCGGAGCCGAAGAACTCCGAGGTTCGCGATCCGTCGCCGTCGAATCCGAGGAGTTCGTCAGAGTCGAGCTCGAGTAAACGGCACACGAGAGCGGGGTCGGCGAGGAAGTGCTTGGGTGCTTGAGAAAGACGACCGAGTTCATTTCCTCGCGGAACCCACGGCTCCACCGGATCCAACAGCCAGAGCGACGAGAGCACGTCTCGATAGGCGATCGCTGTCGTCTTGGCGGGTTTCGCGCCCTCAGCCGGCGTGGCCGCCTCGAGCACCGTCGCGTAGCTTGCCGTGGTCGCGGTGGCGGCGGCGTAAGCACGCATCCACCGCCGCAGGGTGTCGGGTGCCCGTACGACGTGACCCTGTTGGGCGAACTCGCGGTGGATCACGTTCTCAATGTAGGCGTCGAGTTGCAGTCGTTGACCCCGCGGGGCGAGTGATCTGATGCCTGGAAAGCCGGATGCCGTGATTTCACGAACATACTCCGGGAACCCCACGCTGCTGATGCCCTCGACTGACGCTTGGCTCGACAGCAGGCCGCCCAGCGATACGGTCGCCGTCCCAGGGAATCGTTCGGCGAGCGAGAGTGGCCGCATGCGAAGCGGAACGATTCGGCCGGCTCCCGAGTGAATAGCCGCTCCGGCCGGATGTGCGCTCCCGGTAAGGATGACACTTCCGGTCGGTGCTCCGTCGTCCACCCATCGGCGAGCAACGTCCCACGCCTGTGGTGATCGCTGCCATTCATCGATGAGCAGCGGCGATGCGAGCGACCTGATGCGGTTGGGGTCGGCTTCGAACGCCTGACGTTGCGAGTCATCGTCCAACCGGATGACACTCACGGCCTGGCGAGTGGCCGCCGCTGTCTTTCCGACTCCCTTCGGACCCTCGACGGCTACCGCTGCCACCTCACCGAGCGCAGCGGTCAGCTGCTGATCCATCAACCGAGGAAGGTAGCCGTCCATGCGGTTAAACTACCATCAGCAGCACCCATACGCTACCAAACGCAGCACTTTCACGCTACCAAACGCAGATTTCCGCGCCGGATTCGCGGTTCAGTCGACGAGGCTGCGGATGTCGTCGGCAGAGAGCCCGCCGCCGATGGCGTCGCCGTCGGTGTCGAGCACGCGGTCGAACAGTTGGGCTTTGGTGGTCTTGAGTGCCATGACTTTTTCTTCGATGGTTCCCTTCGAGACGAGCCGGTAGACGATGACGGGCCGGGTCTGACCGATTCGGTGGGCGCGGTCGATGGCCTGCGCCTCGACGGCCGGGTTCCACCACGGGTCGAGCAGGATGACGTAATCGGCCTCGACGAGGTTGAGCCCGACACCGCCCGCCTTGAGCGAGACAAAGAACGCTGGCGCGTCGCCGGTGCGGAACTGGTCGATGACGGCAGCGCGGTTGGTCGTTGAGCCGTCGAGGTAGAGCGAGGCGATCCCGGCATCCGTCGCAGCATCCCGCGCGCGGCCGAGGAAGCGGGTGAATTGGCTGAGCACGAGGGCGCGGTGCCCTTCGGCAGCTGCCTCGCGAAGCAGCTCGATGAGGGCGTCGAGCTTTGCCGAGGGCGCTTCGCCTTCGTCGACCAGGTCGGGCGAGAGCGAGAGTTGGCGAAGCAGAGTGAGCGAGCGGAAGATCTGGAACCGGTTCGCGTCGACGTCGTCGACCAGACCGAGCACTTTCTGGCGCTCACGTGCGAGCCTGCGGTCGTAGAGCCGCCGGTGGGTCGGGTGCAGATCGAGCACGAGTTGCTGCTCTTGCTTGGGCGGCAGTTCCGATGCGACAAGCTCTTTGGTGCGGCGCAGCAGGAAGGGGCGGATGCGGCGCTGCAGCGTCCGCAGCCGTTCGTTGTCGCGTTCTCGTTCGATGGGTGTGCGGTAGTACTCGGTGAAGCTGCGGCGCCCTCCCAGCAAACCCGGGCACGCGAGCGAGACGAGCGCCCACAGCTCGAGCAGGTTGTTCTCGAGCGGAGTGCCGGTGATGACCAGTGTGAAGGGAGCGTCCAGCATCCGGGCGCATTTGTAGCCCTGCGACGACGGGTTCTTGATCTGTTGAGCCTCGTCGAGAATGAGCCCCTGCCAGTCCAGGGTCGCGTAAGCGTCGAACTCGAGACGGAACAGCGCGTAGCTGGTCACGACGACGTGCGCCCCGGCGACCTCGTCGGCCAGTGCCGTGCCGCGCTTGTTTCCCATTGCGCTGATCGCAGCGACGCGCAGCTCGGGCGCGAATCGCGCGCACTCGGCAGCCCAGTTGCCGACGACGCTGGTGGGGGCGACGATGAGAAACGGCGGATGCTGCTGGTCGCCCGTCTCAAGCGCATCGAGTCGTGCTTTCTCGATCATCGCGATGGTCTGCAGGGTCTTACCCAGGCCCATGTCGTCGGCGAGCACCCCGCCGAGTTGGTGAGTGCGCAGGAAGTGCAGCCAGGAGTACCCTGTGCGCTGGTAGTCGCGCAGCTCGGCGCGCAGCGTCGGTGGCGCATCAATGGGGGTGAGCTGATCGTGGTCGCTGAGCCCACGCACCCGCATCCACCATTCGATCTCCTGGCGCGCGACGACGCCCAGCTCGACGAGCTCTTCCCAGAGGTCGGCTTGGTAGCGACTGACCTGCACCGAGGTGACGGGGCGGTCCGAGAGGGCACTGGCTTCGGCGATGATCTCGCGCAGGCGCTGCAGCTCGGGCGTATCGAGCGAGAAGTAGGTGCCGCTCGGCAGGACGAGGATCGGCTCGTTCTCGCTGAGTGCCCGGAACAGGGCAGCGAAGTCGACGTCCTCACCCTCGATGCGCACCTGCACGCTCAGGTCGAACCAGTCGTTGGTTCCGGGCTGGGCGGCGACCGAGACATCCGGCGCCTGGGATGCGGCACGGAAGCTGGGGGCCTCGACGTCTTCGACGACCCGCACGGTCTCGAGCGAGCGCAGGCCGGGCAGCACTTCGGCGACGAAAAGCACAGCAGCCGCGCCGCGCAGGGTTTGGTCGGGCGGCACCATCGCAGCATCCGGCCGCTCCCCCGGCAGGACGATGGAGGCGTGAGCACCTGCAGTGCTGCGAACGGAATCGAGGATGCCGGCCTCGCGATCCCGGTCGGGACGGATGCTGCCGCCGAGCCGGTCCCATCGCCAGGTGAGGTGGGCAAGCCCGTCGCCGTGGTCGACGCGCACTTCGAGCACGGTGCTCGGCGGTGCCGGCACCGTGTAGCTGGCATCGGGCGATACGACCGGCGCGATCGCCTGCAGCCGCGGGAGGTAGTGGCTCTCGAAGCGCTCTCTGCCTGCCGTGTCGACCGAGATGGGCTGGTCGGCGGCGAGCAGGTCGCGCATCGGCCCGGTGAGCGGCGGATCGAGGGGGTGCAGCACGATGCGTTCTTCGGCGGTGCCGGCTGCGGTGACCCGACCCACGGCGATCGGAGGATTGCCGACGGTCACGATCGGCTCCGACGGTTCACTTTCCCTGTCGGCGCCGGCGCCGGCGTCGTCTCGCACCGGCACCAGCTCGCCGCGGACTGCGAGTCGCTTGCGGTTCTCGGTGACCGAGATCTGCGGGGTCAGCGGCTCCCCGTCGAGCCGCACCGGATGCTGCGCTTTGCCGGGCGAGACGAGCGTGACCCCCGCCGCCTCGAGATCGGTCAACAGCGACCAGAGCGTTCGCGAGGGCAGCCGGTCGAGCTGCATCCATTCGTCGTCGCGATAGGCGTAGCCCCACGAGTTCGCGGCAGGGTCGAGAACGTCGAGCTCGATCAGTAGTGCGAGTGCCGCGGGATCGGCCTGCAGCCCGTCGAGGTGCCCCCAGCGAGCCTGGCCCTTGATCCATGCGCCTCGCGCACCGCGCATCCCGGGCCGGGCCGCGAGCCTCGGCTGCTGCGGAGCCCTGCTCCAGCGCGTCGCGCGCGGTGTCTGCAGGGTGATGAACAGACACAGTTCCACGGCGGCCGCATCGGATGCCGGCAGCAGCCCGTCGAGAGAGCGTTGCCACGGTGGAGTGCTGTCGCGCGGCGGGGATGACTGGCCCTTCGGCGCTCTCGCGTCCGAGTCCGTCCCTGCATCCGAGACGGCGAGCAGCACTGCAGCGACATGCGCGCAGTGCGGGGCGTGCTCGCAACTGCAGTAGGCGCTCATCGACCCGCGCGCAGGCTCGATGACGGCCGAGACGACCATGACGTCATCGCCCCCGTGGCCGCGATCGCGCACGACGGCATCGAGCGAGGTGCGCGTGTTGTCGGCATCCAGGTCGACGATCGTGACCCGCCCTGCCGCGTTCAGCGCCCATGCGCGGTCGTAGTTCGCACCCCCGAGTGATCGGGCAACCTCATGCCAGTAGTCCACGAATCCATCGTTGCAGCCGTCGCCGACATCCCGAACTCGGCCGACGCCGACTCGCTGACAACCGAGTTCTTCGGAGCGTTGTGGAGGAAAGGCTCCTCATCGTCCTGCGCGCAGCACAGCGGACGCCGTGCGCCAGCGTGTCGCGAGTCTAGGAGTCCAGCGCGCGCTTGATGAGAGCCGACACGTCGCGGTCGAGGTTGTCGATCCGGTGCTCGAGCGCGCTGAAGCGCACGTCGACCGCCGCGAACCGCGCATTCATCTCCCCCTGCAGCCCGTCGATACGCCCACTCAGCGCGTCGATTCGCCCGCTGACCTTTGATCCGCCCGAGGTCGGCGCGCACGCGGAAGCTGACGGTGTCGGGGCGGGGTGGATGCCGCAGCTCCGGCCGATCTCGATCGAGGTAGTCGGCGAGGCGAGTACGGCCGATCTGCTCCATGACACCGCGAAGGTCATCGATCGTCAGGCCGTCGGCGATCTCGGCGAACCGGCGCCGCACGTCCTCGTCATCCATCGATGATCACGCTACCGATGAGTTGATGGGAGCGACGAACGCCGATTACTCGTCGCGCGGAGCTTCGCGCGCGGGCGCAAGACGCGGCGCGAGGCCCGCCGCGAGGGCATAGACACGGTCATCCAGCCGAGACAGCCGGTCATCTAGCCGCGAGAGTCGGTCGTCGAGGCGCGATACCTCCGTCGCGAATTCAGTCTTCAGCTCGGTGCGGGTTCGTCGCGCAGACGCCGTCACTGTTGTCGCGAGCCCGACGATGCCAACCGCGAGCGCAACGAGCACGGCAAGTGTGTCCATTCCCACGACGACCTCCATGTTCTCCAGTGTGCGCTGGATCAGCGCACATATCCAGAACCGTACGCACGCACGAGCACTCGAGGTGTGCGATCTGCCCACGCGCGCAGGTCAGGTCGTTGCCGCGCCCTGGGGAGGAACGGCAGCAAATGTCGATTCCTAAGGATGACTCAGCCGATGCCGAGCGCGGCGAGGAACCCCGTCGATGCGGGATCGTGGTGCGTGAGTCCGCCGGCGGTGGCGAAGGCGCGGTCGGCCGAAACCAATCCCTGCATCCCGTCACGGCGCATCGCGACCGACGCGAGTACGGAGTCGAACGCCCCGAGCGCATCGTGCGCGCGGTAGAGGTCTAGTCCGGCAGTGAGGTCGGCGGCGTCGACCGTGAGGAGTGGAGATAACAGCGCCGCGAACTGGGAGGTGAGTTCCGCGGCGTCGTCACGCCCACGCCGCCGCGCGCGGACGTGGGTGAACTCCTGAAGCACCTCGACGGTGGTCGTTGCCGCAATCCGTCCGTCACCGATCGCCGAGATCAGTGCCCGGCACGGTTCCCGCAGCGGATGCTCGGACCCGACCGCGTAGACGAGCGCCGTCGTATCAAGCAGGATCATGCGCGCCCACGGATGGTGTCGAGTTCGGCGCGCAGATCCTCGGGTTCGGGAACGTCCATCGGTTCCGCAGCAAGGATGCTGGCAGCAATTGCGGCATTCTGCTCGAGGCCCGAGGGGTAGGCGACATCGATCGCTCGACGGACGAGCGAGGCAACCGACACTCCACGGCGAGCGGCGACCCGCTCAAGCCGTTCGCGCTGCTCCGTCTCGATGAGCACCTGAAGCCGCTCGGTCTTCATGCTCATACTGTAGCAGGAGTATACTTCTCCCTATCCATCCCCCTTTCTTCCTTGAGAGGTAGAATCTCGTCATGGCTCTCAATATCAAGGACCCGGAAGCCGACCGTTTGGTGCGCGCTCTCGCTGATGCAACGGGCGAGAGCATCACGGTTGCCGCGCGGCGGGCGTTCGCCGAGCGCCTCGATCGAGTCAGGGCACAGAGCACGACACCTGACGTGCAGGCCGACCTCGAGGCGATCATCTCCCGAGGGCGCGATCGGGCGACCCTGGATCCGCGGTCGGCCGACGAGATCCTCGGCTACGACGAGCACGGCCTGCCCCGATGACGGTTGCACTCGATACGTCAGCATTGATGGCCATCGTCCTCGGCGAAGAGGATGCGTCGCATTTCGCCCACGTGATCGCCGAGAACGTTGGCGACCTGCACGTGAGCGCGGCAACGCTCGTGGAGGCGACGATCGTGGCCGAAGCCCGTCAGGGGCCAGCAGCTACCCGGGATCTCGAAGCCCTCATCTCTCGCGCTCGCGTCACAGTCGACCCGTTCGACGCCGCTCGGGCGTCTATTGCAGCTGCAGCGTGGCGCCGATTCGGCAAGGGTCGCCACGCCGCATCACTGAACATGGGCGACTGCTACTCATATGCGCTCGCCCGCAGCCTGGGCGCGGCACTGCTGTTCAAGGGTGACGACTTCGCGCAGACCGACATCGGCGCTGCGATCTGAGAGGTGCATTGCGACGCCTTGCCGCTGGCGCACACGCCGCTCCTTCCCGCTGTCGAAGAGATGGCAGCGGCAAGGAGCGCTGCTGTGACGTGACGCCCCATCCCGGACCCGCGGGCGGTAGCGAGCGAACGCGCTTCACACAAGGCCCTCGGGGAGAGGCCAACCGACCTCATACTGTCGCGATCAGCGGCCCGGCGAGATCGGATGGGAGACGGCAGTGGGTGGTGATCGCTATGTGGAGGCGTTCCGGACGATCCTCACCGGCAAGAACGTGAGGTTCCGCTGGACGGAGATCCTCTTCGTGGGCATCCGCGTGTTCGGCTAGCTGGCGCTGCTGTTCGTCGTGCTCCCGCCGCTGATGGCCATCTCGTTCGTGCTGGTGCAGGCCGCCGTGTTCGGCTTTCTGCTCGCCGGGGCGTTCTCGCCGAACCACATCGGGATGCCGACCGCTCCCGCACGACGCCGATATCGACTTCCTGCGACGCCAGGTCCGCATGTCGCGCAACGTCCGGGGAGGACCGCATGTGCACTTCCTCAAGGGGGGCCTCGAGTACCAGATCGAGCATCACCTCTTCCCTCGGGCGCCGCGTCCGAATCTTCCCGCCCTGCAGAAACTGGTGCGAGCGCATCAACCCGACCACGTGCAGCGCGTCCGGCACCTGTGGGCGTCGGGCGCCGAGCGCGTTCGCGAACCGCGACGAGGACGGCGGATTCGTCAGGGTTCTCGACGAGAACCCCCCGCAGCCCGAATGGGCCGCCGCTCGGGAGGCCGAAGAGCTGTGCCCGTCCGCGACGATCCGGCTCCAGGAGGACTGAACCGCGGACGACGCATCGTCCGGGCGACACTGGCCCGGATCGTTACCGCGAGTTCGATGACTCCCGTTGCCCGGACGACGAGCGCCCGACGAGGTCGGCAACCATTCGGTCGATGGCTTCGGGTGAGAGGAGTTCGTCGATGACCATGAGCGCTGCTCCGCGGACGCCGGCATCGATGCCGCCGCGAGCCGGCACAATGTTCAGGTATTGGGTGGACAGGGGGATAGACCGCTTGTACACGACTTCCCGCACGCCGGCGATGATCTCTTGCACGAGCACGCCGAGGCGACCGCCGACGACGACCGTCGAGGGGTTGAGCAGGCTCACACACATGGCCGCGACCTCGCCGATGGCTCGCCCCGCGTCTCGGGCCGCGGCGATGGCGACGGGGTCCCCGATCCGGATGCGCTCCGCGACGGCGCCCGGCGGCACCCTCTCGCCGGAGGCAGCTGAAAGCTCCTGCGCGATCGCGGGGGCGCTGGCGATCGCTTCGAGATCACGTTCGTCCAGCGAGTAGTGCGGAACCTGCACGTGACCGATGTCTCCCGCCGATCCCTGCGCTCCACGCTGCAGACTGCCACCCGAGATCACACCCGCTCCGATGCCCGTGGACACCTTGATGAACAGCAGGTCGTCAACGTCGGGCCAGGATGTCGCCCGTTCACCGATCGCGAGGACGTTCACGTCGTTGTCCACGAACGTCGGCACATCGATCCGCTCCCGAACGAATGCCGGGATGTCGAATCCATCCCACCCCGGCATGATGGGCGGACGGATCGGCCTGCCTGTCGAGTGCTGCACCGGACCCGGCACCCCGATCCCGACGCCGAGCACCGTGCTCGGGTCGACATCGAGATCGGCGAGCAGCCGTTGGGCAGCCTCGATCACCCAGTCGAGCGTGGCCTGGGGGCCAGCGGCGATATCGAGCTCGCGGCGCTCGGTGATGCGCACCTCCCCGCGAAGATCGGTGATTCCGACGACACCATGGGTAGCGCCGAGGTCGACCGCGACGACCGTGCGCGCCGATGCGTCGAACGCGACGCGGGACGCGGGTCTTCCGCCTGACGACGCTGCGTTTCCGAGCGATGAGACCAGGCCGATCTCCTGCAGCGCCGCGAGACGGACAACGACGGTCGTGCGCGCGAGTCCCGTCTCGTCGACGAGCTCCCCCCGGGTGCGGGGGCTCCCATCGCGGAGGATCCGAAAGAGGTCGCCGGCCCCGACCGTACCCATCTCCGCTCCCTTGTCTCTTCGATGCCGCATCAGAGAATGCAGAAATCATGTCATTGCGTCTTGAGAAGGTCAAAGTGCGGAACTTTATAGCTCTTACGGTATCTACTATTGACTTGAAAAAGTCATAAGTGCTAACGTCGCTGCGACGATCCCCTACGAGGAGGTAGACAGCCGTGAAGCTCGCGTTCGAGATGAATGCCTGGGGCGGTGTGGTCGGCACTCCCGGCGCCGTGACCGACATCGGGTCCGGTTTCTATGTGACTCCGGGCGATGTGACGGTGGGTCTCGACGCGGCGGCTGCCGCCGGTTTCGCCGGCTTCGAACTGTTCGACGGCAACCTGCTCCCCTTCGAGGACGACATGCGGACGCTTCGCGCGGCTGCGGCCGACCGCGGGCTCACCCCCGTAGGCGTGTACTCGGGCGGACACTTCATCTACCGCGACGCGCACGCCGACGAGTTGGCGCGGTTCACGCGTTCGATCGCGCTCGCCTCGTCGCTGGGCGCCCGGCACTTCGTGCTCGGCGGCGGCGCGATCCGTCACACCGGCCGCCAGGAGGCCGACTACGAGATCATGGCCTCGCTGCTCGACGAGGTCGCTCGCCGGGCCGAGGATGCCGGGCTCATCCCCAGCTACCACCCGCACCTGGGCAGCATCGCCGAGAGCCCCGATCAGATCGATGCGCTGTTCGGGGCGAGCTCGATCGGGCTGTGCGCCGACGTCGCGCACATCGCAGGAGGGGGCGGCGATGCCGTTGCGGTCATCCAGCGCTATGCCGACCGCCTCGTCAACGTCCACCTGAAAGACCTCGACGCCGAGGCGGGCGGCTTCATGCCCCTCGGCGAGGGCGACCTGCCGATGAGCGCGATCATCCGGGCGGTCGTGGATGCCGGGTATGACGACTGGATCACGGTCGAGCTCGACGGCTACGCCGGCGACGCGAGCGCGGCCGCGAAGCGAAGCTTCGAGTTCCTCTCCTCCGAGGGGCTCGTTTCCTGATCCGTCGGGTCGGGAACGTCTCGGAACGCGAGGGACGAGACGGGTTCCGGAGCCAAGGCGGTTCCGGAGGAGGGGACGAAGCACCATTCGTCCCTCAATCACACGCAAGGGAGCACGTGACCATGCACATCAAGAAGTCACTCGTGGCGGCCATGGCCGTCGTGGGCGTCCTCGCCTTCGCCGGATGCACGCCGGCCGGCGGCGGGGACTCGGGCTCGGACGTCGATCCTGCGATCGCCGCAGAGATCGATGCCGCGCTGCAGGAGATCACGGGCCAGGTGCTGAGCACCGGCCCCAACGGCGAGGAGCCGGCACCGGCGTCCGAGGCTGTCGTCACCGACGAGCAGGCGGCCCAGGTCGCCGAGATGGGGCTCACCGCGGCCATTGTCATGCACTACGGCGGCAACGACTGGGCCAACGCCCAGATCGCGGGCCTGAACGCGGAGTTCGAGCGCCTCGGCATCGAGGTCATCGCCACCACGGATGCCGGGTTCGACCCGGCCAAGCAGGTGTCCGACATCGAGACCGTTCTGGCCCAGAACCCCGACATCATCGTCTCGATCCCGACCGACACGGTCGCGACCGCAAGCGCATACCGCAAGGCCGCGGAGCAGGGCGTCAAGCTCGTCTTCATGGACAACGTCCCCGAGGGCTTCACCCCCGGCGTCGACTACGTCTCGATGGTGTCGGCCGACAACTACGGCAACGGCGTGACCTCCGCCTACCTGCTGGCGCGGGCACTGGGCGGCCAGGGCAAGATCGGTGCGATCTACCACGAGGCGGACTTCTTCGTGACCCAGCAGCGCTACGACGGCTTCGTCGACACGATCACCGAGCAGTTCCCCGACATCGAGATCGTTGAGCAGCAGGGCATCGCCGGTCCCGACTTCGCCGGTGATGCGCAGGCGGCGACCACGGCGATGCTCACCAAGCACGCCGACCTCGACGGCATCTGGGCCGTCTGGGACGTCCCCGCCGAGGGTGTCATGGCTGCCGCTCGCGAGAACGGCCGCACCGACATCAAGATCGCGACCGAGGACCTCGGGACCAACGTGGCGATCGCTCTCGCCGAAAACGAGATGATCGTCGGTCTGGGTGCCCAGTTGCCCTACGACCAGGGCGTCGCTGAGGCGGGTCTGGCAGCCCTGTCGATCCTTGGCATCGAGGTGCCGCCGTACGTCGCACTGAGCTCGCTGCCGGTCGACCACGCGAACGTCCTCGAGGCGTGGGAGCTCGTGTACCACTCGGCTCCGCCGGCTTCGGTCACCGACGCATACGTCGACTGACCCAATCCCTTCCGGGGGTGGATGCCGCCCGCATCCACCCCCACCATCCTTCTTCCTCTTACTGACCCCTGACATCGGAGACGACATGCAAGACATCAAGATCGCCATGATCGGCGGCGGGTTCATGGGCAAGGCCCACTCGCTCGCGTACTCAGCCATGCCCATGTTCTTCTGGCCGGCCCCGGCACGCCCCGTCAAGCACGTCGTCGTCGACGCCACCGAGGACCTGGCGCGCACCGCTGCGGACCGCTACGGCTGGAACACGTCGTCCAGTTCGTGGGAGGCCGTGATCAACGACCCCGAGGTCGACCTCGTCGACATCGCGACCCCCAACAACCTGCACGCCGAGATCGCAATCGCCGCCGCCGAGGCGGGCAAGCACGTGATCTGCGAGAAGCCCCTCGCGCCCACTTCCGCTGAGGCGCTACAGATGCTCGAAGCAGTTGAGCGCGCCGGTGTCGTCAGCGCCGTCGCCTTCAACTACCGTCGCACCCCGGCTGTCGCGCTGGCCAAGAAGTACATCGACGAGGGCGCGATCGGTCGCATCCTGAATTTCCGCGGCACGTATCTGCAGGACTGGAGCGCCGACCCCGACTCGCCGCTGAGCTGGCGCTTCCAGAAGAAGGTCGCCGGATCGGGTGCGGTGGGCGACATCGGCAGCCACGTCGTCGACATCGCCCGGTATCTCGTCGGCGAGATCTCCGCGGTGAACTCGATCACCTCGACCTACATCGCCGAGCGCCCGCTGCAGACCAGCGGTTTCGACGCCCTCGGCGGTGCGTCGAAGTCCGACGGGCCCCGCGGTGCGGTGGATGTCGACGACGAGGCCATCTCACTGGTGCGCTTCCACAACGGTGCCGTGGGCTCGATCGAGGCGACGCGCAACGCGTGGGGTCGGAACAATTTCATCACCTTCGAGATCCACGGCACCGAGGGTTCGATCTTCTTCAACTACGAGAACCGTGACGAGCTGCAGGTCGCGTTCAAGAGCGACCCTGCCGACCGCCGCGGCTTCCGCACCGTCTACACGGGACCGAACACGCCTTACGGTGAGGCCCTGTGGCCCATCCCCGCGCTGGGCATCGGGTACGGCGAGACGAAGATCATTGAAGCCCACGACGTCATCAAGGCGATCGTCGACGGCAGCCGGGTGCGTCCCGACTTCGCCGACGGCTACGCCGCAGCATTGGTCGACGACGCGATCCTCGAGTCGGGCCAGTCGGGCGAATGGGTGAAGATTCCTGCGCGCGACGGCGGCGATGTCTGATTCGTCCGCACCCGCGGTGCGGATGCGCCGCATCGTCAAGAGCTTCGGGCCCGTCGAGGTGCTCAAGGAGGTCGATCTCGACATCCATGCGGGTGAGGTTCACGCTCTGGCGGGCGAGAACGGTGCGGGCAAGTCGACCCTCATGAAGGTGCTGCAGGGCGTGCATCCGATCACCTCCGGTGAGATCGAGGTCAACGGCGAGCCGGTGAAGATCCGCAACCCCGCGGATGCCGAGAGGGTCGGGATCGGCATGGTGTTCCAGGAGTTCAGTCTCGTGCCGTCGATGACGGTCGCGCAGAACATCTTCTTGAACCGGGAGCTGCGCTCCAAGCTGGGCCTCATCGACGACCGCGCCGCCGAGCGCGAGGCTGCGCGGATCTTCGCCGACCTGGGCGTGAGCATCGACCCGGCGGCCCGTGTCGAGACTCTCGGCACCGCGTACTGGCAGCTGGTCGAGATCGCGAAAGCAGTGGCCAAGAACGCCACCGTGCTCGTGATGGACGAGCCGACCGCAAGCCTGGCCAGCCACGAGGTGGAGCGCTTGTTCGAGCTCATCGAACGGCTGACGGCTCGTGGGATCGCGATCGTTTACATCTCGCACCGCATGGACGAGATCCGCCGCGTCGCCCAGCGCATCACGGTGCTGCGCGATGGGCGGGTGGTCCTCAGCGACCGCGTGGCCGACGTCGAGGTGGCGCAGATCATCGAGGCGATCATCGGCCGGCGTCTGGCGAGCGACCTCGTCTACCGTGAGCGCGAGCGCGGCGTCGACGATCGCGTGATCCTCGCCGCCGAGCACGTCGCCAGCGACACGGGCCTCGTGGATGTCGACGTGACGGTGCGTGCGGGCGAGATCGTCGGTCTCGCGGGCCTCATGGGGAGCGGTCGCACCGAGTTCGCCCGGGTCATCGCGGGCATCGATCGACCGTCGTCGGGCACCATCCGGATCGACGGGCGGACGGTCAGCTTCCGCAGCGCGCTTGCGGCGCAGCGGGCCGGCATCGCCCTGATCCCCGAGGACCGCCGCGAACAGGGCCTCGTGCTCGAACATTCGGTCTCGGCGAACCTCATGCTGCCGGTCCTCGACCGCCTCATGGCGGGAATCCTGGTGAGCACGGCACGGATGCGCGCCATGACGCAGGACCTCGTCGAGCGCTTCTCGGTCAAGACAGCCGACCCGTACGCTCCCGTGAACCTGCTCTCGGGCGGCAACCAACAGAAGGTCGTCGTCGCGAAGTGGATCAACACCGATCCGAAGCTGCTCGTCATGGACGAGCCGACGGCGGGCGTCGACATCGGCACCAAGACCGAGATCCTCGACATCGTGCGCGACTACGCCTCGCAGGGCAACGCCGTGCTGTTCATCTCTTCCGAGCTTCCCGAGCTGCTGGCCGTCGCCGACCGTGTCGTCGTCCTACGCGGCGGGCGCACGGATCGCGAACTCACTCGCTCGCAGATCAGCAGCGAAGAACAACTCCAACTCATCATCCAAGGAGAGGCCGCATGAGCACCTCTGTGAGCGCCGAGAACACCTCGATGTGGCGGCGTCTGACCGCCCGCATGGACTGGCGCAGCAACATCATCTACATCGCGTTCGTCGTGGTGTTCATCCTCTTCGCCGTGATGCTCGGCAACGACGGATTCCTATCAGGCAACAACCTGCTCAACATCGCGCGGCAGACGGCGACGATCTCGATCATGGCGATCGCGATGACGTTCGTCATCGCTGCCGCCGAGATCGACCTGAGCGTCGGCTCGATCGCGGGCTTGAGTTCGGTGGTGACGGCGATCACTGTGACCAACTTCGGGCTGGTGCCCGGCATCCTGGCGGGGCTCGCCTCGGGCGCGATCATCGGCGCCGTCAACGGCGGCCTGGTCGCGCTGCTGAACATCCCCTCATTCCTGGTGACCCTGGGCATGCTCGGGTTGGCGGCCGGTATCGCGCAGTGGATCACGGGCTCGGCCCCGCAACCGATCACCGACGACGTGTACGTCATGATCTTCGGCGGCGGCGACTTCGGCCCGGTCCCGGGTCTGCTGGTGTGGACGGCCGTGATCGTCGCGCTCGGATGGGTCATCATGAACCGCTCGCGCTACGGTCGGAAGGTGCTCGCGACGGGCGGTAACCCGACCGCGGCGCGCTTCACCGGCATCAACACCGCGCGCATCAAGTTCACGGTGCTGCTCGTGTCGGGCATCGTCGCCGCGTTCGCGGGGATGCTGTACGCGGGGCGCCTCGAGTCTGGCCGTTTCCAGTGGGGCCAGGGCGATGAGCTTACGGTAATCGCCGCGGTGATCCTCGGCGGCACGAGCCTGTTCGGCGGTCGCGGGGCGATCATCGGCACCCTGTTCGGTTCGCTGTTCATGGGCCTGGTCAATAACGGCCTGATCCTTGCGGGGCTCGATGTGGCCCAGCAGCAGGTGGTTCGTGGCGCGATCATCATCGCGGCCGTCGCCCTCTCGAGAAAGAAGTAGCGCGATGGAGCCGATTCGCAGTGGGATCATCGGTACCGGGTTCATGGGTCGCGCGCACGCGCGAGCAGTGCGGTCGGCCGGCGGCACGGTCGTCGCGTTCGCGGGACGCGATCAGGACCGGACACGGGCTACCGCCCAGGACGAGGGCGTGCGGCGGGTCCTGACCCCCCAAGAACTCATCGACGACCCCGACGTCGATCTCGTGCACGTGTGCACCCCGAACGCCTTCCACGTGAAGTACGCCGAGGCGGCGATCGCGGCGGGCAAGCATGTGATCTGCGAGAAACCGTTGGCGTTGTCGCTGGCTGATGCGCAGCGCCTGCAGGATGCCGCAGACGCCGCCGGTGTCGTGCACGCCGTGCCCTTCGTCTACCGCTTCTACCCGACCGTGCGAGAGGCCCGTTCGCGGATCGCGGCCGGCGATGAGCGCATCTGGCTGGCGCACGGCCACTATCTGCAGGACTGGATGTCGGACCGTTCGAGCACGAACTGGCGTCTGGCAGATGGGGCGTCGCGCGCGTTCGCCGACATCGGTGTGCACTGGTGCGACCTGTTCGAGTTCGTTAGCGGGCACCGCATCGTGCGGCTCATCGCAACCCGCTCGCGGCTGCACGATTCGCGGATCTCGGCCGAGGGCGAGGTTCCGGTCCTCACCGAGGACGGCGTGACGATGCTGTTCGAGACCGATCGCGGCGCATCCGGGTCGCTCGTGGTGTCTCAGGCCACACCGGGTCGCAAGAACCGCCTGTGGCTGTCGATCGACGGGGAGACGCAGTCGTACGCGTTCGATCAAGAGAACCCGAACGATCTGTGGATCGGCGCGCGTGAGCAGGTCACGATCGTTCCGAAGGGTGACGAGACGTCGGCGGATGCCCGCGGACTGGATCCGTATCTGCTGGTTCCCTCCGGCCATCCGCAGGGGTACCTTGACTGTTTCGGGCTGTTTCTCGCCGACGTGCACCGCAGCATCCGTGGTGAGCGCGTCGAGGGGCTGCCCTCGTTTGCCGACGGGGTGCGCGCAGCCCGTCTCACCGAAGCCGTGATCGCCTCGTCGGAGTCGGGCGATTGGGCTCACGCCACGGACTCCGCCCGCCGGGAGGCGAACGCAGCATGACATCGACGCACGAGGCACGGCATCCGGTCACCCTGTTCACGGGCCAGTGGGCGGATCTTCCCTTCGACGAGGTCGCGAGGCGTGCGGCGGAGTGGGGCTATGACGGGCTCGAGATCGCCGCGTCGGGTGACCACCTCGATCTGCGTCGCGCCGACGAGGACCCTGCGTATCTGCGCTCGCGCCTCGAGGTGCTCGACCGGTACGGGCTGAAAGTGTTCGCGATCTCGAACCACCTCGCCGGCCAGGCGGTGTGCGACTCCCCCATCGACTTCCGTCACCAGGCGATCGTGCGCGACTACGTGTGGGGCGACGGTGACCCTGAGGGGGTGCGTCAGCGCGCCGCCGACGACATGAAGCGGGCCGCCCGGGTGGCGAGAGGCCTCGGCGCCGACACGGTGGTGGGTTTCACCGGCTCGTCGATCTGGCAGTATGTCGCGATGTTCCCGCCGGTGGATGCCACGGTGATCGACGCTGGTTACGAGGACTTCGCCCGCCGGTGGAACCCGATCCTGGACGTCTTCGACGCCGAGGGTGTGCGATTCGCGCACGAGGTGCATCCGAGCGAGATCGCCTACGACTACTGGACGAGCGTGCGAACCCTCGAGGCGATCGATCGCCGCCCCGCGTTCGGGTTCAACTGGGATCCCAGCCACATGATGTGGCAGCGGGTCGACCCGGTCGGTTTCATCTGGGACTTCAAGGACCGGATCTACCACGTGGACTGCAAGGACACACGAGTGCGCGCGACGAACGGTCGCGGCGGCACATTGGGCTCGCACCTCCCCTGGGGTGACCCACGCCGACCGTGGGACTTCGTCTCGACGGGGCGGGGCGATGTGCCCTGGGACGATGCCTTCCGGGCGCTCGCGGCGATCGGCTACGCCGGTCCTATCTCGATCGAGTGGGAGGATGCCGGCATGGACCGACTCCACGGCGCCGCCGAGGCCGTGACGTACGTGCGCTCGCTGCTGTGGCAGCTTCCCGAGCAGTCGTTCGACGCCGCGTTCAGCAACCAGTAGGCACCGGTTTCCGCGGCCACACCGCCGAGATCGCCGCAGCGCACCGCACGGACTGCTCGCCGCGTTCGCGGTTGCCCGTGGAAGCAGCCCTTCGCCGGTCGTTGAGCAGCGAAGCGAGACGAAACCCCCCCTCCGCCGCCCCAACCGGATACCAGCCGGATACCAGCGCGAAATACCGGGTGTGTGAGGATAGTTCGAGGATCCCCAACCGAGAGGCACCATGGAGCTCCGCGACTACCTACACATCCTGCGCAAGAACTGGCTCATCATTCTTGCGTTGACGCTCGTCGGTGTGGGTGCCGCCGCCGCATATTCCCTGACGCGCACGCCGCTGTATGAGGCCGAGAGCTCTGTCTTCGTCTCGACGCAGGCGGGCTCGGGAACCATTCAGGACCTGAACCAGGGATCGAACTTCTCCCTCGATCGGGTGCCGTCGTATGTGCTCGTCGCGACATCTCCGGTCGTACTCAACCCCGTCATCGACGACCTCGGTCTCGACACGACGGCAAGTCAGCTCGCAAAGCAGATCTCGGTCTCATCGCCGTTGAACTCCGCGATCATCAACGTGTCGGTGCAGGATGCCGACCCCCAGCTGGCCGCCGACATCGCGAACGCCACCGCCGCGAGCCTGTCGGATGCCGTGGAAGAGATCGAGACGACGGCGGGACTCACCGCGAGCCCCGTGCGCCTGTCCGTCATCCGCCCGGCGCTGCCGTCGAGCGCTCCCGTGAGCCCGAACGTTCCGCTGAACCTCGCGCTCGGTGGGCTCATCGGTCTGGCCTTGGGTGTCGCGTTCGCCATCCTGCGCACTGTGCTCGACACCAAGGTGCGTACGCCGCGCGATGTCGCTCAGCTGACCGATCGTCCGATGATCGGCGTCATCCCCTTCGACCCGAAGGCGGCCGAGCGCCCGATCATCCTCGAAGCCGACCCCACGAACCAGCGCGCCGAGGCGTTCCGAGCCCTGCGCACCAACCTGCAGTTCATCGAGTTGGATGGCGGCCAGACGTTCGTCATCACCTCGAGCATTCCCAGCGAGGGTAAGTCGACGACCGCGGTGAACCTCGCGATCGCTCTCGCGGACGCCGGCAAGCGCGTGGCCCTGCTCGACACCGATCTGCGCAAGCCGAAGGTCGCCGATTACCTCGGTATCGAGGGCGCGGTCGGGTTGACGGACGTCTTGATCGGGCGCGCGAAGGTCACCGATGTGATGCTCCCCTGGGGTCGCCGCCCTCTGTACGTGCTTCCCGCGGGCAAGGTACCGCCGAACCCGTCCGAACTCCTCGGTTCGTCGCAGATGAAGGCGCTCCTCGACGACTTCGTCAACACGTTCGATGTTGTGATCTGCGACGCTCCGCCGCTTCTTCCGGTCACGGATGCCGCGGTGCTGTCCCGACTCACCGCTGGCGCGATCGTCGTCACCGCTGCGGGTCGCACGACGACGCATCAGCTTGACGGTGCTCTCGAAGCACTTGAGACGGTCGGGGCGAAGGTCGCCGGTCTCGTGATGACGATGGCGCCGACAAAGGGGCCCGACTCGTACATGTACGGCTATGGGTATGGCTACGGGTACGGATACGGCTACGGGTACGGCCACTCCGACAAGAAGTAGACCGGCCACAACCGAGCGCAACGGCGCCCGAGCGAGCAGCGTAATCCGGCCCTCAGCGCGGGAGTGCAGCGACGATCTGGTCGACGGCGTCCTCGGGGCTCACCACACTGGCGTCGATCGCCAGATCGGCGTCGGTGGGCGTTTCGTAGGGGTCGCTGATACCCGTGAACTGCGGAATCTCGCCAGCACGCGCCTTGGCATAGAGGCCTTTGCGGTCGCGCGCTTCGCAGACCTCCAGGGGCGTGGAGACGTGGACCAGCATGAAGCGCCCGACGTTCTCGGCTCGCTCTCGCATCTCGGCACGCATTTCCGCATACGGAGCGATCGGCGCGCAGACAGCGATCCCGCCGTGCTTCGCGATCAGCGCCGCGACCCAGCCGATGCGGCGGACGTTCATGAGGCGGTCTTCGCGCGAGAAGCCGAGCTTGGACGACAGGATGAGTCGCACCTCGTCGCCGTCGAGCAGTGTGACCGTGCGGTCGTCCACCTCGCCGAGGCGTTCGGCCAGGAGCTTCGCGATCGTGGACTTGCCCGAGCCTGAGAGGCCGGTGAGCAGGATGACGAGACCGTCGCCGACCGCGCGCTCGGTGTCCCAGACCTCCACCTCGTCAGCGACAAGCGCGTGGGCGGCTGCGGCAACAGCGTCACTCCAGTCACCCCGGGGCCGCAGCGCCGCATCGGGCGCGGGAAGGACCCGAACGTCGTAACCGGCAGCGAGAGCACGACGCACATCCCGGCTGAGCGCTTCCGCGTAGTGGCCGGTGTCCAGCACGACGAGCGGTCGTTGATCGAGTGAATTCCAGCGCGGGTCGTCTTCGCCGGGAAGGTCGCCCAGGACGACCACTGCGCGGGGCGCGTGCGAAGTCTGGGCGCCAATGCGACGGTCACGGTGCAGTTGGTGCCCAAAGGGACGAAGCTGAGTTACGGGTCCGACGAGCCATTCGCCCGCGGCGGCGCCATCGACCTCGACCGCGGCGAGGGGTGTGCCCTCCTGGTCGAGCAGTTCCACGGTTCCGCTCACGAGGGCCTCAGACGTCCGCAGGCGGCCTCCGCCGTCCTCCGACGCATAGGCGACCGATCCGAGGCCGCCGGCGAGCACGAGTTCAAGCTCGGCAACTCCGGCCGGGCTAAGCGTGACGCGGGCGGTCACGAGGGCGACTCGGTGTCGCCGCTCGGGGTCTCTTGTAGTTCGCGGGCGCGCTTCTCTTGGCGCTGCGTGGGCTTGAGTCCGTGGCGGGTGCGCAGATACATCCAGCCCAGCGTACCGATCACGAAGGCACTGATGACGAGGATGAGGGTCCACTCGTTCGACACCTTGAGCATCTTGAGGCCCGCGGCCAAGAGCACCAGGGCCAGAGCGCGTCGAATGATCGTCCCCGACACGCGCGACGAGAGCCGGGCACCGAGATAGGCCCCGGGGATCGCACCGATGGTCAGCGGCCACACGATGCCCCAGTCGACATCGCCGTAGAGCAGGTGACCGGCGGCTGCAGCGATCACGAGTGGCACTGCCTGTACGAGGTCGGTGCCGACGAGGCGGTTGGCCGAGAGCATCGGGTAGAGCGCCATGAGCGTGATGATGATGAACGATCCCGAGCCCACCGAGGTGAGGCCGACCATGAGGCCACCGACGATGCCGACGATCACGGTGGTGACGATCTTGACCTTGATGTCCTTGTCGGCGACCTCAGGGCGTGCGATCTCTTCGCCGCGCATGATGCGGGCGTGTGTGCGCATCGCGATGTAGGCGCGCACGATAAGGAGCGCCGCAGCGATGAGCAGCACGACGCCGAGCGCGGTCTTGACGAAGTTGTTGACCTCTTCCATCGGGCCGATCGCGCTGATGATCAGGGCTCCCGAGAAGGCAGCAGGCACCGAGCCGGCCACGAGCCAGAGCACGATCTTCCAGTGCACAGTGCCGTGACGCATGTGCACGATCGAGCCGACGGGCTTCATGAACGCGCTCGTGATGAGGTCACTGGAGACGGCCGTGAGCGGCGAGACCCCGAAGAACAGCACGAGCACGGGCGTCATCAGGGCGCCACCGCCCATGCCGGTCAGACCGACGACGATGCCGATTCCGAGACCCGCAAGGGCAAGTCCCCAATCCATGCGGTGCCCCCTCGTAAATTCCGACCGGATTAGTCGGTATTCAACGGCACGGATGCGGGTGAAGCAAGTTCAGGCGTGTTAACGGCTCGTCAATTCTTTGCGCACGTCTCTTTGCGCACGTCGTCACTCGGCAGCCTCGGTGAGTGTTCGCTCAGGCTCCTGCTCGCGTCGGGCGATCCGACGGTCGGTGAGCACGGCTTGCACCGAGATCCACACCGCAGCCACCCAGAGCACGAGGACCCCGCCGAGCACCCACCACGTGAGAAGTCCTCCGGCCTGGTCAACGCCGAGCATGATCGTGCGAGTGTTGGTGAAGATGATCATCCCGCCCACGAGCGAGCCGAGCAGGCGCGGCGGCATGATGCGCACGAGCCAGGCGGCGAGAGGAGCTGCGATCAGGCCGCCGATGAGCAGTGCGAGGACCCAACCGAGGTCGAATCCTTGCGAGCCGAGGCCGATGAAGAAGCCGACGCTGGCCGAGATGGCCACGAGGAACTCGCTCGTGTCGATGGTGCCGATCACCTTTCGGGGCTCCATCCGTCCGCTGGCGAGAAGCGCGGGGGTTCCGACCGGACCCCATCCGCCACCGCCGGTGGCATCGATGAAGCCACCGAACAGGCCCAGTGGCGCGAGGAACCGCAGTCGAAGCGGCCTGGAGCCATCGGGCTTCGGGATCGCCCGGAAGGTGAACCGCACGAGCACATAGAAGCCCAGAGCGAGCAGGATGCCGCTCATCAGAGGTCGCGCCGCATCGCTCGAGAGGTTCGAGAGCAGCGTCGCGCCGAGGAAGGCTCCGATCGCGCCGGGGATGCCGACCTTGGCGACGACTTTCCAGTCGACGTTGCCGAATCGCCAGTGAGACAGACCGGACGCGAGGGTCGTCCCGATCTCGGCAAGGTGCACGGATGCGCTCGCTGCCGCGGGACTCGCGCCGATGAGCAGCAGAAGGGTCGTGGAGGTGACGCCGTAGGCCATGCCCAGCGCGCCGTCGACGAGTTGGGCGGCGAAACCGACGACCGCAAGCAGGAGCAGGGTTTGCATTCGATGCCTCTTCCCGATAAATCCGACTGGATTAGTGGGTATTAAGACACACGAATGACCGCACGCGCAAATGGACAGTTTGCGAACCGTTCAGTCGGCGCTGGCTCAGTCGCCGAGAGAAGAGGCGTTCAACCAGGCTCGTGGCTCGTCGGCCAGGGCTTGCACCGACGCCGGCAGGCTCCCCGCAGCAAGATCGGCGATCGTTGTCGCCTCGAGAACAGCACGCACGTTTGCCCGCAGTGCGACCCACAGGGCAGCGAGCGTTTCCTGCTCCTGGACGTAGTCGACATCCGAGGGTCGCGCGTCGCGCACGTACACGAGCGGTCCGTCAACGGCGCGGATGACGTCAGCCACCGAAACGGTCGAGGCGGGCAATGCGAGCCGATAGCCGCCGGCCGCTCCGCGACGACTGGTGACGATTCCAGCCCGCCGCAGCGAAGTCAGGATGCCTTCGAGGAAGCTGCCCGGAATCCCCTGCGCCTCGGCTACGGCATCTGCCGAAATGACCTCGTCGCCGGCCTGCGCGATCGCGACCGTCGCTCGGACGGCATAGTCCGCTCGGGCTGAGATGCGCATACCCGATTATGGCCTGTTACGTACGCGTAACGCGGAAGAGACCCGGCGTTCGTTTGACGACACACGCTTACGGTAAGGTCGCTCAGCGTACGGTCAGCCACTGGGAAAGCGACCAATGACACAAGCACCACTGAGCGATTCATCGCTCGCAGAATCCATCGCACGTACGGCCGCCGAAGTCCTGATCACCACTCGCCGAGAGTTCCTCGGCGATGACCTTCGCGCGCTCAAAGACGCCGGGGATGCCGCGGCGCAGGCACATATCGCCGGGCGCCTGTACGACGCCGTGCCCGACGACGCGGTGCTGAGCGAAGAGGCCAAGGACTCAGCCGAGCGGCTCTCGGCTGAGCGTGTCTGGATCATCGATCCGCTCGACGGTACGCGGGAGTTCTCCGAGAGCCGTGACGACTGGGCAGTGCATGTCGCGCTGTGGCAAGACGGCGAGCTCGCTCTCGGGGCTGTCGCGCTCGGCGGGCCCGAGACTTTGCTCTCGAGCGCCACCGTTCCCGCTCCCCCGGCGCGCCCTGAAGGTCCGATCCGCATCGCGGTGAGCCGGTCGCGGCCGCCCGAGATCGTCAACGCCGTCGCCGAACAGCTCGGAGCAACCCTCGTGGCGATGGGGTCGGCGGGAGTCAAGGTGTGTGCCGTCGTGACCGGCGAAGTGGATGCTTATGTCCACGGCGGCGGACAATACGAGTGGGATTCAGCGGCGCCGGTCGCTGTCGCTCGCGCCGCCGGCCTGCACACGTCGCGGCTCGATGGAAGCCCTCTCGTCTACAACCAAGAAAATCCCTACCTCCCCGACCTCGTCGTCTGCCGCCCGGAGTTCGCGGCGCAGATTCTCGAGGCCATCGCGAACGCTGAACGGAAGGCATCGGAGTGACATCGCCTAATCAGTACGCGCTCAGCCAACTCCAGATTCTGGAAGCTGAGTCGATCCACATCATCCGCGAGGTTGTCGCGCAGATGGAGCGCCCCGCGCTGCTCTTCTCGGGCGGCAAGGACTCCATCGTGCTGCTGCACCTCGCGATGAAGGCCTTCCACCCGGCGCCGATCCCATTCCCGATCGTGCACGTCGACACGGGGCACAACTTCCCCGAGGTTCTCGAGTTCCGTGACTCGATCGTCGAGAAGCACGGCATCCGCCTCGTCGTGGGATCGGTGCAGGAGGCGATCGACAAGGGCACGGTTCGCGAAGAGCCCAACGGTTCGCGCAACCGCATCCAGACTCCGGTGCTGCTCGACACGATCGAGAAGAACCAGTTCGACGCCTGCATGGGCGGCGCCCGCCGCGATGAAGAGAAGGCGCGCGCCAAGGAGCGCGTGTTCTCGTTCCGCGACGAGTTCGGCCAGTGGGACCCGAAGAACCAGCGCCCCGAGCTCTGGAGCCTTTACAACGGCCGCGTGCACCCGGGCGAGAACATCCGCGTGTTCCCCCTGTCGAACTGGACTGAGCTCGACATTTGGCAGTACATCGGAGAATACGAAGTCGACATCCCGTCGATCTACTTCGCTCACGACCGTGACGTGTTCGTGCGCAACGGCATGCTGTTCGCTGCGAACGAGTTCTGCGCTCCCAAGGACGACGAGGTCGTCGAGACGCGCAAGGTGCGCTACCGCACCGTCGGTGACGCAACCTTGACGGCAGCGGTGGCATCGGATGCCGACACTGTCGAGCTCATCATCGAAGAAGTGGCAGCGACGCGCGTCACCGAACGCGGCGCGACCCGCGGTGACGACAAGGTCAGCGAGGCCGCGATGGAAGACCGGAAGAAGCAGGGGTACTTCTAAACATGGACATGCTGCGATTTGCGACCGCTGGTTCGGTCGACGACGGCAAGAGCACGCTCATTGGCCGTCTGCTGTATGACTCGAAGTCGATCTTCGAAGACCAGCTCGAGAGTGTCGAAGCGACGAGCAAGGCCCGTGGCGACGAGTACGCCGACCTCTCCTTGCTGACTGATGGCCTGCGCGCAGAGCGCGAGCAGGGCATCACGATCGACGTCGCCTACCGCTACTTCGCCACCCCCAAGCGAAAGTTCATCATCGCCGACACCCCTGGCCACGCGCAGTACACGCGCAACATGGTCACGGGAGCGTCGACGGCAGACCTCGCGATCGTGTTGGTGGATGCCCGCAAGGGTGTGCTTGAGCAGAGCCGCCGCCACGCGACGATCGCGTCGCTGCTGCGCGTGCCGCACATCGTGCTCGCCGTGAACAAGATGGACCTCGTCGACTGGTCTCAGGAGGTCTTCGAGTCGATCCGCGATGAGTTCTTCGCCTTCGCGTCGAAGCTCAACATAACCGACATGACGGCGATCCCCCTGTCGGCTCTCGCTGGCGACAATGTGGTGAACCGCTCCGAGAACATGCCCTGGTATGAGGGCACTTCTCTCATGCATCACCTCGAGAACGTCTACATCGCGAGCGACCGCAACCTGCAGGATGTTCGCTTCCCGGTGCAGTACGTCATTCGCCCCCAGCAGAGCGCGCACCGCGACTACCGCGGGTACGCCGGCCAGGTCGCGAGTGGTGTCATGAAGATCGGCGACGAGGTTCTCGTGCTGCCGAGCGGCCTCTCGTCGAAGATCGTCGGCATCGACACCGCCGACGGCCCGGTCGACGAGGCGTTCCCGCCGATGTCCGTGACCGTCCGCCTGGCTGACGACATCGACATCTCGCGCGGTGACGTGATCTGCCGCAAGGGCAACCACCCTGAGGTCAGTCAGGACATCGACGCGATGGTGTGCTGGATGGATGACGTCCCTCTTACTGTCGGCCAGAAGCTCTCGATCCTCCACACCACCCGCGCTGCGCGTGCCGTGGTGAAGGAGATCTCCTACGAGCTCGACGTGAACACCCTTCACCGCACGGAGATGGCGAGCGAACTCGGGCTCAACTCGATCGGTCGCGTGAAGCTCCGCACGACGACACCACTCGTAGCAGATGAGTACGTCCGTAACAGGACGATGGGGGCGTTCGTGCTGATCAACGAGGCAACGAACCGAACCGTCGGCGCCGGCACGATAACGGCGGCGGACTAGAGCAGTGGCCGGGCCCACCGGGAGCCGCGACATTCAAAGCAAGAGCGGCTCCCGAAAGGTTGTGATCAACGGCAGGTTTCTCTGTCAGCCGGTAACTGGCGTGCAACGGGTCGCGATCGAGTATCTCCACGCGATCGACTCCCTGCTCGCAGCGGGCGAACTCGGTGATATTGATGTCGAGGTTGTCGTGCCTGCCTCCTCACCTCTTCTAACGACGCCCGCGCTCAGGCAAATCAAGGTCACGCCCCACGGTCGCTATTCAGGCCACCTCTGGGAACAGCTTGAACTAGCCCGGTACGCCCGCGGTAGCGACCTCATCTGCTTCGGGAACGTCGCACCGGCTCTTTCGCTCTTCTCTACCCGCACCAGAGTCCTAACGATGGTCCACGACCTGTCCTTCGTCTACTTCCCGAAGGCATACAACTGGCGATTCCGTTGGTTGTACCGAGTTCTCGTCCCGCTAGCGCTAAGACGCTCCGACGTGACAGTCACAGTTGCCGAAGTCGAAAGAGAATCAATACTCCGCCACTACAAGCTTGAACGGAAGTCCGCGGATCTCCACGTTCTCCAGAACGGTGCACTGCGAGAGGGCGTCTCGAAAAACACGCCGCTGCAGGCGTATGCCGAACGCGCTCCCGAGATTCTTTATGTGGGGTCGCTGACTCGACGCAAGAACGCGGAGAATCTCCTCATCGCGGCAAGCACCCTTGTAGAGCAGGAAGACACGGATTTCGTTGTCATCGGCGCCAATGGGCACAATTTTTCATCTGCTGTTGGAGGGGCCGCCTACCCGCCCGAGTTCCGATTCCTTGGGCAGATCGACGACGCATCAGCGGTATACGCCCACATGCGTAGCGCCCGCCTCTTCCTTTTCCCTTCCCTCTACGAGGCCTCCCCGTTGCCTCCGATCGAGGCGATGGCAAATGGCTGCCCGGTCGTCGCGGCCGATATCCCGAGCATTCGTGAGCGCTGTGGGGATGCCGTGCTGTACTGCGATCCGCATCGCCCCGAGTCAATCGCTCACGTCGCGACTGAGCTGTTGACGGATCATGCACTCTGGAATCAGATGCAGCAGAGGGGGCTCGAGAAAGCATCACAGTACTCATGGAGCAAGCAAGCTCAGAGGCTGATGGCCTTCCTCGATGACGCCGCTCACCCCGCAGGCGCTCCCCGCTCGAGTCCAACCGGAGCCTAGCTATGGCGAGCGATGCAGTGCCCCAAGTTCGAATCATCCACGAGACGGACCCACGAAAGTACTACCCGGCGATCTTCCGTCTCGCAGCCGAGGGAAGAATCACGATCGTCGGCGCCAACCGTTACAGCGTCGTGAAGGACTTCGTACGAACCTCGGTGCGAACCAAAGACTCGCTCATTACCCGTCTGCGACGGACAGCTTCGGATCTTGCGCTCCGCCTCAAGCTTCCCTTCCTCCGGGACGAAGTCATCGTCATCGGATTCGCTCCGTGGGACTGGCGCATCCTGCTCTACGGCGCGCTTCCGCGGAAAAACAGAGTCGTCTACCACACGTCCCGCATACGCTGGGAGCGCCACACGACCCCGCACCAGTATGGCCCGCTGACGGGATTGTTCCAGCGGCTCTGGATCAGGTTTCTTCGCCACGCGAACGTGCAGATCGTTGCGGTCCTGGACGAAGTGCGCGACGACATCGTCACCCGTTTCGGCGTCGATGCCAGGGTCATACCCCACGCGGTTCCGGACGAGTTCTTCGAGGCGAGAAAGCCTTCGGCCCCCTCAACCCTACCGCTGCGAATCATCTACGTCGGTGAGCTGTCCGAGAAGAAGGGTGTGCGCGATCTTCTCGAGGCAGCACCCACGTGGACAAGTACACACGTCACCGTCGTAGGCGACGGGCCGTTACGGCCACTCTGCGAGGCGGCCGCAACCCAGGGCGCCATAACCCTGCTCGACCCCATCTGGGAGCGTTCGAGGCTCGCCCAGGTGATGGCGGAGCACGACCTCCTCGTCCTGCTCTCAAAGCGGGAAGGCGTCTGGGAGGAACTGTTCGGGATCGTTCTGACGGAAGCAATGGCCGCTGGGTTAGGCGTTATCGCAACCGACCATGTGGGGCCGCGGTCAATCTTGCACAAGAGCAACCTTGGTAACCTGTTCACTGAAGGAGATAGTGCCGGCGTTGCCGAGCTCATCACGCGACTTGCGCGAGATCCTGCCGAGCTAGAGCGCTTCAAGTCCCAGCACTACGCCATGGCAGATGATTACCGAATCAACCACATTGCCGCAGAATGGCAGTCAGTGATGCTGGGCGAGACGGTGTTGCAGGAGCCCCGCAGTGACTGATGTGATCGCGCGAGTCCTGCAAGGCTGCGGGGTCGTTCTACTCGTTGTGACGCTGTTGGCTTCGACCATCAGCGATTCATATGGCAGCCTCGGGGTTGCCAGCGGCGCATACTTGGCCGCCAATGTGGCCCTATTCGCGTACATTGTTCTGCATTCTCGACGCGGTGGCGTTTCGCTGATAACCGGCTTCTTCTTCCTCTTCTTCATCGCGATACCCGCATACCTGCAAATCGACGCAGGCGTGTTTCCCTTCAACTCGAGCTACGCCTGGCAACAGCTACTCACCGGTTTCGCGATTTTTTCCGTCGCGCAACTCGCATATCTCGTCGCCGAAATGCAGGTCGACAGCTCCCGCCCCACTCGGATTCGGGCGCTCGGTCAAGAGATGAGGGCACCGTTCTTCCGCAAAGCCAGCGTCGCAATCCTTCTCGCGAATGTGGCAATCATTGCCTTCGTCGGCTCACGCCTCTTTCTCACCCGGACGGAGCGTGGGGGCGAGATCGCGAGTGCCGAGGGTGGGTGGCTGCAGTTGCTGTTCATCGGCCGGTCAATCAGTCTCGTCGGCGTGCTCATCTGCCTTCAGCTCTTGATCGGCGACACAGAAAGCCGGAGAAGCAGCGGATTTCGGCTCGTGGCACTACTCAGCTTTGCAACCTTCCTAATGCTCAACTATCCGCCCGGACTCTCTCGCTTTCAGCTGCTCGGCTCTGTGATTGCAATCGTGGCCGTGCTCACGTCGTTCTTCCGCAGATCACGCAAAGTGCTATTCGCATTGATAGCACCTGTCTTTCTCTTGCTGTTCTTCCCGACGATCAAAGCGCTAGGCAACGGCGGCGAGATTGACATTGCTGGAGCAGTCGGGCGTGACGTCGGCAATTACTTGCTGGGCGTCGATTTCGATGGCTTCAAACAGACCGTCGACTCCTGGATCTACGTCGACCGCTTCGACGTCCTCAGATGGGGAGAGAACTTCCTCGGCGCCGCACTCTTCTGGGTGCCGCGTGACCTCTGGCCAGGCAAGCCTGTGGACTCGGGGGGTATCGTCTCAGGCGCGCTGGGCTACAGGTATACCAACGTCTCCAACCCGCTACCCGCCGAGGCCTACCTCAGTTTCGGATACGTCGGAGTGCTCCTGGTTTTTATCCTTCTCGGGCTCATCGTCACGCGAGTCGAGCGCCGCGCCCTCGTCGCAGGGACAGCTGGCATCATGACGAGCAGCGCCCTCCTTCTAGCGCTGATGATGGGCTTCGCAACGATCGTGCTACGCGGAGCCCTCAACGGAGTCGCACCCATGTTTCTATCCGCGTTCCTCTTGTACGCGATGTTGATGGCGCTACAATCCATGACTTCAGAGCGGCCCCGCAGCCGGGCAACGACCCGAGCGGGAAGAGATACGAACTCACTGTTCGGGGACGCACGCAGCCCCCAGCTGAAATCAGAAAGAGCCGAACTGGCTAGTTGGAACAGACGGTAGCGGCCAGTGATGCTGCGAACTCTGCGGGTCCGGCGAGCTCGATAGGTTCGCGAGGGTGCTCCTGCGAAGACGTCACCGCCTCCGTAAGCGCCGCACGGAGCCCCGTAAGCGACAACTCGGAGTAAATCGCCCGGTACCCGAGAGGCGCAATCGCCTCACGAAGAGACTGGTTCCCGGCCGCGACAACGTAAGTACCAACCGAAGCCGCCTTGCCAAAGATACCGCTCGGCGCGTCATGGGAATATGCAGTGACCGCCACGTCAACCGCAGCGATGGCGAAATCGAGCTCCGCATCGGTCAGAAAGCGGTCCTCAAGATGGACCGTCACCCCCCGGGCACGCGCAGCATCCAGGGACACAGCAAGCTCAGCGCTGTATGCGGGCGCGACGCGTCCAGCGAGAAGGACTCCAATGCGCTGCGGGTCTTCGATCGCCGCCGCGGCATCGAGCACTCGTGTGACGTTCTTGCGCGCATTCAGAGCACCGAGAAGCCCGATCCAGACGCGACCATCCGATGAACCGACGACGGGCTCGAGAAACCCTGGCGTTCCAGAGTCCGCCCGATGCGTTAGCTCGACGGGGTCAGGCGCTGCCTGGAAGCCTCTCCACACGTAGTTGTCAGCGGGCGGCCGCGATGGTGCGAGGACTCGAACTCTCCCCCCCTGTGACGAGAGAGAGACGACAGTACGCTTCAACCGCGAGCCAAGCCCCCCTCCCGGTCCCGGCACCCGCATCACCAAGACTCCGACTCGCCTGGACGCTCGTCCAAGCGTCCAGAGGAGCGCGAGCGTCTTGTCCCCTTCCGGCAGAAGCACGCGAGCCTCGGGGTGCTCCTTGAGCACCTGACGAAGGCACTGCAGTACCCAGAGCTGGTAGCGCAGGGTCCCCACATGCTGCCGAACCCCGAGATCGACAACTGCAGGATGAGGGACATCCGCAAATCTCGCCTGGAACTCGTCCGAGACGAGAGCTTTGCTTGCGGTAGCAAGAGCGAACCGTTTGCCTTCAGCGAGACACCAGTCGTACAGCCAACGCGCGTACTGCATTCGGTGCCCTGTGTGATTCGGTTCGACGACGATCACCATCTCGGACGTCATCGACATTCTCCCTAGGTTTGGCAAGTAGCTGACGGCTACCTCGGCACCAGATACTCCGCGATTCTTAGAATGCTTCTATGACCATGCTACGAGACTCGGCGTGGGGCCAGTCCCGCCGCCGAACTCGCGGTATTCAGGAAATACGGGCGTTACGACGCAGCCAATAGAATCACCGGGTGTCGCATGATCAGGACCAAGACAGAAGCCTCGCCCCCGAGCTGAACGGGGAGCGAACTGCCGCACTCGCTGGCTCAGCCCGTGGTGACGACCGGCACCGCGCTTCCGTCACGATCGCGCACGACTATTTGACTCAATCGGGTGGCGCGGAGCGCGTCGCGTTGGAACTGGCGCGAATTTTCAAGCCGGAGGAGTTCGTTACTTCCGTCTATACGCCCAACACCACATT
The DNA here is from genome assembly GCF_020781975.1 of Microbacterium schleiferi. GTDB lineage: Bacteria > Actinomycetota > Actinomycetes > Actinomycetales > Microbacteriaceae > Microbacterium. The sequence continues at coordinate 92,351 of NZ_JAJGNI010000002.1, forward strand.
CCAAGGGTTTGACGACTTCCGAATTCGGCAGTCCTTCCTGAGGCGTCTCCGAGCGCTCCACAGCGACGTAAGAAGGGCGCTGCCGCTTCTCCCGGTTGCTTGGTCGACGCTGGCACCAATCGAAACACAACTCGTGATCTGCAGCTCATCGGGGTGGTCGCATGGGGTTCGAACTCGATCAGGAGGAGCAAAGATCGTGTACTGCCATAATCCAGCACGATGGCTCTACCAGCGAGAAGACTACGTCCTGGATCAGTCGCGGCTAGTGCGAGTTGCGCTCTCTGTGTTGCGACCATTCCTGCTCTTCTGGGACCGGCGGAGCGCCCGTTCGGCGGATCTTTACATCGCGAACTCCAGTTCGGTAGCAGCACGGGTTAAGGAGGCGTACGGCATCACGCCACAGGTGATACACCCGCCAGTCGCCATTGACCCGTCGGGTGAGCGTCAGGCAGTTGCCGTCGAGCCAGGCTACTTTCTCTCGGTGGGTCGCGCGCGCGGCTACAAAGGCGCCGATCTCCTCGTGTCGGCGTTCCGGAACCTCCCTTCGCACCGACTTGTGCTCGTCGGCGCGCGCTCGGATACCGATCTTCCCGCAAACGTAGAAGCCGTAGGACGGGTGTCGGAAGCTGAACTGCGGTGGCTCTACGCGAACGCGCGAGCCCTCGTATCCGTGTCCCACGAGGACTTCGGCCTTACACCGATCGAAGCTAACTCGCTTGGCACCCCCGCACTGTTGCTAAGGAGCGGCGGCTTCCTGGACTCAACTGCCGAGGGCGTGTCGGGGTCGTTCATCGACCAACCCACTGTTGAGTCGATTGTTGATGCGGTGGAGTCTTTTCCAGAGACATGGGACCACGAGGAGATTAAACGCCACGCGGAGAAGTTCTCGCCCGAGAGCTTCGCCGAGCAGATTAAGGCTGCGGTCGCCTCGGTTGCTCGTTGAATCACCACTTGCGCAGGAAGAAGATGATGGCTACTGAGATTTCCGACGAGAACGAGGAGCGTAGCCCGCTCCGCACCGGGCACAAGAAGCGGTTTGTGCTCGTGACGGGTATGCCTCGGTCGGGCACTACCCCGATCGGCACCATTCTCAGTGCAGCCCCCCGCGCGTCCTACGTGTACGAACCGTTCAACGCCGACAGCGGCATGCGCGGAATCGACGTGTACTTCCAAGGCCCGATCGCGTCAACGGCGGAGAGTGACTTGCTCACCCAGATCCGCAGCGTTCTGCGGCTCCAGATGAAGCTGAAACCGGGTGCTTACGAGACCGACCGAGGCGTCCGCGCCCTGGCGAAGAATGTCATCGGTGGGCACACGAAGCTTTCTTACCTCCGGTGCAAGCTGGACCCCCGCGTGTCCACGGTCATATGGAAAGACCCCTTCGCGTCCCTCCTCGTGCCGTACCTAACTCGGGTCGAGCGGGTGCCCGCTGTGATCACCGTTCGATCGCCGTATGCCGTCGCCGCAAGCTTCAAGCGACTCGGTTGGGGGTTCGACCTGCGTCATCTCCACGATCAGATTCGACTCGATGCACCCACAATCCCCCTGCCTCCGGAGAGCGTGGTTGTAGACCCCAAGGCGGACAGCGTGGCCAACGCAGCTGGCCTTTGGACGCTTCTTTACGGCTATCTTGCGCGGGCGACCGCCGACGATCCCTTGGTGTCGTGGGTCGATGTGGCCGCAGTTATCCGCGACCCGATGCCCGCATACCGCAAAGTCTTCGCGCGCGCGGGTCTCGAGTTCACCGCCCGCGTCGAGGCAAAGATTCATGACACCTATAAGGACGAGGGCACGGACGAACCAGCCGTGGGTCGCGCCCATGACCGTCACCGGAACGTCCAGAGTTCGAGCGAATACTGGAGAGGTCTCCTCTCGGACGAGGATATTCGGAAGGTTGACGCAATAACCCTGGGGACGACAGATCTCGTCAATGAGCGGATCAGGTCGGCGTAATTCTGCGGGGCAAGAACCGCGCAGGTTACGAGAAGTCCCAGTCAACCGCGGACGCCGGAGCAACCCTGTCCAGAAGCGCCCGGTCAGCAGAGTATATGTCCGATAGGTACTGGGCGATGTCGGGCTCAAGTTCCGCGGGACGCCGGCCGTGATCGGCCAGCAACTCCGCAGATCGCGTGATCGCATTGCCCGCGGCGCGCCTCAAACGGCTGTTCGCGGGAAGCCGTCGCGTTGAGTCTGGTACGGCTTGGGTCTTCAACCGGTGCCCGGCCGCATACATCGCGATGAAGCGGTCGTCGTAGAGCCCCACGTTGCGGTCAGCAATCGTGCTCGGCAAGCCGTGGCCCGGATTGTCAACTCCCAGGTGGGCGCAGCAAGCCGCAAGCGCTCCGGCAAGGTCCCTTCGTACAAAAGACTGTGAAAGCACGAGGAACCGCTCCGATGGAAACCGCTCGTGCCAGGCTCCGAGATACTTCCCATACTGGCCGTAGGTTATTAGCGATCGAGACTGGCTCTTGACACCCCGGTCGAAGTCCTCGAGTGATCTACGGAGACCCGCATTGAGTCCCTCCGCCGGCACGTGGGCGTGTCTGGCGAGGTGATAATAGGCCGAGACCGCTCGCGAAATCGGCTCGCGAAGAACCACAATCAATTTCACATCTGGGCAAGCGCTAGCGACGCGGTTGATGATGTCCGAGCGACACAATGCGTCTGGCCTCTTGATCCCCGCCACTCGCTGCCGGACGCCTTTGCCTGGGAAGCTGAGCCAGGGTTTGGACGCGTAGTCCGGGTCCTCGAAGAACGGGCTCTCGCCGACCGGAAGGAACACGTCCGGTACGGCAGATAGAGCAGCCTGCAACGAAGAAGTTGCCGCCTTCTGAGCGCCAATAATAAAGAAGTCCAGTGTCATCTCGTCTCGTCTCCGTTAGGAATGCCGCTCTATGTCCTTCGACTGTCTAAGCCAAATCAAGTGGAGCGAGACTAGCGTCACAATTGCGACGAGTGGCAACGTCACCGCCAGTCCCCACGCACCCCACAGATACCCTGCGAAGGCACACAAAAAAAGTCGGAGCAGCGCTGAAGCGATCATGCTTACCCCGACCCCGAGTGGCACGCTCGTCGCATAGAACCAACCCAGATAGGTCTGGCTGACTGCGATGAGCGCGGCGGCAGCGATTACACCCCCGATAATCGGGGCCGCGGCGCGGAACTCGTCACCGAGCACGATCTGGGTAACCCAAGGGGAAGCCGGCACCGCAGCCAAGAAGACCGCAGCCAAAACCAGCGCTACTCTTCGCGAACCCTTGAAAATCGCCAGTCGGCGGCTGCTCGGGCCTTCGCCTGCCATCTCTGGCACGAATACTTGCATCAAAGTTGTGATGACGAGGTTCATCGGCGCTGCGAGCCGCGTCGATGCGCCGTAGAGACCAGCGAGAACGGCCCCGCTGGTCGCGCCAACAACCGCCGTGCCAAGCTGTGAGAGATTCGGGCCGAGTCCTGCGAGGAACATCGTGTGGTTCGACCTGAGCAGTAGGGGAAGTGAGGTGGGTCTCCCTGCGCGGCGGAAGAGCAGCGCGAAGCAGGCAACAACTCCGATGAGCCCACCGACGAGCAGACAGACGATTGCAGCCTCGAACGTAAGGCCGAATGCAAACGGAACGAGCGCGAGCAGCCTGCGAGTGAGAAGGAGAGTATTGGCAGCGATCGTACGCTTCTCACCTTGTTGAATAGAAAGCGATGTGTCGCCCAGCGCGTCCCCGGCGGCAGCAAGGACACTGACGACAACGAGGAGACGCGCGAAGACATCCAGACCCATCACTGCCGTAACTGCGAGGGCGACCGCAAGCGAGCCCAACAGGGCGATGCTCTTCGACACCACCAAGGCGCCGAAAAGTCCCCGCGTGTCAGTGAGGTTTGCTGCGGCAAGAGCCCTCGTCGTGAGTCCGTAGTCGAGAACTCCAAAGGCGAACATGCACGTCGCATATGTGGCTGCATACACGCCGAAATCGGCCACACCAAGCGAACGAGCGAGGAATGCGAGAAGAAGCGCCTGGGCTAGAGAAGCAGAAACTCGTCCACTCAGGGAGATGGCGGTTCGACGGAAGATGCGCTTGCGGCCTACCACTCGCGCACTCGTTCCGTCGCGCTGAGGCGCCCCGCACGGTGGGAACGGGGGCTGCTCCGCATCCCCAGTCGTGTGCACTGACTCATCGGCGCCTTCAATCTGCAGCCAGCTAGAGGAACAAGCGACGCACTGGGTCGATCTGAGACTGGCGCCTAGTAGTTGAGTCTATGGGGACTGACCTTTCCCACTCGCAACCGGGAGGTTACGACCCGGAGACAGAAACAGCCCGGCAACAGAGACGCTGTACCATCGGCGAATACAGGCCAGCACCACTAACATCGAACAGGAATCGCCTTGCTTTCCGAGCAGTACCGATGGATATTCATCCACCCACCAAAGACCGCCGGTACCTCTATTTCCGAGGCATTGTTCCCGTACTCAGAGGACAAGAGGCTTCGGATGCCGGGACAGGCATCCGACGACAACTTCGAGATTCGCGGTCCGATCACCCCGCATAAGCACGTCACGGTTCGGTTCTACGAGACAATGCTCGGTCACCGCGCCGCGGACTTCCTGCTAATCGGCGGCCTCCGGCACCCTTTGGATCGCATGCTGAGCCTGTACTACTACCCAGGCAACTGGATTAAGGACCGGATTATCGGCGGGAAACGGCTTAGCGCGCGCGGCCTGCATCGATTGGACCCCCTGCTAATTCGTAGGGAGACCCCTTACTGGGACGAGAGCCGCTTCCTGCGTATGGTTGCCGAGAAGCCCACGATGAGTGATTTCTACCGGAGGGCTGACGGATCGGTTCGGTTGCCCGATGTCCGGCTAACCGCTAGCACCATGACGACTGCCACCAGGACAATCGCTCAACATCTGGGAATCGATGATCTGCGGATTCCTCACATCAATCGATCGCTTCGGCCGGGCGAGGTGGCGCGACTGTCGAAGAGCCGGGAACTGGCTGAGCTCGTCGCCACAGCTCACGCTGAGGACTATAACCTGTTCGACTACTCCCTCTTGCCTGGTAACTAGCAGGGACGCCGGGCCGAGCGTGCACATCGGGTGCGTGCTCAGCCAATCACCATAATCCGGAGCAAGCTCCAAGCTCGGCCAATCACATCGCCAAGCCCCTAACCCTTAGACCGCATCGAGAACCGGGGAATCATGACAAAGCGCGCACTCATCACTGGAATTACAGGACAGGACGGTTCGTACCTCGCGGAACTCCTGCTCTCGAAGGGCTACGAAGTGCACGGCATTATCCGCCGAGCCTCGACGTTCAACACGCATCGGATCGACCACCTCTACACCGACCCCCACAACCCCGATGCGAAGCTCTTCCTGCACTACGGCGACCTGAGCGACGGAGCACGGCTCGTCACACTGCTCATGGAGATCGAGCCCGACGAGGTCTACAACCTGGCGGCTCAGTCACACGTGCGCGTATCCTTCGATGAACCCGAGCACACCGCCGACACCACAGGGACCGGCACGATCCGTCTCCTCGAGGCGGTCCGTATGGCTGGCATCCGTCCTCGGTTCTACCAGGCATCCACTTCCGAGCTTTACGGCGCAACCCCGCCGCCGCAGTCCGAAACAACGCCGTTCTACCCGCGGTCCCCTTACGCAGCGGCAAAGCTTTACAGCTTCTGGATCACGAAGAACTACCGCGAGGCATACGACATGTTCGCGGTGAACGGCATCCTTTTCAACCACGAATCCCCCCGCCGTGGTGAGACCTTCGTGACCCGCAAGATCACGCGCGCCGTCGCCCGCATCAAGGCAGGACTCCAGAAGGACATCTACCTCGGCAACCTCGACTCCATCCGCGACTGGGGCTATGCCGCCGAGTACGTCGAAGGAATGTGGCGGATGCTGCAGGTCGACGAGCCCGAGGACTTCGTACTCGCCACGGGTGTCGGCTACACCATCAAGGACTTCCTCGAGACCGCCTTCGGTCACGTTGGACTCGACTGGCAGGAGTACGTCAAGTTCGACGAGCGCTACCTGCGCCCGACCGAAGTCGACGCGCTGATCGGCGACCCGACGAAGGCAGGCGAGAAACTCGGCTGGACTCCCACGATCGATGGGAAGGAACTGGCCAAGTTGATGGTTGATGCCGACGTGGAAGCACTGGAAAAGGGCGCCGACTGGATCGACACCGTCAAGCTCGCGTCGTGGGGGACGAAGTGATGCGTTTCGCCTCGCTTCGCTCGCTCAACGACCGGACGGGGCTTCGCTCGTTCAACGGCCGGGGAATGGCTTACTGATGGGGACTGCGGTGGACGGAGTCCAGTACGCGCCGGGGGAACTCGACCGCGACGCGACGTTCTACGTCGCGGGGCACCGAGGGCTCGTTGGGTCCGCGATCTGGCGCAAGCTTGAGGCATCCGGGTTCGAGAACATCGTCGGCAAGACATCAGCCGAACTCGACCTCAAGGATCGGGATGCGGTGTTCGGGTACATGAGCGAGGTTAAGCCGAAGTACGTCGTGCTTGCAGCTGCGAAGGTTGGCGGCATCCTGGCGAACTCCACCTACCCGGTCGATTTCTTGAGCGACAACATGCGCATTCAGACCAATGTGCTGGATGCCGCGCTCGCGAACGATGTGGAGCGCGTGCTGTTCCTTGGGTCGTCGTGCATCTATCCGAAGCTCGCCGAGCAGCCCATCCGCGAGGACTCGCTGCTCACCGGGCATCTCGAGCCGACCAATGACGCGTATGCGATCGCGAAGATCGCGGGCATCCTGCACACGCAGGCCGTGCGCCGTCAGTATGGCCTACCGTGGATCTCGGCCATGCCCACCAACCTCTATGGGCCGAACGACAACTTTTCGCCGAAGGGGTCGCACGTGCTGCCGGCGCTGATCCGCCGGTATGACGAGGCAGCCAAGTCGGGCGCGGCAACCGTGACCAACTGGGGCACGGGCACACCGCGCCGTGAGTTCTTGCACGCCGATGACATGGCGGACGCGTGCCTCCATCTGATGGAGCACTACGACGGGCCTGACCAGGTCAACGTCGGCACAGGTTCAGATATCACGATCCGCGAGATCTCGGAGACGATCGCATCCGTCACGGGCTTTGACGGTGAGACGGAGTGGGACACTTCTAAACCCGATGGCACACCGCAGAAGCTGCTGGATGTCTCCAAGCTCGCCGAGGCAGGCTGGACAGCTCAGATCTCCCTGGAAGAAGGCCTCGAGCGCACTGTGGCTTGGTATCACGATCACGTCGAGTCGATCCGCGAGTAGACGTGTTCCGGCACATTGTGCTCTTCCGGGTGCACGACGATGCTTCCGATGCCGAGCTAGAACAGGCGGTTTCGGCTTTACGGGGACTCGGCGACGAGGCCGAGGCTGTGTCGTGGAACGTTGAAGTCTCGCTGGACTCACGCAAGGGTCGGGTGATCGTCGAAGACACGACCTTCGCGGATGCCGCAGCCTTCGACCGCTTCCGCGCGCATCCGGCACACATCGCTATCGCTGACCAGATGGCGCGGATCTCGGACTGGTGGGTCGGTGAGTATCACACGCGCGACAACTGAGCGAAACACAGGAGTGGTATCTTCACCTCCGGGTGGAATCGGGACCACGACGAAGGGCACTCTGTGACGGCTGACGTTCAGCACGGCACGAATGCAACGGGGCATCGCGCACACGGCGAAGAAACTTCCGCGGGGCCGCGCCCCGTAACGACCTCAACAGGTTCGGTCGTCATCCCTGCGAGGCGTGCCGACGCGAGGTGGCAGCTGCTCTTCAGCCGACGCTTGTGGATCAGTGACGCCGTCGTGCTCATCTGGGTCGTGTTCGGCACTCAGATCTTCTGGTTCGGCACAGGCAACGCCGAACTCGCGCTTCTGCAAGACCACCGCTTCAGCGATGTTTCCTACTGGGCGCTTTCCACGATTCTTGTCGTGGTGTGGTTCTGGGCGCTCTCGCTCGCCGACTCGCGAAGCCACCGTGTCATCGGGGCCGGAAGCGCAGAATACATCCGAATTGTGGACTCGAGCGTCCGGCTGTTCGGGGTGATCGCGATCATCGCGTTCCTCTTCCAGATCAACATCGCCCGCGGCTTCCTCTTGATCAGCCTGCCCCTCGGTGTCGCCGTGCTCATTCTCGTGCGGTGGCTGTGGCGGCAGTGGCTGATTGCCAAGCGCCGGAGCGGTGCCTATATGCACCGCGTCCTTCTGGTCGGCTCGGAGAGCTCCGTGGCGCAGATCGCGCACGAGCTGCAGCGCACGCCCCGCGCTGGCTACCTCGTCGCCGGCGCATGCGTGCCGAGCGGCAAGGTCGGTGACACGATCTCGGGAACCACGATCCCGATCATGGGCAACGTCAACGCCGTCGAGAGGGCGCTGCTGGCGACCGGCGCCGACACCGTTGCGGTCACGAGCGCCGACGATCTTCCGCCCGCGAAGGTCAAGCAGATTTCGTGGGGACTCGAGGCAGGCAAGCAGCACCTCGTGATCGCCCCCAGCATCGCCGACATCGCCGGCCCACGCATCCACATTCGTCCCGTATCGGGCCTCCCCTTGATTCACGTCGAGACGCCTCGGTTTTCGCTCGGTCAGCGGGTCACGAAGCGAGCCTTCGATCTCGTCGCATCTGTTCTGGGCGTCATTGTCATCAGCCCACTCCTACTTCTGCTGACCGTGGCAATCATGCTGACCTCGCCCGGGCCCGTACTGTTCCGTCAGGAGCGAGTCGGGCGCGGCGGCAAGACGTTCAAGATGATCAAGTTCCGTTCGATGGTGCCCAACGCCGAACAACTGCTCGAGAGGCTGCTGCAAGAGCAACGCGACTCGGGCAACGAGGTGCTGTTCAAGATGAAGAACGATCCGCGCGTGACACGCGTCGGACGTTTCATGCGCAAGTACAGCCTCGACGAGCTGCCGCAGCTGTTCAATGTCATCGGTGGGTCGATGTCGCTCGTCGGGCCGCGACCGCCGCTACCCCGTGAGGTCGAGCAGTACGCCGAGCACGTCCACCGCCGATTCCTGATGAAGCCCGGTATCACCGGCCTCTGGCAGGTCAGTGGTCGATCGTCTCTGTCATGGGACGAGAGCGTTCGTCTCGACCTTTCTTATGTCGAGAACTGGACGCTCGTGGGAGATCTCACCATCCTGCTCAAGACGGCCCGGGCCGCGCTTGCGCCAGGCGAGACGGCTCACTGACGGGCGACGATTCCGAGCTTCGCGAACAGGTGCTCGCAGCCGGGCCAGACATCTGCGGGGATGGATTCACTGGTGAACCAGGCGAAGTCGAGAGCTTCATTTCGTGGAGACGGGTCGCCTGTGAGTTCGGCAAGAAACGCCATACCGATCGAGTGCTTTCTTTCGTCACGGCCGAACGGCGTTCCATCGGTCGGGGCATCGGCCGCCGGGAACGACTGGTAGGTGTAGACGGGCTGCGGATCGATTGAAAGGTCGAGACCGGCGTCGAGGGCGTCGTTGGCGTGGCGCTGAAGAGCCTGAGCGATCGTCTCCCCCCGCTGAATGCGGCCACCCAGGTGACACCAGACCTCGCCGTACGGTGAGTGACGCAGAATCAGACCGTACTCGCGCGCACCGTCGGGGGCGGTGCGCGTCGCGACGAAGTCGACGCATGCGATCGGCATCGACTGCTCGATCTGGCGATACAGGTCATCGGGCAGGTAGGCCATGACTTCATTGTCTCGCGACCGCTCTCGAGTTTCACGGCGCCCATGCGTCACTTTCACGTCACATACGCCCCCTAGGCTTGGCGCGTGAAGCTTTCTGTCATCGGATGCGGATACCTCGGAGCCGTCCACGCAGCGGCCATGGCCTCCATCGGACACGAGGTCGTCGGTATCGACGTAGACCAGCGCAAGATCGATGCCCTCTCGAAAGGTGAAGCTCCGTTCTTCGAGCCCGGACTGCCTGAGATTCTTGCCGAAGGTGTGGCATCCGGTCGCCTGCGCTTCACGACCGACATGGCCGAAGCTCGCGGCGCGAAGGTGCACTTCATTGGCGTCGGCACCCCTCAGCAGCGGGACGGATACGGCGCCGACCTCACCTACGTGAACGCGGCTGTCGATGGGCTCATCCCCTACCTCAGCGAGGGCGACATCGTCGCGGGCAAGTCGACGGTTCCCGTCGGCACCGCAGCTGAGCTGACGCCTCGCGTTGAAGCCGCAGGCGCGACGCTCGTGTGGAACCCCGAGTTCCTGCGCGAAGGCTGGGCCGTACAAGACACAATCGATCCCGACAGGCTCGTCGTGGGCGTTCCGTCAACGGATGTTGGAACCGCCGCTGTCGATATCCTGAAAGAGGTGTACGCGCCGCCGGTCGCGAAGGGCACGCCGTTCATCGTCACCGACCTCGCCACCGCTGAACTCGTGAAGGTTTCGGCCAACGCGTTCCTGGCGACCAAGATCTCGTTCATCAACGCGATGGCTGAGATCGCCGAGGCCGTCGGCGCTGACGTCACGCAGCTCGCCGACGCGATCGGTCATGACGACCGGATCGGGCGCAAGTTCCTCGGCGCAGGAATCGGTTTCGGTGGCGGATGCCTCCCCAAAGACATCCGCGCCTTCTCCGCCCGCGCCGAAGAACTCGGCCGCGGCGAATCGATCGCGTTCCTGCGCCAGATCGACGAGATCAACATGCGGCGTCGCGACCGGGCGGTGCAGCTCGTGGTCGACGGACTTGGCGGATCCGTGTTCAAGAAGAACGTCACCGTACTCGGTGCCGCGTTCAAGCCGCACAGTGACGACATCCGCGACTCCCCCGCACTCGACGTCGCCGTGCGCCTGCACGGCCTCGGCGCATGGGTCACGGTCACTGACCCCGAGGCGATCGCGAACGCTCAGGCGAAGCATCCGCAGCTCAACTACGTCGCCGACCGCGACGAAGCCCTGCGCGCAGCCGACGCCGTGGTTGTCGTCACCGAGTGGGACGAGTACCGTCGGCAGATGCCGCCCGAGCACGTCTCGACCCTCACCGAGGGACGCGTGATCGTCGACGGACGCAACTGCCTGGATGCCGCCGCCTGGCGCGCCGCCGGCTGGACCTACTACGGCATGGGGCGCCCGTAGATCAGATTCCTCCACAGCACACCGCGAGGCCCGACTGTGCACGACTGTGACCCACGCCACCGCCTAGACGGTTCGTCCTGGCATCCTGGGCGCCGCTGCGGGCCAGCGCGCGTGCCGAACACCGGGTCCAATCACCGGTGTTCTCATGTGCTACAGCGCGCTACACTGCTCGCCATGGACATCGTGAGCCACCGGGAGCTGCGCAACCGCAGCGGCGAGATCCTGCGCCGGGTTGAAGCTGGCGAGACCATACAGATCAGCAACCGTGGCAAGGTCATTGCACTCCTGACACCCCTTACCTCCCGGGGCCTCGAAGCCCTCGTGTCTGAGGGGGGTGCGAGGCGAGCTACCGCAGCGGTATCGACGCTCTCCGGCATCCGTCGAGCCGCATCTGCGCGGGATACAACCGAGATCATCCGCTACACCCGGGGCAGCTGGTGACCGTCACCTACCTCGACACCTCAGCCGCGATGAAGCTGCTCATCGACGAGGCAGAATCCGACGCACTCCTCCACGAACTGACCACCACAGCGCGCGATCTGGTCGCCTCATGGCTCCTGCACGCCGAGTTGCACTGCGCTGCCGGACGAAACCCCAGCCTGATCGAATTTGACGCCATCACCACTGTGCTCGACGCAGTGACGCTGATCGACGTCACGCGCGGCGACCTTCTCTCAGCGGGGACGCATGCACCGTTGCGCCCGAACGACGCGATTCACCTAGCGACTGCTCTTCGCGTGGGCGTCGACGAGGTGCTCACCTACGACGGGGAGCTTTCGGCCGCAGCCAAACGGTCGGGGCTGCGCGTGCTCGCACCGGCCTAGAGCCGCACTTCCGCTCCCCAGGCGGTTCTCGCGCGGGGACGTCTGCCAGGTGCGGCACCATTCGTCCGCGCGAGGGCGAAGCGATGGCATCCTGAATCGCGATACCGCACACTAGGAGGGTGACCATCGTGACCGAACCGCAGAGCTGGGTGCTCATCGGCATCTTCGCGACCATCATGCTCGGCGGGCTCACGCTGTCTACGAACCTCATCATGCGCACAGTGACCGCCAGCATCTCGGGCGTCGAGGGCCGGCTCGAGGGGAAGATCGATGGCCTTCGTGCTGAGATGAACGCCCGCTTCGACGCGATGGGAACCCGCATCGACCACCTCGACCGCGACATCTCCGCCCTCAGCCGCCGCGTCTGGGGCGAGCCCTCCGGCGAGTAGGCATCCGTCGCGATCCACCACGGGGCGCGTCGGTCAGAGATTCGAAGCGGCCGTCCACGCCGTCGAGGAGGTGCTCGCGGGCCGTTGCACCAACGACGCTCTGGGCGACGGGGCGCACGCTGTCGTGAGGGCAACATGTGCGGAGCGGAGCGGGTCGAGCAGGCAATCGCAGGCCTCGATGTCACCGACGAACTCGATCGGCTCGCGACGAATGTCCGTGAGCGTGCCTTCACGCCACGGGAGTTCACGGACTGACGAAGCCGGGATCCGATATTCGTATTTTTGTTCTATTGAGCTTCGAGTCGAACCATCATGCACTCGCATGTAGATCAATTTCTGAGGGTTTTCCACAGGCGCGCCCCTCTGGGACTCAATGTCGGAGGGTGATGTCATAATTAGTACATGCTTTCGAACGGGGTTATCGAGTTCAGCGAGGCGCAGACCGCCGAGCTGACCTCGATCGTCGCTGCCGTTCAGCAGGCGGATGCGGCGCTTGCCGCCGCCGAAGCCGCCCGCGTCCGCGCTCTCGCTCGCGCGGGCGAACTGGCGCGCGAACTCGCGGCGGGCAAGCCGTCCCGGGTGCGCGAGCACGACATGGCGCTTCGCAGCATCGCCGCCACGATCGGAGTGCCGGCGCGCGTGTCCGATCGGTCGATGCAACGCCAGATCGGCGACGCTGAACGGCTCGCCGAGCGCTACCCCGGCACCCTCGAAGCCCGCGCTCAAGGTGAGATCACCCGCCAGCACGTGTACGCGATTCAGGATGCTGCCGCCGACCTCCCCGATGAAGTCATCCCCGCCTTCGAAGCCGAGGCACTCGATCGGTGCCGGCGCGACACCGTCGGTCGGGTGAAAGCTGAGCTCGAAATCCTCGCCCAGCGGATGCATCCCCGCAGCTTCGTCGAACGACACGCCTCCGCGCGCGAACGCCGCGACATCACCACCCGCGCGCTGCCCGACGGGATGTCATCGCTACTCCTGGTCGCGCCCACCCCGGTCATCGCGGGCATCGACGACCGCATGAACCAGATGACCACCGTTGTCATCGACGTGCGCAACGCCGCGAAGGCTGCAGTCGGTTCTCCGGCAGACGATGACGCCCGAATTCCGGCTGACATCCTCGCCACCGACATCCGCACCCGGGCTCAGATCCGCGCCGATATCGCCGCCGACATCCTTCTCACCGGATCCCCCTTCGCCGACCCCACCATCACCGGCGACGGACCCGGCACACTCGGCGCGATCCGCGCGAAGATCCAGGTCGTCGTTCCAGCCCTCAGCCTCCTCAAGCCCGACGGCGACGAGAACGGCCACGCAGAGCCCGCTGACCTCGTCGGCTACTCCCCCATCGACGCCGAAACCGCCCGCGCCATCGCCGAAGCCTGCGACACCTGGTGGGAACGCCTCGTCACCCACCCCGTCACCGGTCAGGTGCTCCACACCAACGGCTACCAGCGCACCGCCGCGATCGACCGCCACCTGAGGGCCCGCGACCGCCACTGCCGGTTCCCCGGATGCCGCCTCCCCGCCATCCGCTGCGAAGTCGACCACACGATCGATCACGCGCTCGGCGGCAAAACGGATGTCTGCAACCTCGCCCACCTCTGTCAAAGACATCATTCGATGAAACAGTTCGCCGGCTGGAAAGTCAGACAGCTCGAGGGCGGCATCCTCGAATGGACCTCACCGGTCGGAACCACCTACACCGACTATCCACCCACGCCCGGGGTCCACTTCGCGCCCGACCCATACGTCGCGGACGATCCACTACCCCCGGATGCCGCACCCGCCGACGCCTCCGACGCACCGTTCTGACACACCTCACGCGCCGACACTCCGCGCTGCCCACCCGGCGTACCGCGCCTCCCGGAGCCACGTGCCGACGCGCCGTGCCCGCACCCCCGCGCTGCCCACCCGGCTCACGTGCCCTGAAGCACCCGCCCGTGGACCGCACTGAGACCCGGTCCGACTCACCCCGCGCACCGCTCCTCCCCAGCGCCGCCCAGTTCGCCGAACAGTCCCAGGCCGCCCGCGCCAGCGATCGGCGGCGCGAGAACCTTGGCATCCTGAAGTGACCTGCCGCACACTGGAAAGGTGACCACCGTGACCGAACCACAGAGCTGGGTGCTCATCGGCCTCTTCGCCACGCTCATGCTCGGCGGCATGACCGTCATGACAACCCTCCTCACCCGCACCATGACCGCATCCATCAACGGACTACGCGGCGAGATGAACGGCCGCTTCGACGGACTCCGCGGCGAAATGGATGCATCGATCAGCGGACTGCGCGCAGAAATGAACGGACTCCGCGGCGAGATGAACGCCCGGTTCGATGCGATGGGCACCCGCATCGACCATCTCGACAAAGACATCGCCGCACTCAGCCGCCGCGTCTGGGGCGAACCCTCGGGCGAGTGACCCCGAAGCCTCCACGTCACAGTCTGTCCTTCGACGACCGCAGGGTCACCCCAGCGCACCCACAACGGCCGGCATCTCGCCACTCGAAGACGTTCTCGTGGCGCGCAATAGCGTCGACGCCGTAACCTACCCGAGGGGGTATCTGGATGGCTCGAAGCGGCACCAAGATCGACCGCGGTCAGTGGGTAGCGAAGCTTGGGATGCTCACCGGCGCCGCTCTGCTGGCCGCGGGACTGCTCACAGCACCACCGGCACAGGCCGCAACCGACGACGGCATCCCGCCGACGGTGATCATCCTCGACGCTTCCGGTTCGATGATCCGCGAAACCTCGCCGGGGGTCACACGGATGGATGTCGCCAAGCAAGCCACCATCGCGGCCCTGGAGGCCCTCTCCCAGAACGCAGAAGTCGGCCTCCTCGTCTTCGGGACAGGCACAGGCAACTCGGATGCCGAGCGCGCATCGGGGTGCCAAGACGTCAAGACCCTCTCTTCCCTTCAGCCGATGGACCTCGGCTCGCTCCGGGCGTCCGTCAACGGCGTCACCCAATCCGGTTTCACCCCTATCGGGCCGGCATTGGGTGTTGCGATGTCGATGCTCCCACCCGGCCAACCCGGAAATATCGTGCTGATCTCCGACGGCGTCGACACGTGCGCACCACCGACCTCGTGCGACGTCGCAGCCGACCTGCACCGCGAGAATCCGCTTGTGAACATCAACGTCGTGGCATTCGGCGTCGACCAAGACGAAGAGGCGCAGCAGCAGATGACGTGCATCGGCGGCGTCGGAGGCGGAACAGCGGTCGCTGCATCCAACCCTGACGAACTCTTCGCCCGACTGAAAGCGGCAACCCTCAACGACGCGACAGTGCTCAGCGCGCGCGGATTCCACGGCGTGCAGCTGGGCATGACCTTCTCGGAAGTCCGCAGCAACGTCGACGACATCCGAATCATCGAGTCCACGCTGCGTAACGGCGTGCGAATCATCGTGATCGACTGCGGGTGGGGAACTGTCGAGCTGCACGATGATCGGGTCTACGCGATCACCCCCGCCGATGAGACAACAGTCACCGCGGAACGCTTCGGCCCGGGAAGCTCACGTGCATCCCTCGAAGCAACCTATGGCGCTCCCGTCGCAAGCGACGATGAAGCGCCGGGCACAGCCATCTATCGAGCCCAGCCGGGCAGCCCGGTCGGCTACCGGGTCACATACGATCCCACGACCGACACGGTGCGAACCATCGTCGTCTGCCGATGCATCATCGGGTCATCCTCGGTGATCGACGCCGGCCTGTGGCAGATCGACTTCGACGGCATCGGCCCGCTCACCCTCGGCATGACCGAATCCGAAGCGTCCGCCGCGGCGCCCGACCTCACGAAGATCCGAGACGGCGAGTGGCAAATCCTCGAGATCGGACTGTCAGCCGTCTTCCACGACGGCACGCTGTGGTCGATCTCCGTGTCACGGGCCCCGTCCAGCTTCGGAGAGAGCATTTCGGGCGCGTTCCTCCCCAACGCCCGCGGCATCCGCCTCGGCAACCTCAGCGGAAACCTCGGAGCCGTGTTCCCCGGCGGGATGTACCGGTCGTACGTCGTCGCAGGCTGGACGCAGTACCTGGTCGCCGATCGCTCCGGGCATCTCATCACGTTCACCGCCGACGGCGCCTCCGTCTACGGTGACGAATCGATTGAGAACACGATGCCGGGCCTTGAACTCACCGGCGTCACGGTCGAGGATGCCGCTCGCACCCTCTCCGCGGCTACCCACGCCGAGATCTTCGGCTGATCAGCGTAGCGCCGGCAGATCAGCGCAACGCCATCTGATCAGCGAGTGCCACGAACGCCTCGTCGCGCTGCTCAACGACCGCGGCGACGATCTTCGAGAGCTCCGACGCCTCGGAGAACCGGTCATCCCACACGACGCTGACCGTGGTCACGGTGTTTCCCTCGAGGCTGAGCAGCTCGAGCGTGTCGTCGCCCGATTCCGGTGGCATCTCGCCGCCCTCGGTTCGGCGAACAGCGACCAGGGATTCTGTCCCTGCGGGCACGTCGAGCGACTCAATGAAAACTCGACCATACTCCGCCTCATCAGGGCCGAGAATCGCGAAGTCCGCACACGAGTCGATGGTCTCGCTATATCCGCCGAAGTAGTGCTCGGCTTCGTCATCCGTCGGGAACCCGCGGACCGCGACTGCGCCGTTGTCCCACGAAGCGGTGCGCAGCCCCACGACGGCCCAGTCATCGCCCCAGAACCACATGGAACACTCCTCAGGCCCCGTGTGCACGCCCTCGCCCTCACCGATACCGCCGAGCTCGGCGCCGCGGGAGACTGAACCCACACCCGGGAACAACACTCGCAACTGGCTATCCTCCGGCAGGAACCACTCCAGCTCGTCGCCGACGTAGACCTCAGGCCCGTCGAGCTCGGGTCGTTCCGCATCCGCCGCCGTTCCGGCATCCAAGGGCGACCCCACCCCATTGCCCAACACACCCGACGCCATGAGCCCCCACACCCCACCACCGACTGCGATGACAGCTACCGCTCCCGCCGCGATCCCGATCCAGACGCCAGGACGAAGGCCCGAGCCACCCGCATCTTCAGCGGGTGACGATGCGGACGCGCTGTCTGTCTCCGCCGCAGCACCCGTCGCAGCGACCGATCGAGCCCACAATGCGAGTTCGTCATAGCACTGAGGATGAGACGCGATCTGCAGCGCGAACTCCGGATACTCACCGGCAATTCGAGCGAGAGTCTCGGCATCCGTATCGGCTGAATGGAGCGCCTGCCACGCGACTGTGCGATCCATCAGCCGTCCTCCCCCACGATGCCCTCACCCTATCGTCGCGTTGCGACTACCGCGTCCCACACGGCTTCCGCAACCTCACGCTTCGACCCCGAAGCCTCCGCTGCGACCTCGCCCGACCGATCGATCACGACGACCTCATTGTCGGCCGACTCGAACCCGCGAGCCCAGCCAACCTCGTTCACCACGAGCAGATCGACATCCTTGCGCTCCCGCTTACGCTTGGCCCGCTCCAACAACTCATCCCCCGACGAGGTCTCTGCCGCGAACGCCACCACCGTCTGTCCCGACAGCCTGCCGGCTGCCAACGCCGCCACGATGTCGGGATTCTCGACGAGCTCCAGCGTCAGACGATCGCCCTGGGCTTCCTTCGTGAGCTTCGCCTTCGCCACCTCGGCGGGCCGATAGTCGGCAACCGCCGCCGCCATCACGACGACATCCGCAGCGGATGCCGCCTCCGTCACGGCATCCTGCATCTCCAGCGCCGTCCCCACCGACACGACCTTCACGCCATCGCCCACCCCACCGAGCACCTCACCGTCGATGTGCGCGGCGACGAGCGTCACCTCCGCACCCCGGTCAGCGGCAGCTGCCGCGAGCGCGACACCCTGCCGCCCGCTCGACCGATTGCCGAGGAACCGCACCGGATCCAGCGGCTCCCGCGTCCCACCCGCCGACACGACAACCCGCAGCCCGGCAAGATCCTGAACCCGACGCGGCCCCGCCGCCGCAGCGACCACGGCGAGCGCAGCATCCGCGATCTCATCCGGCTCACTCATCCGCCCCGGCCCCGAATCGCCACCGGCCAACGGCCCATCAGCCGGCCCGACCACGTGCACGCCACGAGACCGCAGCACCCGCATGTTCTCTTGCGTCGCCGAATGCCGCCACATCTCCGTGTGCATCGCAGGCGCCACAACGACCGGCGCGGTCGTCGCGAGCAGCGTCGTCCCCAGCAGATCGTCGGCGAGCCCGGCAGCCATCTTCGCCAGCGTGTTCGCGGTGGCCGGCGCGACGATCACGAGATCGGCCCGCTGCCCGAGCGACACGTGCCGCACCGTCGCGACATCCTCATGCACCGATGTCGTGACGGGATTGCGACTGATTGCCTCCCACGTCGGCTGCCCGACGAACCGCAGCGCGTCCTCGGTCGGCACGACGTGCACCTCATGGCCCTCGCCGATCAGGCGCCTGACCAGATGTACCGTCTTGTATGCGGCGATTCCGCCCGTGACCCCGACGACAACGAACACGCGGCCAGTCTTCCACGACTTGAGCAGGAACCCCCATGTGCACTGTGATCATCGATGTCCCGACCGACCCGGGCACACCCGTGCGCCTCCTCGCGATCCGCGACGAAGACCCCACCCGCCCGTGGAACCCGCTCGGACACTGGTGGCCGCAGCACCCGTCGATCCTCGGCGTGCAAGACGTCCGCGCCGGCGGCGCGTGGCTGGCAGCGGATGCCGACACCCACCGCCTGGCCGTCCTCCTCAACCGCGCCGGCGGCGACGACCTGCCCGACTCCGCCGTCGTCTCGCGAGGAACCCTCCCCCTCGACTCGGTCCTCGGCACCTCACCCGGCGAGCACCCCGCAATGCGCGGCTTCAACCTGCTCGAGGTCGACGCCACCTCCGCACACGTCATCTCGTGGGACGGCGCCAACCGCCGCGAGACACAGATCGAAGCCGGCATCCACATGATCGCCCACGACGACGTCGACGACCCGGCCACCGCCCGCATCTCGCACTGGCTCGAACACTTCCGCCTCGCCGAGCCCGAATCGGGCGAGCGCTGGTATCGGCCCTGGCTAGAGGTGCTCGAACGCAGCACCGACCTCGGCCCCGTCGATGAACGAGCGATCATTCGCGACAACCGCCCCCTCGGCTATCCCACCCTGTCGCTCCTCGTCTGCGCAGCATCCGTGGGACTGGACGGGATCGACGTGAGCTACGCCGAACTTCCCGCACCCGGCGAGTGGGGCCACCTCGACCTGCACGCTCCGCGGAGCTAGAGCCCCCAACCCGGGGGATAGCCCCCTGACGCGGCGTCCGGCACCGACCTAGAGTGGGGCACGGAACTCGCGAACGGGAGGACACCCATGTCGACACCAGAGCAGCCGTCAGCCGGCTGGTACCCCGACCCGTCTACCCCCGGCATCCTGCGCTTCTGGGACGGCACCGCCTGGACAGCGCACACGTCAGCGCCCAACGCAGCGTCCAACCCAGTGGCGCAGCCGCCAGCAGCTCCCGCCGCCGCACCCGAACCACGCAAGAGCCCCGGCGTCGACACGAACACCGTCTGGATCTGGCTCATCGTGCTGCTGCCGCTGGTCTCGACGCTGGCCGCTCTCCTCGTGCCGTGGCGCTCGATGTTCACGATGCACGGCTGGATGGCGATCAACTCCTACTCGCAACCCGGGACCCCGCCCCAGATCCACAACTTCATGCAGCCGTTCGACATCTTCTTCTCGCCGTGGTGGTGGGGGATCATGCTCCTCGGCTGGGCGGTCTACGGCTTCAGCGTCTGGTTCGCGTACCTCGACCACCGCGAACTCCGTAACCGCGGCATCGACCGCCCGTTCCCCTGGCCATGGATGTTCCTCTCGCTCGTCTACCCCATCGGACGGATCGTCGTCACGATCCGCCGCACCGGCACCGGCTGGGGACCCCTGTGGGGCCTCATCGCCACCCAGGTCGTCGGCATCATCGTCGCGGTCGTCATCTCGGCCCAGATCACCCTCGCAACCTTCCAGTTCCTCAGCACGATCGCCCGCTACGGCGGCTACTCGGGCTGAGGCACCTCTCTCTCGCAAACCCACGGTGTCGCGCCGGTGAACGACCGGCGTGTGCAAGGCTGGGTGAGTGCGCTCCACGGGTGAGCCACGACCGTGGCATGAGAGTTACCGCACACGACTGCTGATCAGCGACGCCGTCGTTCTGGTGTGGGTCGTTTACGGTACCCAGATCGTGTGGTTCGGCACCGGCAACGCCCAGCTCTCACTCCTGCGAGACCTGCGCTTCACCGCCGTGTCGTACTGGTTGACCTCCGCGATCCTCGTCGCCCTGTGGCTGCTCGCCCTGAGCCTGGCCGACACCCGAACGCCCGGCGTCGTCGGCACCGGCATGACCGAATACGTCCGCGTCATCGACTCCTCCCTCGTCCTGTTCGGGGTCATCGCGATCGTCGCATTCCTCTTCCGCGTCGACATCGCCCGCGGCTACCTGCTCATCAGCCTGCCCGCC
Organism: Microbacterium schleiferi; assembly: GCF_020781975.1. Taxonomy (GTDB): domain Bacteria; phylum Actinomycetota; class Actinomycetes; order Actinomycetales; family Microbacteriaceae; genus Microbacterium. Next base: position 113,111 of record NZ_JAJGNI010000002.1, read on the forward strand.
GGCATCCTGCTGCTCCTGCTCGTCAGATGGCTGTGGCGCCAGTGGCTCGTCGCCAAACGACGCGTCGGAAAGTGCGCCTCCGGCGTCATCCTCATCGGATCGCCGGCATCAGTCGCCCAGGTCGGCCACGAACTGCAGCAGCGCCGCGACACCGGCTACCTCGTCGTCGGAGCCTGCCTCCCGCCCGACGACCACGAAGCAGGCATCCCGACGACGGATGCCGACATCCCCGTCCTCGGCACCTTCGACGACCTCACCCGCGTCCTCGCCGACACCGGCGCCGACACCGTGCTGGTCACCAGCAGCGACGCTCTCCCGCCCGAGAAGGTCAAGCAGATCTCGTGGAGCCTCGAAGCCGGCCGCCAGCACCTGCTGCTCGCACCCGGCATCGCCGACGTCGCAGGACCCCGCATCCACACCCGACCCGTCTCGGGCCTGCCCCTCGTCCACGTCGAGACACCGCGGTTCTCGCCCGGCCAACGCTTCGGCAAGCGCATGTCCGACCTCATCGTGTCGCTTGTCGCCGTCGTCGTGATCAGCCCACTTCTCGGCATCCTCGCTGTCGCCGTGAAGCTCTCGTCGCCGGGCCCCGTCTGCGTCCGCGAAACCCGCATCGGCTATCACGGCCGCCCGTTCACGATGCTCGCGTTCCGCACGGCTCGCGAGGACGACGACGGCACCGTGCCGACGGCCCTCGGCGGGTGGATGCACCGCCACACCCTCGACGACCTTCCGCAACTGTTCAACGTCATCGGCGGAACCATGTCGCTCGTCGGCCCCCGCCCACCCCTGCCGGGCGAAGTCGAGACCTACACCGACGCCTCACTGCGTCGGTTCCTGGTCAAACCAGGCATCACGGGCCTGTCGCAGATCAGTGGCCGCGAGAACCTCGCGTGGGAGGACGCCGTGCGCCTCGACCTCTCCTACGTCGAGAACTGGAGCCTCGCCGGCGACGTCGCGATCGTCATCAAGTCGGCCAAGGCAGCGCTCCTCGGCCGCGCAGCCCGCTAGAGCGCCGTAAATCCCTCAGTTCAGTAGCAGCGCATACGTGATCCAATACGCCGCGAGACCCAGTGCGACAAGACCGATGCCGGCCAGCACGATCCGCCCCACCGTCCACTTCTTCTCAGCTGGCTGATTCTGTGCAGGCTGCTCGCTCACGGTTCCTCCTCGACGGTCCACATGCCACGCGGGCGCGTGCGCCTGGCCGACGTTACCCACCGGACGTGGCACATTAATGCCATTGGCCATAACGCGCCTCAAGGAGGACCGATGACCGACAAACGAGCTCTCATCGTGCTCGCCGCTGCCCTCCACGACCCGGGCGCCGACCCGGCCACACTCGCGACCAGGCTGAGCCTCGACGAGGCGGACTTGCGAGAACAACTCGCACTCCTCGAGCGCCGCGGACTCCTCAGAGTCACCGGCGACACCATCGCTCACCGACGACCCGACTTCACGGTAGCCACCGCCATCCAGCAGATCATCGACGACGGCGTGCGCGAACTCACGGATGCCGCAGCCGCCGCGCATGCCCTGGCTGCCAGCATCCCGGAGCTCCTCCAGGCCTGGAATGCCGGCGAGACGGGTGACGGAACCGGAACCTCGACACCGCCCACCACGGTTCAGGGCACCTGGGCGCTGGCCGACATGTGGCGCGCACAGTCCTCACGCCGGGCGCCCCGATCAGCACAGCTGTGCATCCCTTCGACGCAGATCCTGCGCGACGCCGGCCTCGACTACGCCGAAACGCTCTGGGCCGCCAGGCCACTCGACGGCGAGAGCCGCATCCGCGTCATCCTCTCCGACGAAGACGCCCTCGATCCCATCAACCGGTGGCACCTCGATAACGAACTGGCAGCAGGCACCTGGATCCGAACCCACCCGTCGCCGCCCAGCTTCTTCTGGATCATCGACGATGACACCGTCACCCTCCCCTCTGTTTGGGGTGATCCCCATCCGACCCGCGTGCTCGCCACGAGCGCGCAAGAAGTCGTCTCTCTCGCATCCTGGGTCTTCGAGAAACTGTGGGGCGAGGCAACCGCTGTCGACCAGAGCGACGAGCCGTGGGCGCCGATGCTCGCCCTGATGAGCCGGGGCATGACCGTCGAGGCCGCCGCTCACACGCTGGGCCTGAGCCCTCGAACCGGCAGGCGCCGCGTGGACCAGGCGATGCGCCACTTCGGCGTGACCGGCCAGTTCGCGCTCGGCGCCGTCTGGGGCGCACAACAGGCAGGGCGCGGATGACCGCCCGGGTCGCCTTAGCCGAGGAGGCAGCCGCACCACAAGCCCTGCGCCACCCCGCCTCCATTCGCTAGGGTCGGTCGGGACCGCCGACCTGGGAGGCCCCGTGACCGAAACACGACGTGACAGTTTCGCCGGCGCAATGCGCGAAGCGCAGCGACCGACCGGGCCGCTTGTCGGCTCGATCGTCGCGGTGGTCCTGTTCGCGTCGGTCATGGCCACCAGCATCCTGCTCGCCCTCATCCCCGGCATCACAGCCCTCGGCCTCACCAACATCAGCAGCCTGGCCTTTCTGTCGGTCTGGATCCTGCTGTGGGTCTGGCTGCGATTCAAGGAACGGCGGGCATTCGCGAGTATCGGCTTCCGTTCCCCCTCCCGCGCCCCGCTGCAGATCGCGCGAGGAGCCGCGATCGCACTCGGCGCGATGTCCCTCGCCGTCGCCGTGGCAGTCCTCACCGGCAACATGGAGTTCCTCCAGACTCCCGACGGCAGCTACGCCGCCTGGACCGCACTCGGATGGGTGATCTTCGCGTTAGTCGGGTTCTCGATCCAGAGCGGCGCCGAAGAGCTCATCTCCCGCGGGTACCTCATCCAGTCCTGGATGCCGCGCTTCGGCATCCTCGCCGCGATGATCGCCCAGACCGTCTTCTTCACGCTCGCGCACTCCCTCAACACGGGGATGAACATCCTCTCGGTCCTCTCGCTCATTCTCGTCTCCCTGCTGCTCGGGTTCTGGGCGCTCAGCGAAGGCGGCCTCTGGGGGGTCATCGCGTTCCACGCCGTGTGGAACTGGGCACAGAACAGCCTCTTCGGCATCCCGGTGTCGGGCATCCCCGCAGAGAACTCGCTCTTGGCGGTCGTCGAGACGACGGATGCCAACCCCCTCGTCTCGGGCGGCCTGTTCGGCCTGGAGGCCAGCCTCACCACGGTCGTGATGCTCGCGATCATGGCCGCTGCCACCATCGCGTACTGGGCTCGCGGTCGTAACAGTCGCACCGCCTAACCCGGCGAAACGACGTCGTCCGACGTAGCTTTCACGTCCGGAATCGTCCGGAAACGACGCAAAAGCCGGGGATCTCTCGTGCGCTAGATGAGAGTTCGCACAGTTTGTCGTGCCGCACTACGCGGATCGCAGACAATAGTGGTCAACCCGAGAGCGTGCAACATGGCTCACCCTGACTCAGCACCAGGTTCGAACATGGACAGTAATTCACTCATCACCCTCATGATCGGCTTCGGCGTCGTTGCCGTGCTGGGACTCGTCGTGGGCTGGGCGATGTGGGAGAGCAACAAAGCAGAAGCGACCTCCGATCGTCATGAGCCCGCACAGCGCATGCCGCGGTACCCCGACATGAGCACCCCCGCTGTCACGACGGGCACGGTCCGCACCGTAACCGCGCCGCGAAACACTGTCGGCACGCCGATGTCGCATCCCTACACGGCACCCACCGCGGCGTACCAGCAGCAGCCGCAGGCACCTCAGTTCACTGCTCCCCCGGTTACCGCGCCCCCTGTCACCGCGCCGCCTGCCACCGCGCCACAGGCACCGCGGGTCGACGAGGGCACCATCGAGTACGTCTTCGCCCCCAACCCGTCAGCGCAACCGGTCACCGTGGCAAGCGCCGCCTTCGGCCCCGCTCCGACCGCGCTCGCGCCCACGCCGGCTCCGGAGCAGCAACCTCCCTCCCCTCCCGTGGATGAGCCCATCCCGGCAGCATCCCTGAGCCCGGAGGCCGCACCGACCCCCGACCCGCCGCAACAGGCGGCGGGCGTCCCCCAGCAGCCCTACGTCGCGCCGCCGCGCGCGCCGCAGAAGTCGGTCTTCCGTCTCGGCCGCGTGCTCTGGGTCGACGACGATCCCGACAGCCACGTCCCCGACGTCGTCGCCCTGCACCGCATGGGCCTCACCGTCACCGTCGCGCGGCACTGCGAAGCTGCGCTGGCATACCTCGCAGCAGAGAAGTACCTCCTAGTCGTCACCGACTGCGGCCGCGAGGGCGACGTGATGACCGCCGCGGACTTCATCCGCACGGTACGCCGCAACTATCCGGGGGTCCCGACGATTGCGTACGCCCCCGGCACCATCGTGACCGGACCCGGTGCACCCGAGCTGCCTCACGACCAGGTGGTCACCACCCCGGGAGAGCTTCCGAGCGTGGTCGGTAGGCTGCTCGGCCGCTGACCCACCTGCCCGCGCGGCGGATTATGGCATCCGGGACGCGCAGTTGACAATCCCCCGGCACGAAGTCGCGAACCGTGCCATTCTCATCGTGGCAAGACCGCGCGCTGAGTGTTTCGGGTCACTCATCCGCCGCGAAGGTACGCGTCTCGCGTACAGCCCCCGGCTCGACAGCCCCCCAGATCGAGCCGGGGGCTTTGCCGTTAGCGGACCGCTGCAGTGACCGTCGTCAGGTGGTCAAGCACCTGGGTGCTGACCGACCCGAGAAGGAACCGGGCCAGCCCGGTACGCCCGTGCGTCCCGACGACGGCAAGACGAGCGGATGCCGCCACTTCCGTGATCACGGCAGCGGGGTCCCCCTCGTCGACGTGCACGACGATCTCGAGGTTCGGGTGGTCCTTTCGCACCTCATCGGCCATCGACTGCGCGAACGCCTCGGTTGTGCCCTGCAGATCAGTGAGGTACATGTCGGGGTACGGGGCGATATCGCCGGTGTAGACGACAGGCATCCACGTCGACACGACGGTCAGCGGCTCGGCGAATCGTGCGGCCTCGGCGGCGGCGAACGCCAGAGCCGCGTGCGAAACCTCCGAACCATCGACGCCGACAACCACGCCCGTGCGTCCGGTCGTGTCGATGTCGGGCACGACGACGACGGGGCAGTGCGCTCCTGCCACGATTCGCGTCCCGTGCGGCCCGCGGTGCTTGTCGGTGCCGCCGGTGTGATCACTGCCGATCACGAGAAGCCCGGCATCCGCTGACGCCTCGACGAGCTCCTTCGTCGGGTTTCCGTTCGTCACCCGAACCGCAACATCGATGCCGCGGGCAGACAGGCTCGCCGCCTCGTTACGAAGAAAGGCCTCTTCGTAGTCCACGGCGCGCTGCACGACCTCCTGTTCACCGACAGCACCCACGGCGCCGCCGATCACCGAGAACAGTTCCAGGCGAGCACCGGTGCTCACCGCGCGCTCGACAGCCCACTCGATGGCGCGCCGCGAGCCAGGCTTGCTCGTCGCACCCACAACGATCGTCGCGGAAGTTCCGGGGGAGGATGGCTCGCCGTTCGCAGCATTCTCGGTCATGCCCTCACCCTATTCATGCGAGTTGTCCCTCGTCCACGCGAGTTGTCCCTCATCCAGGCGAGTTGTCCTTCATCCAGGCGAGTTGTCCTTCATCCACGCGAGTTGTCCTTCATCCAGGCGAGTTGTCCTTCCCACGCCCGAGTTGTCCCCGCGCACCGCACGACCGACCGGGCATACTGACCTCATGCAGATCGACACCGGCTTCGTGACGCTCGCCCTCGGCTTCGTCGGGGTGATCATCGTGATGGCTCTCGTGGGCGTCATCCTCTGGATCCGCCGCACCTCCACCGTCCGCGTCCCGGCCCAGCGACTCTCGACGATCGAGATCACCCTCGCACCCGAAGACCGCGAAGCGGTCGCGACGCAGCTGCGCGAAGCCCATGCAGCCCGCGGCCAGGGCCCCGGCGTCACACCGAAGCTCCCCGAGCGCGTGCACCCGGGACGCGTGCTGTGGGTCGACGACGACCCCGACACGAGCATGTCCGAGACCATCGCGCTGCAAAAGCTCGGCACCACCGTCACCAAGACGAATCACGCGGATGCCGCTCTGGCCTACCTGTCGGCTGACACCTACACCGCGCTGGTGTTCGGCATCGTCCCCGACAGTGACCTTGCCGCGATCGAAGCGTTCGTCTCGCGAGCCCGCACGAGCCAGCCGGGTATCGTCACGCTGGGGTACGCCGCGCCTGGCGTCGTTCCGGATGCCGGGGACTTCACGCTCGTTCGCGATCCGAGCGAACTCGTGGCCGCCGTCATCGCGCCGCTCACCATCGCCTGATCCGTCGGCGCGGGCCAGCTCACGCCAGCAGCGCGGCGAGCGCGTCCCGGCGATGACCGATCGCGGCATCCATCGCGGCGAACTCGTCCTCGGCAAGGCCCACCCGCCTCGCGACATCCGGCCACGACTCCACGGCGACAAGCACCTGAGCCAGCGACCGCCGCCACGACGACGCCTTGATCCCGAGCTCCCCGGCGAGCGCGACCAGGGCCGCCGGCGCGGCATCCGGATCGACCACCCCGACGATCGCGGTCGAACGCAGCCGCTCCTGCACCGGATCGGGCTCGACATCGAACACTGGACACAGCCGCCATGCCGCCTCGCGCCGCAGGAATCCCAGGTTGCGGAGGTGGTCGTCGGTGCAGTGCACGGCGACGGCGAACGCCACCCGCCGCCACAGGTCCCGCAGCTGGGCACGGATGACGTCGCGAGGCGCGTCCATGCCACGGATGACTCGCGCGACATCCAGGTAGTCCCGCCCATCGCCGGTCGCGGTCCGCGCCGACCAGTAGGGGATCCGCAACTCCCCTGCCGTCGGATCCGGCGCCGCGGAATCGACCTTCCCGACGCGATCGAATCGATCGACCAGCAACACCGCATGCTCTCCGATCTCGATCGTGCGCACCCGGGAGGTGGCAAGCCCGGCGGCATGAGCGAGGTGCAGCGACACCGCCTCCCACCGGATCGCGTCGTGTTCGTCATCCGGTGCCGGAAACTTCGCAAGCAGCGCCCGACCCTTCCGCCGCACGAGGGCCTTGGGCCTTGCCCCTCCGAGCACCGCCGTGCCGGCATCCAGAAGCTCGGCGATCGCCTGCTCGCTCGAGGAGACACCTGCGCGCGTCCGATCCGCAGCCGACCGCAGGTCGCGCAGGTCGAGGACGACCGGAACCCGGGCGGCACGGTCGGCGACGTACGCTTCTTCCTCGCCCGTACCCGCATGCTCACGGAACCGGAACGCGCCAGTGCGCGCCTCATCCGACACCGCCACGAGAGCATCGACCTCCGAGAGGAAGGTCGCCCCCTCGGCGCGCAGCTGCCTGCGGATCAGCTTCTGTCCCCACGAATCTGCGCTGGAATCCACGAACGCTCCGGGCATCGACCCGAGCGCCCGAGGGCCTGACTCCAGCGGCAATTCCGGCGACACCGCGTACGCGTCCGGTCGGGCGAGGTAGGACGGATCGTAGGAGAAGGTCACGCCGACTGCCTTCTCGGCCAGGGTCACGACATCCATCCAGCCGACAGGCCCGGCGGCCGTGTCTGGGGTCGCCGCCGCGTCCACCCAGACACGCTGGGTCGTCGCGTTCGCCGTCACCATGGGCCCCGATCCCTTCGTCAGTCAGCTCGTCGCCCAGCTCCCCACCCTAGGGGGCGCCTGGGACGGCGCGTCATGCGGTTGCCTCTCATCGTGTACTCGGGTACGGACGAATAGGCTTCCCTGAGGACAGGAGGGCACGCGACCCATGCATGACGAGCCGGCCACCCCCGCGGGCGCGGACCCCGACCCGACCCTCGGCGAGGACAACAGCACCGCCGCGCCTGGGCGCGCCGACAACGACACCGCCGCGCCTAGGCGCGCCGACAACAACACCGCCGCCAGCGACGATTCCGAGATCGCTGCGACCCGCCGTGCGGTGGATGCCGAGAAGTCCCGCCGCGCACGGTCTCGCAAACGTCACCGCCGCGAACGCACGGCCGGCATCGTGTTCGCCTCGGTCCTTGGCGCCATCCTGATCCTCGGCGTCGCGGGGGCGGCGTGGATCGGCGTCCGAGGCGCGCTCGCGTACGGCCACGTGGCTGACGCCCAGCGCGCAGCCGCGAGTCTCGGAGACTCCCTCACCGACCCTGCCGCGGCAGCCGAGATCGTACCGGCCCTGACCGCCGACACTTCGGCGGCCCGCTCGCTCACCTCCGACCCGGTGTGGGGCGCCGCCGAGCACCTGCCGTGGATCGGACCGCAACTGGCCGCCACGGCGACAGTCATCGCATCCGTCGACGATGTCGCCACCACCGCCGTCGAACCGCTCGCGCAAGCGGCGTCGAGCTTCTCGCTCGACACGCTGCGGCCCGCGGGCGGGGCGTTCGACGTCGCCGCCATCGCGAGCCTCTCGGACGTCGCGACCACGGCGACCGACAGCCTGCGGCAGGCGTCGGCATCGGTCAACGCGATCGATACGACGGAACTCCTGGCTCCCCTCGCAGCCCCTGTCACCGAGGTGCGCAACCTCTTGACGAGCGGTCTCACCGCGGCTGACGCGCTGCGCCGCACCTCCCAGCTCCTCCCCCTCGCTCTCGGCGCGGAGGGCCCCCGCAACTACCTCGTCATGTTCCAGAACAACGCGGAGTGGCGGTCGCTCGGCGGCATCGTCGGAGCAATGGCGATGATCCACACGGATGGCGGCCGCATGGACCTGACCGGACAGGGCTCCTCGTCCGACTTCACGCGATACGCCGACCCCGTGCTTCCCCTGTCGGACGAGATCCTCGGCATCTTCGTTGACAAGCCCGGCGTCTACATCCAGAACGTGACCCAGATCCCCGATTACACGATCGACGGCCCTTTGGCCCGCGAAATGTGGCTCCGAGAGACGGGCGTGGCTGTCGACGGCGTCTTCGCCCTGGACCCCGTCACCCTCTCGTACCTGCTTGAGGCCACCGGCCCCATCACGCTCCCGACCGGCGAACAGCTCACGAGCGAGAACGCCGTGCCGCTGCTACTCAACGAGGTGTACCAGCGGTACCCCGACCCCCGCGACCAGGACGCGTTCTTCGCCGCCACAGCCGCCGTCGTCTTCGAAACGATCGCCGACGGCGCAGCAGAGCCGGCGGGGCTCATCCAGGCGCTCGCCCGCGCCGGCAGCGAACGCCGACTGTTCATGTGGAGCGCCGACCCGGCCGAGCAGGCGATCCTCGACGGCGCAACCATCCAGGGCGGCCTGCCCGTCACCGACGACACCCGCACACAGTTCGGCGTGTACTTGAACGACGGCACGGGCTCCAAGATGGACTACTACACCGAGGCCACGGCGTCAGTCGGCTGGTGCGCAGCGAGCACCGCCTTCACGCAGAACCTCCGTCCCGGTGAATACCTCCGCGAAAACCCCCTCGCCACGGTGTCGGTCACCCTCCACAGCACGGCTCCCGCGGATGCCGCGACCAGCCTCCCCGAATACATCACCGGCGGCGGAAACTTCGGCGTACCTGCCGGGATCACGAGAACCATCGCCTACCTGTACCTTCCGACCGGATCCGAGGTCATCTCGAGCGTCGCCGGTGACGAGGGAGCAGCGACAGTGTTCGGAACCGGCACCCACGACGGTCGCGACGTGCTGATCTGGGAGACCAACCTCAACCCCGGCGAAGCGGCTACCGCGACCATCCAGGTCCGCACACCGCCGACCCCGACGCTCGAAGCCCTCATGACACCGACGATCGGTGGCACGGGCCTCGTGGCTGCGGGAGCATGCCCGCTCACGGGCTCGACAGACGAGGGATAACCCTCCTGTAACACGCACGTCACTCGCGCTCGGCTCGATCTGGCTAGGATCGGGCATCATGAGCAGCCCCTACGAACCGCGAGGCCCCCGCAAGTCCCGCAACTGGCTCCTCTATATCGGTGTCGCGCTCCTGGCCTCGGGAGTCGGCGTCCTCGTCTACGCAGCCTTCATGCACTACGCGGCAGCGATCCGCTGAGCACGCGCCGGCGTGAGCCGCGCGCCACGTCACGCGCCTGTGTCAGGCGACGCCGCTCGCGGCATCCGTCGACGCTGCACCCGAACCCGGTGTCGGCTCGGCCGTCACGAGGATCGGCAGGTGGTCGCTGAGCCCCTGCGGCAGCGTCCGTACGGTATCGATCGTGAAACCGACGGATGTCGCGAAGTCGTAGTGTCCGCGAAAGAACCGATACCGCGTATACGTGCGGGAGTCGCTGAGATTCAGCTCGTACCCCTGGTCTCGAACGTGCTGCCCGAGGCGTTCCTTGAACACGGGGTAGTTGTAGTCGCCGACCATGAGCTTCGGAAGCCCCTCCCCCAACAGGTCGAGCTCGGTCAGAGCCGTGCGGATCTGATGCCGACGCAACGAGTTCAGGGCCGTCAGCGGCGCCGCATGGAAGGACGCGATGACGATGTCGTTGCCGGTGTCGATGTCGTGCAGACGAACCCCCAGCATCCGTTCCTCGGCGGGCTTGAGAACCCGATCGTGCAGCGACTTCTTCAGCGCGATCGCTCGCACATCGACGGCGCGATACGTGTTCTGGCGGTAGTAGACGGCAAGACCCAGGCGATTGCGCTGGGTCGAGTCGGCGAGCACGAGCCCACCGATGTCATCGGGGATGTCGGTCGTGTCGGCCTCCTGCAGGCACAGCAGATCGGCACCGTGGCGCTCGACGAGCTCTCGCAGCTCGGTTGCCGCACGGTGCTTGCGCAGGTTGTACGAGATGACCTTCATGCCACTCCCCACGATAGAGGGGCACGGATGCCGACCGCGTGCGCTCCGCTGGACATATCCCCAGCGTTTGCGATCTCTTCACCGCAGGAGGGGGTTCACGGGGATCCTCCGAAGCCCTCCGCTAGAGTTTGGTCGTGCCCTCCCGACGCGCCCACGTGGTGCAAGAACAGCCCGAGTCCGCCGCGGCGCGCCCGGAATCACAGCCGAAGATCCTGCCCGGGTGGGCTATCGCGACGATCGTGTCGGTCGGCGTCGTTCTCGTGGCAGCCATCGCCGCCACCGTCTGGATGTTCCTGAATCACTGGGTGCGTGATTTGACCGCTACCGCTCCGGCAGTCGGGACGACGATCATCGCCCCGGAGGAGTCGAAAGCCGCCCTCGCACTGCCGGGCCTCGCCGAGGGGACCGACGAGTTCGCCGCTACCGACTACCTGGCAGCCCAGCCCACCGCCTACTGGTTGACCCCCGAGATCGATCCGGTGAGTGAGATCGGCGCGCGGATGACGAATCTCCTGAGCGAGGCCCGCACGCAGGGCAAGGCGCTGGCGATCGTGGTCTACGGGCTTCCCGAGCGCGACTGCAGCGCCGGCCTCTCCGCGGGCGGACTGGACGATGCAGCCTACGCCGAGTGGACGCAGATCATCGGCGAGGCCCTGCACTCGGCCCCCGACATCCAGAAAACCGTCGTCCTCGAACCCGACAGCCTGGCCCTCGCCCCCGAGTGCGGAAACACCGCCGAGCGCACGGAGCAGCTGCGGAATGCGATCACCCGACTTGCCTCGACGAACACCTGGATCTATGTGGACGGCGGTCACTCGACCTGGCTGCCGGCCTCGCAGATGGCCGAGCTCATCAACGGCATCGGCATGAACGATGTCATCCGCGGCTTCGCGACGAACGTCTCGAACTACAACGACACGGCGATCGAGTTCGACTACGCCCACCAGCTCTCTGGCCTGACCGGCGGTCTCCACGCGATCGTTGACACCTCTCGCAACGGAGCCGGCTCCAACGGCGAGTGGTGCAACCCCCCGGGCAGGCTCATCGGCGCTCCCGGCGGCACCTACGGCGACGACGTCGTCGACACGAACCTCTGGATCAAGCCGCCAGGCGAAAGCGACGGCACCTGCAACGGCGGACCGGTAGCCGGCGCATGGTGGCCCCAGTCCGCGGTCGAGCTGACCCGCAACGTCACGCTCCCCTGAGGGCGGCGCGCTCAGCACGCAGGCCACCGTGGCACGCCGACGGATGACCGCGCCCCCGGTCTGCCCGCCTGTGTACGATCAAGAGGGTCGGCCGCGCATGCCTGGGATTGCGCGGCTCGGATACTCGACCCAGCCCGACGCGAAAGAGACAATCGAGCATGAGCACTGACGCGGGGGTGAGCAAGACCGCCGTCATCGTCGAGGATGATCCGCAGATCCGGCATATCCTCGCCGAAACACTCGAGGCGGCCGGGTTCTCGACGGTCTCGGTGGGCAATGGCATCGACGGTGTCCGTGCCGTCCTCTCCTACCAGCCACTGATCACGACCCTCGATGTGAACATGCCCGGTATCGACGGGTTCGAGGCAGCCCGCCGCATCCGCGCCCAGAGCGACACCTACATCATCATGCTCACGGGCCTCGAAGACGAGGCTGACGTCGTCCTGGGTTTGGGAGCCGGCGCCGACGAGTACATCGTCAAGCCGTTCCGCCCGCGGGAACTGCGGGCACGGATCGAAGCGCTGTTGCGCCGCCCGCGCCAGACACCGACTGCAGCCCAGCCGCCCGCGCAGGCACCCTCGGGGCCCTCGTTCCCGGGCGCGCGACCCGCCATCGTTACCCAGCCCGCTGCGCCCAGCGCCGTGCCGCCGGCAGCGCAGCAACCGTTCGCCACTATCGATGCGACCGGAGCCGTCACGCCCGGCGACCCCGCCCAGGCCCCGGGCCAGCATCCGGCACAGGCTCCCTACCCGGCAGGGCAACAGCCGACCCAGGCCCCACCCCAGCCCGGCTACCCCGCTCAGCACCCCGGTTATCCGCAGCCCGGAGGCGCACAGCCGTACTATCCGCCGACGCCGCAGGCTCCGGTCGACCCGCCGGGGGCCGGCGGCAACCAGCAGCCTCCCGGATCTCAGTTGGTGGCACGCACACCACCGAACGCCCCGGCCCCAGGTCCCGGTGGTCACCACCTCGGACCTCACACTCTGGTCCACCGTGACCTCGTGCTCGACCCGGACTCGCGGATCGTGCTGGTCGGCAACCGTGAGGTCGAACTCACACGCACGGAGTTCGAGCTGCTGGCGACGCTTATGGAATCCAAGCGCCGGGTGCGAAGCAAGGCCGACCTGACGCTCGTGCTGCGCGGCGAGTCATACGTGACGTCGTACTTCGTCGGGGATGCCGACAAGCGCGCCATCGAAGCGCACATGACGAATCTGCGCCGAAAGCTCGGCGACGATCCGAACAACCCGCGCTACGTCGAGACCGTGCGCGGCGTCGGCTACCGGATGACAGCCGAGAACGTCGCGCCGCCGCCGGGCCAGTAACCCGGCCCGGGCTCGCGCGCGAGCCCGTCAGACCTTGTAGCCGTACTGGCGGCGGAAGAGCTTGAACGCCATGAGCAGGGTCTGGATGACGGTGACCACACCGACGATCGGCCAGCCGACCCACAGGATCGACGACTGCACCACGGGGTCAAGTAGCGACCAGATGAAGGCCATCGCGATCGCCGTGATCACGAGCAGAATCATGGGCACCCAGTGCCCGAGCGACACACCGCCACCACGCTCGGCCTTCGCCTGAGCAGCCCAGTTGTCGACCTTCTTGCGCGAGAGGAACGACGACCACGACCGCAGGAAGTGGCCGATCCGGATCCACATGAAGATCTCCGCCGGAAACACGAGTGCCGAGAACAGGATGTCTCGCTGGTTCACGTACTTCATCGTCAGCGCCACGCGCAGGTTCAGCAGCGTCGCCACCAGCGGCGGAATGAGCCACCAGGGCGAGAAGACGAACGCGTTGATCGAAAGCGATGCTGCCAGGAGCGTCAAGAACGCAACACGCACGAACAGGTTCGTGAGCATGCCGAAGTTCTCGAACCACCGGAGGCGCAGGTTCGGGTGGAAGGGCTGCCCCTTGGTGTCGCCGCGCTGGCCGGGCCACATGAGCTCGATCGCGCCGTAGGTCCACTTCACCTGCTGCGCGTCGTACCCCTTGAGGGTCGTCATGCCGCCCACGCTCGCCCGTGCGTACGGGCTGATCTTGGTGAGGTAGCCGGCGCTCTTGATCTGCAGCGACAGCAGGGAGTCCTCCACCTCGCTGTCTTTCACCCATGGCGTGCTCTGGTGGTTGGCGCGCATCACATCGCGCAGTGCCGCCGTCGAGAAGATCGAGAACTGGCCGCCGAGCACTGCCATGTTGCGTCCGCGCAGCAGATTCTGCAGGTTGAACGCCGCGAACTGCGTGCGCTGACCGGCGATCAAGAACTTGCCGATCAGGCCTTTGATGGGGCGGTCATCGATCGTGTAGATCGCCGAGATCCCACCGATCCGCGAGTCACCGACGGCCTCGGTCTCGAGGTACTCCACCGCCCGTTCGTCAGCGATGGTGTCGCCGTCGACACCGAGCAGGTAGTCGTAGCCCTCGACAAGGGCGTAGCCGTAGTTCAGCGCACCGACCTTCTTGTCGGGGTTCTTGCCGATGTCGTGGATGAACACCTCGGTGAACTGCTCGCCGAGGTCTGTCACCACCTGGTGCGGGCCGGCGTACTGCGAAGCGATAGCAACTGTGGCGTCAGTGGTGTTGTTGACGACGACGTGGATGACGTCGGGCACGCGCGTCTGGTGCAGCAGACCCTCGAGCACCCCCGCGATCGACTCTTCCTCGTTGTAGCAGGGGATGACGCATCCGATGGTGGACCGGTGCACCGAGATGCGCTCCAGCACCGACTCGAACTCGTCAGTGAACTCCGCGTGCGAGGTCTCGACCTGCGCGTTCGGGAACCGGGGGTCGCCGTACGAGGGCTGAGCGTATGGCTGCTGGCCGTATGCCGGATCGGCGTACTGCGGCCCCGGGTACTGCTGACCCGCGTAAGCCGTACCGGGATACTGCCCGATCGCGGGCTGATTCTGCTGCGGGTACGGAGGAACGTACGGGGCTTCCCAGTGGGACATCAGCACGCTCCTTCCCTCAATCCGCGCGCCAACCGAAGTGCTGTTACCACACTGCTACACTCGGCTCAAGCATCCGGTCTGTTGTCGAAGAGCATCACCTCAGGTTTTCCTCAAGAAAGCCTCCGGTGAATACCCGAGGCCCCGAGAAACAGAAGCGCAGAATGAGTGTACTGGAGTTGTCTGCCGTCCTGGCGATCGCTTTCGTGATCGCCGCACCGGCCCTCATCCAGTTGCCCGGCAAGCCTCTCCCCAATGGTGGGCGCGCTGCCCGTCGGTACTTTCTGCGCTTCGCTGCCGCCGCAGCCCTGAGCGGAGTCGTCGCCGGCATCACATCCGCACTGGTGCCGGATCAGCCGATGCCGATCATCATCGGGGCGGCGAACGCGGCGCTCGTCGGCGGACCCGCCTACTTCTGGGCGGGGATGCGACAACTGCGAGACACCTCGATCACCCCCGGCTGGGTGGTGTCGGTGGCGGTCGCGGCCACCTTCATCGCGAGCGCGACAGTGACCGCCGTCATCGGGGGCCCGACCGACGGCTTCGTGTTGCGGCTGATCCTGGTGGCCGTCGGATGCGGAGGGGTCGCGATCGAGGCTTTCCGCCCGCCGGCGCGCGACATCGCAGCCTTCCGACTGATCGGTGTCATCTTCGCCGTCTACGCCGTGTATTCGGCGATCCGCACGTTCATGTTCTTCGCCGTCGGCGAGGACTCCCCCGCGTTTCAAACGGTGTTCTCACCCCTGACGGCATCAGTTCTCAGCATCCTGCTCGTGGTAACCCTCTGCGTGGCGGTGTGGTGGAGCGACCGCGCGCTGGAGACTCGAGCACGGCAGATCGAGCACCTCATCAATGCGCTGCGCTCAGACATCGCCTCCCACGGCGCGGTGACCGTCTACGACGTCGAGGTCCCCGACCTCAGTCTCATCCGCGCCGCCTTCGGTGGCCCCGCAGCAACAGCCGTGGATCGCGCTGCGGCGATGTCTCTTCACGAGCTCCTTCCCGACGCCGCACATCGCGGCCGCGTCGGCCGCCATGTCGTCGCACTTCCCGGAGACCAGCGGATCGAGAACCTGGAGAGCGTCGTGAAGGCGGCAACCGCCCACGCCGTGCCGAACCTCGACTACCGCGAAGCGATCGAGATCCGCATAACGCGCTACACGCTGCATTCCGAGGCAGAACTCGCCGCGGTCTGGCCCGATGCCGCCCCGACCGCCACGAGTGATCTCAAGACCCGGCCGGCAGGCGGCGTCGTCAGCTGACTCGGTCCGGCTCCCGCTCAGCCCTGCGGCGCGGTGGTCGGCTCGTTGGACACGATGTTCAGCGTGCCCTGATCGTTGTAGATCGCGATCGGCAGGTACTGATAAATCGTCTGTTGCGCGAACGAGGCGTCGTCGTTGGCGGTGCCCTCGACGTAGATGCCGAACGAGAACTGCAGCGTGATGCCGTACGTATCGGCCGGAAGCATGAAGATCGTCGTCTCGGGTACGAGCAGACCACCCTGATAGCTGTTGAGCAGCAGGCCGCGGTCAGAGCGCAGCGTGTCCGGCGGCACCAGCGTGCGCGGGTCGGCGGCGAACTGGAACGGCTGCTGCACCATCCCCGAGGTCTGCGCGGTCTGCGACGTGATCGAAATCGACGAAATGTAGACGCGGCGCTTCTGTGTCAACACCGCCTTGTCATCGACGCGACGGTCATACGCGTTGATCGCGAACCCGAACACCTTCTCATTGTTCGGCGTCCACTCGCGCGTGCGCTTCGGGTCGGCAGCCCACACATCGAGAACGACTTCCAGATCGGACGCGACATCCGTCGTGAGCGAGACAGACCCGTCGTACGAGAACAGCGAGTCGAAGTCCATCGTCGCCATTGTCGAGACCGGCTGCGGCACCGGCGTCGCCGTCGATGCTGTGCCCGGCGCTTCGCCCTGGATCGAATTGAAGGCCTCGGCGATCTGCTGGCATCCGGTCAAGGACGAGGCGCCCAAAGCCAGTGCGGCGGCACCGAGCACGACGCGGCGCACGACGCGCGACGATTGCGGGGCGGTGGCCATGGTTTCTCCTTGAGCGGGCCGACGTGCAGGGCAGCGAGGGCTGATTTTCCGCGGTTTTCTCGGGCTCATGGCGGGTTCCACAAGCCGGATGCGCTGGAAGTATACGATACGAACAAAGGCCTGAACTCAACGCTGTCTAAGGGGGAGCACAAGGTGAGCGCAAGAGACGCGCAATTCCGCGACGTCGACGGCGCGACAGTGCGAGTGAGGTCTATTTGGCTCACGCAGCTCTCCCTGGGCGTCTCGATCATCATCATCTCGGTCGTGTCGCTCGGTTACGAGCCGGAGCTGTTCACGTCGTGGCTCATGCTCACCGGTGTGGCGATCGTCATCCTGGCCACCGCCGTGACTCTCGTAACCCCCTGGGCGCGGATGCCCCGGTGGCTGCCGCTGGTCATCCCCTTCGCCGACATCGTCGCCGTCGGTTTCATGGCGGCATCCTCGATCCTGCCGCTCGGCTTCTTCTGGGTCTTCCCCATCATGTGGATCGGCCTGCACTTCTCGCGCTGGGCACTCGGTGCTGCTGTCGCAACCATCGCCGGTTCTCTTCTGATTGAGGCGGCGACCTCGGCCGAGCCCCCCGGCGCCGTGGAACTGTTCACTGTGCTCCTGGGCGTGACGTTCCTGGGGGTTACCGCGAGCATCACGATGCGCCAGACGCGCGCGTTCAAGCGCTTGCTCCTCGGCCAGACGCGGCGTCTCGAGACGACGCTCGACCGGGTCTCGAACGCCGAGCGCAGCACGATCGAGCTGATCAACGGCGTGGATGTCGGCATCCTCCGCTTCGCCCGTGACGGGTCTCTGCTCGCTGCCAACACCACGTACGACCGCCTTTACGGCACGAACCTCAACGACCCGAGTTCTCCGCCCACATCAGTCGAGTACGCGTCCCTTCAGGGGACGGCGATTCCGGCATCCGAGCGAACCTTCGCGCGTGCGCAGCGCGGCGAGATCTTCGAGGATGCCCGTGTCTGGCTCTTCGACGCCGAGGGCACCTGGCACGCCCTCTCGGTGACGACCATGCCGCTGACCTCGTCAGCCGACGACTCCGCGTCCACGATGCTCGTGGCCCACGACATCACCGCCGTCACCGAGGCCGAGCGCGAGCGCGAGCGTATCGCCGCGGTGGCCTCCCACGAGCTGCGGCATCCGCTCACCGTCATCATCGGCCACGCCGACCTCGCACTCGAAGAAGAGGACGAGCTGACTCCGAAGATTCGGGAGCACCTCGAGACCATCCTCTCGGCCAGCGAACGGATGCTGGGTATCGCCTCGACGATGCTGCAACGCTCACGCAGCGGGTTCACCCCCACCCAAGACCGCCGCTCCTTCGACCTCGTCCCGATGCTCGCCGCCGTCAGCGAAGCTTTCGCTGCGTCGGCGCGCGAACAGCGCGTGACGCTCGAAACCGATCTTCCCGCGCACCTGCGGATGGATGGCGACGTGTTCCGCCTCCGGCAGGTCCTCGACAACATCGTCAGCAACGCCGTCAAGTACACGCCGGCAGGCGGATCCGTGCGGGTCTCGGCGTCCCTGGATGGCGACACCGCCGTGATCGTGGTCACCGACACCGGTATCGGCATCGCCTCCGAGGACCTGGAGCACGTGTTCGACCCGCTGTTTCGCAGCACCCGCGCCCAGGAACAGGCACCCGGCACCGGTCTCGGGCTCGGTATCGCGCGCGAGATCGCGACCGCCCATGGCGGCACCCTCACGGTGACCAGCGAACTCGGTCACGGCACGACGGTGACTCTCCGCCTTCCCCGTTCCGTCACTCCGGAGTCGTGATGATCTTTCCCGCACCTGGTGAGTTGCCCTGGCCCGACCTCGGCGGCGCGAACATCGGCATCGCCCACGCGACCATCGCGACCCTCGGCACGATCCTGTTCGTGGGGCTGGCCTTTCTCGCAAGACCCCGCCGGTCCACACTCCTGTGGTCGCTGACGTTCATGGGAATCATGGTGGCCTGCTACGGCTACCTCGCCGCGACCGCGGCCGAATCCGAGGAGTTGCGACGAGGGTCGATGGGTCTGTTGTTGGGTGCCCCGGCGCTGCTGTGGTCGGGACTGCGCGCCCACCGCAAAGTGCGCACCTACGCGTGGATCAGCGCTCTCGTCGCCGCCGCGTCGATCCTCGCGCTCCTCGCGCCGGGTGAGTCGGCCTGGTTCGGACTGGCCTACCGTGTCATGTTCTTCGTGTCCGGCATCTTCGGGGTGCTGTTCCTCCTCGAGTGGCGGCGCATCCCGGAACGGTCCGAGCGTCTGCTGTGGCCCATCGTCGTCGCCTCGGCGGTCTACGCGCTCGCTGGCGTCACGGTGCTCATCGGTGCCCTCTTCACCCCGCTTTCGACGGCTGAAGCTTTCGCCTCGACACGCATCTTCAACTCCATCGGGATGCTCGTCTACATGGTGTGCGCCCTGGTGTCGCTGGTGCCGTTGGTCACCCCGGGGTCGCGAGCGATCCAGTCGGGCGCGCCACAGGGCGACTGGGGTCGGTTCGTCGGGACGGCCCGCGAGCGTCTCGAACGCGCCGCAGCGCGGGATGCCGACACCTGGTCGCTCCTGCGCATCGAACTCGACGACGCCGAAGACCTGCAAGAGGCGGGAGGCCCGGCGATCTTCGGTCGGCTCCTTCGCGACATCCAGGCGCGCGTCACTGCCGTCTTCCCGACGGATGCCGACATCGCGATCGCCCCCGACAGCGCAGTCATCGTGCTGATCTCGCGTCCCGAGGCAGTCATCCGGGACCTCGTACGGGATGTGCTGAGGCGAATCGCCGTGCGTGACCCCGCGGCCCCCATCACCGTGACCACCTCAGCCAGCATCGGCTGGGCAAGCGTCGCGACGGCAGGATTCGACCTGGACGCTCTGCTTGCCACCACGGCCGAGGCCGCGGCTACGGCCCGGGCGCAGGGTGGCGACCGCTGGGAGCGCGTTACCGCCTGACCAGAAACGCTACTGCCCTACCCGACACCCATCCCGCCGAACCCACACCTTCCGCGCCGAGCCCACACGTCTGGCACGCCGAAGCGTGTGGGGTCGCGCGCGAACGTGTGGGTTCGCGGATCGGAAGCGCTACTGCTGCGCGATCGCGATGGTGAGCGTGTCGGATGCCGTCTGCTTCGCGTATTCGTTCGAGGTCGGGGTCGTCTGCACGAGGAAGTCGTACGTGAACTGGACTGTCACCGAGATCGCGTTCGACGGCACCGGACCGACGGTGAAGTTCTGTGAGTAGCTGTAGGGCGAGAGCACGAGATAACCGGGGTTGACGCTCGCAGCATCCACCTGCGGATCCAGGGGAGCAAGGTCTCCCGTGTCGCTCTGGGGCACCGCGACCATCGTCGCCCGCTGCAGGTAGACCTTTTGGCCGTCGTTGGGCTCAATCGTCGTGATCAGTGACAGGCTGATCGGCTTGAGCGCGTCGGCTGTCCACTTGTCCATCGACAGCGTCGACCAGTAGTCGACGGTTGCCTTCACGGCCCCGGCCTGGAGGTCTCGCTGCGTTGCGCCGCTGGACAGATCGTTCTTCACCGGCGGGGCGACGGTCTGCCGGGTGGAGGTCGGCGTCGGACTCGAGGTCTCGTAGCCCCAGTTGTTCCACGGAGCGGGGCCGCATCCGGCGAGCGCGATCGGCAGGACGACCAAACCGGCGATCACACCCGCCCTCGCGAGAGCTCTCGCCGAACGACCACGGATGCCGACGCTCGCGTCGCTGCGACCAACGGCCTTCATCTCCATCCCCCCTCGGGATCATGAATCACCCCCCGCGCGGGGGTGGGATCAGTCTACGCATCCGCGGCGTTGCGACCCTCAGTCCGCGTCGAGGTCCCGTCGTGCGCGGGTCTGCGACGCTCGGTGCGCAAGCAGGTCATCGGCGGGGTACCCGACTTCGGTGAGGGTCAACCCGCGGGCAGCGAGCACCTTGACCTCGGGTACTCGAGCCAGCTCGTCGCGGATACGCACGAGGTCGTCAACGCCGAGTCGCCCCTGACCGACCGCGACGCACCCGCCCACCAGGGCGCGCACCATGCTGTGGCAGAACGCGTCAGCCCGAACCGTGGCAACCAGCACGCCGGATGCCTCGCGCACCCACCCGAAATCGAGCAGTGTGCGGATCGTCGTGGCCTCTTCCCGCGGCTTGCAGTACGCAGCGAAGTCGTGGAGTCCCCGCAGGGCGCCGGCTGCGGCATCCATCGCGGCGACATCGAGCTCACCGCGCACCACGGTGGTGCGGTGACGTTCCAGCGGATCGTAGGGAACCGAATCGTCAGCAACGCGATACTCGTAGCGACGCCATACCGCCGAGAACCGCGCATCGAAGCCGTCCGGTGCGATCGAGGTGCGGGTCACCGCGGCATCGGCGTAGGCGCCGAGCACGCCCCGGATGCGACGGGCGAGAGCTGCTACGACGTCGTCATCCTCCGTGCGCCGGCGCGAAGAAGCGAGCCGTGCGGCCTGTCCGTCGTCGAGATCCAGGTGAGCAACCTGGCCGCTCGCGTGCACTCCGGCGTCAGTTCGACCCGCCACGACCAGCCTCGGATCTCCCCCCAGCACGCGAGAAATCGCACCCTCGATCGTTCCCTGCACCGTCCGTTGATGCGGCTGCCGCGCCCACCCGCGAAAGTGCGAACCGTCGTAGGAAATGTCGAGCCGGATGCGCACGTCTTCAGCCTAATCAGCACCCGGCGCAGCCCCAGGGAACTCGCGCCGCCCGGACGTAGACTTGGGTACCCGAACCCGCATCGCCCGACCGAGCCGCCGTTGTCCAGCCCCCTCCACACCGACCGCCACGGTGCCATCCCTGGTGCCACCTCAGGCCCCAGACTTCCTGGTCTGGATGGCCTCCGTGCCCTCGCTGTCATCCTCGTGGTCGTCTTCCACCTGTTCCCACAGTGGTGGTTCGTCGGCGGGTTCATCGGCGTGGACGTCTTCTTCGTGATCAGTGGGTTCCTGATCACGACCCTGCTGCTTCGTGAGCGCGACGCGACCGGCCGGATCAGCCTCGTCGGGTTCTGGCGTCGGCGAGCCAGACGCCTCCTGCCTGCGCTGGTCCTGCTGCTGCTCGTGTGCTCGAGCGCAGCCTGGGTCGTCGGCGGTGATGTTCTCGTCCGGTTGGGCGCCCAGATCGCCGGTGCCCTCACCTTCAGCTACAACTGGATCGCGATCTTCATCGGCGAGGGATACTTCGGCGCCACCAGCCCGGAGCTCTTCCGCAACCTCTGGTCACTCGGCATCGAAGAGCAGTTCTACGTGCTGTGGCCGCTCGCGCTCCCCCTGATCCTGCTGCTGCCGCGCACGTGGGCGCGGGTTGCTGCGGCGGGCGCACTGGCTGCAGCATCCGCCGTATGGATGGGCGACATCGTGTCGGCGACGGGCAACGTCAGCCGCGCGTACTACGGCACCGACTCGCACGCGTTCGGCATCCTCCTCGGCGTCGCACTCGCCTTCGTCCTCCACCGCGCCCTGGCGGCGCCCACGCTCTGGATGCAGCGCACGACAGTCCGTCGCGGCGCCACGATCCTCGGCGCGGCCGCTGTGATCGGCCTCGTCGGGCTGTCCCTGCTCGCACCCACCGACTCCGTCAGAACCTTTCCGCTGACCATCGCCGCCGCGAGCGCCCTGACGGGTATCGCGATCGTCGCTGCCGTCTGGCCGCACGCCGGCCTCGGCCCGGCCCTGGATGCGCGTCCGCTGCGGTGGATCGGTGAACGCTCCTACGGCCTGTACCTGTGGCACTGGCCCCTCCTGGTCCTGCTGGTCGCCGCCGTGCAGGGCACCGCACCGGAAGCGGGAGTACCGGTATGGGTCGGCCTTGTGACGCTGGCGCTCACCGTGGTCATCGCGGAGGCTTCCTACCGATTCCTTGAGACACCGGTGCGGCGCCTCGGTTTCCGTGGCACCTGGCGCGCGGCACGCGCACGGGTCGGCGTCGATGCCGGGGCGCTGTGGGGCACCGTCGTCGGGGGCCTTGCCACAACTGCCCTGGTGTTCGGGACGGTAGCGGCAGCCACCACCGGTGCGAGCGTGTCATCCGGCGAAGCAGTCGTCGCCGAAGGGCAGGCAGCCGTTGATGCGGCATCCGCCAGCCCGACGCCGTCGGCAGATACCCGACCGCAACCCGATGAGCCGGCACCGGCTGGCGCCCTCGCCGATGGAGCCGTCCGGCCGCCCGCGCCGTCACCGACGCCGATCTCGGGCGGCGAGGTCACCGCCGTCGGCGACTCGGTCATGCTCGCTGCCGCACCCTCGCTGTACGAGACGCTTCCCGGCATCCGGGTGGATGCCGCAGTCTCGCGGTCCTCATGGGCGGGCCCCGGCATCGTCGACCAATTCGCCGCCGCGGGGCAGCTGGGCCGCTACGTGGTCGTCGCTCTCGGCACGAACGGTCCGATCAGCCGGGATGCCTACGAGCGGATCGCTGCAACCGCCGGGCCCGACAGGACCCTTGTGCTCGTGAACGCCTACGCGCCCCGCGACTGGATCCCCGGGGTCAACAGCGACATCACCGCGTTTGCCGCCGCCCACCCGGGCACTCTGGTCGCCGACTGGGCGAGCGCCATCGACCCCCACGTGGACTACCTCGCCGGCGACCGCATCCACCCCGGCACTTCGGGCGGCCAGATCTACGCCGACACCGTGCTCGCTGCGATCCGCCAGTCCGAGAACCAACGCGCGATCGACGCGTACCTCATCGAGACCCGGGCCTACCGTGAGGCCACCCGCGAGGAGGCGCGGATCGCCCAGTAGCCCCCTCCCGCGGAGCCCCGACCTCCCGCCGAACCCACACGATTTGCGCTGAGCCCACAGCTTCCGCGCGACGAATCCTGTGGGCTCGCGCAGGAACGCGTGGGTTGAGCGGTCTAGCCGGACGCTAGCCAGGTCAGGCTGAGGGAACGGGCGCCGTTCAGAACCGGGCGACCATGGCAACCTCGCGGTCCGTGGCCTCGAACCCCAGCCGGCCGTAGAGACTGTTAGCTCCAGTCGGGCTCTCGGTGTCGACGTCAAGGTTGACCTTCTCAAGTCCGGCATCCCGTGCCGCCGTGAGCAGGGCCGTGATCACCGCCGGGGCGAGCCGCCTGCCGCGATAGTCGCGAACGACACCGATCAGCGCGACGTAGGCCGATGTATAGCCCTGCACCTCCCAGTCATCCTCGTTCACGGTAGCCAAAGCCATCGCCACCACGCGGTCGCCGTCCACCACGACGCGCGAGAGGTCGTCGCGGAACTGCGAACCGCTGACGAACCGTTCCCATCGCTCCGGCGGCGTCTCCAGGCTCCCCCAGTGGTCACGGAAGGCATCATTGCGCGCCACACGGGTCGCATCCCGCCACTGCGGGCCGAAGGTCTCGATCCGCAGGGCCGGGGATCCGGCATCCAGCGGCACCTCGGGGATCGGGTCGCTGAGGTCGCGAAGCATCGTCGTAAACCACCGCTCCTCGGGCATCCCGCGCCGCGCACCCAGCGCGCGAGCCTCAGCGTCGTGCTCGTACGCGTGAAGGAAGATCGCACCCGGAAGCCGGGCATCCGTCCGCGCTAGCTCGGTCTGGGCGGTCTCGTACTCCCAGCGCAGCACCTGCGTGCCGACACCGCGGCGGCGCCACCGCGGGTGCACCATGCCGGTGCAATAGACGTACACATGCTTGTCCTGCGACGGATGCACCAGGATGCCTGCCATGGCGACAAGTTCGCCGTCGGCGGCGAAGCCGAGTCTCGTGTGAAGCTCCGGATCGATATGTGAGAGCTCGAAGATCTCCTCGACATCCTCGCGCGGCGTCAACCACGTCGGATGATCGACCCTGTCGCAAGAGTCTACGAGCGCCACCATCTCGTCGAGGTCCGCCCGGGTCGCGGGGCGCCAGGTGGCGACATCCGGATGCTGGATCTCATCGACGGTCTCGGGCGCTCCGACACGCTCTGACAGCGGCCGCGCATCACTCGGCGTGGCGTTCTCAGGGATCGGTGCAGGGGCGGTGCTCTCGTTCACCGTCCCACCCTACGCGCCGCCGCCAAAGCGCCGAACCCACACGAAAACGCCGAACCCACACGATCCGCGCGAGAAACCTTGTGGGTTCGCGCGCGAAGGTGTGGGTTCGGCGGGTCTGGGACCCGGGTATTACTTGGCGTCGTCCTCGGCGGGAGCGTCGACAACGGCATCCTCGGCGGCGGCCTCAGCGGCTTCGCCCTCCTCGGGCGATTCGGCGCCTGCCGCAGCTGCCTCGTCGGTGGACTCTTCCTCGACCTCGGGCGCCAGAGCCTCGGCGGGCGTCTCCTCGGCGGGAGCCTCCTCCGCGGCCGGCGCAGCGGAGGCCGGAGCAGCCTTCTTCGCCGACTTCGGCTTCGGGTTCACCGGCTCAAGCACGAGCTCGATGACCGCCATCGGGGCGTTGTCACCCTTGCGGTTGCCAACCTTCGTGATGCGGGTGTAGCCGCCCTCACGCTCGGCGACCAGCGGCGCGATCTCGGCGAACAGGATGTGCACGACTTCCTTGTCACCGATGACCGAGAGCACCCGGCGACGGGCGTGCAGGTCACCGCGCTTGGCGAAGGTGATCAGGCGCTCGGCGAGGGGACGCAGGCGCTTGGCCTTCGTCTCGGTCGTCTTGATCGACTTGTGCGTGAACAGCGCCGCGGCGAGGTTCGCGAGCAGCAGGCGTTCGTGGGCGGGGCCGCCTCCGAGGCGGGGACCCTTGGTGGGCTTGGGCATGTCAGTTACTCCAGGGAAAGTCGGTCAGGATGCCGCGGCATCCGTTTCGGGTACCGGTCAGACGGTCTCGTCGTCGTAGCCGCCGTAGAAGTGCGCGCCGTCGAACCCGGGAACCGAGTCCTTCAGGCTCAACCCGAGCGAGATGAGCTTGTCGCGAACCTCATCGACCGACTTCTGGCCGAAGTTGCGGATGTTCATGAGCTGCGTCTCTGAGAGGGCGACCAGCTCCGAGACGGTGTTGATGCCCTCGCGCTTGAGGCAGTTGTAGGACCGGACCGACAGGTCGAGGTCTTCGATCGGCATCGACAGCTCGTTCGACATGACGGTCTCGACCGGCGCGGGGCCGATCTCGATACCCTCGGCCTCGACGTTCAGCTCGCGGGCGAGGCCGAACAGCTCGGTCAGGGTGCGACCGGCGGAGGCCACGGCGTCGCGCGGTGCGATGGAGGGCTTGGTCTCGACATCCAGGATGAGCTTGTCGAAGTCGGTGCGCTCACCGGCACGGGTCGCGTCGACGCGGTAGCTGACCTTGAGCACCGGCGAGTAGATCGAGTCGATCGGGATCTGACCGCTCTCGGCGTACTCGTTGCGGTTCTGGGTCGCCGAGACGTAGCCGCGGCCACGCTCGATGGTGAGCTCGAGCTCGAACTTCGCGGTCTCGTTGAGGGTCGCGATGACAAGCTCGGGGTTGTGGACCTCGACACCGGCGGGTGCGGAGATGTCGGCGGCGGTGACCTCACCGGCGCCGGTCTTGCGCAGGTAAGCCGTGATGGGCTCGTCGCGCTCGGAGGAGACGACCAACTGCTTGATGTTGAGGATGATCTCGGTGACATCCTCCTTCACACCCGGAATGGTGCTGAACTCGTGCAGCACGCCGTCGATGCGGATGCTGGTGACGGCGGCGCCGGGGATCGACGACAGGAGGCTGCGACGCAGCGCGTTACCGATCGTGTAACCGAAGCCGGGCTCAAGCGGCTCGATGACGAAACGGCTGCGGAACTCCCCGATCTTCTCCTCGGTCAGAGTGGGACGCTGTGCGATGAGCACGATGTGTTCCTTTCGATCACGTGCCCGCTATATGACACGTGCAATGGGTGAGGTGTTGAGTTTTTCTCGCGGGATGCCGAGGCGCAGCGCAGTAACGCACGCCCCGGCACCCGAAGTGCTTCACCCGGGTGGCTGTGAGCCGGCCCGGAACGGGGCTGTCGTCAGACGCGACGGCGCTTGGGCGGGCGGCAGCCGTTGTGCGCCTGGGGCGTGACGTCCTGGATCGAGCCGACCTCGAGGCCAGCGGCCGTCAGCGAACGGATCGCGGTCTCACGACCCGAACCCGGACCCTTGACGAAGACGTCGACCTTCTTGACGCCGTGCTCCTGCGCCTGGCGGGCAGCAGACTCGGCTGCCATGCCGGCGGCGTAGGGCGTCGACTTGCGCGAACCCTTGAAGCCGACGCCACCCGAGGAGGCCCAGCTGATCACCGCGCCCGAGGGGTCGGTGATCGAAACGATCGTGTTGTTGAACGTCGACTTGATGTGGGCCTGGCCCACGGCGATGTTCTTCTTCTCCTTGCGGCGCGGCTTGCGCGCTGCGGACTTGGGGGTAGCCATGTGCGTTTTCTCCTAAACCTTCCGCGCCTTACTTCTTTCCGGCCTTCTTCTTGCCGGCGACGGTGCGCTTCGGGCCCTTGCGGGTACGCGCGTTCGTCTTGGTGCGCTGACCGCGCACCGGCAGGCCGCGGCGGTGGCGCAGGCCTTCGTAGGAGCCGATCTCAACCTTGCGGCGGATGTCGGCGGCAACCTCACGGCGAAGGTCACCCTCAACCTTGTAGGTGCCTTCGATGTAGTCGCGGAGGGCGACGAGCTGGTCGTCGCTGAGGTCCTTCACGCGGATGTCCTCGTTGATCTCGGTCGCCGCGAGGATCTCGTGCGAACGGGTACGGCCGATGCCGTAGATGTAGGTGAGGGCGATCACCACGCGCTTATCGCGCGGGATGTCGACACCGGCAAGACGTGCCATGTCGGTTCTCTCTTTCCCCCGGGTTTCCCCGCGGAGTATGTCGAAGGTGTGGAGCAGAATCGGTGCCCGGGCCTTCGTCCCGAGGTGTCCCCTGCACCCGGCATCCGGATGCGGGTTCTGACCCTGCCTGTGTGTATTGAGTTATGAGTCCTGGGGCCGCCGGAACGGCATCCGTCTCAGCCCTGGCGCTGCTTGTGGCGCGGGTTGGACTTGCAGATCACCATCACGTTGCCGTGGCGGCGGATGACCTTGCAGTGGTCGCAGATGGGCTTGACGCTGGGGTTGACCTTCATGATGTTCCTGTTCGCTGTCTTCGCCGGGCGGGCACGGATGCCCGGGGCGTTACTTCTCGACCGGCCTAGCGGTAGCGGTAGACGATGCGGCCGCGGGTGAGGTCGTAGGGCGAAAGCTCCACGACGACGCGGTCCTCGGGGATGATGCGGATGTAGTTCTGCCGCATCTTTCCCGAGATCGTTGCGAGCACCTTGTGTCCGTTGGTCAGCTCAACGCGGAACATCGCGTTGGGCAGCGCCTCGGACACTGTGCCTTCGATCTCGATGACACCGTCTTTTTTGGCCATAGCCTCGCTCACGCTTATGCAGACCGGTCGGTCTGCGGTGGATGGGAGTCGGTGCCGGTCCGCTCTGCCCGGACACGCCAAGGCAGGCGCAAAGCACCAAAGATCAATAGTACGTGATAGTGAACACCCCGGCAACCTCGGGCGTGTCGGGGTGCTCCCCGGGGCGCGAACCCACACGTTTCGCGTCCGCCCCACATGTTCCGACGGACATAGCGTGTGGGTTCGGCGCGGTAAGTGTGGGTTCACGAACACAAGTCGGATGCCGCGGGGCGCGGGGCTAGCGCGGAGGACGGATGCCGAACTCGGCCAACCGCCGGCCGAGCGTGACCGGCGAAGCGAGGTGCTGCATCCCCCACCGAACCAGCGGGCGGTGGGTGGTCGCGCGGATCCAGTCCTCGCGCTCCTTTTCCGCGCGCACCACCTCCCACGGTGTGCGTTCGCCACGAAACTGCGCATCCGTGTACTTGCCCTCACCGTCGAACTCGCCCCATGCCTTCGCGTCGTCCAGCCCGAAGTCGACGAAGTACAGGTGGGACGAGTCGGCGAGCCGCACCTGAAGCCGCGGGCTAGCAAACCCGAGGTCATGCAGCAGCAACCTGCTCATGCTCTCACCGGGTAGCTGCGCGCGCCCGTCTGCGAAGGCCATGATCCACCGCGCTTGACGGATGCCACGTGCTCCCCGCGCGCGGGCGATACGCTCCTCCATCGCGGTAGCCCATGTCGAGGCTGCACCCTGGTCATAGACCCGATCTTCGGGATCCCACGCGACCAGCCGCAGCGCGGCATCCGCGACGGCCACCGCACTAGCCAGCGGCAGGGTACGCGCAACGTCGAACACCGTGCGCTCGAGGGACGTGCACGGAATGCCACCGATCACCACGATGTCATCGTCCGGCACGCTGACCTCGTGTCGGGCTACGCCCCGGGCATGCCGCACGACACCGTTGTGGTGGGCGTCGCTGACGTGTACGGCTTCAGGAACGTGCCGAAAGAGGGGCAATCCCCAGAGCACCGCCGCCGACGCGTGCGAGAACGGCGCAGCGGATGCCTGTCGCCGCGAGTGCACCGCCGCGATCGTCCGTAGATGCCTGTCTTCGATGAATCCTTGCGCGTCAGCGGCTCGCGCGTAGCGCCCCGAATGGAGCCGGATCAGCTCGCCATCCGCATGCTGCGCGGCGATGGTCGCCGCTGCGCTCTCGCGCTCGAGCCGTTCGCGCGTGAGGATCGCCGCACGCGCGTCCCAGACCCGATCGGAGCTCGGCGGTACGACATCCATGCCCGCAGTCTCGCCTGCGCGCGCAGCCCCTCACGCGTCGCTGCGCACACCTGCGGCATCCGCTCGCCCTTCCACCCCTGGGGAGGAGCGCACTGCCCAATCACCACCAGCCGCGAACCCACACCTCTCTCGCCGAGCCCACAGGATCTCGCGACAGATACCTGTGGGCTCGAGCGAAAAGGTGTGGGTTCGGCGAAAGGGGATGGTGCGCCGGTGGGTCAGCCCTCCGCTCGGCCTCCCCGGCGGCGACGGATGACGACAAGTGCCAGGCCGAGAACGATGACTGCAGCAGCCCAGGGCAGCACTGGCACCCCCGTCGCCGCGACCGTGCCGCCGGTCGCGGCGAGCGCCTCGACCTGGACGTAGACCCACCCGATCACCGCACCGGTCGAGTCGGTGACCACCAGGCGGTGGGTGCCGACCGGCATTCCTGCGGGGATCGTGAAGGTCGCGGTTCCCGCGGCGCTCACCACGGATGTACCGAGGTAGGTCGGCGTCGAGAAGATCCAGCCCTCCACAGTCTGCCCCGCATACTGAGTGCCGACCGTGACCGTCACCGTCTGTCCCTGCTTGAAGGTCGTCCCACCCTGCGGCTGGATCGCGTCCTGCGTCTGCGGGGTCAAGTCCGTCTCCGCGGGCGGGGTGGTGCCACCCGTGGGCGGTAGCGGCGTGAACGTTCCCGTGACCGTCAACGGAATCCGCACCCCGGTTCCCGATGGCTCGGCGTTCACGACAAGCGCCGAGTTCAGGGGAGCGTCCTTCGGCACGGTGATGCTGATCTGCGCGGCGCCGCCGTTGATAAGTACCGGGTCGAAGACGGCGCTGCTGCCTTCAATCGACACGAGCGCTGTCGTGTTCGCCGGAGCGCCCAGCGAGCGGATGTCGAGTCCCGACACCGTCGCGTTCAACGTCTCGCCCTGCTCGATCGTGGCGGGGACCCCGGTCACCTGGGCGCTGCGGGAGGCGAAGTCCGGCGACAGCGGCGAGTTGTTCTTGAGGTAGTCGATCCACGCGTCGCGGTCGATCAGACCGGAGTCACGGGTGTCGGTTCCCTCCGTGAGCACCGTGAAGTTGTCGCCGCCCTGCAGCAGGAAGCTGAACGACCCGACCCGATACTCGGCATCCATCACGATGGGCTGCCCGTCGATCCAGATCCCGGTGATCCGGTCGCCCTTGGCAAGCGACGCATCGTACGTGTAGAACACGTTCTCCGACACACCCAGCTGCAGGTACGGACGCGACGCGGTGTCGGGCTGCCACTGCTGCTCCAGCACGACCTTGAACTGCGCGCCGGTCAGCGTCGTGGTCCACAGGTTGTTCACGAACGGCAGCACCGCGTTGGCTTCCGCGTACGTGATCACCCCGTCCTCGCCGTAGTAGAGCTCGTTACGCAGACCGCCCGGGTTGACCAAACCGATCTCCGCCCCACCACGGTCGGCCGACGACAGCGAAGCCACCAGCGCATCCGCAACCAGGTTCCCGAGCGTCGACTGGGATGACCGATCATCCCGCTTGTCGCCCACGAACGCCGTCGTGATGTCGGCGGTGACCGAGCCGACCTGCTGCGAACCCACGACATCCGCCTGCGCGAGCGCGGCATCCACGATCGTCTTGACGGCAGCGACGCGCGGGTACGCGGAAGTCAGGGTCGCATCGGCGGATGTCGTGCGCGCCACGTTGCGCACGTCGTAGTCGTTCACAGAGCCCGTGACCGGGTCGATCCAGAGCCGAACCTGGCCGATGTTCTCGCCGTAGGAACCGGTCTGCAGGATCGGACGCGTCCGGTCCGAACCGGGAACGGGGCCGTCCCACGCGTATTCCTTGTGCGTGTGGCCGGTGAAGATCGCATCCACCGCCGCCGAGGTCTGCGTCACGATCTTCGCGAACGCTCCGCCCGCAGCGATCTCGTCCTCGATCGACGCGCCTTCCTTCACCCCGTCGATCGAACCCTCGTGGTACTCGGCGATGATGATGTCAGCTTCGCCGTTGCCCTCGTCACCGTCGGTCAGCTGCGCGGCCACCCGATTCACAGCATCCACGGGGTCACCGAAATCGAGGCTGGCGATCCCACCGGGCGAGACCAGCGACGGCGTCTCCTGGGTGATGGCACCGATCACCGCGACCGCGAGTCCCTCCACCTCGAACGTCCCATACTCGGGCAGCACCGGATCCTGTGTCCCCTTCGCATAGACGTTGGCGCCCAGGTACGGGAACTGCGCCGCATCCGTGACCCGACCGAGCAGGTCAGCCGAGCCCTTGTCGAACTCGTGGTTCCCGGCAGCGGATGCGGCCAGCCCCAGTGCGTTCAACACGTCGATCGTGGGCTTGTCATCAGCGTACGCTGAGGCGAACAGCGACGCCCCGATGTTGTCACCGGCCGAGAGGAACAGCGTGTTGTCGTCGCCGTATGCGGCGCGCAGCTGCTCGATCGTGCCCGCGAACTTCACGGTGTTGCCGTCGATGCGACCGTGGAAGTCATTGATGTTCAGGAGGTTCAGGAGCACGTCATCGCCGCCGTGGTAGGCCCCGCAGTACATCCGGCCCTCGCGCAGCGAGATCTTGTCGGTCTCGCTGTCGTCGGCGTAGAAGACCGGCGCGACACCGTTCTCGCACGTACCGATCGCGAAGCCCTCGTTGCCGGCCTTGGCGGGCATGCCAGCCGGCGCGAGGTAGGCCGCGACGTTCTGGAAGGTTCCGGCATAGACGCCGTCCGCGGCAATCCGCATCGCGTGGATCTCGCCACCGCACGCGTCATCACACACGGCGTACAGGGTTCCGGATGCCGCATCCCACGTGACGTCGGCCACCACCGAGAGCTTCGGATCGATCGTGGCGACGATGCTCGCGGCTCCCGCTTCCTGAAGCGCGACGGCGTAGATGCGCGCCGTTCCCTCAACGCCGACGAAGAACAGGCCATCGCCGTGCGCGCCGTAGGTCGCCGGGTCGTACGCCTTGCCGGTGCTGCTATCGACGAATCCCTGTGCGACCACGACCGAGTCCGGGACCCACGTGACGCCCTCGAGCCCGCCGTTGGCGGGGAGAGCCGGCAGGAAGGTTGCAAGGTTCCACTCGTCGGTCGCGACAAGTTCGGTTCCGGATGCCGACACATCGAAGCGCAGCACGGAGGGTCGGCTGACGTCGCTGGCCGTGTTGTCCCGCTCCGACGCGACGTACACCCCGCCCGCCGAGGTGCCCGCGACGAGGCTCACACCCTCGGCATCCACGGCACCGGAACCGCCGGGGTAGCGCAGGACCTTGCCCGCCGCCCACTCACCCTGTTTCGGGCTGATCCACTGCCCGGCCTCGGCGTTCCACTCGAGCTGGAAGAGCGTTCCCGTGCCGTTGTTCACGGCCCAGAGCGTCCCGCGACCCTCAGCGGTCGCCTCATAGGCCAGGCCGCTCATGTCCTCGCCGAAGGCATCCGGCGCCGAAACTGCAGTCACACCCGCGTCGCCCGGCCACGGCGTTGCCGCGACAAGGCCGATGCAGTCGTTCGGAGCACCCTTGGTCACCGACGCGGCAACCTCGAACTCGCCGAGGCCGTCGGGGCAGCGCGCCCACGACGTCTCGGCGTGCTCGCTCCAGCTCATCTGGTTCAGCAGCGTCGTCCCGTCGGGCGCGAACAGGCGCGCTGCGTCAGCACCGCCGAGGCCGAAGCCTCCCGTGACGTCGACGTCGATGGCCACGAAGGCGCCGGGCTGCAGGGTGGTTCCATTCGGCACGACGACGGCGTGGTCGTCGTTGTCGTCCCGCAGGATGTAGCCGGAGATGTCGACGGCGTCCGGACCCGCGTTGGTCAGCTCGATCCAGTCGACGGGCTCAGCGCCCTTCGAGTCCACCTCGTTGATGCGGATCGGCGAGCAGTCGTTCGCAGCGCCTGGAGTCGAGCTGTAGGTCTCGACGAACTCGCCGGCACCGTCCGGGCAGCGACCCCAGGTCGTGCGCTGCGCGTGGGCGGGATACGAGTGGCTGTCGACAGGGGTGACGCCGTCGGGCAGGAACAGTCGCGCCGCATCCCCGTTCCCGAGCCCGAACCCGTCACCCGGGAGGTCGGTGTAGATGACGGTGTAGCCACCCGCGGCGATCGTCGTGCCAGCCGGGATGGTCAGGGCGTGGTCATCCTTGTCGTCCTTCAGGATCCAACCGCCGAGATCGACATCCGTGTCCGACGTGTTCACAAGCTCTACCCAGTCGCCCGGGTCGCCCCCGCTGGACTCGATCTCGTTGACCCAGATGGCGTCAGCGCCAGCCACAGGGGTGTCCCCGCCGTCTGCCGGCGCACAGTCGTTCGCGGCGGCCTTAGTGACGGATGCCGTCAGTTCGAACTCACCAGTCGCATCGGGGCAGCGCCCGTAGCTCGTCGCGGCGTGCGCGGTCCACGAGTACTGATCGATGAGCGTGGTCCCATCAGCGGCGAACAGGCGCGCCGAGTCCGCCTTGCCGAGGCCGTAAGCGGACGGCCCCGCATCCACGACGAAGGCGGCGAAGCCGTAAGCGGGGATGGTGGTTCCCGTCGGGATCGTGAAGGTGTGGGTGTCGTCGTTGTCGCGCAGGATGAGCCCGCTTGCGTCGACGGGAAGGTAGGACGTGTTCGCCAGTTCGATCCAGTCGGCCGGGTCGCCGCCGTCGGATTCGACCTCGTTGATCACAAGAGAGGTCGCGGGATCGGGTGCGCAGGAGTTCGCCTCGCCCGGGGTCTGGGCTGCAGTGGGTCCGAAGTCTCCGGTCAGGTCGGGGCACCGGCCCCAGGAGGCGTTCGACGCACCGGGGGGCAGCTCCGTGAACGCGTACTCGTCGACGACAGTGCCGTCAGGGAGGAGCAGGTGGACCTCGTCACCGCTCTTGCCGAGGCCGAACGAGAACCCGGCATCCTCGGAGAGCACCAGGTATCCGCCGGCGGGAACGACGTAGCCCGACGCGATAGTGCTCTCGTTCTTGTCGTCGCGCAGCTTCCAGCCGGCGAGGTCGACATCGGCCTGCCCGGTATTGGCGAGTTCCACCCAGTCGGCAGCATCCTGCGGGTCATCCGGCTGGATCTCGTTGATCACCACCGGCGGGACCTCAATCGGTTCAGCCGACGCAGCCGCAGGAACGGCGACGGCAAACGAGAGCCCAAGGATCACGGACAGGGCGGCGGCAAGGCGTCGGCGCATGACGAGTACTCCTGCGAATCGGTGCAAGGGATGGTGCGCCGAACTCGCTGACGTTGCCTCAGCGCGGTGGCGCCCCGCCAGCCTCGCCACCGAAGTCAACGCACAGGTGAACGCATCCAAAACCGCGAGTAGTCACGGGGAGTCGCCCCGCCGAACCGGCGCGTCGCGGCCAACCGACGGCACGCGCGACGCCCCCGGGACCGAAGTCCGCGGGGGCGTCGCGCGTGAGGGGGTCTTAGCTCAATCGGTTGACGATGTCGGCGTTTACGTCACCGGTGAGGCTGATGTACTCGCCGTTGATCACGAGCGTCGGCGTTCCCTGCCCGCCCTGAGGGCTCGCAGGGATCTCCCGGGTCTGCGCGTCGACGAAGTCGACGTACGTGCGCTGGGTGACGCACTCGTCGATCCCGGTCACCCCGGAGTCGGCAGCCAGCGCGATGAGTTCGTCATCCGTCCATCCCGCGCCGGTGACGTCAGCAGTCAGAAGCGTCTGGGTGAACGCGAAAGCAGCGTCAGTGTCCTGCGTGGCGACGCAATAGAGCGCGCTGGCCGAACGCTCGGAGAAGTCGGTGCCGGATGCCGCGTTCAGTCCCGACAACGCAACGGGATGCAGGTTCAGGGTGATGTCGCCCGAGGTGACGAGTTCATCCAGCGTCGGGCCATAGACGTCCTCGAAGTCCTGGCAGTGAGGGCAGTAGAAGTCGAACCACACATCGACCTCGTCAGGCCCGCTGCCCACCGCGATCGCGCCGGTCGACGAGTCGATGCCCGGCCCCTCGGGTGCAGCACCCGGAGCCGCAGCGGTGTTGTTCATCCACACCACGAGCGCGCCGACCAGAACGAGTGCCGCAACCACCGCGACGCTGATCCAGATGGCGAGATAGCTGTTCTTCTTTGCAGGCGCTGCCATGGTGTCGTCCTACGGGTGCTGTGTCTGTGCCCATTGCTGCGGGCGCTCGGCGGCGTGGTCCTGTTCGCGCTCAGTTCAAGCGAGCGACGATGTCGGTCTGCGGGTCGTAGGTCACCGTCACGTACTCTCCGTTGACGACGAGCGTCGGCGTGCTCGCCCCGCCCGTGGCAGGGTTCGTCGGCAGGTTCTGCGTCATCGTGGTTGCGAAGTCCATGTACGTGCCATCCGTAATGCAGGAGCTGGAGTTCGTGGCTCCCGCGCCCTCAGCGATCGCAACGATCTCGTCGTCGGTCAGTCCCGGCGAGGACTCGGCCGGCTGCTGGGCGTACATGGCAGTGATGAAGTCCAGCAGCGCATCCGGATCCGACTCCGCAACGCAATAGGCGGCGCTGGCCGACCTCGTGGAGTACTGGGTGCCCTGCGATACCCGGTCGAGGATCGAGACCGGGTGGACGTTCAGCGTGATCGACCCGTCATCGATGAGTTGCCGAATGGTCTCGCCCTCGGCCTGCTCGAACTGGTTGCAGTAGGGGCACATGAAGTCGACGTAGGTGTCGACGGAGTTCGAACCGGTGCCGACCGCGATCCCACCGGTCTCGGTGTTGATGTTCGCGGCAGCCGGAACGGGCCCTGGAGCCGATGCCGTGTTGTTCATCCACACGACGAGAGCTCCGACCAGTACCAGCACCGCGACGACCGCGACGCTGACCCAGATCGCGAAAGAGTTGTTCGACTTCGCGGTAGCTGCCATGTTTGCTTCCTCCGGATGCTGTGTGTCCGTCGGGCCTGCCAGCGTGCGCCGCTCAGGCCCCTGCGATCGGTTGCGGGATGACACCGAACGGAGCAAGCTCCGCGGCGCCGCCATCGGGTGCCGTGAGCACCCAGATACCACCATCGTGCACGGCAACGCTATGTTCCCAATGTGAGCCGTCTGTGCCATCGACGGTCGACACTGTCCAATCGTCATCTTCGACGAACGTCGCCTGATCGCCGGCGACCACCATCGGCTCGATGGCGAGCACCAACCCCGGTCGCACCTCGGCGCCCGGATCACTGGTTCGGTAGTTGAACACCGGCGGCGCCTCGTGCATCTTGCGCCCGATGCCGTGGCCGATGTAGTCGCGCAGGATGCCGTACCCGCCCTCGGGGGCGTTCGCCTCGACGTATCCTTCGATCGCCGCGCCGACCTCGCCGACGTGGGATGCCGATGCCAGGGCGGCGACTCCGGCCCACAGCGATCCTCGCGTGACATCGGAGAGCCGCTGCCGAGCAGCGACGAGGTCCGGCCGCTCCGGATCGGGCAGAACGACAGTGAACGCGGAGTCCCCGTTCCACCCGTGATACTCGGCTCCGGCATCCACCGAGAGGATGTCACCGGGCTGTAAGACGTAGTCACCCGGAATGCCGTGGACGACCTGCTCGTTCACCGACGCACACACCGTGTGGCGGTACCCGCGCACGAGCTGGAAGTTCGAACGCGCCCCACGACCGGTGATCACGGCGGATGCCGCAGCATCAAGCTCGAGGGTCGTGACTCCCGGCGCGGCGAGCGCACGAACCGCATCCAGGGCGGCGGCGGTGATCAGCCCCGGCTCGACCATCGCTCGCAGCTGAGCGGGGGTCTTGTAGATCGATCGACGCAGCACGACGCCCGGTCAGCCGGTGATGCCGCGCGCCGCGAGGGCGGCGGCGATGCGGTCTGCGATCTCGTCGAGCGATCCGACGCCGTCGATCGCGTCGACGATCCCGCGCTCCCGATACACATCGAGGATGGGAGCTGTCTCGCGCTCGTAGATGGCGAGCCGGTTGGCGATGACCTCTTCGGTGTCATCGGTCCGGCCCTGGTCGATGGCGCGCTGTGTCAGTCGCGCTATCGACTCATCACGCGGAACGGAAAGCTCGATGACGGCATCCAGCGACTCGCCGCGGCTCTCGAGGAACGCGTCGAGGTCGCCGACCTGGCCGAGGTTGCGCGGATACCCGTCGAGAAGGAAGCCGTTGCTCGCGTCATCCTGCGTCAGACGGTCGCGCACGATCTCGCTGGTCAGCGAATCCGGCACGAGGTCGCCGGCTTCGATGATCGCCTTGACCTGTTGGCCGAGAGGGGTTCCCGCGCTGACGTTGGCGCGGAAGACGTCCCCGGTCGAGATCACGGGAATCGACAGCGCTTCGCCCACGCGAACCCCCTGCGTGCCCTTGCCCGAGCCCTGCGGCCCGACGATCAAGAGGCGAGCGGAGGGGAGGTCGGCGGAGCGCGTCATCGGAGGAGCCCTTCGTAGTGTCGCTGCTGCAGCTGTGCGTCGATCTGCTTCACGGTCTCAAGACCCACACCCACGATGATCAGGATTGAGGCACCGCCGAACGGGAAGTTCTGGTTCGCGCCGACCAGCGCCAGCGCGAAC
Organism: Microbacterium schleiferi; assembly: GCF_020781975.1. Lineage (GTDB taxonomy): Bacteria > Actinomycetota > Actinomycetes > Actinomycetales > Microbacteriaceae > Microbacterium. The sequence continues at coordinate 151,086 of NZ_JAJGNI010000002.1, forward strand.
AGCGGAAGCAGAGCGATCAGACCCAGGTACATCGAACCGGGAAGCGTGATGCGCGTGAGCACGTAGTCGAGGTACTCGGCAGTCGGGCGCCCCGCACGGATGCCGGGGATGAACCCGCCGTACTTCTTCATGTTGTCGGCGACCTCAACCGGGTTGAAGGTGATCGCGACGTAGAAGTAGGTGAACCCGACGATGAGCAGGAAGTACACGATCATGTAGATCGGGCTGTCACCGTTGGTGAGGTTGTTGCTGATCCACACGACCCACGGGGCGGCGGTCTCCCCCGCGGCGGGCTGGTTGAACTGGGCGATGAGCGCCGGGATGTACAGCAGCGACGACGCGAAGATGACGGGCACAACACCGGCCATGTTGACCTTGATCGGGATGTACGTGTTGGTTCCGCCATAGGTGCGGCGGCCCACCATCCGCTTGGCGTACTGCACCGGGATGCGGCGCTGGGACTGTTCGACGAACACCACAAGGCCGACGACCACGATGCCGACGGCGACGACGAGCAAGAACGTCTCGAACCCACGCGACTGCCAGATCGCCCACAGCGAGGCCGGGAAGGCGGCAGCGATGGAAGTGAAGATGAGGATCGACATCCCGTTGCCGATACCGCGCTCGGTGACGAGCTCGGCGAACCACATGATGAGGCCGGTACCTGCGGTCATCGTGATGATCATGAGCAACTGCGCCCACCACGCGTCGTTGGTCAGCAGCTGCTGGCACTCCGGCACGTTCGACGTTCCGAACAGCTGACCGCTGCGGGCAACGGTGACCAGGGTCGTCGACTGCAGGAGCGCGAGCGCGATCGTCAGGTAGCGGGTGTACTGCGTGAGCTTGGCCTGCCCCGCCTGCCCCTCCTTGTAGAGCGCCTCGAAGTGCGGGATGACCACGCGCAGCAGCTGCACGATGATCGTCGCGGTGATGTAGGGCATGACGCCCAGCGCGAAGATCGACAGCTGGAGCAGAGCACCACCGGAGAACAGGTTGACGAGAGCGAGCAGACCCTCAGTGCCGGTGGAGTCCCGCAGACACTGCTGTACGTTCGGGAAGTCCACGAACGGCGTCGGGACGTGCGCACCGAAGCGATACAGGGCGATGATGGCCAGGGTGAACCCGATCTTGCGACGAAGGTCGGGAGTGCGGAACACCCGCGCGATGGCGCTGAACAAGAGGATTCCTCCAAGGGGGATGCCGACACGCTCGGGCGCGCCAACGTCCAGGCTAACCGAAAGAGGGGCCGGAGATATCTCCGGCCCCTCTTTCCAGGTACTACTCTGCCGAGGCGGCGGTCGCGACCGACCCGCCGGCTGCGACGATCTTCTGCTCGGCCGAACCCGAAACCTTGTCGACGGTCACGGTGAGCTTGACCGAGATGTCACCGTCTCCGAGGACCTTGACCTTCTCGTTCTTGCGAACTGCACCCTTGGCCACGAGGTCACTCACGGTGACCTCTCCACCCTTCGGGTAGAGCTCAGCCAGCGTCGAGAGGTTCACGACCTGGTACTCCACGCGGAACGGGTTCTTGAAGCCACGGAGCTTCGGGGTGCGCATGTGCAGCGGCATCTGCCCACCCTCGAAACCGACCTTGACCTGGTAGCGGGCCTTCGTACCCTTGGTACCGCGGCCTGCGGTCTTACCCTTCGAACCCTCACCGCGGCCCACCCGAGTCTTCGCCGTGTTGGCGCCGGGGACCGGACGAAGGTGGTGCACCTTGAGCACACCGGGACGGGTCGCGGGTGCGACATCCTTCTTCGCTGCAGCCTTGGCCGGAGCCTTCTTGGCGGGAGCCGCCTTCTCGGCCGAGGCGTCGCTGTCAGCTGCGGCCTTGGCCGGAGCCTTGCGCGCAGGCGCCTTCTTCTCGGCGGGCGCGTCGGCAGCAGCCTTGGCCGGAGCCTTGCGGGCCGGGGCCTTCTTGGGCGCCGCGGCTACTGCTTCTGCAGCCTCGACGTTTTCGTTGTCTGCCATTAGTCGATCTCCTCAACCTTCACGAGGTGAGCGACGGTCTTGACGTAGCCGCGCGTCTGCGCGTCGTCGGGACGGACGACCGAGTCGCCGATCCGCTTGAGACCGAGCGAGCGCAGCGTGTCACGCTGGTTCTGCTTCTCACTCACCTTGGACTTGACCTGGGTCACCTTCAGCCGAGCAGCCATCAGGCACCTACCTTCTGTGCGGCCGTAGCCTCAGCTTCGGCACGAACGAGACGGGCCGGCGCGACCTGGTCGAAGTCAAGACCACGGCGCGCGGCAACCGAACGCGGTTCCTCGAGCTGCTGAAGAGCCTCGACCGTCGCGTGGACGATGTTGATCGTGTTCGAGGAGCCGAGCGACTTCGAGAGCACGTCGTGGATACCGGCGCACTCGAGCACCGCACGCACCGGACCACCGGCGATAACACCGGTACCGGCAGCTGCAGGACGCAGGAGCACCACGCCGGCTGCTGCCTCACCCTGCACGGGGTGCGGGATGGTGGATCCGGAGCGCGGCACGCGGAAGAAGTTGCGCTTGGCCTCCTCGACGCCCTTCGAGATCGCCAGAGGAACCTCACGGGCCTTGCCGTAGCCGACGCCGACCACACCGTTGCCGTCACCGACGACCACGAGGGCGGTGAAGCTGAAGCGACGTCCACCCTTCACGACCTTCGACACACGGTTGATGGTGACGACACGCTCCAGGAACTGGTTGTCGCCACGGTCACGCGAGTTGCGGTCACGGTTGGGGTTGCGCTCGCGGCTACCGCGACGCGGCTCGCGCTCGCGCTCGGTGGTCGCAGCAGTACCCTCGGCCGCAGTGGCATCGGCAGCCTGCTCGGTGCCCTCGGCAGTGGTCACGTCGTTCTCCACGGGGTTGTTGTTCTCGCTCACAGGTTCAGACCTCCTTCGCGGGCGCCGTCGGCGATAGCCGCGACACGCCCCGCGTAGCGGTTGCCGCCACGGTCGAACACGACGTCGGCGACGCCGGCTGCCTTCGCACGCTCAGCGACGAGCTCGCCGACCTTGCGGGCCTTGGCGGTCTTGTCACCGTCGAACGACCGCAGGTCGGTTTCGAGGGTGGATGCCGAGGCCAGCGTGTGGCCCTTGCTGTCGTCCACGACCTGCACGAACACGTGACGGGCAGAGCGGGTGACGACCAGGCGCGGACGCTCGGTGGTGCCGACGACCTTCTTGCGAAGACGGGTGTGGCGACGCGCGCGGGCGTCGGACTTCGTCTTGACGCTCATGGTTACTTACCAGCCTTTCCGGCCTTGCGACGCACGACCTCGCCGGCGTAGCGGATGCCCTTGCCCTTGTAGGGCTCCGGCTTGCGAATCTTTCGGATGTTGGCAGCAACCTCACCGACGGCCTGCTTGTCGATGCCGCTCACGGTGACCTTGTTGTTGCCCTCGACCGTGAAGCTGATCCCGCTGGGCGGGTCGACGAGCACGGGGTGCGAGAAGCCGAGGGCGAACTCGATCGAGCTGCCCTTCTGGGCAACGCGGTAACCGGTGCCGACGACCTCGAGGCCCTTGGTGTAGCCCTGGGTCACGCCGATGATGTTGTTGTTGATCAGGGTGCGGGTCAGGCCGTGAAGCGACCGCGACTCGCGCTCGTCGTCGGGACGGGTGACGAGCACCTGGCCCTCTTCGACCTTGACCTCGATGGGGCGCGCGACGGTCAGCGACAGCTCACCCTTCGGGCCCTTGACGGCGACATCCTGGCCCTCGACCGTAATGGTCACGCCAGCGGGGATGTCGATGGGAAGACGTCCAATACGCGACATGTCAGATCACCACACGTAGGCGAGGACTTCCCCACCCACGCCCTTCTGCTCGGCCTGACGGTCGGTGAGAAGACCGGAGGAGGTGGACAGGATCGCAACACCCAGTCCGCCGAGAACCGTGGGGATCTCGGTCGACTTTGCGTACACGCGAAGGCCGGGCTTCGACACGCGCTTGATGCCCGCGATCGATCGCTCCCGGTTCGGGCCGTACTTGAGGGTCATGGTCAGGGTCTGGCCCACGCGGGCATCCTCGACCGACCAGTCCGAGATGTAACCCTCTTGCTTGAGGATCTCGGCGATGTGGGTCTTGAGCTTGGAGCTCGGCAGCGACACGGAGTCGTGATGCGCCGAGTTCGCGTTGCGCAGCCGGGTCAGCATATCTGCGACCGGGTCTGTCATGGTCATGGGGTTCTTCTTTCGTTCACCAGGTTTCGACGCCCGTTACGCGGACGCCGACCTGTGGTGGTGATGCCCCGGAGGTCCCGGGACATCAAGAGTGGATCAGGCCTGCTGCTCGGTACCGCGGAACGGGAAGCCGAGGTGACGCAGCAGAGCGCGACCTTCGGCATCCGTCTTCGCCGACGTCACGATCGTGATGTCGAACCCGCGGACGCGGTCGATCTTGTCCTGGTTGATCTCGTGGAAGATCGACTGCTCCTGCACACCGAAGGTGTAGTTGCCGTTGCCGTCGAACTGCTTGTCCGACAGGCCGCGGAAGTCACGGATGCGGGGCAGTGCCAGGCTCACGAGGCGGTCGATGAACTCCCACGCACGGTCACCGCGAAGGGTGACGTGCGCGCCGATGGCCTGACCCTCACGCAGCTTGAACTGCGCGATCGACTTGCGAGCCTTCGTGACGACCGGCTTCTGACCGGTGATCTTGGTGAGGTCGTCGACCGCACCATCGATCACCTTGCTGTCGCGAGCTGCCTCGCCGACACCGGTGTTCACGACGACCTTGACCAGGCCAGGAATCTGCATGACGTTCGCGTAGCCGAACTCGTCCTGCAGCGCCTTCTTGATCTCGCCGTTGTACTTCTGCTTCAGGCGCGGCTGGATTTTGCCAGCGGGCGCAGCAGTGGTGGTGCTCATCAGAGGTCCTTACCTGACTTCTTCGCATAGCGCACGCGAACCGTGCGCTTGACGCCGTCCTTGACCTGCTCCTCGACACGGTGGCCGACACGGGTCGGCTTCTTCGTCTCGGGGTCCACGACCTGGACGTTGGAGATGTGGATGGGCGCCTCGATCGTCTCGAGCCCGCCGGTCTTGGTGCCGCGCTGGGTCTGGCCAACGCGCACGTGCTTGGTGACGTAGTTCACGCCCTCGACGATCACGCGGTCCTGCTCGACAAGGACCTCGAGGACCTTGCCCTGCTTGCCGCGGTCACCGCCGCGCTCGGGCGTCGGGCCCGAGATGACCTGAACCAGGTCGCCCTTTTTGATGTTCGCCATGATCAGATGACCTCCGGGGCCAGCGAGACGATCTTCATGAACTTCTTGTCACGAAGCTCACGGCCGACCGGCCCGAAGATGCGGGTGCCGCGGGGCTCCCCGTCGTTCTTCAGGATGACGGCGGCGTTCTCGTCGAACTTGATGTAGGAGCCGTCGGGACGACGGGTCTGCTTGACGGTGCGCACGATAACTGCCTTGACGACATCGCCCTTCTTGACGTTGCCGCCGGGGATCGCGTCCTTGACGGTTGCCACGATGATGTCGCCGAGACCCGCGTAGCGACGGTTCGAGCCGCCCAGCACACGAATGGTCAGCAGCTCCTTCGCGCCAGTGTTGTCCGCCACCTTGAGGCGGGATTCGTTCTGAATCATGAGATCACTTCGCCTTCTCGAGGATCTCGACCAGACGCCAGCGCTTGGTCGCGCTCAGCGGACGGGTCTCGTTGATGACGACCAGGTCGCCGACACCCGCGGTGTTCGCCTCGTCGTGCGCCTTCACCTTCGAGGTCCGGCGGATGACCTTGCCGTAGAGGGGGTGCTTCACGCGGTCCTCGACCTCGACGACGATCGTCTTGTCCATCTTGTCCGAGACGACATAGCCACGGCGAGACTTGCGGTAACCGCGGGCGTTGGGGTCACGAACGTCGTGCTCGGAGTGCTCGTGGCCGGCCTCGACCGGAGCCTCGACAACGGCCTCCTCGGCAGCCTTCTTGGCCGGAGCCTTCTTGGCCGGAGCCTTCTTGGCGGGAGCCTTCTTGGCCGGAGCCTTCTCAGTGGTGTTCTCTGTGGTGGCCATCACTCAGCCTCCTCCTTGGCGGCGGCGTCGTCATCCGACTTCGCGGCCTTCGTCTTGCGAGCCTTGGTCGCCTTCTCGACGGGAGCGGGCGTGGCACGGATGCCGAGCTCGCGCTCGCGGATGACGGTGTACAGCCGCGCGATGTCGCGCTTGACCGCACGGATGCGGCCGTGGCTGTCGAGCTGGCCGGTGGCCGACTGGAAGCGCAGGTTGAACAGCTCTTCCTTGGCCTTGCGCAGCTCCTCGACCAGGCGCTGGTCTTCGAACGTGTCGAGCTCGCTCGGGGCGAGCGTCTTGGTGCCGATCGCCATTACGCGTCGCCCTCCTCGCGCTTGATGATGCGTGCCTTCAGGGGCAGCTTGTGGATGGCACGGGTCAGGGCCTCACGAGCGAGCTGCTCGTTGACGCCGGCGACCTCGAACAGGACGCGACCCGGCTTGACGTTTGCGACCCACCACTCCGGCGAACCCTTACCCGAACCCATGCGGGTTTCGGCAGGCTTCTTGGTCAGCGGACGGTCGGGGTAGATGTTGATCCACACCTTTCCACCACGCTTGATGTGACGGGTCATCGCGATACGAGCGGACTCGATCTGACGGTTGGTCACGTAAGCGGGGGTCAGGGCCTGGATGCCGAACTCACCGAACGACACCTTCGTGCCACCGGTGGCCTGGCCATCGCGACCCGGGTGGTGCTGCTTGCGGTACTTGACCTTGCGGGGGATGAGCATTATGCCGACGCTCCTTCTGCGACCGGGGCCTCAGCGGCGCGGTTGTCGCGACGGGGGCCACGACGGTCACCACGCTCGCGCGCGGGCTTCTGGTTCGCCTGCTCGCGGGCCAGTTCCTTGTTGGTGAGGTCGCCCTTGTAGATCCAGACCTTCACGCCGATGCGGCCGAAGGTGGTCTTGGCCTCGTAGAAGCCGTAGTCGATGTTCGCGCGCAGGGTGTGCAGGGGCACACGACCTTCACGGTAGAACTCCGACCGGCTCATCTCCGCGCCGCCGAGGCGACCCGAGACCTGGATCCGGACACCCTTGGCGCCGGCACGCTGCGCGCCCTGCAGACCCTTACGCATGGCGCGACGGAATGCGACACGAGCAGACAGCTGCTCGGCGATGCCCTGAGCGACCAGCTGAGCGTCGGCCTCGGGGTTCTTGACCTCGAGGATGTTCAGCTGGATCTGCTTGCCGGTGAGCTTCTCGAGGTCGGCGCGGATGCGCTCGGCCTCGGCGCCACGGCGACCGATCACGATGCCCGGGCGGGCGGTGTGGATGTCGACGCGGACGCGGTCACGCGTGCGCTCGATCTCGATGTTGCTGACACCGGCACGGTCGAGCTGCGTCTTCAGCAGTCGACGGATCTTGATGTCCTCGGCCACGTAGTCCGCGTAGCGCTGACCCGGCTTGGTCGAATCCGAGAACCACCGCGACACGTGGTCGGTGGTGATGCCCAGGCGGAAGCCGTACGGGTTGACTTTCTGTCCCATTACTTGCTCGCCTTCTTCTGGGTAGCGGGCGCGGTCTCAGCAACCTCGGGGGTCGCGAGGACAACCGTGATGTGGCTGGTGCGCTTCTTGATCTGGAATGCACGACCCTGCGCGCGCGGCTGGAACCGCTTGAGCGTCGTTCCCTCATCGACGTACGCGTTCTTGACGAACAGCGCACCCTCGTCGAAGTAGGTGCCCTCGTTGTCGGCCTTCACGCGAGCGTTCGCGATGGCCGAAGCGACCAGCTTGTAGATCGGCTCGCTCGCACCCTGCGGCGCGAACTTCAGGATTGCAAGGGCCTCTTCGGCCTGCTTGCCCTTGATGAGCGCGACGACACGACGAGCCTTCTGAGGGGTCACGCGGATGTGTCGCACGCGTGCGATGGACTCCACCATTTCTCTCTCCTCTTGCGCCCCCGCGTCAGCGGCGGCGGCCCTTCTTGTCGTCCTTCTCGTGGCCGCGGAAGGTGCGGGTGGGCGCGAACTCGCCCAGCTTGTGGCCGACCATGGTTTCGGTCACGAACACAGGGATGTGCTTGCGACCGTCGTGCACGGCGATGGTGTGCCCGAGCATGGCCGGGATGATCATCGAGCGGCGCGACCAGGTCTTGATGACGTTCTTCGAACCCGATTCGTTCTGGGAGACGACCTTGCGAAGCAGGTGCTCGTCGACGAAGGGGCCCTTCTTGAGACTGCGTGGCATCTTCTGTTCCTACCTACTTGCGCTTCTTGCCGGCCGTGCGGCGGCGGACGATGAGCTTGTCGCTTTCCTTGTTGGCGTGGCGCGTACGGCCCTCCGCCTGACCCCACGGGCTCACGGGGTGACGACCACCAGAGGTCTTGCCCTCACCACCACCGTGCGGGTGGTCGACCGGGTTCATCGCGACACCGCGGACGGTCGGGCGCACGCCCTTCCAGCGCTTGCGGCCGGCCTTACCCCAGTTGATGTTCGACTGTTCGGCGTTGCCGACCTCGCCGATGGTTGCGCGGCAGCGTGCGTCGACGTTGCGGATCTCACCCGAGGGCAGACGAAGCTGCGCGTACGGGCCGTCCTTGGCGACAAGGCGAACCGCTGCTCCTGCCGAGCGGGCCATCTTCGCGCCGCCGCCGGGGCGCAGCTCGATGGCGTGCACGACGGTACCGGTCGGGATGTTGCGCAGGGGCAGGTTGTTGCCGGGCTTGATGTCGGCCGAGGCGCCCGACTCCACGATGTCACCCTGCTGCAGCTTGTTCGGAGCGAGGATGTAACGCTTCTCGCCGTCGACGTAGTGCAGCAGCGCGATGCGCGCGGTGCGGTTGGGGTCGTACTCGATGTGCGCGACCTTGGCGTTGATGCCGTCCTTGTCGTTACGACGGAAGTCGATCACGCGGTACTGACGCTTGTGTCCGCCACCGATGTGACGCGTGGTGATGCGGCCCTGGTTGTTGCGGCCACCGGTCTTCGCGATGGGACGAAGGAGCGACTTCTCGGGCGTCGATCGGGTGATCTCAGCGAAGTCCGCCACCGACGAGCCGCGGCGACCGGGGGTCGTGGGCTTGTACTTGCGAATTGCCATGTCTCTAGTCCTCTATCCCGACTGTCAGCCGACTGCCGTGAAGATGTCGATGGAGCCCGACTTCAGCGTGACGATGGCGCGCTTGGTGTCCTTGCGCTTGCCCATGCCGAAACGGGTGCGACGGGCCTTGCCGACGCGGTTGATCGTGTTGACCGACGCCACCTTGACGCCGAAGATCTTCTCGATCGCGAGCTTGATCTCGGTCTTGGTCGCACGCGGGTCCACGAGGAACGTGTACTTGCCCTCGTCGATGAGCGAGTAGCTCTTCTCGGAGACGACCGGCTTCAGGATGATGTCGCGCGGGTCCTTGTTGACAGCGGTCATGCGGAGACCTCCTGGGTGGAGACGGTCTTCGACGCGACGAACGCGTCGTAGGCAGCCTTGGTGAAGACGATGTCGTCCGAGACGAGCACGTCGTAGGCGTTGAGCTGGTCGACGTAGAGCACGTGCACGTACGCGAGGTTGCGGACGCTCAGGATGCTGGTCTCGTCGTCGCGGGTGACGACCACGAGCACGTTCTTCGCCGGGGCGAGGTTGCCGAGGACCGCGACAGCAGCCTTCGTGGACGGAGCGCCTTCGATGCCGAACGAGTCGACGATGTGCAGGCGGTCACCGCGAGCGCGATCGCTCAGCGCACCGAGGAGCGCGGCGGCGATCATCTTCTTGGGCGTGCGCTGGCCGTAGTCGCGGGGCTTGGGGCCGTGGACGATGCCACCACCGGTCATGTGCGGCGCGCGGATCGAACCCTGACGGGCGTTACCCGTGCCCTTCTGCTTGAAGGGCTTGCGACCGGCACCCGAGACCTCACCGCGACGCTTGGTCGAGTGTGTTCCCTGGCGAGCCGCGGCGCGCTGCGCAACGACGACCTGGTGGATGAGCGGAATGTTCGTCTTGACGTCGAACAGGGCGGCGGGCAGCTCAACCGAGCCGGCCTTCTTGCCGTCAGCCTTGTGGACGTCGAGCGCGAGAGTCGAGTCAGCCATGATCAGGCACCCTTCACTGCGTTGCGGACGTAGACGATGCGACCACGCGCACCGGGGACAGCGCCCTTGACGAGCAGCAGACCCTTCTCGGCGTCGACTGCGTGGACGGTGAGGTTGAGCACGGTGACACGATCGCCACCCATGCGACCTGCCATCCGCATGCCCTTGAACACGCGGCTGGGGGTCGAGGAGGCGCCGATCGAACCGGGCTTGCGGTGGTTACGGTGCGCACCGTGCGAGGCCGAGACGCCCTTGAAGTTGTGACGCTTCATGACACCCGCGGTGCCCTTGCCCTTGCTCGTGCCGACGACGTCGACGAGCTGGCCCGCCTCGAACACGCCGTCGACGGTGAGCTCCTGACCGAGTGAGTAGTCAGCAGCATCCGCCGTGCGCACCTCGGCGAGGTGGCGGCGCGGGGTGACGCCGGCGGCCTCGAAGTGAGCCGAGAGCGGCTTGTTCACCTTGCGGGGGTCGATCTGGCCGTACGCGATCTGCACGGCGTTGTAGCCGTCCTTCTCGGGCGTGCGAACCTGGGTGACCACGTTGGGGGCCACCTCGATGACCGTGACGGGAACGAGCTTGCCGTTCTCGTCCCAGACCTGGGTCATGCCGAGCTTGGTGCCCAGCAGGCCCTTGGAAACCTTTTCGTTGATGTGTGCCATGGTCGAGGTCCTCAGAGCTTGATCTCGATGTTGACGTCGGCCGGCAGGTCAAGGCGCATCAGCGAGTCGACGGCCTTGGGCGTCGGGTCGATGATGTCGATCAGACGCTTGTGGGTGCGCATCTCGAAGTGCTCGCGGCTGTCCTTGTACTTGTGGGGCGACCGGATGACGCACACGACGTTCTTCTCGGTCGGAAGCGGCACGGGTCCTACGACCGTCGCGCCCGCTCGGGTCACGGTGTCGACGATCTTGCGCGCCGAGCTGTCAAGCCCCGCGTGGTCGTACGACTTCAGGCGAATGCGGATCTTCTGTCCCGCCATTGTCTGCTCACTCTCTTTCTCGCGTCTTACCTCTGAACCCCGATCGGTTCGGGGCACGGGCATTGGACGCACCGTGGCGCTTGCACGCCGTGGCACTTCACTCCGCTGCATGGGGATGCATGTTGCGGATGCTGCACCGCTGTTCTGATGTCAACCCGGACGCTCGCGCATCCGGTCCCGCACGACACGCACGCGTGTCACCCTGGCAAGCAGGGATGCTGTGTGGGAAACGTGTTCTGCTGCCCGCGGCCTAGACTCTGCGCTTCCGCGCGTTCTATGCACTGCCCTGGCAGTGATCCAGGCGCACAGCAGTGCGCACCGGAATGTGGAACCTGAACAGTCTACGTGCATCCCGGGCGTGTCGCAAACTCGCGCCGGATTCGATCCGTGAGCTCGAAACCTTCCCAGCCGAGTTGTCCCTCCCCCAGCCGAGTTGTCCCTCCCCCGGCCGAGTTGTCCTTCGCTCAGCCGAGTTGTCACTCACCCAGGCGAGTTGTCCTTGAGTCAGCCGCGCTGTCACTCTGCGCGAAGTGCCGGGTAGAGCCGGATCTCCCGCAGATACTCCACGAACTCGTCGAAGCACTGCATCTGTTCGAAGCCCCACCGGTATGGCTGCCATCCGGTCGCCGCTCGAATCTTGCGCTCACGCTCCGCCTGCGCAGCAAGAACGTCGTCGCGGTGACGGCCCCGCAGGATGTCGCCATCGCTGTACTTCACCTCACCGTCGAACTCGCACCAGAGCCCGGCATCCGGCCACGCGAAGTCGAGCAACGCGTACTTCCCACCGCCCAGTGCCACCCGGTATTGCAGTTCGGGTTTGCGGATGCCGAGCTGAGCCATCCAGAGCCTGCTCACGCTCTCGCCCGGAAGTTGGGCACGTCCGTCCGCAAAGCGCGTGACGAATCGCGCCTGGATGATGCCGCGGGCGCCCGGGTTGGCGAAGACACGAGCGCGGACGAGGGCGCGGCATTCCTCGGCGGCGGCGTGGTCATATTCGTTCGTTGTCTCATCCCACCCGGCCAGCCGGAGCGCCGCATCGAAGCAAGCCACGGCGGTTTCTAACGACTCCGTGCGGATGACGTCATAGACAGTTCGATCGAGACTCGTGACGCGCATCCCCTCCCGCTCAACGATCTCGCTCTCGTCGAGCGGCGCGAAGTGCCACGTCACGTCGGATCCGTTCCGGCGCGGATGTTCACCGAACAGGGTCATCGAAACCCGATTCGTGCCGGTCCGGTAGAGCGGAAGCCCGTGAAGAGCAGCAGCGGTGGCGTGTGACCAAGCTCCCGATCGCGTACGTCGACGGCCGTCGACGGCCAGCGCGCGCAAACGAAGGCGCTCTTCCGCGTAGACGGCATCCCAATCGGAAGCCAGGACGAGCGCGCCAGGACGCAGGGAAGCGAGGCGCTTCCCTGCCACCCCGCGACGCGGCAGCCCGATGTCCGTATCCGAGAGGCTGAACAGCTGCGCTGGTGGACGGCGACGAGTCATGGCATCCACGGTGCACCGTCGTTACCCACTCGCGCGGGAGTGCGCCACGCGCGAGAAGTATTGCCGCTGGGGCTGCAGGTGGGGAGGAGCTGATCGGGGACGGCTCGTCGACCTACTCGGGCCGGTCAGCCAGGGACAACTCGCGTCAGCGAGGGACAACTCGCGTCAGCAAAGGACAACTCGCGTCAGCAAAGGACAACTGGCGTCAGCCAGGGACAACTCGCGTCAGCCAGGGACAACTCGCGTCAGCGAAGGACAACTCGCGGGAAAGTGATGGGGATGCAGGAAGCCCCCACACCGAAGTGCGGGGGCTTCTTGGGCAAAGCTTTGCGGTTAGGCGTCCTGACGCTCGCGGCGAGCCGCGAAGACCGTGACGAGCACACCGCCGAGCAGCAGTACGCCGCCACCGATCCAGACGCCGAGCATCGAGCTCGCGTCGAAACCTGTCGTGGCGAGCGTCGCGTTGATCGTGAGGGTGATGGACTCGCTGCCGAGCGTGCCGACAAGCGTGTAGGTCCCCGTGGCGTTCGACGGAAGCGTGACGGTGACGGTCTCGCCCACGGCCTTGGAAACCTGGGTAGAGGTCGGCGCAGCCTTCACCATGGCGAGGCTGCCCGGCCCGACGCCCTCACCGGTCAGGGTGTAGGTGACGGTGCCGGTGCCGCTGAAGTCGAACAGGAACGTCGCCGACCCGCCGGCCGGAATCGTTGTCGTCGCGCCGGACGGCCCAACGGGCGTGTAGGCCATCGCTGCCGTAGGTGCGGCAACGAGAGCGACGATAGCGATTGCGACCGCCGCGATCTTGGTACGTAGGCTCTTCATAGTGTCTCCCCGACGTAGAAAAAGTCTGTTTGGTTTATTGCCGACATGCGGCGTGGGGGGCGTTTTGCGCGGAGGCCATCGCTGCCTGGAACAGCCCTCGTCCTCCCCGAGTTGTTCCCAGGCTACCCACAGTTTCGCGAATACCACAATCGGAGCCGTGAAACGGGACGCAATGTTCACCGGTTCGAAACAAAGTGCTCCCCGAGACACAACCCCCGAAGCAGGGGGTTTCCAGTATGACGACAGGGGCCGCCCGCATGACGCGAGCGACCCCTGTCGAGAGATTCCGAAGATTACTTCAGGATCTTCGTGACCGTGCCGGCGCCGACGGTGCGGCCACCCTCACGGATCGCAAAGCCGAGGCCCTCTTCCATGGCGATGGGCTGGATCAGCTCGACCGTCATGTCGGTGGTGTCACCGGGCATGACCATCTCGGTGCCCTCGGGCAGCGTGATGACGCCGGTCACGTCGGTGGTGCGGAAGTAGAACTGCGGGCGGTAGTTCGTGAAGAACGGGTTGTGACGGCCACCCTCGTCCTTGGACAGGATGTACGCCGTGCCCTCGAAGTTGGTGTGAGGGGTAACCGAACCGGGCTTCACGACGACCTGGCCGCGCTCCACGTCCTCGCGCTTGGTGCCGCGAAGAAGCAGACCACAGTTCTCGCCGGCCCACGCCTCGTCGAGCTGCTTGTGGAACATCTCGATACCGGTAACCGTGGTCTTCTGCGTCGGGCGGATGCCGACGATCTCGACCTCGGAGTTGATCGCGAGAGTGCCACGCTCGGCGCGGCCCGTGACGACGGTGCCACGACCGGTGATGGTGAAGACGTCCTCGATGGGCATGAGGAACGGCTTGTCCTTGTCACGCACCGGGTCGGGGATGGACTCGTCGACGGCCTCCATGAGCTCGACGATCGAGTTGACCCACTGCTCGTCACCCTCGAGAGCCTTCAGGCCCGAGACACGGATGACGGGAGCGTTGTCACCGTCGAAGTCCTGGCTCGAGAGCAGCTCGCGGACCTCGAGCTCGACGAGCTCCAGGATCTCCTCGTCGTCGACCATGTCAGCCTTGTTCAGCGCAACGAGCAGGTAAGGAACACCGACCTGCTTGGCGAGCAGAACGTGCTCACGGGTCTGAGCCATCGGGCCGTCGGTGGCGGCGACCACGAGGATCGCGCCGTCCATCTGGGCAGCACCGGTGATCATGTTCTTGATGTAGTCAGCGTGACCCGGGGCGTCAACGTGTGCGTAGTGACGCTTCGGGGTCTCGTACTCGACGTGCGAGATGTTGATCGTGATACCGCGCTGACGCTCCTCGGGAGCCGAGTCGATCGACGCGAAGTCACGCTGCACGTTGGTGGCCGACGGGTACTTGTCGGCGAGCACCTTCGAGATCGCCGCGGTGAGCGTCGTCTTGCCGTGGTCAACGTGACCGATCGTTCCGATGTTCACGTGCGGCTTGGTCCGCTCGAACTTGGCCTTAGCCACTGGGTCCTCCTCAGGACGGTCATGTAGAAGCTCCGGGCGCTGGATTGCGACCGGCACTCTACGGGGATGTCTCTCAGTCTAGGCGAGAGGGTGTGTGTGTTTCTGGTGTGAAGTTGTAACCCCGAAGAACCGGATGCCGCGGGCGCGGCATCCGTGGGCGATCACTCGCCCTTGTTCTTCTGGACGATTTCGTCGGCGACGGCCTTGGGGACCTCCGCGTAGCTGTCGAACTCCATCGAGTAGACCGCGCGGCCCGAGGTCTTCGAGCGCAGGTCGCCGATGTAGCCGAACATCTCCGACAGGGGAACCAGGGCACGGACGACCTTGACGCCCGCGGCATCCTCCATGGACTGGATCTGGCCGCGACGGGAGTTCAGGTCACCGATGACGTCACCCATGTACTCCTCGGGAGTACGCACCTCGACCGCCATGAGCGGCTCGAGGATGACGGGGTTCGCCTTGCGGACGGCCTCCTTGAAGCCCATCGAACCGGCGATCTTGAACGCCATTTCCGACGAGTCGACGTCGTGCGACGCGCCGTCGTTCAGGATCGCCTTGATGCCGACCATGGGGTAGCCGGCCAGGACACCGACGTTCATCGCGTCCTGGAAGCCCTGGTTGGTGGGCTCGATGTACTCGCGCGGGATGCGGCCACCGGTGACCTTGTTCTCGAACTCGTAGATCTTCTCGGCAGTGACCTCGAGGGGCTCGAGCGCAAACTGGATCTTCGCGAACTGACCCGATCCACCGGTCTGCTTCTTGTGCGTGTAGTCGTGACGCTCGACGGCCTTGCGGATCGTCTCGCGGTAGGCCACCTGCGGCTTGCCGACGTTGGCCTCGACCTTGAACTCGCGCTTCATGCGGTCAACGAGGATGTCGAGGTGAAGCTCCCCCATCCCCTTGATGACGGTCTGACCCGTCTCCGAGTTCTGCTCGACGCGGAACGTGGGGTCCTCTTCGGCGAGCTTCTGGATCGCGAGACCCAGCTTCTCCTGGTCGGCCTTCGTCTTGGGCTCGATGGCGACCTCGATAACCGGCTCCGGGAACGTCATCGACTCGAGGACGACCTGGTTGTCGGCATCCGACAGGGTGTCACCGGTCGTCGTGTCCTTCAGGCCGATGACCGCGTAGATGTGACCAGCGGTGACCGACTCGACCGGGTTCTCCTTGTTCGCGTGCATCTGGAAGATCTTCCCGACGCGCTCCTTCTTGCCCTTCGTCGAGTTGACGACGGCAGAACCGGAGTCGAGGTGACCGGAGTACACGCGGATGTAGGTCAGGCGTCCGAAGAACGGGTGCGAAACGACCTTGAACGCGAGAGCAGCGAACGGCTCCTCGCGGTCGGCGTGACGCTCGATGATCTTCTCTTCGTCCTTGGGGTCGTGGGCCTCGATCGAGGGGACGTCCAGGGGCGAGGGGAGGTAGTCCACGACAGCGTCGAGCATCGGCTGCACACCGCGGTTCTTGAACGCGGAACCACAGAGCACCGGGTAGGCCTCACCGGCGATCGTGAGCTTGCGAACAGCACCCTTGATCTCTTCGGGGGTGAGCTCCTCGCCACCGAAGTACTTCTCGAGCAGCTCGTCGTCGGTCTCGGCGACGGCCTCGAGCAGCTTCGCGCGGTACTCCTCGGCCTTCTCGACGAGGTCGGCCGGGATCTCCTGGATCTCGTACTTCGCGCCCATCGTCACGTCACCCTTGGCGTCACCGGGCCACACCAGCGCACGCTTGTAGATGAGGTCGATGACACCGACGAAGTCGTTCTCGACCCCGATCGGGATCTGCAGCACGAGCGGCTTGGCCTTGAGGCGGCTGACGATCGTGTCGACGGTGAAGTAGAAGTCCGCGCCGAGCTTGTCCATCTTGTTGACGAAGCAGATGCGGGGGACGTTGTACTTGTCGGCCTGACGCCACACCGTCTCGGACTGGGGCTCAACGCCCTCCTTGCCGTCGAAGACGGCGACTGCGCCATCGAGGACGCGCAGCGAGCGCTCCACCTCGACGGTGAAGTCGACGTGACCCGGCGTGTCGATGATGTTGATCTGGTTGCCCTCCCAGAAGCAGGTGACTGCCGCGGAGGTGATCGTGATCCCGCGCTCCTGCTCCTGCTCCATCCAGTCGGTGGTGGCAGCGCCGTCGTGAGTTTCACCGATCTTGTGGTTGACACCCGTGTAGAAGAGGATGCGCTCGGTCGTCGTCGTCTTGCCGGCGTCGATGTGAGCCATGATGCCGATGTTGCGGACCTTGTTCAGGTCGGTGAGCACTTCTTGTGCCACGGGATGTCCTTACGTGTGGTGAGGGATGTCGCGGACTCTGCCGTTCCCGCAGGTTCGTGGCCTGCGGGAACGGCGGAGGGGTGTTACCAGCGGTAGTGGGCGAATGCGCGGTTCGACTCGGCCATCTTGTGGGTGTCTTCGCGGCGCTTGACCGCGGCACCGAGGCCGTTCGAGGCATCCAGGATTTCGTTCTGCAGGCGCTCGGTCATCGTCTTCTCACGACGACCCTTCGCGTAGCTGACAAGCCAGCGCAGCGCGAGGGTGTTCGCACGGTGCGGCTTGACCTCAACGGGAACCTGGTAGGTGGAACCACCGACGCGGCGGCTCTTGACCTCGAGGGTGGGGCGCACGTTGTCGAGCGCCTTCTTGAGGGTGGCAACAGCGTCCTGGCCGTTCTTGGACTCGACACCCGACAGAGCGCCGTACACGATCGACTCGGCGAGCGACTTCTTGCCGTCGACGAGGATCTTGTTGACCAGCTGGGTGACGATCGGAGCGCCGTAGACCGGGTCGTTGACGACGGGGCGCTTGGGGGCGGGACCCTTACGAGGCATTTTTCTCAGCCCTTCTTCGCGCCGTAGCGACTACGGGCCTGCTTGCGGTTCTTGACAGCCTGGGTGTCCAGGGCGCCGCGGACGATCTTGTAGCGCACACCGGGAAGGTCCTTCACACGGCCGCCGCGCACCAGCACGAGCGAGTGCTCCTGCAGGTTGTGGCCCTCGCCGGGGATGTAGGCGGTCACCTCGGTGCCGTTACGCAGCTTCACACGAGCGACCTTGCGCATCGCCGAGTTCGGCTTCTTGGGGGTGGTGGTGTAGACGCGGGTGCAGACCCCGGCCTGCTGCGGGTTCGACTTCAGTGCGGGGGCCTTGGTCTTGCTGACCTTGGGCGACCGTCCCTTTCGAACCAACTGCTGAATGGTTGGCACGTTTTCTCCTTGGTTGTGCTGCACGGTGACAGCTCGTGGTTTCACCACAGATCCACCGGCGCGCCAGAAGTCTGTCGCGAGTCGTGTGGTGGATATGCCGTGGGGGTGGCCTGTTCGCAGGCCGTTCCCTGATGTGCGGACCGCGCTTGCCTTGCGATACACCGAGGCGCAGCACAAGTGGCGCGCAGGCGCACACCCGATCAATGATACGCGGGTTTTCGGAGGTCGGTCAAACGCAGAACATTCTCGACCCTGCTGTCAACGCGACGCGCGGACCAGTCGCAACTCAAGGTCGCCGAGCAGCATCCGTTCCCCGGCCGGAGCTTCCCCTCCGGCAGCGAGTTCGAGCTCGCTCCCCGTGACCGAAATCACAACGACGCCGTTCGTGGACCCGAGATCGACGACGTGCCACTGTTCGCCGCGCAACTCCAACCGAGCGTGTGTCTTGGAGACCGTGACGTCATCGAGTGCCACGAGCTGCGCGCCCGAGTGAGCAGGGTCGGGTGACGGGCGCCGCCCGAGGATGACGACCTGCGCGCGCAACTCGAACTCGTCGCCCGCCGCCGTCACGAGCGACCACCGCTGACGATTGCGGTGGGCCAGCAGCGTCGCGTCGAAGTCACCGTCGGCGTCAGCGGATGATGACACCGCCGATCGCGCCATTCGCGGCGATCCCGCCACCGGGGAACCGACGATCGCCGAAACTGCACCCGAGGTCTCGGGGAAGGGCTCTGCGTCCGGCCCCGTCGCCCAGTGTTCGCCGTCGGCAACCGGCGGGAACAGGGGCGCGTCCTCATAGGGCGACCGACCGCTGACCGCCGAAACCGGCGCCGGTGCGCCGGGAACGGCATCCGTCACATCATCGATCGGCTCACCCGCCGGCACGCGGCCGGGGGCATCCGCGTCGGCCGCCGGCGCCAGGCCCGTAGCACCGGTCTCGGGAGGTCGCGCAGCACGCGCGGGCGGCGCGAACGGTTCGGGGGCAGCGGCGGGTTCAGGGGCAGCAGCGGGTTCGTCCCGTGCTGCCGGCTCGTCGGGAGCGGATGGCGCCGGCTCCCGCGTATTGGATGCCGGCACCTGCCGTGCCTCCTCGGGCACCTCTGCCGACGGCGACGCAGCCGGCGCGACGGGAGGCACCAATGCCGGCGGACTCTGCTCGGCCTCGGCGAACGCGGAGAGCAGGTCCCATCCGTCGTCGTCGGCGCGGGACTCCTCCGCATGCGATCGCGAGTCAGCGTATTCCACGGGCGCAGAAGGCTCGAGGGGCGGTGGGGCGAACGGGGAGACGGCAGGCGGGGCTGGTGGAGGCGGTGGCGCTGACGCCGCTCTCCCCCCGCCAGCGTCGGAGGCACCGAACACTCCAGCATCGGCTGCCGTGCCACGACGGCGGCGGCCTTCCCGTCCGATCCAGCGCGCTGATCCGAAACCGAGCACCGTCGCCCACACGGGCAGCAGCAGAGCCGCCAGCACCGTCATCCCTCCCCCATACCCGAAGGAGAGTCCGATGCGATGCGCGGCGACGATCATGAGAACCCAGACAGCGACAGCGCCGAACCCCGGGACCACCAGCAGCAGGACCCACCATCCCGGAATGCCTCCCAGAACGAGCAACGC
Organism: Microbacterium schleiferi; assembly: GCF_020781975.1. Lineage (GTDB taxonomy): Bacteria > Actinomycetota > Actinomycetes > Actinomycetales > Microbacteriaceae > Microbacterium. The sequence continues at coordinate 170,722 of NZ_JAJGNI010000002.1, forward strand.
TGCGATGTTCAGGAACGGGACCCACGCTTTCCAACGCGGCTCACCCGACTTCGCGAAGACAGCCCCGAGTGCGAGGGCGCACCAGACGTACAGGGCGATCATCGTCACCGAGACGGGGATCAACAGAATCAGCGCCTGATTCATCGCTGTGCCGTCGGTCATGGCATCCACCCTAGGCCGCAGCCATGCGCGACGACGCGTCCGGTCACCGTAGAGCCATCACTCCCCGACGGCGTCACGAGGATCGAAGGGCGCGTCCAGCGACCGGGCGAGATCGTCGAGCATCGCCGTGATCTGCGGCTCGACGTACTGGCTGACTCCCTGTTGGATGCGCAGTCGATGATGGAGCAGGATCGTGCAGACATCCCGCCCGATCATGTTGGCATAGTCGTCGGCCAGCCCGACCTCTTGGCGCAGCGCCGCCTTCGCCTCGGGGCTCAGGGGCGGAAGCGCCGGAACATCGGCGTCCGCCTCGTCGGCAAGACCCGAGATCGTGAACAGGAACGGAGCACCGGGAACCGGATCAGGGTCCAGCGGCAGACCCTCGAACTCGGGTTCAAGGCCTTCTGCCGGCCGGTAGCTGCGGGCGCGGTTACGGGCAGCCTGCTGATCGAGTTCCGCCTGCAGCATCGGGAGGTTCTGTGCCGTGTAATCGGCAACCGCATGGTCGACGATCGTCTTGATGCGGGTCGACAGGCCGTGCTGCACACCGTGCGGCACATCGGAGCCAAGACCCGCCGCCGACAGGATTGGTGACCCGAAGCACCGTCGACACGGCGCCACCCGCCCGCGGTGGGTCGCGGGTTCCCAGCGCGGAAGCCAGCGCAGCCAGGCATCGACTGCCTGGCTCACCTCCGTCTCGAGCGAGCGCTCCACACCTCTACGGTAGCGCCGGAGCCCTCGTCCGCCGAGGCTCCGTCGCAGACTGCGCGTGTCGAGGCGCTCACTCGTCGTCCTCTCGTTCCCACGGCCACCGGGCGTTTTCATCGGCGCCGCGCACGACTGCCAGAGCCATCGCCGCTGCCAGGATCGCCGCTGCGATCACGACCAGACCCGGCCAAGTGGTTGCTGCGCGCCCGACGGCGGAGAGCGCACGGGCGACATCCCCCGACGCGAACACGGATGCCGCGCCCAGCCCCGCGAGGTAACCGAGGAAGCCGGCAAGGCCGCTCCACAACAGCGTTCCCCAGATGCCTGGGGACAGCATCCGCGCCCAGATCGTCGCCGCCACCGCCGCGAGCGAAGCGCCGACGGCGATGATGCCCGGCGCCTGACCCAGGCCCGGCGTGACGATGACGTCCTCGTCCAGGAGCAGGCTGACGATACCGAACGCTGCGATGAGCACCGCCGCGAACAGCACGGCTCCCGCCGCCGTTGCTGCTGCCCTCCGCGACCGGCTCATGAGCTGGACGCGCTCCGAGCCACCGTCACGGGTGCTCCCACCGCGCCTTAGTACTGGTGCAGCTGCGGACCCGCCTCGAGAGTGCGCTCATACTCACGGCGCGCCTCGACGTTGAGCTCGGTCATCCGCTTGCCGCGCGCGGCAACCCACGAACCGAACCAGATCGTGAGCTCACGGCCGATGATGAAGGCAGCGATAGCCAACGGAGCCAACAGCTGGCCTTCGACCAGCTCTGCGCCCTCCGCGGCCGTGAGGTTCCAGAACGGCGCCTGGAACAGCTGCCCCAGCAGGTGCCCCCCGTAGGCCGCGACCCCGACGATGAGACCGAAGATCACCCACGCCGCCCAGCGGCCGCGGTTGATGATCGCACCAAGCAACCAGAACGCGACGAAGAACACAACGACCGGCACCCACAGGGCCCAGGTCCCCAGCGCCGCAAGCAGCGCGGTGCCGATGCTGCCCACGGTCACGGATCCGTCGATGAGGCCAAGACCGACCCAGACGGCGAGGTAGAGAACTCCGAACGAGAGCGCCGCGAGCAGGCCGATCGCGCCCGCAGCGGCACGGTTGCCGCGAGGACGCGGAGCCTCAGGCGCCTGAACGAAGATCGGCTGCGCACCGTAGGGTCCCACGCCCGGCTCGCTCGCCGTCACCACGGGTGCGACAACGGTGGCCTCGTATGCTTCGGTGGGGGCTGCCGCCTCCGCTGGCGCGGATTCGACAACAACGGGCTCGGCCTCGGGTTCGACGCTCGTCGGCTCTGCCACAGGCTCGACCACGACGGGTTCAACGACCACGGGCTCGGCGGGAGGTGCATCAGCCTCGGGCGTTGCCGACCCAGCGGCTTCGGCATCCGCGAGGCTCTCGCGCGCGCTGCCGACAACGTCATCGACGGGCGGCTCCTCGGCGACGGGCTCGCCGACCGGTTCCTCCACGGGCTCGCCGGGCGTGGGCTTGTCGTCACTCATGCGAAACTCCTCCCGAGGTAGATCCTCGGCTCGCAGAATACCCCGACCCGGGTTCAGATCCGCGGAACGAGGCCGTGCGGATGCCGATATGGATTCTCGGCGACACCGCTGAGCCACCCCCAACTCGCTGACATCACTGCCAGAGATGGATCGCGATGCGGTGGTCGTAGTCCTCCGGGTACCACGCGCTCGAGATGGTCGTCACCCAGAGCGGGCCGTGCACAGCTTGATGTTCGGTGCCGGCATCCGTCGTCGACGAACATTCCAGCGTGCCCTCCGTCGTCGCGCAGGCGAAGCCTTGACCGCGCAGGGAAGCCTCTGCCATCCCCGCGGCATCCGCTGACACAGTCGCAAAGGTCGTGACGACGGCCTGCCCTGCGCTGGTGGTCCACGTGCAGGTCCGGGCTGCGGTGGGCGCCAGGGCCGCGACGAGGTCAGACATCGCCGTTGCCGGTCCCGCCGTGGACTGACTCAGAATCGCATCGGATGTCCAGGTGAGCTCGTTCCACAGGTCGTTCGGGTACAGCTCGCGGCAGTCGGTCTCGGCGACGTCCAGCCCTTCGGCGACGACAGTGTGCGGCGTCGGGGTCGCGGCGAGCATGGTGACGGCGTTGCCCGCTGCACCTCCCGCCCACGCCATAACCAGCGGCATGGCGGGGACGGCGAACCAGACGAGCGCCCCGACAATCGCCAGAGACAGCACCATCGCGGGGACAGCGATGCGGTTGTCGCGACCGGGAACGCGAGCCATGGTGACCTCCGCCAGCAACCGTACGACGCCGACACCGTTCGAGCCGGTCGGAACCGCTCGCGACGCCCGGAAAAGTTGGCGCGAGTGTCGCGAAGCCCGCAAGACGCGACAGTTCCTTTCCGTTTTTTCCACTCAGATGCCAAGGCGCAGTGGCACACGCGGGTCGCGGGGCTGGCACCGGGTCTGGCGGGAGCCGGCGCAGCCGGCGAGGGCATGTCCCCGCGACCCGCGTGTGCCGCGGAGCCGGACATGAAGGACAACTCGGCGGAGGGAAGGACAACTCGGCGGAGGGAAGGACAACTCGGCGGAGGGAAGGACAACTCGGCGGAGGGGTGAGGGGATGCTGGGAACGACGCAGGGCCCCGGGAAATCCCGAGGCCCTGCGTGGGGTGACGACGTGGGTCAGTTGTAGTTGCCCGTGAAGTCGTCGGTCGAGAAGCTGTCGAAGTCGACGAAGCTCAGGTCGGCGTCGCTGTACGCGCCGTCCGAGGCGAAGATGCGGTTGGGGTACCGCTCGCTCTTGGCCTCTTCCGTCGCCTCGACCGCGACGTTGCGATACTTCGCAAGTCCGGTTCCGGCGGGGATGAGCTTTCCGATGATGACGTTCTCCTTGAGGCCGACCAGCGGGTCGCTCTTGCCCTCCATCGCAGCCTGCGTGAGCACGCGGGTCGTCTCCTGGAAGGAGGCGGCCGACAGCCACGACTCGGTAGCGAGCGACGCCTTGGTGATACCCATCAGCTCCGGGCGACCGGATGCCGGGCGCTTGCCCTCGGCGACAGCCTGGCGGTTGATGTCCTGGTAGCGACGGAAGTCGACCAGCTCACCGGGCAGCAGGTTGGTGTCGCCGTGGTCGACGACCGTGACCTTGCGCAGCATCTGGCGCACGATGACCTCGATGTGCTTGTCGTGGATCGGCACACCCTGCGAGCGGTACACGCCCTGCACACCGTTCACGAGGTACTTCTGCACCTCGCGAGCACCCTGGACACGCATGACCTCCTTGGGGTCGAGCGTGCCGACCTGCAGGGGCTGACCGACGGTGACGTGCTGGCCGTCTTCGACCAGCAGCGTCGCGCGCTTGAGGACGGGGTACACCACAGCCTCGTCGCCGTTGTCGGGCGTGAGGATGATCTTCTTCGACTTGTCGGTCTCGTCGATCGTGATGCGACCGTCGAACTCCGCGATCGGCGACGCACTCTTGGGGGTACGGGCCTCGAAGAGCTCCTGCACACGGGGCAGACCCTGCGTGATGTCTTCCGCGGAGGCCGAACCACCGGTGTGGAAGGTACGCATCGTCAGCTGGGTTCCGGGCTCACCGATCGACTGGGCAGCGATGATGCCGACTGCCTCACCGATGTCGACGATCTTGCCGGTGGCAAGCGAGCGGCCGTAGCAGGTCGCGCAGACACCGACAGCCGAGTCACAGGTCAGAACCGAACGCACCTTGATGGAGGTGACACCGGCAGCAACCAGCCTGTCGATGAGCACATCGCCCACGTCGTCGCCGGCCTCGGCCACGACATCGCCGTTCTCGCCGATGACGTCCGCAGCGAGGGTCCGCGCGAACACCGAGTTCTCGACGTTCGGGTCGCGGACGAGCTTGCCGTCGCTACCGGGAGCAGCGATCGTGAACTCGAGACCCTTAGACGTGCCGCAGTCCTCTTCACGGATGATGACATCCTGCGAGACATCCACGAGGCGTCGCGTGAGGTAACCCGAGTCGGCGGTACGGAGAGCCGTGTCGGCCAGACCCTTACGGGCACCGTGCGTTGCGATGAAGTACTCAGCCACCGACAGACCCTCGCGGTACGAGGAGATGATCGGACGGGGGATGATCTCACCCTTCGGGTTGTTCACCAGGCCTCGCATACCGGCGATGTTCCGGATCTGCAGCCAGTTACCACGAGCACCCGAGCTGACCATGCGGTTGATGGTGTTGTCTTCGGGGAAGTGGGCGCGCATCGCCTTCTGGACCTCGTCGGTTGCCTCGGTCCAGATCTTGATGAGCTCCTGACGACGCTCGGCGTCGGTGGTGAGACCCTTCTCGAACTGTGCCTGGACCTTCGCGGCCTGCTTCTCGTAGCCGGCGACGATTTCCTTCTTCGACGGCGGCGTGAGGATGTCGCTGAGGGCGACTGTCACACCCGAGCGCGTGGCCCAGTAGAAACCGGCATCCTTGATGCGGTCCAGCGTCGCAGCAACCTCGACCTTGGGGTATTCCTCGGCGAGCTTGTTGACGATCTGGCTGAGCTTGCCCTTGTCGGCCTGCTCGCGCACGAACGGGTATCCCTTGGGCAGCGCGTCGTTGAAGATCGCCTGGCCGAGCGAGGCATCCAGCAGCCCGTGGCGCTCGTAGCCCTCGGGGGCGTCGCCCTCGAGGAACGTGAGGCCGGGGACACGGATGCGGACCTTGGCCTGCAGGTCGAGGGTGCCCTCGTCCTTGGCGAGGATCGCCTCCGACACCGAACCGAACACGCGGCCTTCACCGGTCGCCCCCTCCTTGACCGTGGTCAGGTGGTGGAGGCCAATGATCATGTCCTGCGAAGGCAGGGTCACGGGACGGCCGTCCGAGGGCTTGAGGATGTTGTTCGAGGCGAGCATCAGGATGCGGGCCTCGGCCTGAGCCTCGACCGACAGCGGCAGGTGCACAGCCATCTGGTCACCGTCGAAGTCAGCGTTGAAGGCTGCACACACGAGCGGGTGGAGCTGGATGGCCTTGCCCTCGACGAGCTGCGGCTCGAACGCCTGGATGCCCAGACGGTGCAGGGTGGGTGCACGGTTCAGCAGCACCGGGCGCTCGCGGATGATCTCTTCGAGCACGTCCCAGACCTCGGGACGCGTGCGCTCGACGGCACGCTTGGCGGCCTTGATGTTCTGCGAGTGACCGAGGTCGATGAGGCGCTTGATCACGAACGGCTTGAACAGCTCGAGGGCCATCTGCTTGGGAAGACCACACTGGTGCAGCTGCAGACGGGGACCGACGACGATGACCGAACGGCCCGAGTAGTCCACGCGCTTACCGAGCAGGTTCTGACGGAACCGACCCTGCTTACCCTTCAGCATGTCGCTGAGGGACTTCAGGGCACGGTTGCCGGTGCCGGTGACGGGGCGACCGCGACGACCGTTGTCGAACAGGGCGTCGACGGCCTCCTGCAGCATCCGCTTCTCGTTGTTGACGATGATCTCGGGGGCACCGAGGTCGATCAGGCGACGGAGACGGTTGTTGCGGTTGATGACGCGGCGGTACAGGTCGTTCAGGTCGGAGGTCGCGAAGCGGCCACCGTCCAGCTGCACCATGGGGCGAAGCTCCGGCGGGATGACCGGAACGACGTCGAGCACCATGGATGCCGGGCTCATGCCGGTCTGCAGGAACGAGTTGACGACCTTCAGGCGCTTGATCGCACGGATCTTGCGCTGGCCCTTGCCCTCGGCGATCTGCAGGTGCAGGCTCTCGGCCTCGGCTGCCAGGTCGAAGGCAGCAAGACGCCGCTGGATCGACTCGGCACCCATGTGGGCTTCGAAGTACTGACCGAACCGGTCCTGCAGCTCCTGGAAGATCTCGTCTTCAGCCTTGAGCGAGCCGACCTCGAGCGTGCGGAACTCTTCCCACACGCGCTCAAGCTTGGCGATCTGGTCGTCGGCCTGCTTCCGGGCCTGCGACATGTCCTTCTCGGCGGCGTCCTTGACCTTCTTCTTCTGGTCGGACTTCGCACCCTCGGCCTCGAGCGCGGCGAGCTCCTCCTCCAACTTCTGGAGGCGAGCGGCGATCCGCGCATCGCGACGGTCGGCGAGCGTCTTCAGCTCGAGACGGATGTTGTTCTCCTGCGTCGCGAGGTCGCGGTGACGAGCATCCTCGTCGACCGAGATCACCATGTACGCGGCGAAGTAGATGACCTTCTCGAGGTCCTTCGGCGCCATGTCGAGCAGGTAGCCCAGGCGCGAGGGAACGCCCTTGAAGTACCAGATGTGCGTGACGGGAGCGGCGAGCTCAATGTGGCCCATGCGCTCGCGCCGCACGGAGGACTTGGTGACCTCCACGCCGCAGCGCTCACAGACGATGCCCTTGAAGCGCACGCGCTTGTACTTGCCACACGCACACTCCCAGTCGCGCGAGGGGCCGAAGATCTGCTCACCGAACAGACCGTCCTTCTCGGGCTTCAGGGTGCGGTAGTTGATGGTTTCGGGCTTCTTGACCTCACCGAAGGACCAGCGACGGATGTCGTCAGCGGTGGCCAGGCCGATGCGAAGCTGATCGAAAGTTGTTGATTCGAGCACGAGTTCTCAGTTCTCCTGTATCGGAATTCTGTGTTGCCTGGCCGGGTCAGATCTCGTCGATCGACGAGGACTCGAAGCGGCTGGAGATGTTGATGCCGAGCTCCTCGGCAGCACGGAAGGCGTCGTCGTCGGTGTCGCGGAGGTTGACCGCGGTGCCGTCGGCCGAGAGGACCTCGACGTTCAGGCAGAGCGACTGCATTTCCTTCATGAGGACCTTGAACGACTCGGGGATGCCGGGCTCCTGGATGTTCTCGCCCTTGACGATCGCCTCGTACACCTTGACGCGGCCGAGGATGTCGTCGGACTTGATCGTGAGGAGCTCCTGGAGCGCGTACGCGGCGCCGTAGGCCTCGAGGGCCCACACCTCCATCTCACCGAAACGCTGGCCACCGAACTGCGCCTTGCCACCCAGCGGCTGCTGCGTGATCATCGAGTACGGACCGGTGGAGCGTGCGTGGATCTTGTCGTCGACGAGGTGGTGCAGCTTCAGGATGTACATGTAGCCGACCGAGATCGGAGCCGGGAACGGCTCACCCGAACGTCCGTCGAACAGCTGCGTCTTACCCGTCGAGTCGATCAGGCGGATGCCGTCCCGGTTGGGCAGTGTCGAGTCGAGCAGGCCTGCCAGCTCGGACTCGTAGGCACCGTCGAACACGGGGGTCGCGACCTTCGTGCCGGGAGCTGCCTCGCGAGCGATCTCGGGCAGACGCGCTGCCCACTCGGGGTTGCCCTCGATCTTCCAGCCCTGCTTGGCGATCCATCCCAGGTGAAGCTCCAGCACCTGGCCGAAGTTCATGCGGCCGGGGATACCGAGCGGGTTCAGGATGATGTCCACCGGCGTGCCGTCCGCGAGGAACGGCATGTCTTCGACGGGGAGGATTTTCGCGATGACGCCCTTGTTGCCGTGACGGCCGGCGAGCTTGTCACCCTCGGTGATCTTGCGCTTCTGGGCGATGTAGACCACGACGCGGCGGTTCACACCCGAGCCGAGCTCGTCGTCACCGTCTTCGGCGTTGAACTCCTTGACGGCGATGATCGTGCCCTGCTCACCGTGGGGAACCTTCAGCGACGTGTCGCGAACCTCGCGGCTCTTCTCGTTGAAGATCGCGCGAAGCAGTCGCTCCTCGGCCGACAGCTCGGTCTCACCCTTGGGCGTGACCTTGCCGACCAGGATGTCGCCGGGACGAACCTCGGCGCCGATGCGGATGATGCCGCGCTCGTCGAGGTCCTTCAGCAGGTCGGGGCTGACGTTGGGGAGATCACGGGTGATCTCCTCCTTGCCGAGCTTCGTGTCACGGGCGTCGACCTCGTACTCCTCGATGTGGATCGACGAGAGGGTGTCATCCTTCACCAGGTCCTGGCTCAGGATGATGGCGTCCTCGAAGTTGTGGCCTTCCCACGTCATGAACGCGACGAGGAGGTTCTTTCCGAGGGCCAGCTCACCGTTCTCGGTGGCAGGACCGTCGGCGATGACCTCGCCGGCTTCGATCCGCTCACCAGCCGAGACGATGACGCGCTGGTTGTAGGACGTGCCCTGGTTCGAGCGGTCGAACTTGCGCAGGAAGTACTCGTCGATCCCGCCCTCGTCGGTCTGGACGGCGACGACGTCCGCCGAGACCTCGATGACGACACCGGAGCGCTTGGCGGTGACCACGTCACCGGCGTCGATCGCGGCGAAGCCCTCCATACCGGTTCCGACGACGGGCGAGTCGCTGCGCAGCAGCGGCACAGCCTGACGCTGCATGTTCGCACCCATGAGGGCGCGGTTGGCGTCGTCGTGCTCGAGGAACGGGATGAGCGAGGTCGCCACCGACACCATCTGGCGCGGCGAGACATCCATGTAGCCGATGTCTTCGGCGGGAACGAGCTCCACCTCGCCGCCCTTCGAACGGGCGAGCACGCGGGTCTCCTCGAAGTGACCGTCGGCCTTCAGCGGCGCGTTGGCCTGGGCGACGATGTAGTCGTCCTCCTCGGCGGCGGTGAGGTAGTCGATCTGATCGGTGACCCGACCGTCGATGACCTTGCGGTACGGCGTCTCGATGAAACCGAAGGCGTTGATCCGCGCGAACGATGCGAGCGAACCGATCAGACCGATGTTCGGGCCTTCCGGCGTCTCGATCGGGCACATGCGGCCGTAGTGCGACGGGTGAACGTCACGGACCTCGACGCCTGCGCGCTCACGCGACAGACCACCGGGGCCGAGCGCCGAGAGGCGACGCTTGTGGGTCAGCCCCGCGAGCGGGTTGTTCTGGTCCATGAACTGCGACAGCTGCGAGGTTCCGAAGAACTCCTTGATCGCGGCAACGACCGGGCGCACGTTGATCAGGGTCTGGGGGGTGATCGCCTCGATGTCCTGCGTCGTCATGCGCTCGCGAACGACACGCTCCATGCGCGACAGACCCGTGCGGACCTGGTTCTGGATGAGCTCGCCGACGGCGCGGATGCGGCGGTTGCCGAAGTTGTCGATGTCATCGACATCCAGGCGGATGGTCGCCGGCTTGCCGCCGCGAACGCCCTCGAAGCTCGCATCGCCGCGGTGCAGGCGAACGAGGTACTTGATCGTCGCGACGATGTCGTCGACGGTGAGCACCGAGTCGCTGAGCGGGCCCGACAGGCCGAGCTTCTGGTTGATCTTGTAGCGACCGACCTTGGCGAGGTCGTAGCGCTTGGCGTTGAAGTAGAAGTTGTCCAGCAGCGCACGGGCGGCCTCAGCGGCTACCTGCTCGCCCGGACGGAGCTTGCGGTAGATGTCGCGGAGGGCGTCTTCCTTCGTGAGGATCGTGTCCTTGGACAGGGTCTCTTCGATGGAGTCGAAACCGGCGAACTCCTCGAGGATCTGCTCGCTGGTCAGGCCCAGGGCCTTGAGGAAGACGGTGACCGACTGCTTGCGCTTGCGGTCGATGCGCACACCGACCTGGTCGCGCTTGTCGATTTCGAACTCGAGCCAGGCGCCGCGGCTCGGGATGATGCGCGCCGAGACGATGTCCTTGTCGGAGGTCTTGTCAGGAGTCTTGTCGAAGTAGACACCGGGCGAACGCACGAGCTGGGAGACGACGACACGTTCGGTGCCGTTGATGATGAACGTTCCCTTGTCGGTCTGCAGGGGGAAGTCGCCCATGAAGACCGTCTGGGTCTTGATCTCACCGGTCTGGTGGTTCATGAACTCGGCCTCGACGTACAGCGGAGCGGCGTAGGTCTTGCCACGCTCCTTGCACTCTTCGATCGAGTACTTCTCGGGCTCGAGGTAGGGGTTGGTGAACGAGAGCTGCATCGTCTCGCTGAGGTCCTCGATCGGCGAGATCTCCTCGAAGATCTCCTCGAGGCCGCTCTTGACCGAGATGTCGGTGCGGCCGGCTGCCTGCGCTTCGGCGAGGCGGGCCTTCCAGGTTTCGTTTCCGACGAGCCAATCGAAGGACTCGGTCTGCAGCGCCAGCAGGTCGGGGACCGTCAGCGTGTCGGAGATTTTGGCGAACGAGAGGCGGGATGCTCCGCGGCCGTTCTTCGGGGATGTGGTGGTGGTTGCGTTGCGCGCAGCAGCCAAGGGGATTACCTCCGTGGGCCCGGGCGGGGCACTATCCTTGTCGTCAGGTGAAGCGTTCGGTCCTCCCCGAAAACCAGCGCGTCTCGCACCGCATCGAGCGGGGACACGCAGGCACAGCCGACCACCATATGAGGGCAGGGGGAATCCAAGAGCGCAACCACCAACTATACGCGTTCCGGCACGCCGTGTCCAGCGGGATTCTTGACGAGTCGAAATTCGTGCGGTATAACCAGCGATCTCAGTGCTGTGTCGCGTGTATGAAGCGGATCGTGGCGCCCGGCCCCGCCTGTGCGAGCAGGTCGAGATCGGCATCCAGAACCGTGGCGATCACCGGGTAGCCGCCGGTCACGGGACCGTCGGCCAGCAGGATCGTGGGAGAGCCCGACGGTGGCACCTGGATCGCCCCCGGAACCATCCCCTCGCTCGGCAACTCCCCGGCATCCGTGCGATCCAGCCGCGGCCCCTCCAGCCGCATCCCGACCCGGTCGGCAGCAGCGCCGACAGTCCACGTCGCTTCGAACAGCGCGGTTCCCGACGCCGGAGTGAAGGCATCCTCGCGGGGTCCGGGCACGAGGCGGACGACCAGATCGGCCGGCGGGGGACTCCAGGGCGCCAGATCGGATGCCGGGATCTCGTCGACCGCGAGCGCCCCGCCGGAGAGGACTGCGTCGGCGCGGAGGGGTTCTGGCCCGAGGCCGGCGAGGGTGTCGGTAGCGGCCGAGCCCAGGACGCGCCGGGCCTCGATGCCGCCGCGAACGGCGAGGTACGCGCGAACGCCGGCCGTGAACCACCCCTTCCGCAGGCGCTCACCGCGCCGCCACAGCTGCGCCGCGCCGTGGTCGATGCCGCGTCCGTCGATGGTGAGCTCGCCCCACGCGCCGGCCACGGCGATCCACACGTCAGCGAGCGCGGTGGCTTCGAATCCGCCCGCCGTGATCTCCAGGCCCGCCGCGCCCTCGGGGTTCCCGACGAGGCGATTGGCGGTGCGCAGGGCCGCGCGGTCGAGGGCGCCAGAGACGGAGACGCCCAGCGACCCGTGTCCCGGGCGCCCGGCATCCTGGACCGTCGCGAGCAGCCCCGGCGCCTCGACCCGCAGCACGGGACCACTGCCGGCATCCGCCTCCACTCCGCCTCGCGCGTGTGCGGCGGTTTCGTGCGAGTGCTGCGCATTTGTGCGCAGCGGACGCACGAAACCGCCGCGCTCGAGGGAGGGGCCGGACGCGGGGAGGTCGGCGACCTCGCGGAATCGAACGCGCATGCCGGGGCGTAGGAGCGCGGGGGATGCGGCATCCGGGTCGAACAGCGGGGCGGAGGTGGTGCCGATCAGCCGCCATCCGCCCGGCGTCGATCGCGGGTAGGCACCCGAGAAGCTCCCGGCAAGTCCCACCGAGCCTGCCGGGACCCGCGTACGCGGCGACGCGAGGCGAGGCACGTCGAAGGGCCAGTCCTCGCTCACGAGATACCCGAAGCCAGGCGCGAACCCCGTGAAGGCGACCGTCCAGGTGGCCGCCAGATGAGCAGAGACGAGGTCAGCGGAGTGGATGCCGAGGAAGGCCGCGGTCTTGTCGAGGTCGGGTCCGTCATACCGGATGCCGATCTCGACATCCGTGTTCCCGTCCACGGCCGCACGCGCCGGTACGTCAGTCACCGCGAGGGCATCGGCGAGACTCTTCTCGATCCAGGCGCGCACGACCGAGGTGGCTACCTCGCGCGGTGCGAACCGCACGAGGACGGTGCGCGCGGCAGGGACGAGATCCACGACGCCCGCGGGCTGTGAACTGGAGAGTCGCTCGCGGAGCGAGATGACGACCCGCAGCGCCTCGGCGGGGCTGATGCTCTCGGGCACCTCAGCGAGCAGACCCGTGTCGCCGAAGACTCGGACCCCGGCGCTGCTCACCACGGCGCTCGCACTGATATTGACGCAGCATCCAGGGCCGCCCGCACCGCACGAGCCGCCGCAACCGACCCTGGCGAGTCGCCGTGCAGGCAGAGGGAGGCAGCGCTCACCGCGATACTCGTGCCGTCAACGGCGACGACGGTGCCCTGGCGTGCCAGGCGGACGGCCCGGATCGCGGCGGCATCAGGATTCTCGAGAACCGCGCCGGGCTCGCCGCGGGGGACGAGCTCTCCGCTCGGCGTGTAGCCGCGGTCGAGAAACGCTTCAGCTACGACCTCCAGACCGTGCTCTCGCGCCGCCTCGGAGATCTCGCCCGGCATAGCGAGGATCGGCAGTCTTCGGCCCAGCTGACCCGACAGATCTGCCACAGCGGCGGCGAGCGCCGCCGCGTGCGCGGCATCCGTGCGAACAGCGTGATACAGCGCACCGTGGGGTTTGACATACCGGATGTCGGCGCCGACGTCCGCGAGAGCATCCAGCTGCGCAGACACGGTGCCGCGAAGCTCGGCCGTCGCCATCGCGAGCGGCAGCCTGCCGAATCCGGGCCTGTCGGGGTAGGAGGGGTGAGCGCCGATCACCACCCCGAACCGGGCAGCCCGTTCGACAGCCTCAACCATGGAGTCCAGGTCTCCGGCGTGACCACCGCAGGCGATGTTTGCGCTGGAGATGACGGCGAAAAGCGCCTCGTCGTCAGCGGTAGGCACCCCGTCGACCGTTTCGCCGAGGTCGGCGTTCAGGTCGATGGTCCTCATGCGACCACGGTACGCCCGGTCTACGGTGGATGCGTGGCCCGAGCGCACGTCGAAGCCCCGCCGCCGCAGGTGCGGCTGTCGGACGGATCCGTGGCGCGCATCGTCCCGTCGGCATTCGCAAGCGGATGGGAACTCGAGGTCGGCGGCACCCCGCAGTCCCATGTCGACCTCGCCGATCCCACCCACCTGCACTTCGAGTACGTCGCACGGATGGGCGCCGTCATCGATCAGCTCGGAGAGCCGGGCGAGCCGCTCACCGCCATTCATCTGGGGGCCGGCGCCTATACGCTCCCCCGGTACGTCGAAGCGACCCGACCGGGGTCCCGGCAGCAGGTCATCGAACTCGAACCGGCTCTGGTTTCGCTCGTCCGCGAACATCTGCCGCTGCCGTCCAGTTCACGCGCCGGCGGCTCGATCCGCACGCGGACCGGAGATGCCCGGGCCGTGCTGGAACGGCTGCCAGCGGGCATTCGCGGTCAGGCCGACCTGGTGATCTCAGACATCTTCCACGGCGCGCGGACGCCGGCTCACGTCACGAGTCTCGAGTTCTACTGCCTCGTTGCGCGCTACCTCACGGAGACTGGCGTGCTGCTGGTCAACGTCGCCGACGGCGCGGGGCTCGCCTTTGCGCGGCGCCAAGCCGCCACCGTCCGCAGCGAACTCCCGCACGTCGCGCTGCTGGCCGAAGTGCAAGTCTTGAAGGGCAGGCGGTTCGGGAACATCGTGATCGCGGCATCCCGGACCCCGCTTCCCACCGCGTGGCTCCCGCGGCTGATGGCTGCAGGACCGCATCCGGCGAAGGTGGCGCAGGGCGCAGAGATCGACGCGTTCGTCGCAGGTTCGCGCCCTGTCACGGATGCCGACGCCGCGCCGTCGCCAGCGCCCTCGGCGACGCTGTTCGAGCGCTGACGGCGTGGGAAGCCGGCGCGATTCGCCGACGCCGTCACAATGAGAGCGCACCGCGTATGGGGCGAGGTGCGGCAAGGATGCGGAATCGGGCGGCCTGACCGCGGCGATCACCGCTCTGCGGGAAGGAGCGCGAGTGAGCTATATCCACGGCTACGACCCCGTCACGCTGCGCGAAGTAGTCAACCCCCGCGACTGCCGCGACCGCCTCGACGAACTCGGCGACCAGCGCTCGCTCCCCGCCCTGCTCGAGCGGGTGTGGCTTCTGAAGGTTCTGGACCGCCTCGACGACGCGCTCGAGATCGCCGACCAGACGGTGCGCACGGCCCGGATGGCGGGAACGCGCAAGGATCTGCTGCGCGCACGCATCCTGCACGCGACAGTGCTGCAGTTTCGCGGCTCGCTCGCTGCCGCCGCGCAAGAGCTCACCACCTGCGCCGTCGAGGCCGAGGGGGCAGGCTGGGCATCGATCGCCGCGTTCGCGTACCAGCACCGCGGCAAAGTGCACTACGACGCGGGAGACTTCGACGCAGCTCGCGCTGACTTCAAGCGCGCACTCTTCGCTCGCCAGAGCACGTCAGCCCCCGACGACCAGCTCGAGTCGACTCTTCTCGCGATCGACGCCGCCGAGCGCCGGCGGGCCGAGGCCGGCGCGGCAGTCGCCAGCTGACCGGCCGGTGTCTGAGGCCCGACTTACGCTGTCGTCATGTCCGAGTTGCACCGCGTTCGCCACTGGGCCGAGGCCCTGCTCTCGGTGCACCTGAGCCCGGAGTGGTCGTTCGGTTTCGACAACGCGAAGCGGCGCGCGGGCCTCTGTGACTTCACCCGCAAGCGCATCACGGTGTCCCGGTATCTCGCGGCCCGCCACGATGATGACACCAACCACCAGACGCTGCTGCACGAGGTGGCGCACGCCCTCGCCGGCGCGGCAGCAGGCCATGGGCCGCGCTGGAAAGCGATCGCGCGAGACCTCGGCTATGTGGGCGGGACCACGCACCACGGCGAGACAGCGACAGAACTCGCGCCCTGGGTCGGCGTGTGCCCCGCCGGTCACGTCGCCTACCGGCATCGCCGCGCGAGCCGGCAGACCTCCTGCGCCCGCTGCGCTCCCCGCTTCGACGAGCGCTACCTGCTCACGTGGACCAGGCGCGAGATCACGGCGTCCACGCGCCTGGCGGCGATGACCCCGCGCTGACGGCGGGGCTGCCGCCGGCGCCGCAACGCCCGAGCCCGCCTCCCACAGGTTACGGAAGGCGGGCTCGGGCTGAGAGCGCGATTCGTTAGCTCACCGTGCGGCGCCGACGCACGAGCCACAGCCCGCCGCCCACCAGGGCCGCAGCGAACGCGGCTAGCGCGACCGACACACCGATGAGGCCGCCGGTCGAGGCGAGGTCGCCGCCCTGCGAGGATCCACCAGGGGCCGCGCCGGGGTCGGCCGGGTTCGCCGGCGTCGCGGTAGCTACCGTGACCGACTGCCAACCGAGGAGCGTGCCGTCGGCGGCGTAGACCGCAACCCGGTGTGCTCCAAGCGGCACACTCGAGGGCGTCACCATCGTGATGCGCGCGGCGCCCGACACCGTCGCCGACCCCAGCGCCGTGGGCTCGGAGAAGGCGAACACGTACACCGCGTCTCCCTCGTGACCGGCCGGCAGGGTGATCGTCACGGTGTCTCCCGGCGCGAACGGGTTCGGGGCGACGGTGATGGCGTTCTCGAGGTCAGCGGTCAGCTCGCTGTCCGACGGGCGCCACTGATCGGTGACGCCGACCAGATAGACGACCTCCTGAGCGGCACCGTCGCGTGTTCCGAAGCTCGGAGTGATCGTCAACGGATGCGCGCCGGGACCGCCGACGGGCGTCGAGAGGGTCACCGTCCACGATCCGTCCTCGCCGACCTCGGCGCTACCGAGGGTGCCGTCCGCGTCCGCGATGCGCACGCCGGAGCCGGGCAGGCCCGTTCCCGTGACCTCGGTGAGCTGTTGGTCGGGGGCGTAGACAGCGCCGAAATCGGTCGTCACCGCAAAGGAATCGGCGATGTTCACTCGGTTGTAGAGGAACTGCGAGGTGGTGAGCGCGTGATCGACGATGCGGGTCTCACCGACGCATCCGTACCAGCCGTGATCGGGCTCGGTCTCCCAGGTGGAGGTGCCGATGATCCATGGCATGAAGTCAGCTGCCATCATCCCGCCAACCGACGACGCGTTGCGCAGAACCGGAACGCCATCGACGTACATGATCGCGGTGTCGGCTGCCGGATCGTTCACGATGGCTACGTGGTGCCGAGCACCGGGTATGCGAGGACCTCCTGCGCGGTGATCGCCGACGCGGTGTCACCGATCTCGAAGATGGCTGCGGCAGCTGGTGTGTCATCGGGATTGGTCAGCGGAGCCTGCTCGGAGCCGATCACGAGCACCTTGCCTGCGGCATGGACGTTCTCGATGAGAAGCGTCTCGGCGGGGCCGACGAGCTGATTTCCGTCTTCAGCGGTAGCGACAGCGGGAACGAGGAGAGCGCACCCGAGCGCGAGTGCAGCACAGGCTGCAGCAGCGCTCCGAGTGACGCGTCGATCGACGGTCATGAACGGAGGATTCCTTTCCACGACGGCACCGGGCGATGCCGACGGGGGACGAACCTAACCGCGAAGGATGACAGAAGTTATCGCTAACATGGCCGCGACGTGAACGCGACTCAACGCCTCGCGAAACCCGCGTGTCGTTCGGTTTCGCCTCTCTCGGCGACGCAGTTCACCGAGCCGCGTCGACCTCGGCCGCGGCCAAAACCGCGTCGCGCCGACCCTCTTCGAGCCAGCACTGGCCGGTGACGCTGGCGGTGAGCAGGTGGCGAAGCGCGGGGCGCAGTCCCCGGAACGCCTCACAAGCGGCAGCAGCCTCGGGAGACGAATGATCGATCCCTCGCGCAGCGAGTGCGTCGATCACGGCCCCCGCCCCGAAGAGGTCCTCCACCGCGAACCTCAGTGCACCAGAACTGGCGTCGGTTTGCCCGACCGCGATCACCGCAATACTCGTGCGCGCCGCCCGACGGTGCTGTTCTGCGACGGCAGCGTCGGCTGCGGCGCTCGCTGTGCGCAGGTCAGCGCGGATCACGACGGCGCCGCGATCGGCGGCTCGTGAGGCGAGGAGCTCGGCATCCGTGCCCGAAGCCAGCACGTCGACCACGATCGTGATCTCGGCCGGCGCGACCCGGTCGAGGCCGGCAAGACCCCAATCGAAACGCACCTGGTACCGGGACTGTTCTTCGCGAGGCGCGGGCTCGACTGTCGGCATCCGTCCAGCGTAGGGCGAGACCGGATGCGAGACTTGCCGCATGCGCGTGCTCAGCAAGTTCACGATCGATTGCGACGCCGACGCCGCCTGGCGCGCTCTGCACTCACCGCGGGTACTCGCCGAGGTGTACGGACCGTTCCTCGACATGCAGCCGCTGGAAGCGATCCCGACGCAGTGGGAGCACGGCCAGAATGCCGCAGTCGGGCTCAGCGTCGCCGGGCTTATCCCGGTCGGCCGTCAGCTCATCTCGATCACGGATGCCGAACGTGAGGTAGGCGGGGTGCGCGTGCGGATCATCCGTGACTCCGGGATGCCGCTGACCGGCCCACTCGCGGTCCTCGACGTCTGGGACCACCAGATGGCGGTGTCTCCCCTTCCGGATGGCCGCACCCTGTGGCGAGAGCGCCTCGTGATCGGTGGCACTGCTGCACCCGCGCTATGGCCGGGCCTCTGGGCGCTCTGGCAGTGGCGGGCAGCCCGCATCCGTCAGATCGCGCCGTCGTGGGCGCACGATCCGGATGCCGTGACGGCCGAGTCAGGAGAAGCCGACGCGGCCGCCACGGCCTGACCTCCGAACCGGCTACTCGCTCAGCGCCGCCACCGGCGCGACGCGGGTTGCCAGGCGCGTGGGGGTGACTGACGCAACGACGGTGAGGATCGCCGTCGCCGCCACGATCACCAGCAGCGGAACCATCGGGACCGCGGGGTAGACGATGCCGGCCTGGATGATCCCGTCCGGGTTCGTGGGAACGCTGCCGAGGAGGGACTGCGCTCCGGCCCAGCCGTAGGCGATGCCGAGGAGAACGCCCAGGACTGTCGCGGTCACCGTCACGTGCACCGCCTCCAACAGCACCATCCGGCGGATCTGCGCGATCGAGACGCCGAGGGCGCGGAGGAGGCCCAGTTCCCGGGTGCGCTGGATGACGCCGAGGGTCAGCAGGTTCACGAGCCCGACGCCCGCGATCACCGCCGAGATCGCAACCAGTCCCATCATGATTGCCGCGAACGTGTCCATGATGCTCGCGAGCTCAGGATCGAGCTCGCCCCCCGCGTTGGCCGTGAGCACCGCCTTCACCGACTCGATAGCTACCGCGAACATCGTCACGAGCGTCACGCCGATGACGATGCCGATCGATGTCCGGGCGGAGCGCTCCGGGTTCCGGTAGGCATTCTGCACCGCGAGCCGCGCAGGAGCGGAGCGCCCGAAAGCACGGCCGACCAGGCGCAGCGCCGGAGGCATGACCAGCGGAGCTGCCATCGTGATGCCGGTGAACGAGAGGACTCCACCGACGAAGGCGACGACCACGCCGAGCGGTGAGACAAGTCCCAGCAGGATGCCCGCGGCAAGCGCAACCGCGCCGAGGGCGAACAGGATGCCGGCAACCGCGTGCTTGCCTCGACGGGCGCCTACCTCATCGGTGGCGAGGGGAACCGAGCCCGACACTGCCTGCAGCGGGGTGACCGCGAGAACTCGCCGGGAACCGATCCACGCCGCCAGCCACGTGGTGAGTGCGACGATCACGGCGGGCAGCAGCATCGACGGCGTGACGGGCGCGACGTGCACGCCATCAAGCCCGAGGCGGACTATCGCGATCTGCGCTCCGGCGGCAGAGACGACGATGCCCAGCACCGTGCCGATCGTCGCGCCGAGCACGCCGACGATCAGGCCCTGGGAGGCCACGCGTGCTCGCTGCGACCGCGCCGACGCGCCGATCAGACGCAGCAGGGCGATCTGGCGCGATCGTCCGGCGACGACAGTCGCGAACGTGTTGGCCGTGACGATGCCGGCGACATAGACCGCGAGCGCGACGAGCAGGAGCGTGAGGAATCCGAGGATGAAGGCGAGGGTGCCGCTGTCGCCGATGTACGGGTCCGCCCGCAGCATCGCCGCCAGAAAGTCGGTCGTGGCGATGAGCACGACCCCGAACACGGTCGAGATTGCAGCGACCAGGATGCTCGCCCCCATCCCGCGTTCACGCAGCCACGCGACGTTAGCCCGGGCGCGCGGCACGCGCAGCGACGGCTTATCGACGGATGCCACGACCGCGCTCATGCGCCGACCTCCGCCCGACGAGTCTGCGCGCCGGCGTCGGCTGCCAGCATGTGAGCCGAAATCTGCTCGGCGGTCTGCGCGGGCTTGTCGGCGACGAGGCGCCCGTCGCCGAGGAACAGGACCCGGTCAGCGTGGCTGGCGGCGACGGGGTCATGGGTGACCATGGCGATCGATTGCCCCCGGGTGCGGCTCGCTTCAGCCAGCAGAGCGAGCACCTCACGCCCCGAGCGCGAGTCGAGGTTTCCCGTCGGCTCGTCGGCGAAGAGCAGGTCGGGCGCGGTCGCCAGGGCGCGGGCTATCGCAACACGCTGCTGCTGGCCACCCGAGAGCTCGTGCGGCCGGTGATTCAAGCGCGAGCGAAGCCCGAGGGTGTCGATCAGCCCGTCGATGCGCGAGCGTTCCAACACACTCGGCGTGCGGCCGTCCAGGTCGAAGGGCAACAGGATGTTGCCGAGCGCATCGAGGGTCGGCACGAGGTTGAAGGACTGGAACACGAAACCGACACGACGACGACGGAGGATCGTGAGTTCGAGGTCACCGAGATCGGTGATGTCAGTGTCGCCGATCCACACCCGCCCGGCAGTCGGGGCGTCGAGCCCAGCCATGATGTGCATGAGGGTCGACTTGCCCGAGCCGGAGGGACCCATGATCGCGGTGAACTCCCCGCGACGGATGCCGACAGTGACGTCATCGAGCGCCCTGACCGTTCCGCTGCCGGAGCCATAGGTCTTGCCGAGGTTCTCTACGCGGGCCGCCAAGCCCATCTGCGTCGTGGTGATTTTCATACCTCCGACGCTAGGAATCAGGCCCGTACCCCCGCGTCAGCCCGAAGTCGCGCCGTCATCCATCGGAAGGATGATTCCTCGGCATCCGTCTCGTGCGAGGCTGCGGCCAGCGGCCCCATGATCGGTGTCAGACCAGGCCGTGCTCGTAGGCGAAAACGACGAGTTGGACGCGATCACGCAGCTCGAGCTTGCCGAGGATGCGACTGACGTGCGTCTTCACCGTTGCCTCGGAAAGGTACTCTCGCGCCGCGATCTCGGCGTTTGACAGGCCCCGCGCGGCGAGACCGAAGATCTCGCGTTCTCTCTCGGTCAGCTCGCCGAACGCTCGCGGCGCCGGCCGGGTCTGTTCGTCCCGGAAGTGCGCGAACAGCTGCGCCGTGGCCGTTGCCGCGATCACCGCCGAACCGGAGTACACGCTGCGGATTGCGGCGAGCACGAACTCCGGCTCGGCATCCTTGAGCAGGAATCCGCTCGCGCCGCCGCGGATCGCGCGTGCGGCTGCCTCATCGAGGTCGAACGTCGTCAGCATCACGATCCGTGGCGCGTCAGGGTCCTGTAGCAAATGCGCCGTCGCCTCGATCCCGTCCATGACGGGCATCCGGATGTCCATGAGCACGACATCCGGACGCGTGTCTCGCGCCATCGACAGGGCCGCCTGGCCGTCTCCCGCCTCGCCGACGACGGCCATGTCGGGTTGGGAGTCGATCACCATGCGGATGCCGGCGCGAAAGAGCGCCTGGTCATCCACGAGCGCGACACGGATGACGCCCGGACCGGGGTTGCTCTGGTCGTTCATCGTGCCGCGGACCCGTGAGGTTGCGGTTCCGCGGCGAAGGGGAAGGTCGCCCGCACGACCCACAGCTCCCCGACCATCCCTGCCTCCACTGCCCCACCGACCAGCCGCGCCCGCTCGCGCATGCCGACGATACCGTGGGTCACTCCGGCGGGGTCAGTCAGGGGCGCGGCATCCGCCGCGGGCGGGTCGACGGGCTCCGCGACAGGATTCGATGCCCACAGGTGCAGACGGTCCGGGAGCCAGCGCATCGTCACCTCGACATCTCCGTTGCCGTGGCGGATGGCGTTCGTGAGCGCCTCCTGCAGCACGCGGTAGATGGCCAACTGCACGGCAGCCGGCACGTTCGCGGGAGGCATCGGTTCCACGTCTACGCGCACCGCGAGCCCGGCAGCTCGCACCTGGGAGTACAGACTCTCCAGATCGTTCAGCATCGGCTGCGGCGCCATCCCTTCGCTGTGGCGCAACTGCGCCAGCAGCAGCCGAACATCAGCGAGCGCGCTGCGCGCCGTCGTCGAGATCGTCGCGAGCGCGTCCTTCCCCGCCTGCGGATCGGCGTCGGCTGCGTACCGAGCCCCATCGGCCTGGGCGATGATGACGGCCAGCGAATGACCGACGACATCGTGCATGTCGCGCGCGATCCGACCTCGCTCCTGCTCCTCGACGCGTTCCCGTTCGGCACGCTCGCGCTCACGCTGGGTGCGTCGAGCGCGCAGGGACGTTCGAACCAGAGCACCCACGGTCCAGGCCAGGAGCAACGCGAACCCCGCAGCGATGAGAACAGCGGCTGCCAGCGGAAGGACGCTCCACGACGCGGCACTGAGCAGCTGCGAACCGAAGAGATAGCCGGTGATGACGGCGGCCCCGACGATCGCCGACGAGAATCCGAGCCAGTACACCAGCGCGCTCCCGTAGGCTGCCGTCGCGTAGAGCACGGCAAAGATCGCGAGGTCGACGGGCGACGGTGGACGCAGCATCAGCATCTGCATCGTCGCGCCGACCCACGCCGTAGCGAGCGCGAGGGGCGGCGAGAGCCGCCGCAGCGCGAGCGCCGCCGCGAAGAGAAGGCACATGACCACGGTCGGCAGTGCCGACTCGGCTGCCCAGCCGCCGATCGTCAGCTCAAAGGGGAGACAGAGCAGCCCGAACACTCCCGCAACCGACACATCGGTTGCCACCTGGTACGGCAGGAGTTCACGAAAGAGTGCGGAGCGTCTCACCTCACCCACGCTACGGAACGCGCGCCCAGAGCGCGTCAGTCTGAAGATGTATGTGCGCCGGGCCGACCGCCTACGGTGCAGGCGTCCGCTCGGTCTCGGACTCGGTCTGCGACGGCGTCTCGGGCGCGGTCCGGTATTGCTCGGTGATGAGCCGGTACGACCGCGTCGCGAATGCGAGCAGGGCGATGACGACCATGGCAAGCCCCGCGAAGACGAACACGAGCGCGATGCCGCGCACCTCCCCGTCCCCAAGAAGCCATCCCCACGTCTGCTGGCCGCTCGGCGTTTCCATGTAGGGGATGACCCAGAACTCCGCGATCGGCGCGATCAGGAACGCGGTGATGGGGGCGGCTGCCGATTCGAAAGCCGCGGCGAACCCGAACACACGCCCCTGCGATCCGTACGGCACGACCTTCTGGATCACGGTCTGCTCGGCTGCCTCGACCGCGGGCACGAGGGCCATGTAGAGCCAGATCCCGACGGCGTAGAGCAGCCACCAGTCGCGGATCGTGAACAGCGCGCCCAGTAGCCCCATGCCCGCGACCACGAGCAACATCGTGCGAATCGGGTTGCGTCCGAGGCCGAACCTGGCGATCAGGACGCCGCCGACGATGAACCCCGTCGCGGCGACCCCGAACACGGTGCCCCAGGCTTCGACACTGAACAGGGTCAGCCCGTACGGGTCCATCAGGGCGATGTAGACCCCACCGATGAGGTTGTTGAACGTCGAGAAGATGATGAGTGCGAAGAGCCCGGGCGCCAGTCTCACAGCGGTGATCGCGCCGCGCAGGTCGACACCGCGTCCGACGGATGCCGCCGGCTGCTCCTCGGGAATCCGGAGCAGGAGCAGGTGAACACCCGCGATCGCGGTTGCGACGATGGCGATGAGCAGCGTCCACCCCATGCCGAGCGGGCCGACCGACAGGCCGCTGAACACGCTGGTGATGATGAAGGCGATCCCCTGCACTGTGCCGACCAGACCGTTGGCATTCGCGTGCCGCTCTTCGGGGACGAGGAGTGTCACGGTCGTCGACAGAGCGATGTTGCGCATGTTCTCGACGATGGATCCGAGCAGGATGATTCCCGCGAACAGCCAGAACCACGGGCCGTTGATGTCGACGAGCGCGGACTCCGGCTGAGCGAGGTAGAGAGCGCCTGCGATCAGAAAGGCCACCAGTGTGGCGGCAGCGGAGAAGACCATTACGCGATGCTTGCGATGCCGGTCGACGAGCGTGCCGAACCACATCGCGAAGACGGCCAACAGCAGCATGTACGTGCCGCCGATGATCCCGGTCGCCACCACGGAGCGAGTCTCGAGGTACACCCAGAAGGTCAGCGCGAACCAGAGGTAGCTCGTCGTGATGTTCGCAGCCGCAGTGTTCACGAGAACGTGGAGGAACACGCGCTCGTTCGGGGTACGGATCAACCGCGTGCGCGGCGCAACTGTGGGATCCGCCGGAGCGGGAGTCGTCATGCGGGGAAGCGCACTGCGCGGCTCGGACGTCGGGAACAGCCGGATGCCGCAACTGGGGCGGTGGCGCTCAGCCCGTCACGCGCACCGCACGCGCGAGCGAGGCAGCCACGGCATCGACGTCACCGCTCACGAGACCGACAGTGACGCGGATGAGGGGGCGAGCGGTGCGGTCTGAGAGGAAAAAGGGCGACCCCGCCGCCACACCGACGCCGGCCGCAGCGAGATGAAGGAGCGCCGCGCGCTCGTCCGCGACGTCCCAGGAGACGTTGAGGCCGTCACCGGCAACGGCTGAGACTCCGTGGCGGCGCAGTGCGCCGGCCAGCTCCCGCTGACGAGTCCGGTAGCTCTCGCGGGCGCGAACCACAGCCTCGATCGATACGGGGTCTGACAAGAGATCGAAGAGTACGGCCTGGATGGTACGTGAGGTCCATCCCGGCCCCAGCAGCCTGCGCGCCACGACGCGGTCGACGATGCGCGATGGGCCTCCGAGCGCGGCGATGCGCAGATCGGGACCGTGGGATTTCGAGAAGCTGCGTACGTGCACGACCTGCTCTGGCAGCCACCGGGCGAGCGTCACCTCGGGCGCTGCGGCTACGAGCCCGGAATGGTCGTCCTCGATGATGACGAACCGCGCTCCGTTTCGCGAGGCGCGTACCAATCGCGCAAGCTCAGCCGCGCGCTCGGGGCTCGTCGACACACCCGTGGGGTTGTGTGCGCGCGGCTGCAGAAGCACCGCGGTCGGCCTCGTCGCAAGCGCACGCGCGAAGCTACTCGGCGCGATCCCCTCGGCGTCGAGTTCTACGGGGATCGGCTGCGCCCCCAGGTGCTCGATGAGGTCGAAGAAGTACGGGAAGCCGGGGTTTTCGACCACCACGCGGTCTCCGAAGCGCACGACCTGTTCGAGCGCACGACCGACGCCGTCCAGGGCACCGTCGACGACAGTGATCGCCTCCGCATCGCTCGGCCACACCCGGCGGAGCAACGTCTCCAGTTCGGGTAGCACGGGCGACTCGTGGTATCGACCGGTGTGAGCGCGCGGCGACACCCGCGAGAAGGCACGCGCGAGGTCGGGGAGCAGGTCGGCATCCGGAGTCCCTCCCGAGAGGTCGAGCCGCGGCGATCCCGGATGCTGGGCAAGGCCCTGCACGCGCGGCGACATCCACTCCTGCCGTTCCTCGCGCACGAACGATCCTGCCCGCCCACGCGAGACGATCAGCCCGGCCTGCGAGAGCGCCTTCCATGCAGCGCTCACTGTCGCAGGGCTCACACCGAGCCGTCCCGCGACCTCGCGCACGGTCGGCAGTCGCTCACCGGCGGCCAGATCTCCGGCCGTGATCAGGCGGGCAAGCTCTGCCGCGATAGCGCGCGGCGTGGGATCGGTGAAGTGCGCACGATCGATCACCGTGGTCATCGCCCACCCAATCTCGATCACACCAACATTTACGGTCGCGACACGGGACGAAACCGAAGGGAAATGTTCACGCCGAACAATAACAGACACGCCACGGCGCTTCGTGGCCCCTTCGACCGGACGGAGAGTGCACGAGATGACGACGGTGAGAGCGGCCATCACGCAGACGACGTGGACCGGCGACAAGGCATCCATGCTCGACAGGCACGAGCAATTCGCGAGGGATGCCGCCGCCGACGGCGCGCAGGTGGTGTGCTTCCAGGAGCTCTTCTACGGGCCCTACTTCGGCATCACACAGGACAAGAAGTACTACCGCTATGCCGAGCCGGTCGACGGCCCGATCGTGGAGCGCTTCGCCGCGGTAGCGAAGGAGCTCGGCACTGTGATGGTGCTGCCGATCTACGAGGAGGCGCAGACCGGGGTCTACTACAACACGGCGGTTCTCGTGGATGCCGACGGCACCGTGCTGGGGACGTATCGCAAGAACCACATCCCCCACGTCGAGAAGTTCTGGGAGAAGTTCTACTTCCGTCCGGGCAACCTCGGCTACCCCGTCTTCGACTCGGCGGTCGGAAAGGTCGGCATGTACATCTGCTACGACCGCCATTTCCCGGAGGGGTGGCGCGAGCTCGGCCTGAACGGCGCGCACATGGTCTTCAACCCCAATGCGACCAAGCCGGGCCTGTCCAACCGCCTGTGGGAGGTCGAGGGGCCGTGCGCGGCTGTTGCCAACGGCTACTTCGTCCTCCAGCCCAATCGCGTCGGCCGCGAGGACAACGAGTACGGCGACGAGGCTGTCAGCTTCTACGGCACGAGCCAGGTGATCGACCCGCGCGGCAATTTCGTCGGGGCGCTGGGCTCGAGCGAGCACGAGGAGGTCCTCATTCGCGACCTGAACCTCGACATGGTGCAGGAGATGCGCGACGACTGGCAGTTCTACCGCGACCGTCGCCCCGACAGCTACGAAGGGATCTCCGCACCGTGAGCACGACACTGATCACCGGCGGCACCGTCGTCTCCGCCACCGGGCGGGCTCCGGCCGATGTCCTCGTCGACGGCGAGAAGATCGTCGCCGTCCTCGCGCCCGGCTCGGAACTGCTCGGCACGAACCTGGCGGCATCCGTCGACACTGTCGTCGATGCGAGCGCCAAGTACGTCATCCCCGGCGGCATCGACGCCCACACGCACATGCAGCTGCCTTTCGGGGGCACGTTCGCGAGCGACACGTTCGAAACCGGCACGCGCGCGGCAGCGTGGGGCGGTACGACGACCATCGTCGACTTCGCCGTGCAGACGTACGGCACGAAAGTGCCCGACGGCCTTGCGAAGTGGCACGAGTTGGCAGCGGGAAACTGCGCGATCGACTACGGGTTCCACCAGATCGTCGGCGGCATCGACGACGAATCGCTCGCGTTCTTGCCGACCCTCGTTGACGAAGGCATCACGAGCTACAAGCTGTTCATGGCCTACCCCGGCGTCTTCTACTCGGACGATGCCCAGATCCTGAAAGCGATGCAGGTCGCCGCCGACACGGGGCTGCTCACGATGATGCACGCCGAGAACGGCCCCGTCATCGACGTGCTCGCCCAGCAACTCGTCGATGCCGGCAAGACCTCACCCTTCTTCCACGGCAAGGCCCGCGTTTGGCAGGCCGAAGAAGAGGCCACCCACCGCGCGATCATGCTCTCGAACATCACCGGGGCGCCGTTGTACGTCGTGCACGTCTCGGCGAAACAGGCTGTCGCGCAGCTCGCGGCCGCTCGCGACAACGGATTCAACGTATTCGGCGAGACCTGCCCGCAGTATCTCTACCTGTCGCTGGAAGAGCAGTTGGGCGCCTCGAGCGAGCAGTGGGGCCAGTTCGAGGGCGCCAAGTGGGTGTGCTCGACGCCGCTGCGCTCGCGCGCCGAGGGCCACCAGGACCACATGTGGCAGGCCCTGCGCACCAACGATCTGCAGATGGTCTCCACCGACCACTGCCCGTTCTGCATGAAGGATCAGAAGACCCTGGGCCTGGAGGACTTCCGTAAGATCCCCAACGGCATCGGCTCAGTCGAGCACCGGATGGATCTCATGTACCAGGGCGTCGTCACCGGCGAGATCACCCTGGAGCGGTGGGTCGAACTCACGAGCACCACCCCGGCGCGCATGTTCGGCATGTACGGCAAGAAGGGTGTCATCCAGCCCGGGGCGGATGCCGACATCGTCGTCTACGATCCGAACGGTCACACCTCCATCGGCCTCCCGGTCGACGACCTGGGTCATAGCACCGGCAAGTCCCACCACATGAACATGGACCACTCCGCCTGGGAGGGGTTCGAGATCGACGGGCACGTCGACACCGTGATCTCCAAGGGCAAGGTGATCGTCGACGCAGGCCAGTACCTCGGACGCAAGGGCGACGGCAGCTTCGTCAAGCGCGGCCTGAGCCAGTACCTGGTGTGAGGCGATGACGATGGACTTCGGTGTCGTCCTGCAGACGAATCCTCCCGCGTCGCGCGTGATCCAGCTGTCGAAGCTGGCCGAAGCGCACGGTTTCAGCCACGTCTGGACCTTCGACTCCCACCTGCTGTGGGAGGAACCGTACGTGATCTACTCAGCGATCCTCGCCGAGACCCGCAAGGTCGTCGTCGGCCCGTTCGTGACGAACCCCGCGACACGGGACTGGACGGTCACGGCATCCGTGTTCGCGACCTTGAACGAGATGTACGGAAACCGCACGATCTGCGGCATCGGGCGCGGCGACTCGGCGGTGCGGGTCACCAACGGCAAGCCGTCGACGCTGGCCGAACTGCGGGAGTCCATCCACGTGATCCGGGAGCTCGCGAACTCTCGAGCCGTCGAGTACAAGGGATCGACGCTGCAGTTCCCGTGGAGCCAGGGGTCCGAGCTGAACGTCTGGGTCGCAGCGTACGGGCCGCTCGCGCTGAAGCTCACGGGCGAAGTGGCCGACGGATTCATCCTGCAGCTGGCGGACCTCGACATCGCGGCCTGGATGATCAAGACGGTCAAGGATGCCGCAGCGGCAGCCGGCCGCGACCCCGAGTCGATCGACTTCTGCGTCGCGGCCCCCATGTACATCGGCGAGGACTGGGAGCACATGCGCGACCAGTGCCGGTGGTTCGGGGGGATGGTCGGCAATCACGTCGCCGACATCGTCGCGAAGTACGGCACCGACGGCAGCGTGCCGCGTGCTCTCACCGACTACATCGCGGGACGCACCGGGTACGACTACAACTCCCACGGCAAGAGCGACAACGACCACGTGGACTTCGTTCCCGACGAGATCGTCGACCGATTCTGCGTCCTCGGCACCGCCGAAGAGCACATCGCCAAGCTCGGGGCGCTACGGGAGCTCGGCGTCACGCAGTTCGCGGGGTACCTGCAGCACGACAACAAGGAGGAGACCCTCCGCGTCTACGGCGAGACCGTGATCCCGGCCCTGCGCGAGAAGGTCACGGCCAAGTCGTGAGGCGTGACGGCGAGTGAAGCGGCTGCAGACATGAGCCGGAGGGCGACGGGACTGGGCTGGGGCATCCTCGGCGTGCTCGCGATCGTGCTGCTCTGGGAGGCCTACAAGTTCCTGGGGCCCGCGGAGGGTGTCGTGATCGGCGCCGTCGAGGGTCAGACGGGCTCGAGGGTCATGATCCTGCCCCGCACCCACGACCGTGCGATGCCGCACGTGTGGGACATGCTCGCGCGACTGTTCGAGCCGACCAGCGGGGGGGAAACCCCGCCGCTGATCGCGACAGTCGCGATCGCGGCCGTCACGACGCTGGGAATCGCCGCCGTCGGGTGGGTGCTCGGCGTCATCGTCGGCGGCGCACTGGCACTCGTGATGCAGCGCTGGCAGCTGCTGGAGTGGGGGCTGCTGCCCTGGATCGTCGTAAGCCAGACGGTCCCGCTCATCGCCTTCGCCCCGGTCATCAACGCGATCGGCAACCAGATCGACCGCGGCGGGACGAGCTGGCCGCAATGGCTGTCGGTCGCCGTCATCGCGTCGTATCTCGCGTTCTTCCCCGTCGCTGTCGGCGCTCTGCGCGGACTCGAAGCCCCCGACCGGATCCACGTCGACCTCATGCGCACCTACGCCGTCGGGTACTGGTCGACGCTGCGCCACCTGCGGCTGCCCGCCGCCGTACCCCACCTGCTGCCCGCGCTGCGCCTGGCGGCAGCGAACGCCGTGCTCGGTGTCGTCGTCGCAGAGGTCTCGATCGGGATGCGCGGCGGAATCGGGCGGATGCTGATCCAACTCGCCGGCCAGGGATCCAGCGATCCGGCCGCCCCGTGGGGACCCATCTTCGGCTCGATCGTGCTGGGTCTGATCGCCGCCGGGTCCGTCGCGCTGATCGGGGTCGGACTCCACCGCTACCGACGAGGAGAGGCCACCGCATGACCCCTCAGACACCGACCGCGCCGACCGCGACCGCCGCCGTGCACGCACGCGACGTGGGCAAGTTCTTCCCGACGAAGGCGGGCGATGTCACGGCGCTGACGGGCGTCGATCTCGAAGTCGCGGCCGGCGAGTTCGTCTCGCTGATCGGGCCCTCGGGATGCGGAAAGTCGACGCTGCTGCGCCTGATCGCCGATCTCGATTCGGCCACGAGCGGGGATCTGCAGATCTTCGGCAAACCCGCGGCGCGCGCCCGGGTCGACCAGGACTACGGCATCGCGTTCCAGCAGGCGGGACTGCTGCCGTGGCGCACTGTGGCCGCGAACATCGCCCTGCCGCTCGAGCTTCACGGCACCGCCAAGCCGGAACGCGCCGCGCGGGTCGCGGAGCTCGCCGAACTCGTGGGGTTGTCGGATTTCACCGAACGCTATCCCGACCAGTTGTCGGGCGGGATGCAACAGCGTGTCGCAATCGCGCGCGCCCTCGCGACCCGTCCGCGCCTGCTGCTGATGGACGAGCCGTTCGGGGCGCTCGATGAGATGACCCGCGAGTACCTGCAGTCCGAGCTGACCCGCATCGCCGCCGAGACCGGCGCCGCGGTGGTGTTCGTGACGCACTCGATCCCCGAGGCGGTGTTCCTGTCTGACCGTGTCGTCGTGATGAGCCCGCGACCGGGCCGCATCACCGAAGTCGTCACGGTGGGACTCGGCGACGCGCGTGACGACGACCTGCGCGAGTCCCCCGCCTATTTCGAGCGGGTCACGGCTGTACGCGAAGCGTTGCACGGCTCGAAGATCGAGAGGGCGAACGAACGATGAGCCTGCGCGAACCCACCGCTCCCGCGCTGCCGTCGTGGGTGCGCACCGCCGCTCCCGTCGGGGTCGGCATCCTCGGGCTCGTGGCCTGGGTGCTGTACGTGGACGTCGCAGCCGCCGCGCCCCGGATGCTGCCGAGTCCGATCGCGATCGCGCAGGAGTTCGTGCTGCGGTGGAACATCATCGCCGAGGGGATGGCCGTCACCGCGACCAACGCCTTCGTGGGGCTCATCGCGGGATCGCTCATCGCCATCGCGCTGGCCGCGCTCGCCGCGGCGATCCGGCCGATCGACGGGATGCTGGCCCCCCTCGTCGCGGCGCTCGCGGTGATTCCGATCGTCGCGATCACGCCGGTGTTGAACACGATGTTCGGGGCGTCCAGCCAGTTCGGGAGGCAGGCGGTTGCAGGTCTTGCCGCGTTCATCCCGGTGTTCGTCAACGTGTTGCGGGGCCTGCGGCAGAGCCGGCCCGTGCACCGCGACCTGTTCCGCGCGTCGGCTGCCACGTCGGCGCAGACTTTCCGACTGCTGACCCTGCCGACGGCCCTGCCCTACCTCATGACGGGTCTGCGGATCGCAAGTTCGCTGGCGGTCATCGCGGCCCTCGTCGCGGAGTACTTCGGCGGGCCCGCTGACGGCATCGGCACCGCGATCGCGACGTACGCCAAGTCGGGGCGGGCCGCGCTCGCCTGGGCCTTCGTCCTCGGCGGAATCATCATCGGCCTCTTCTTCTTCCTGGTCACCTCGCTGCTCGAGCGGCTGGCGACCCGAAGGATGCCGGTCTAACCGGCATCGAGCACCACCCGTACCACCGAGAGAGCACCCCACAGATGAAGGGAACACCGTGAGACACAGCACCAGACGCGGCCTCGTGGCCGCATCCACCCTCACCGTCGCCGCACTCGCACTGGCGGCGTGCGCGGGATCATCCGAACCCGCAACGACCGAAGACAGCGGCGAGTTCGAGCCGCTCACGTCCGTGAGTTTGCAGCTGCAATGGCTGCCGCAAGCACAGTTCGCGGGCTACTACGTCGCCCTCGACCAGGGCTACTTCGCCGAAGAGGGCTTCGACGATGTCGAGATCGTCCCCTCGGGCGGTGACATCGTGCCGCAGGACGCGCTGATCGCCGGCGACGTGGACTTCGCGATCGCCTGGGTCCCGAAGGTGCTCGGCAGCCTCGAGGCGACCGGCGCGGAACTCACCGACATCGCGCAGGTCTACCAGGAATCGGGGACGACCCAGGTGTCGTGGGCCGACTCGGGGATCGAGAGCGTCGCCGACTTCGAGGGCAAGCGGATCGGCTCGTGGGGCTTCGGCAACGAGTGGGAGATCTTCGCGGCGATGGCCGCCGAGGACCTCGACTCCACGACGGTGTCGATCACGACGCAGGACTTCAGCATGAACGCGCTGCTGGACGGAGACGTCGACGCCGCCCAAGCGATGACCTACAACGAACTCGCGCAGGTGCTCGAGACCGTCAACCCCGAGACCGGTGAGCTCTACACTCTCGAGGACCTCAACGTCATTTCGTACGAAGAGACCGAGGGCGCGATGTTGCAGGACGCGATCTGGGCCGACACCGAGCGCCTGGCCTCCGACCCGGCATACGCCGATGCGGCGGTGCGGTTCCTGAAGGCCATCGCCAAGGGCTGGATCTACGCCCGCGACAATCCCGTCGAGGCAGCCGCCATCACCTACGACTACGCGATCAACGCCGAAGCTGCCTTCCCGGTGGGACCCGTGCACCAGGAGTGGATGATGAACGAGGTCAACAAGCTCATCTGGAACGGTTCGGAGTTCGGCGTGATGGACCCGGCAGCCTGGGACAAGACTGTCGCCGGGGCCCTGTCGGCTGTCAACCAGGACGGACTGAACCTCATCACGGCCGAGCCGCCGGCGTCGGCGTACTCGAACGAGTACATCGAGCAGGCGCTCGCGGAACTCGTCGAGGAGGGCTACGACGTCTCGGCGACGTACACCCCGATCGAGGTCACCCTCACCGAGGGCGGCCAGTAACTCCCGCGCCGGGTCGGTCGGCATCGCCGGCCGACCCGGCATCACCCCCCACGAAGCAGGGCTCATGACCACCGACAGCGAAGCATTTGATCTCGATCGTGCGCACGTGTTCCACTCGTGGTCGGCGCAGGCGGCGCTGTCACCGCTCGTGTTCGCGGGCGGCTCCGGCACCGAGCTCTGGGACGAGTCGGGTAAGCGATACCTCGACTTCTCGAGCCAGCTCGTGAATGTGAACATCGGACACCAGCATCCGGCGGTCACGTCGGCGATCGCGGCACAGGCCGATGTGCTGACGACCATCGCGCCGACCGCTGCGAACCTGGCGCGCGGTCGTGCCGCGCAGCGCATCGTGGCGCACGCACCGGATGGCTTCGAGAAGGTCTTCTTCACCAACGGTGGGGCCGACGCGAACGAGAACGCGATCCGAATGGCACGCCTGGTCACGGGACGCGACAAAGTGCTCTCGACGTACCGCTCGTATCACGGCAATACCGGGGCGGCGATCGTGTCGACCGGCGACTGGCGACGGATGCCGAACGAGTTCGCTCGCGGCCACGTGCACTTCTTCGGCCCATACCTGTACCGCAGCGAGTTCTGGGCCGACAGCGTCGAGCAGGAGTGCGAACGCGCCCTCCACCATCTCCGGCGCGTGATCGAAGCCGAAGGTCCGTCGACGATCGCGGCGATCCTGCTCGAGTCGATCCCCGGAACCGCCGGGGTCCTCCTGCCCCCGCCCGGTTATCTCGCGGGGGTGCGGGAACTGGCCGACGAGTTCGACATCCTGCTGATCCTCGACGAGGTGATGGCCGGGTTCGGGCGAACGGGTCGCTGGTTCGCCTTCGAGGGCCACGAAGTCGTGCCCGATCTGATCACCTTCGCGAAGGGCGTCAACTCTGGCTACGTCCCGATCGGCGGCGTACTGATCAGCGCCCCCATCGCTCACGCGTTCGACGATCGCGTGTTTCCCGGTGGCCTCACCTACAGCGGCCACCCGTTGGCGGCCGCGTCGATCGTCGCCACGATCGACGCCATGGAATCGGAGGGCATCGTCGAGAACGCGCGGCGCATCGGCTCGGACGTGCTCGCCCCCGCGCTCACCGACCTCGCCGAACGCCATCCCGTGGTCGGGGAAGTGCGCGGCGAGGGTGTGTTCTGGGCCCTCGAGCTCGTCGCTGACCGCGACACCCGCGACCCGCTGCGCGCGGGCGAGATCGCGCGGGCGAAGTCCGAGATGCTCGCCCGCGGCCTGCTCCCATTCACCGTCGACAACCGCATCCATGTCGTGCCGCCGTGCACCGTCAGCGCTGACGAGGTCGCGCGCGCCGTCGAGATCTACGACGACGTGCTCGCCCTGTTGGATGCCGCTCTCTGACCCCCTCCGGCGCGGCCGAGACCGCCCGCCTCACGAAAGGCACTCCGATGTCCGATCTTCCCGTCCTCGATCACTGGGTCGGCGGCGCCGCCTGGCCCGGCACCTCGACCCGTACGGCACCGGTGTACGACCCGGCGCGCGGCGAAGCGCAGCGCGAGGTGCGCCTGGCCGGAGCCGACGACGTCGCCGCCGCCGTCGCGTCCGCGACCGCCGCGGCACCCGCCTGGCGTGACGCGAGCCTCGCCAAGCGGCAGGGCGTCATGTTCGCCTTTCGCGAGATCCTGAACGCCCGCAAGGAGGAGCTGGCCCGCATCCTCACGTCGGAGCACGGCAAGGTGCTCGCCGACGCTCACGGCGAGATCGCCCGGGGCCTGGAGGTCGTCGAGTTCGCCTGCGCCGCACCGCACCTGCTCAAGGGTGAGTACTCCGAGAGCGTGTCGACGGGCGTCGATGTGTACACTCTGCGCCAACCCCTCGGGGTGGTCGGTGTGATCAGTCCCTTCAACTTCCCCGCCATGGTTCCCTTGTGGTTCTTGCCGATCGCCCTGGCCGCCGGCAACGCGGTCGTCCTCAAGCCCAGCGAGAAGGACCCCTCGGCGGCGAACTGGATCGCAGAGCGCTACGCCGAGGCGGGGCTGCCGGCGGGAGTGCTCTCGGTCGTGCACGGCGACAAGGAGGCCGTCGACGCGATCCTCGAGCACCCCGACATCGCGTCGGTGTCGTTCGTCGGCTCGACCCCCATCGCGAAGTACATCTACGAGACCGCGAGCGCGCACGGCAAGCGCGTGCAGGCTCTGGGCGGAGCGAAGAACCACATGCTGGTGCTGCCGGATGCCGACCTCGACCTCGCGGCCGACTCGGCGGTCAATGCCGGTTTCGGTTCGGCGGGCGAGCGGTGCATGGCGGTGTCCGTCGTGCTCGCGGTCGACTCGATCGCGGACACCCTCGTCGACAAGATCGCCGAACGCATGGCGACGCTGCGCACCGGTGACGGTCTGCGCGGGTGCGACATGGGCCCGCTCATCACGGCGGCGCACCGCGACAAGGTGGCCTCGTACATCGGGGTCGCCCGCGACGACGGTGCGACGGTCGTGGTCGACGGCGCGGGTGTCGAGGTCGACGGCGAACCCGGGGGGTTCTGGCTCGGTCCCACCCTGCTCGACGCCGTGCCGACCTCGTCTGCCGCGTATCGCGACGAGATCTTCGGGCCGGTCCTGTCGGTCGTGCGCGTCGGCGCGTACGACGAGGCGATCGAGATCATCAACGCGAGCCCGTACGGCAACGGCACCGCGATCTTCACGAACGACGGCGGCGCAGCGCGACGGTTCCAACGCGAGGTGAGCGTCGGAATGGTCGGCATCAACGTGCCCATCCCGGTGCCGGTCGCGTACCACTCGTTCGGCGGATGGAAGGCGTCGCTGTTCGGCGACGCGAAGGCGTACGGACCGCAGGCCTTCTCGTTCTTCACGCGAGAGAAGGCTGTCACGTCTCGCTGGCTCGACCCCTCGCACGGCGGCGTCAACCTGGGGTTCCCGCAGAACACGTGACCCGCAGCTGCCGCGCGTCAGGTGCGGGCAGCGGGCGCGACCGGCCTGTTCTCGTAGAACGTCTGGAGCACGACGGTCGTTCGCGTGCTCACATTGGCTGCCGCGCGAACCTCTCGCAACAGCGACTCGAGGTGCCGCGGAGTGGCGACCCGCACCAGCAGGAGGTAGCTCGCCGCTCCCGCAACCGAATGGCACGCCTCGATCTCCTCGAGGTGGGCGAGCAGCTCGGGGGCCGTGTCGGGCTGAGCCGGGTCGAGGGGGGTGATCTCGACGAACGCGGCGAGGGGCTTCCCGACCGCCTCGGGATCAACGACGACCCGGTAGCCCGTGATGATCCCGCGGCTCTCCAGTCGGCGCACCCGCGCTTGCACCGCCGACACCGACAGACCGACTGCCGCTGACAGGTCGGCGAGAGTCGCACGCGCATCCACCGATAGCGCGCGCAGGATGCGGGCATCGGTGTCGTCATCGAGCCGAGGGAGCAGCGTTTCCGGAACCATGCGAACGAGCCTATCGACCGCAACGGCCGAAAGCCGGAAATATTCCTGCCCAAACGCATTAGGAACGGAGAAAATCTAGAATCGCGACGACCCTACGTTCGGAGGCCTCATGTCGACCCTGTCGTCCCCCGCACCCCTCACTCCCCTCGCGCCCGCCGAGATCGCCGCCTCGGTCGAGGTGTCCGCGGCCTGGCTTGCGTTGAAGTCCGCAGCCGAGGCGCTGCACCCGCTGCAGGCTGCCGACGGCTCGATTCCGGATGCCGCGCATCACGCCGCCGCCCGCGAGCACGTCGGGGCGATCATGCGCGCCGTCGAGGAGCTGGCACCCGCATTCCCGCACGATAGCGACTACCTCAACGCCCTCACCCGGGACTTCAACCGCTGGGTCGAGAGCGGATTCGGCATCCCGGACTTCCTCGACTCGCTCGTGGAGTTCCAACCGCAGCGGCAGCGTGTCGACGGCATCCGTCACCTCGTCGTCTTCCCGATGTACACGCAGAACGGGTCGAGGCAGCGCCACGTCGAAGCCGTGCTGGTCGAGGCCATCTGGCCAGAATTCGTCGCCGAGCTCGAGAGCACCGACTACGGCAATGCCCTCTTCGTCTCGCTGCGCCTGATCGATTTCACGTCGGGCTACGACACGAACTCTGCTGTGCTCTTTCCCGAGACCGTGGCGATGCGCGAGATCCCGACCTTCACGTGGGGAGGGATCTTCCAGGACCGCGAGGCTGCCCGCTACCGCCGGGTCGTCCGCGCGGCGGCCGAGATCACGAAGCTCGACCTTCCCGCCGACGCGGCTCGAATGCTGGATGACGCCGCCCTCGCCGAGCGCACGTTCGTGATGTGGGATCTCATCCACGACCGCACCCACATGCGGGGCGATCTGCCCTTCGACCCGTTCATGATCAAACAGCGGATGCCGTACTTCCTGTACGCCCTCGAAGAGCTGCGCTGCGACCTCACGGCGTTCCGCGAGAGCGTGCGGATCCACGAGCGGCTGCAGGCTCGGCTCGAGGGCGGAGAGCCGCTGAGCGGGACCGAGGAGGAAACACTCGAACACGCGCGACTGGTCCAGTACGCCGTCGTGTTCGACCGCATCTTCCGCTTCGCGATCACGGGCTCCCGGGTGCGCAATTACGACGGGCTGGGCGGGCAGTTGCTGTTCGCCTGGCTGCATCAGCGCGGCGTGCTCAACTGGACCGATACCGCCCTGTCGATCGACTGGGACGCCGTCCCTGCCGCCGTCGTTGCGCTCGCCGACAGCATCGACGAGTTGTACTGGGCATCGATCGACCGCCCCAAGCCCGTGCACTGGCTGGCGGCCTACGACCTCATCCGCCACACGCTGCCGCCCCACCCCGCCTCGCGCTGGAACCGGGGACTCCCCGACGACGTGCTCGCTGGCCCCCTCTCGGGCTACACGGATGCCGTGCTCGACGACGAGTTCCCGCTGTCGATGTTCTACGAAGCACTGGAGAAGAAGATGCGCCCGGTGATCGCCTCGACGGCCGGCATCCGGGCTGGCGACGCATGACGGCCTCGCGAGTGCACGCCTGCGCGAACCGTAGGCTGAGACGGTGACCAGCACCCCCGTCCACGCCCGCGGCTTCGCCTCCGACAACTATTCAGGCATCCATCCCGAGGTGCTCGCAGCGATCGCCGCCGCGAACGTCGATCACGAGCCCGCGTATGGCGCCGATTCGGTGACCGAACGGCTCCACGGTGTGTTCGCTGGTCACTTCGGCAAGCCCGTCGAGGTGTTCCCGGTCTTCAACGGCACGGGCGCGAACGTCACGGCACTGCAGTCGATGCTGCCCCGGTGGGGGGCGGTGATCGCGGCATCCACGGCACACGTCAACAGCGACGAAGGGGGCGCGCCCGAGAAGGTCGGCGGCATCAAGCTCCTGACGATCCCGACTCCCGACGGCAAGCTGACGCCCGAGCTGATCGACACCGAGGCGTGGGGGTGGGGTGATGAACACCG
Organism: Microbacterium schleiferi; assembly: GCF_020781975.1. GTDB lineage: Bacteria > Actinomycetota > Actinomycetes > Actinomycetales > Microbacteriaceae > Microbacterium. The sequence goes on from NZ_JAJGNI010000002.1 coordinate 208,858, forward strand.
CGCTCAGCCGCTGGTTGTCGCCATCACGCAGTCGAGCGAACTCGGCACGCTCTATACGCCGGCCGAGATCCGGGCGATCGCGGACCACGTCCACGAGCGCGGAATGCTCCTCTACATGGACGGCGCTCGGATCTCGAATGCCGCCGCGGCCCTGGGCCTCCCCCTGCATGCCTTCACGACGGATGCGGGTGTCGATGTGGTCAGCGTCGGCGGCACCAAGAACGGGGCGCTTGCCGCTGAAGCGATCGTGGTGCTCAACGAGTCGGCATCCGTGGGGCTGCACTACCTGCGCAAGATGAACATGCAGCTGGCCTCGAAGATGCGGTTCGTCTCAGCCCAGCTCGTCGCGCTGTACGAGGGCGACCTGTTCCTGCGTAACGCACGCCATGCCAACGCGATGGCAGCGCGGCTGCGGCGTGGGCTCGAGGAAGCGATCGCCGCGGGCACCATCACCGGGGTCGGCTTCACACAGCAGACGCAGGCCAACGGCATCTTCGCCACCCTGCCGCCGGGAGCTGCCGAGCGCGTGCGCGAGAGCTTCCGGTTCTACGACTGGGATGCCTCGGTCGGCGAGGTTCGGTGGGTGTGCAGCTTCGACACCACCGAGTCCGACATCGACGCCCTGATCGAGGCGATCGCCCGCGCGACAAACGCCTGAGGCACCTCGCGCGGGCTCCCTCAACCCAGATTGAGCTCGACGGTCGCGAAGGAGTGCGCCGGGAGCCGCACCGAGAGCATGCCGTCCTCGATCCGCGTCTCCAGCGACACCGGCGCCACCCGATCGGGTGCACTCGGGTCGTTGAAGTCCGACGCGCTCTCGGCGGTGAGTACCCGGGCACGGACAACGGTGGCAGCACGACCGCGCAGGTCGATGCGGACATCGAGGTCGTCGTGTGCCGAGAGGTGCGTCAACGACACCAGGGCGGTCTCGTCCTTGACGGATGCCGAGAGCGACAACAACGGTAGGTCCTCATCCCCCACCGTCTCGCTCGGCACCTCGAGGACGTGAGCGCCCAGCTGCAACGCATCCTGGTGACCCTTGTTCATCTCGAACACGTGGTAGGTGGGTGTCAGCACGAGGCTCTCGCCGTCGGTGAGGATCATGGCCTGCAGCACGTTGACGGCCTGGGCGATGTTGGCCATCGTCAACCGACGCGCGTGCCGGTGGAAGATATCGAAGTGCAAGCCTGCCACCAGAGCATCGCGCACGGTGTTCTGCTGGAAGAGGAATCCGGGGTTCGTGCCCTTCTCGACGTTCCACCACGTGCCCCACTCATCACAGACGAGGTCGATGCGCCCGCGCGGGTCGTAGGCGTCCATCAGCGCGACGTGGGACGCGAGGATCCGCTCGATGCCTGCCGCGTACGCCATGGTCCGGTAGTACTGATCGTCGGTGAAGCCCGCCGCATCCTCGGTGTTGATGCCCGTTCCGGAGTGCGTGTAGTAGTGGAACGAAATCGCCTGGTAGACGGGGTTGTCGTCCTTCGTGCAGCCGAGGCAGTTCACCGCCTCCATGAGGGCGCGGGTCCAGCGCAGGTCGCCCTCGTTGGCACCGGCGGCGATGCGGGTCAGCTCGTTGCCCCCGTGGTTGCGGCAGAAGGTGGCGTAGCGACGGGCCTCTTGCGCATAGTGCTCCGGCGACATGTTGCCACCGCATCCCCACGCCTCATTGCCAAGGCCCCAGAACGGCACCCTCCAGGGCTCATCGCGACCGTTCTCACGCCGCAACCGCGCCATCGGGCTGTCATCGTCGCGGGTGAGGTATTCGACCCACTCGCTCATCTCCTGAACGGTTCCGCTACCGAGGTTCCCGTTCACGTAGGGGTCGGCGCCGAGCATGTCGCACAGGTCCATGAACTCGTGCGTGCCGAAGTGGTTGTTCTCGATGACATCGCCCCAGTGGGTGTTGGCCATGCGGGGGCGCTGATCGCGGGGACCGATGCCGTCCCGCCAGTGGTATTCGTCGGCAAAGCACCCGCCTGGCCAGCGCAGGTTCGGGATGTTCACGGCGCGCAGGGCCTCGACGATGTCGAGACGGATGCCGCGCTCGTTGGGGATCGGCGAGTCCTCACCGACCCAGAACCCGTCGTAGATGCAGCGGCCGAGGTGCTCGGCGAAGTGGCCGTAGAGGTGACGGTTGATCCGGGAGCCGGTGACGTCGAGGTCGACGACGGCACGTGCGGTTTCGGTCATGGGCTCATCTCCAGTCGGATGCAGGGGTCAGCGGAACCAGCTCCGGTCGCTGGACCGTGGTTGTGAGGGTGAAAGGCGCGTTTTCGCGGGCAGAGCGCAGCAGCCCCGTCATGATCTCGAGCACGTGGAGGGCGAGGGCTCCGCTGGCGCGGTCCGCCCCGGTTCGAACATGATCGATGAGTCCGATGCCCCGCCCGGCGCCGCCGTAGCCGGCTGACGGGGCGACGGTCTGCCACTCCGGCGCGCCCAGCAGTTGCACCTGCACGTCGCCCTCGAACATGTTCGGGTCGGGAACTGTGATCGAGCCGCTCTCGCCATGGACCTCGATGGGCGTGGCGTGCGTGGCCACGCTGTCGAAACTGAACACCACGGTCGAGATCGCGCCACCGGTGTGCCGCAGCGTGCCCGTGACATACGTGTCGACCTCCACCGGGATCTCCTCCCCCGCGCGAGGGCCCGACGCGATGGTTCGCGTGTCGCGACTGCGCGACGATGCGCCGCTGACGCTCTCGACGGGCCCGAGGAGGTGGACGAGCGAGGTCAGATAGTACGGGCCCATGTCCATGAGGGGCCCCCCGCCCTCGCGATAGTAGAAGTCGGGGTTCGGGTGCCAGAACTCGTGCCCCGGAGCTACCCAGGTGGCTGTCGCCGCGAGCGGCGCACCGATCCGCCCCGAATCGACGACCTCGCGGGCGGTCTGGATGCCGGTTCCGAGCACCGTGTCGGGTGCACCACCCACCCACGCCTGGTCGCGCGCGGCGAGCATGGCCTGGGCCTGCGCGAACGTTGCCGCGAGCGGCTTTTCGCCGTAGACGTTCTTGCCGCCGGCAAGAGCCGCAAGCGCGATCTCGGCATGCGCGGCGGGGATCGTGAGGTTCAGCACGGTGTCGACGGCAGGGTCCGCCATCAGCTCGGCAACGCTCAGGGCGCGGCATCCGGGGATCGTCGCAGCGACCTCCTGAGCGCGAGCCTCATCGAGGTCGGCTACCGCGACGATCGCGATGTCGCTGAGCCCGACGAGGGTCTCGCGGTACTGCGCGAAGATGACCCCGAGTCCGACTACTCCGACGCCGTGCGTGCTGCCCACAGCAGCCCCCTCTCGATGATCGTGCGGACGTTGGTGTCCTCGAGGACATCCAGGCTGTGGCCGGGCGTCGCGACGAAGACACGTCCAGCTCCCCACAACCGGGTCCAGATCGCGGGAGATGTGATCGGGCGATGCCAGGGGTGGTAGGGCTGGGTCGGATGCGTCGTGGTCGCCAGCACGTCGTTGAGATCGTCGTGGAGCACCCAGTACTGCTCGGTGGTGAGCTCGAAGTCAGCGATTCCCGCCGTGATCTCGTGCTCGCGTCCGAGGTCTGTCATCTCGATGGTGTACGGCAGATAGTTATCGCTCTGGTCGCCCGTGCACAGGTCCGGACTCTTCGACGGATGCGTCGCGAACTGCCCGCCGATCAACTGCAGGTAATCCGAACTGTTCCGATACGAATCCGCGATCCCCCCGTGCCAGCCGGCCAACCCCAGACCGCCCCTCACGGCCGCCCGCAGTCCCGCCAGGGCATCCTGCGAGATCTCTGACATCGTGAAGCACTGCAGCACGAGGTCCGTTGCTCGCATGGTCGCCTCGTCGGCATAGATCTCGGGCGAGTCCTCGACCCGCACCGAAAATCCACTGGACTCCAGGAACGGGATGAACAGGTCGGTGGCTTCGACGGGTCGGTGCCCCTCCCACCCGCCGCGGACGACGAGAGCTTGTCTGGTGGTCATGATGGTGCTCCTTCCACGGCTGTCATGATGCTGCCCCGTGCCGCGCTGTCTTCCACGGCAGCGAGCACACGCTGCACCTGCGCAGCCTCAGCGAACGAGGGCGATGCCGGCGCCCCGCTGGTGATCGCGCGCACGAGGTCGACGATCTGGTGCGTGAAGCCGTGTTCGTATCCAAGCCCGTGGCCCGCGGGCCACCAGGCTGCCGCGTACGGATGCTGCGGCTCCGTGACCTGGATGCGACGGAAGCCCTGCTCGCCTGCCGGATCGGTGGCGTCATAGAACTCGAGCTCGTTCATGCGCTCGAAGTCGAAGGAGATCGATCCGCGCGATCCGTTGATCTCGATGCGGTTGGCGTTGCGCCTGCCGGTCGCCATGCGAGTTGCCTCGAACACGCCCAGCGCGCCGCCGGCGAAGGTGGCGGTGAACGCGGCGGCGTCGTCGACTGTCACGTCGCGTCGGGCCGCGCCGTCGACGGCTCGCCCGCCGAGTCCGACCTGCTCCGTGAGTTCGGGGCGGTCGGTCACGAACGTTCGCGTGATCGCTGACACGGCAGTGATCCGCTCGCCGGTGAGCCACTGGGCGGTGTCGATGCTGTGCGCACCGATGTCGCCCAGGGTTCCCGAGCCGGCACGGTGCCTGTCCAGTCGCCAGGTGAACGGAGCGTCGGGCTCGCTCAGCCAGTCCTGCAGATACTGTGCCCGGACGTGCCGGATCTCACCCAGCCGCCCGGCTGTGATCAGTTCTCTGGCCAGCGACAGCGCCGGCGTGCGGCGATAACTGAATCCGCACATCGCAACGAGGTCGGGAGCTTCAGCTGCGGCCTCGACCATGCGGTCGGCATCGGTGACGCTATTGGCGAGCGGCTTCTCGCACAACACGTGCTTTCCGGCGGCGAGCGCCGCAAGCGTGATCTCCGCGTGCGTGTCACCTGGCGTGCAGATGTCGACGACGTCGATGTCTGATCGCGCCACAACCTCCCGCCAGTCGGTCGACGCTGCGAGCGCCCCGAAGTCGCGGGCGGCATCGGAAGCGCGTTCCGCGTCACGCCCGACAAGAACGGCGAGCTCGGGGACGGCATCCATTCTGAAGAAGCGGTGGGCGGTGCGCCACGCGTGGGCGTGCATCTTGCCCATGAAGCCGGTGCCGACGATGGCGACCCGCAGGACGGGTGAACTGGATATCCCCATCGACATCGCCCTTCTCTCGCGATCCGCGCACCAGGATGCCACTCGCCGTCGCGCGCTTCCTCACTTTTGCGCAAAAATCGGAGCGTGAGCTCTCTTGCCCAAATCGCCGCCGAGAGCGGGGTCAGCGTCTCAACAGCGTCCCGCGCGCTGCGGGGCAAGGGCGAGATGTCAGCGCAGACGCGGGCGCGCGTGCTTGCCGCGGCACAGCGGCACGGGTATTCGAACACCGGCGTTCGCAGAGGACGCCCGCGAACGGGAACCTCGCGTCTGTTCGACCTGGTGCTGGGGGCTTTCCACGACCCCTACGCGGACGAAGTGACAGCCGGCGCGCACCTGGCCGCAGCGCGCCATCGATTCGACCTCGTCCTCACGGCAGAGCGGGATACCCCAGACGACGACTGGCCCCTGCGGATCCGGGGTCGCGGGTCGGCGGGGGTCGTCCTCGGCCTCATCCTGCCCACCGCCGCGCAGCTCGCGGTGCTGCGCGACGCGGGTATCCCGATCGTGCTGATGGATCCGCGCGCGGAGGCGGGGATCTCGCTAACCAGTGTGCGCACGACCGACAGAGCCGGCGCAGCTGCGGCCGCAGAGCACCTGCTCGACGCCGGAGCCGAGCAGTTCATCGTCATGGATGCCGCACCGTCATACCGCTTCGGACGTGCACGCGTGGACGGCTTCGAGACCACGGTGCGTTCCCGGCATCCGACCGCCACCATTCACCGGATCCGCGCGGACTGGAGCTCCCCGGGCGCCTGGCGCGCAAGCCTTCCCGCGCTGCGCGAGGCCGCGGCATCCGGGCCGATCGGCGTCTTCGCGATCTCGGACGAGATGGCCATCGGGGTGTATCGCGCCGCCGCCGACCTCGGCATGCGGGTGGGACAGGACGTTCTCGTGGTCGGGTTCGATGACGTGCGGGGAGCGAAGTGGGTTCAGCCCGCCCTGACGACGGTTCGCCAGCCGATTCGTGAGATGGCGGCGGCCGCTATCGATGAACTCGTCGCCATCGCCCACGGCGCCGACCCACAAGCGCGCATCATCGAATTGCCGACGACCCTGGTGGTACGCGGCTCGACCGGCACCTCAGGCGCCGGCCCCGAGACGCTCAGCCGCGAAAGTCCTCGGGATCGACCTCGTCGAGAAAGCGTTTGAACTCGTCGACTGACACTTCAGCGTCATCCTCGTCGAGCATGTCGGGCATGCCGGCTTCCTCGAGAACCGCGTCTGCCACCCAGATCGCGGCCCCCGTTCGCGACGCCAACGCGATCGCATCCGATGGTCGCGCGTCGATGACAAGAACCTGGTCGCCGTGGACGATGGTGATCTCGGCATAGAACGTGCCGTCCGTGATCCGGGTCACCTCGACGCGCGTCACCTGGGCGTGCAACTGCTTCAGCATCACCGACATGAGGTCGTGAGCAAGCGGTCGCGGTGTCACCGCGTGTTCGACGGCGACGAGGATGGATGTCGCCTCCTGGGCACCGATCCAGATGGGAACGATCGACCCGGTCCCGGGAGCATCACCCAGCGGTTTGAGCAGGATGACGTGCTGTGCCATCGAGTCCATCGCCACCCCGGCGACGCGTACCTGGACCATGCCGAACCTCCCTCACGGGCTCCGGCCAGACTACGCGTGCTCGGCGGCACCGTCTCCGGTCGGCGCGATGTCGGCACCCGCGGCGGCGTCGCGGTACTCGGATGGCTCCCACTCGGATGACGGGGGCTGCGCGCTCACACCGTCCGGACGGATCATCTCCTTGACCTCGGCCATGAAGCTCGTGAGCTGGTGCTGCTGCCAGCGCAGCTGCCGGGTGCGATCCTCCGCGTCGCGGAGCACCGTGTCGGCCTGGGTCGTCACGGCGTCGATGATGCGCTGCGCCTTCTCCCGCGCCCGGTCGAGCTGCTCGGCGGCACGCATCCGTGCGTCTGCCTCGATCTGCTGCGCCTGTGAACGCATGAGCTTGTCGAAGTCGTCAGCCTTCGCGGTGATCCGCTGCGCATGCTCGAGCGCCGCAGCCACCTGCGCGTTCGCGTCGGTCGTGATGCGCTCGGCGTGCGCGACCGCCTGATTGTGCAGCACCAGGAACTCCTGCTGCGCGTCATCCTGACGGCGGGTCAGCGACTCCTCGAACTCAGCAGCCCGCATCCGCAGCTCGCGCACCGCCTCTTCAGCGGCGGCCCGCGACTGCTCGGTCTCCCGCGCGACAGCGGCGCGAGTGGTAGCCGCAGCCTTCTCCGCCTCGGTACGGATCGCTGCCGCCTCCTGCTCGGCCTGGACGACAGCATCCGCCGACGCTGCGGCCTCACGCTCGAGGCGAGCAGTGTGAGCGGTCAGCTCCGTCTGCATCCGCAGCCGGACCTGCTCGGCCTCGCTGTTCGCCCGCGCGATGATCTGCGCGGCATCGGCCTCGGCCTCGGCGCGACGACTGTCGCCTTCGGCGCTTGCAGCCTGGAGCAGTTTGTCGGCCTGGTTCGTGGCGTTGTGGATGATGGTGCTCGCCTGCTCTTCGGCGACCCGCAGCACCTCTTCGAAATGACGCCGGTTCGGCGAGGCTGCCGAACCGTCGGCGAGTTCCTCGGTGAGCGCAGCGATGCGACTCTCGGCTTCTGCCAGTTGGGCGCGGACGGCGGTGAGATCCCCCTCGAGGCGGGCAACGCGTTCTGCGGCGGCGTCGGCGCGCGCGGCGCTCTCGGCGGCGCGCTGTGATTCAGTCGCAAGGTTCGCCGTGAGCCGCGAGACCGCGGCATCCACGTCGTCGCGGTCGTAGCCACGGAAGACAGTGGCAAATCCGGTGCCGCCCGTCGAGAACCTGGAATCCGGCGCAGCATTCATGAGCTCATCGAACGGAGTCGACAGCGATGCGTCGGTGTGAGCAGATGGGGCGTTGTCGGGCATCCGGTCCTCCGGGACGTGCGGGATCAATCTCCCCCGAGCGCACACACCGTACCGCGCCCAGATGACGATCAGGTAGCGGGATGCTTGGGATCGGCCGTGCGTCGCAGCACGCCCCGACGAGCCCAGTGCCGCGCAACGTACTCGACAGCCTCGTCGACCGCGAAGGAGCGCGTGGAATTGCCCACCCGAACCCACAGTTCCGTCGAGGATCCGTCCTTCGCCTGCGTCACGAAAACGGGTCGTGGCGAGGGCGGACAAACGATCGCGCAGACCATCTCCCCGTTCGGCGCCGTGGGAAACCTCACGATCGGCAACGCCGCCGCGTTGCGCCCCAGGAGCGTGGAGAGCATGTCGCGCAACCACAGCTCGAAGCGGTCGGCATCGGGAGTGCGAAGGGTCGCGAGATCGCGGCCAAGCCCCAGAGCCTCGCCATCGTCGCTGGCGCCCACGACCAGAGTTCCGCCGCCACTGTTGAGGAAGGCGGCGACGGTCTTTGCGACCACCTGCTCCATCCGCGCGTCCTTCTTGTTCTCCCGCACGTTCCACCGCGCCGTCTCTTTGAACTCGACGCGATCGGATTCTCCGGCAGCCAGCAGCGCGCCGATGTCGACCTTGCCGGGGTCACGCCGCAGACCGACGAACAGCCCCGAAACGGCGAAAGTGACCAGGATGCTGGAACCGAACGCGATCAGCAGGGTCAAGGGCGTCCACAGGCGGGCGTCCACGACGAACCATCCCGCGATGAAGAGCCCGATCGCGGTCCCTACCACGGAGGTGAGGATCATCACCGGGAGCGACAGGGGGAGGCGCTCTCGGAACAGCCGCCGCATTGCGAGCGCGATGAGGTACGAGATCCCTAGAGCGATCGGGAGTCCGACGGCGAACTCGACGAGCTGGACGTTGGTGGGCATCGACTCTCCGGGAGTCAGCGCAGCGCGCCGACGCTGGCCAGCGCAAGGCGCACGAGCGTTCCCCTGCCACCTTCCATCTCGTCCGCCAGCGAGTCGGATGCCGCTTCCTGCGGCGACATCCACGTGACCTCGAGCGCGTCCTGGCGCGGTTCGCACGTGCCGGTCACGGGCACGACGAACGCGAGCGAGACCGCGTGCTGACGGTCATCGAAGAACGGACTGACGCCCGGAATCGGGAAGTACTCGGCGACCGTGAACGGCACGGGCTGTGGCGGCAGCAGCGGGAACGCCATCGGTCCGAGGTCGTTCTCGAGGTGGCGGAACAGCGCGTCGCGAACAGTCTCGCCGTAGCGGACGCGCCCCGAGACGAGCGAGCGGGTGATCTCACCGAGGGGGGTAGCGCGAAGCAGGATGCCGACCTCGGTGACCAGGCCCACACCGTCAGTGCGCACCGGGAGCGCCTCGACGTAGAGCATGGGCAGGCGCCGTCGCGCCTCGGCGAGTTCGATGTCGGTGAGCCAACCCGGATTGGAGGCGTTGCCGGGGGCGGGAGATCCGAAGCTTCCGTCGCCGACGGGATGACCGGCGCGACCGAACGAGGAGCCGATCCCGCCCAGCGGATCGCGGGGCGCTCCCTCGTCATCGCGCTCGTTGGGGTCAGGGTCTGGGGTCCGTACCGGCATGTCTCTTGTATACCCTGAGGCCATGAGCGAGATCGACACGCCGGCGCTCGCCGACGATACGGTCCTCTGGTCGAGCGACCCCGAGGACCGCGCCGGACGGCCGCTGCTCGTGCTGCTGCACGGCTACGGGTCCGACGAACACGATCTGTTCGGGCTACGGCCGTACCTTCCGGCGGACGTCACGGTCGCCGCCGTTCGCGCACCCCTCACGCCCCCGTGGCCCGCGCCGGGATACTCCTGGTATCCGATCGAAGGACTGGATGGCCGCGACCCGTCGCGGGTGACGGACGCCGCGCGTCGCCTCATCGAGTGGGTCGACACCCTCGCGGGCGACGACCCGGTCGGGCTTCTCGGTTTCTCGCAGGGTGCGGCGGTCTCGATGCAAGCGCTGCGGCTGGAGCCGCACCGGTTCGCGTTCGCCGTCAACCTCAGCGGCTACGTGGCCCCGGGCGACCTGGAGGGCGATGCGGCGATGGCCGAGCGAAAGCCGCCGGTGTTCTGGGGCCGCGGGACGCACGATGACGTCATCCCCCAGGCGCTCGTTGAGCACACGATGCAGTGGCTGCCCGCCCACGCCACGCTCTCGGGCGGCGCGTACCCGGGACTGACGCACAGTGTCTCGGAGCAGGAACTCGCCGACGTCCGCGAGTTCCTCGACGCACAACTCGCCGCGCTCTGAGGGTCGGGACAGGTCGGACTGGTCGGCAAACCGTAACCCGCGCGCAACAGTTCTCCGCCACGCTGTGTGCATGTCGATCAAGGTGGCTCTCGAGCACCGCACCGCGTACGAGTTCGCCCGGCCGATCTCGGTCGCACCCCACCTCGTTCGGCTGAGGCCGGCCCCGCACTCACGGACCCCCATCGAGGCGTACTCGCTCGAGGTGAGCCCGAAGAACCACTTCGTCAACTGGCAGCAGGATCCCTTCGGTAACTGGGTGGCCCGCCTGGTCTTTCCCGAGAAGGTGGACCGGCTCGAGATCACGGTGGGCCTGGTCGCCGACATGATGGTCATCAATCCGCTCGACTTCTTCATCGAGGAGTACGCGGAGCGGTTCCCCTTCGAGTACCGCCCGGACCTGGCATCCGATCTCGCCCCCTACCTGCGTTCTGTCCCCGGCAGCGGTCGCGCCCAAAGATGGCGCGAGACCCTGCCGCCGCTGCCCGAGGACGGAGTTCCGACCGTCACGTTCCTCGCCGACCTGAACCGCGCCGTGCAGCAGCGGGTCTCATACAGCGTGCGGATGGAAGCCGGAGTGCAGACCCCAAACCATACGCTTCGCAGCGGCATCGGCTCGTGCCGCGACAGCGCCTGGTTGCTCGTGAGCCTGCTGCGCCAGTACGGGCTGGCCGCGCGGTTCGTCTCGGGATATCTCGTCCAGCTCGCCCCCGACCAGGCGTCGCTCGACGGGCCCAGCGGGCCGGCCGCCGACTTCACCGACCTGCACGCGTGGGCCGAGGTCTACATTCCTGGAGCCGGCTGGATCGGGCTGGATGCCACGAGCGGCCTGTTCGCGGGCGAGGGCCACATTCCACTGAGCGCCACACCCGAACCCTCGTCGGCTGCCCCCATCTCGGGTGCTACCGAGGCTGTCGAGGTGGAGTTCTCGTTCCACAACGAGGTGCGCCGCATCCACGAGGACCCCCGCACGACCCGCCCCTACACCGACGCGCAGTGGCAGCGCATCGACGAGCTCGGCGAGGCCGTCGATGAACGGCTGACCGCCGCGGATGTGCGCCTGACCATGGGCGGCGAGCCGACGTTCATCTCGGTCGATGATACGACGGCCCCCGAATGGAACACCGACGCCGACGGCGACCACAAGCGGGAGCTCGCAGACACGCTCGCCGAGAAGCTGCGCGAGCGGTACGCGGGCGGCGGCATCGTGCACCGCGGCCAGGGCAAGTGGTACCCGGGCGAGCCGCTGCCTCGCTGGAACATCGCGCTGCAGTGGCGCAAAGACGGGGTGCCGCTGTGGAACGACCCGTCCCTGTTCGCCGACCCGTGGTCCGATGAACCCCAGCCAGGCGCGACGACGGATGCCGAAACCCTGGCCCGGCGCGTCACCCAGACCCTCGGCATCCCGAATAGCCGCCTGCTGCCCGCCTACGAAGACCCGCTCGCGGCGCTGGCGGCGGAGGTGCGCAAGCCCGCCGGTGAACCCACCGACGTCGAGGGATTCGACGAGCACGACCTCGCCGCCCTCGACCGTGATGTCGACACCCCCACCGGCTGGGTCTTGCCCCTCACGACCGACGGGCACTGGACGAGCCCCGTGTGGACGTTCCGTCGCGGCCGGCTCGTACTCAGCCCCGGCACGAGCCCCATCGGCCTGCGCCTGCCGCTGGATTCGGTGTCGTGGACACCCCCGGAGCTGACGGCAGAACCCTCGTATCTCGAAGAGTCACCGCTTCGCGAGCCCGAGATCCCGGACGTGTCGCTGCAGGGTGTGGCAACCACCGCGACCACCGCTGTCGCGTTCGAGGCCCGCGATGGTCAGGTGCACGTCTTCCTCCCCCCGGTCGCGCACCTCGAGGACTACACCGACCTGCTGCACGTCCTCGAGCAGGCGGCCTCTGCCACCGGCATCCGTCTCGTGATCGAGGGGTATGCGCCGCCGCCCGACACGCGGCTCGAGCAGCTCGTCGTGACCCCCGATCCCGGCGTCATCGAGGTGAACGTGCAGCCGGTGTCGTCGTGGGCGCAGCAGCGCGAGCTGACCACATCGCTCTACGACCTTGCCCGGCGCAGCCGCCTGTCCACCGAGAAGTTCGACCTCGACGGCCTGCACACCGGAACCGGCGGCGGCAACCACATCACGATCGGCGGCATTCAGCCCATCGACTCGCCGCTGCTTCGTCGCCCCGACCTGCTGGCAAGCCTGATCACCTACTGGCAGCGGCATCCGAGCCTGTCCTACCTCTTCTCGGGGCGGTTCATCGGCCCCACGAGCCAAGCTCCGCGTTTCGACGAGGGCAGGCCCGAGGCTGTGTACGAGATGGAGGTCGCGCTGCGCGAGCTGCGGCGGCTGGATGCCGAGGCTGCAGCCGCCGGCGGCAGCGCCCGCCCCTGGATCGTGGACCGGGCCCTGCGCCACCTCTTGACCGACCTGACCGGGAACACCCACCGGGCCGAGTTCTGCATCGACAAGCTGTACAGCCCCGACTCCAGCCGGGGACGCCTCGGGCTGCTCGAACTCCGCGGATTCGAGATGCCGCCGCATCCCGAACTCGCCCTCGTCCAGGCTCTCCTGGTGCGCAGCCTCATCGCCTGGTTCTGGGACACGCCCTACGACGAGCCGCTCGTGCGCTGGGGAACGCGCCTTCACGACGAATTCCTCCTCCCTCACGGGACGCTGCTCGATATCGAAGGCGTCGTCGACGACCTGAACCGCGCGGGCATCCCGTTCGAGCAGTCCTGGCTCGACGCCTTCGCAGAGTTCCGCTTCCCGCGCATCGGGCTGGCTCGGATCTCGGCGCCCGGAGCACGCATCGAACTCGAACTTCGGCAGGCGATCGAACCGTGGCACGTGCTCGGCGAAGAAGCCACGGGATCGGGAACCGCGCGCTACGTGGACTCCTCTGTGGAGCGCATTCAGGTCACGGTGCGCGGCATCGACGAGCGCCGACACCTTGTGACGTGCAATGGTGTACCTGTGCCTCTCACCTCGACCGGCACGCTCGGCGAGTTCTACGCGGGCGTGCGCTATCGCGCCTGGCAGCCGTGGTCGGCGCTGCATCCCTCGATCGAGGTGCACTCGCCGCTGACCGTCGACGTGATCGACACGCGTGCCGAGGCGAGCCTCGGCGGCGCTACCTACCACGTCGTCCACCCGGGCGGACGGGCGTACAAGCACCCGCCGGTGAACGCGTTCGAGGCTGAGGCTCGCCGTGCGAGCCGCTTCGAGGCCCACGGACACACTCCCGGGCACGTCGATGTGGGCGCCCTCCGCGAGCGCGGCCGCCACGCGGCATCCGCCGACTATCCGCACACCCTCGACCTGCGCAGGATCGCCCCGGCGTGAGCGTCCTCCGCGACTATGCCGCCGCGGTCACCCAACCCACGCTGCCCTTCGCTTCACCCCGGGGATCCTCGGCGCGCTTCGACGAGGTCATCGCACCCGACGGCACGTTGCGACCCGCGTGGCGCGCGATGGCCCCCGGAGCACTCACCCTCACCATCGACGACCTGTCGCGACTGAACCGCGAAGTCGGGGCACTCCTGGCCGATGACGGCGTGACCTACAACCCGGCCGACTCCGAACCCGAGCCGTGGCGCCTGGATCCCGTGCCCCTCGTGCTCGACAGCAGCGACTGGGCCAAGCTCGATGTCGGACTCGCGCAGCGCGCCGAACTCCTCAACGCTCTGCTCGTGGACGTCTACGGCGAGCGCCGGATGCTGCGCGAAGGCATCCTGCCTGCAGCGACAGTGCTGGGGCACGCCGGCTACATCCGGGCGGTCGCCGGAACCGGATCCACCGACCCGCACCCCCTGCTGTTCAGCGCCACCGATCTCGGGCGCGACGGCGACGGCGAGTGGCGGGTCATCTCCGATCGCGTGCAGGCACCCTCGGGGCTCGGCTACGCGATGGAGAACCGCCGGATCGTCTCGCAGGTCGTTCCCGAGCTGTTCCACGGCGCCACGCTGCACCGCATCGAGCCCTACTTCGACGCTCTGCGCGAAGCGCTCATCGCGGCGGCACCGGATGCCCGCCCCGATGCACGCGTCGTGGTTCTCACCCCCGGCGCCCTGTCAGAAACCGCCTACGACCAGGCATTCCTGGCGGGCATGCTCGGCTTCCCGCTCGTGCAGGGGGCAGACCTCGTCGTGCGAGACGGCAAGGTCTGGATGAAACCCGCAGGATGGCCCGAGGTGACACCGCGGGAGCGCGTCGACGTCATTCTGCGTCGCGTGGATGCCGAATGGTGCGACCCCCTCGAGCTGCGGGGAAACTCGCAACTCGGCGTCGCGGGGTTGACCGAGGCGGTTCGCCGGGGCGGCGTGCGCCTTGTCAACGGGCTCGGCGCCGGTGTGCTCGAGAACCCGGCGCTGCTTCCGTTCCTTCCCGCGCTGTGCGAGCGCCTGCTCGGCGAACAGTTGCGCCTCGCGTCGACGCCGACCTGGTGGTGCGGCGATCCTGACGCTCTGGACCTGCTCACCCCGCGGCTGCTCGGAGCAGACCCGACGGTTGTCGTTCGGGCCATCGACGGGCCTCGGACACCGCTCGACGCATCCGACCCCGCCCGGCTCGTCGACAGCATACGGCACAGCCCGCACCGTTTCGCCGCGCAAGAGCTCCTCCCGCTCTCGCAGGCACCGACGTGGCGCTCGCCCGGCCAGGTCGACGCGAGGCCGGTGGTGCTGCGAACATTCACGCTCCGGCATCAGTCGACCTACCGTCCGCTCATCGGCGGGCTTGCCACCGCCGTCGCTGACGCCGCACTTCCGACCGCATCGAAGGACGTGTGGGTTCTCAAGGCCGATCCGGCGGACCTCGATCAAGGCTTGCCGGACGCCACAACGGTCGCCGTCGTCCAGTCAGTCCCCGAGGTGGCCCCGCGCGCACTCGACGACCTGTTCTGGTCGGGACGCTACGCGGAGCGCGCTGAGGATCTGCTGCGGCTCGTTCTCGCGATCCGATCGGATGCCGATCAGCTCACCGCACCCGGATTGACCGCGGCGCAGAGCACCCAGGTGCTCGTGGGCGCGACGCAGCGCCTGTGCGGCACGCGGTGGCTCGACCTCGACGACGAGTTCCGGTCGGTACTGCTCGACGGCGCTCGTCCCGGCTCGGTGGCGCACTCGCTCTCACGCTTGCGGACGACCCTCGAGGGAGTGCGCGATCAGCTCTCGGCCGACACCTGGCGGGTGTTCGCCGCCACCGATCGCGCCGGCGCTGCCCTGCGGATCACTCCGCACGCCCACGGCATCGGCGAGGCAGCGGGACAGATGCTCACGGCGCTTCTGGCGCTGCAGGGCACCTCGGCGAACATGATCCGCGATGCCGGCTGGCACATGATCGAGACCGGGCGGGCCATCGAGCGCGCGCTGCAGATCGGCATCCTGCTGCGAGCGACGATGGTCGACCGCCTCGTCGGCGACGTCGAACAAGAAGTTCTCGAAGCGGTGCTGCGTGCCAGCGAAAGCGTGGTCACGCACCGCCGCCGGTACCGCGGCGGGCTCTACGCGAGCGGCGTGATCGATCTGCTGGTCCGTGACCCCGAGAACCCCCGATCACTGCGATTCGCCGTGGCGCGCATCCGGGAGCACCTGGCCGCCCAGCCGCTGTCGACCGGGTCGACTCGCCCCGAGCGACTGCTCGATCAGCTCGAGGCCCAGATCGCGGACGTACAGGTCGCCGACCTCGCAATGGCCATCGATGACCGCCGGTCGACGCTCCACGACACCCTCACGGATGCCGATGCGCAGCTGCGTGAGATCGCGCGGGCGATCGAGGCACTGCACTTCTCGGCTGGCCCCCCGCTGCAGACCTACGCATCGCTGTCGCTGACCGAACTCACGGGGGCACTCTCGTGAGGAGCGACGCATGAAGTACGCGGTGTCGCACCGGACCGTCTACGAATACAGCGACGATGTGCGCAACAGTCTCGGGCTTGCGCACGTGGCCCCGAGACCGGTCGCGTGGCAGCAGATCGCGTCGCACACCGTGACGATCGATCCCGAGCCGAACGACATCAGCCACGAGCGGGATGCCTTCGGCAACGTCGTGACGTACTTCCACGTCACTGTGCCCCACACGCGCCTGGTCGTCGACGCGCGCACCGACGTGACCGTCGAAGCACCCCGCTATGACGGTGCGGCGCTGGCGCTGCCCTGGGAGCAATCGCGTCCGGTGCAGCATCCTGATGCGCCCGGCGCCTGGGCCGCCGCGGAGTTCGCTGTGGAGTCCCCGAAGGCTGAGCACGTCACCGACGCCCACGCGTATGCCGCTGCATCCTTGACCCCCGGGCGACCGATCGGCGAAGCGGCCACCGACCTCATGCACCGCATCAAGGCCGACTTCGACTACGACAAGACGGCGACCACGGTCACCAGCTCGGTAGCCGAGGTGTTCCGGACGCGTGCGGGGGTCTGCCAGGACTTCGCGCACCTCGCCCTCGCGTGCCTTCGCAGCCACGGAGTCGCGGCGCGCTACGTGAGCGGATACCTCGCGACCCAGCCGCCGCCCGGTCGCGAGCGGATCGTCGGCGCCGACGCCTCGCACGCATGGCTCGCGGTCTGGATGCCGGGATCTGACGAGTGGCTCGCGATCGACCCGACCAACGACCAGTGGGCTAACGACCGCTACGTCACCGTCGCCTGGGGGCGGGACTACGGCGATGTCTCCCCCGTCAAAGGCATCATCTTCACCACCGCGAAGCGTTCGACCCTGCGCGTCTCGGTCGACGTCGCCCCGGCACCGGCATCCCCCACCCCGGCATCCTGACGACTCCGCCCCACCGGCCCCAGGTCGCAACGGCGCAGTTTGTGCGCGACACGCCGGCATCCAGCCCGTCCGCCCGGCGCGCCGCCGACTCCATGCGCCGTTGCGACCTGCGCGCGGACGCGGATCGCCGCGAGCGCAAGCCCTCCTGACACGTCGTGTTCGTGTGCGAGGATTCGCCCGTGAAGTCCTACACCTGCCGGGTCTGCGGCAATCGCCTGTTCTTCGAGAACTCGGTCTGCGTCTCATGCGAGACACCGCTGGGATACTCCCGCGCCGAGCGCGACATCGTGCCGCTCGATACCGACGACCGCACGTACACGGATGCCGAGGGTGGCGTCTGGCACGTGTGCGCAAACCTGGGGCTATCGGGCTGCACCTGGCTCACGACGGATGCCGGCGGGCTGTGCTTCAGCTGCGGCTTGACCCGCACACGTCCCAACGACGCCGACCTCGAGGGGATCTCGAACTACGCTCCCGCCGAACGCGCCAAACGCCACCTCATCGCGGAGCTCGACGAGCTCGGCATCCCGATTCTCGACCGCACCGACGACCCCCGCGGCGTCGCCTTCGACCTGCTCTCGAGCGTTGCGGAACAGGTGACGATCGGGCACGCTGACGGCATCGTCACGATCGACCTCGCCGAGGCAGAGGATGCGCACCGCGAGAAGGTGCGGGCGATGCTCGACGAGCCGTACCGCACGATGCTCGGTCACTTCCGCCATGAGATCGGGCACTACTACGAGTCTTTTCTCATCACCGACGACCAGACGCGCGACCGCGCACGAGAGCTCTTCGGCGACGAGTCCGAGGACTATCAGGCGGCGATCGATCGCCACTACGCCGAAGGTGCTCCGGATGACTGGCAACAGCACTTCATCTCGCAATACGCGACGATGCACCCGTGGGAGGACTTCGCCGAAACCTGGGCCCACTACCTTCACATCAGCGACAGCATCCAGACCGCCGAGGAATTCGGCCTGCTCCGCCCCGCGCCGACCGCCTCGTTCCGCGAGCGCGTCACGAAGACGTGGATGCCACTGTCGACCGCTCTGAACATGATGAACCGGTCGATGGGCTACGACGACCTCTACCCGTTCGTCCTGTCCACTCCGGTGCTCGACAAACTCGAGTTCGTCGCAGGCCTCGCGGCAGACGCGGC
The DNA here is from genome assembly GCF_020781975.1 of Microbacterium schleiferi. Classification (GTDB taxonomy): domain Bacteria; phylum Actinomycetota; class Actinomycetes; order Actinomycetales; family Microbacteriaceae; genus Microbacterium. The sequence continues at coordinate 227,096 of NZ_JAJGNI010000002.1, forward strand.
GGCCGGCTCAGTCAAAGACTCGTCGGCAGGGGACGTCGAACCCGAGTCCGGCGCGTAGCCAACTCCTCAATCTCGGCGCCAGGAAGCTGCGTTTCCGCTCCGCGGCGGCTGTAGAACCCCGGTCTTGAGGAGTTCGCCACCGGGAACCCCCGGGCTAGCGTGATGCGCGCGAGCGACGGCGAACGTGGTCGAGAGCGATGACGGCGAGCCCCGCGGTCAGCAGAGCCGCCGGCATCCCCCAGGATGGCGGCGCCGACGCTCCGGTGTCGGGAAGCCGGGTCGAGGTGGGACTCGGGGTGGGTGTCGGCGTTGGCGTCGGTGCAGCGAAGGCGTCGGTGACCGTCGCCGATACCGTGGAGTTCGCCACCGCAACAACGGATGCCGGAACCGTCGTGGTGGACGCCAGCACCGCATCGGCAGTGTGCCCGTCAGCGGTCTGCGTGACGATGCACGTTGCGCCGGCGGGCACAGCCGACAGGGTCACCACCCGGGTCGTTCCCGCCGGAGTGCCGGCGGCGAGCGTTCCCGAGTTCTCGACGGGATGTCGCCCGGGCTGCTCGAGCTCGGGTCGTTGAGCACGATCTGCGCTGTCTCGACCGTCCTTCCCGAGCCGGTGATCGTCGTCGGGTAGGGGGTTTGCGGGTCGGTGATCGCCGTCTCCTGGGCTCCGAACAGACCGCTCTGGTGCCGCATCGCGACGACCGTGGCTTCGGTCGAAGCCCGCGGGGGATCGCTGACGCCGGGGCCGGTTCCGGGCTCCGCGAGGGCGGGTGCGGCGCCGATGCCGACGAGGAACGCGGTGAGAAGAGTCGCGGCGAGGACGGTTGGGGTGGCACGCATGGGATCCTCCGTACGTCACTCTCGCACGTCCGCGCTCACATGTGTGCGCTCCGCGTCACCCGCTCACCCGGTCTCGCCCCTCACCCAGCGTCAGGCTCACCGTCGTAGTAGTCCACGGCGTCGTCGTCACGGAAGAGCATCGTGGGGCGGGCGGTCGTGTACGCCATCGTCTTTCGCGAGTCCGGGTAGCCGATCACGTCCTGTTCGGATGTCGTGTCCAGGTCGACGTACCGGAGCGGCTCACCGCCGGTAGCCGTCATCCGGTGCGCGCCCGCCGGCCCGGGTGGAAAGACGACGACCTCCCCCGGGCCGATGTCGAATTCAGCACCCGGGGTACGCACCCGACCCGTTCCCGACAGGATGACGTAGGCCTCGGTGACGCCAGCGTGCCAGTGATATGGGTACGCCGACTGACCCGGCGGGATCTCCATGAATGAGACCTGTAGCTGAGTGCCCTCTTTGGGAACAACGACGTGCTTGGCGAACGTGAACCGTCCACGGTCGCCGTGCCGGGCCTCGAAATCGTCCTGCCGTCCGTGCACCACCTGGTCGAATGCCATGGTCGCTCCTTTGCTCACCGTCACGGTACTCCCTTGGGGGCGGCGCCGCCCGGTTCGTCTGTCAACTCGCTGGGGCAGCCCCGTTCGCGTCGACGTTCTGCGTCAGGGCCGGGACGAACCCCGCGATGCACAGCGTCGCTAACTCCTCAAGATCGGGCCACCTACCGTGGCCGCAGGCGCCCCACGCAGCATCCGTCGCCCGTTCTGAGGAGTTCGCTGCGGGCTGGGACCGAGACCGCCCCGGATGTCGGTGGGGCGGGCGAAGATAGGGGGATGGCGGATGTGCTCGAGAGGTTCGGTCCTGCCACGCAGGATTGGTTCCGCGGCGCATTCACCGCACCGACCCCGGCTCAGGCCGGCGCGTGGGAGGCGATCTCGGCGGGCCGCCACGCGCTCGTGGTTGCTCCGACCGGTTCCGGCAAGACGCTCTCGGCATTCCTGTGGGCCATCGACCGTGTGTTCCGGGAGAAGGCTGAAACCCCGCAGGATGCCGCGGGCACCCGCATCCTCTACATCTCACCGCTCAAGGCTCTCGGTGTCGACGTGGAGCGCAACCTCCGCTCGCCGCTCGTCGGCATCGACCAGGCAGCCCGCCGACGCGGGCTGAGCCTCCCCGGGGTCTCGGTCGGCGTCCGCTCCGGAGACACCCCGTCGACGGAGCGCCGCAAGCTCGTCGCGACGCCGCCCGACATCCTGATCACGACCCCCGAGTCGCTTTACCTCATGCTCACGAGCCAGGCGGGCCGCACCCTCACGGGAGTTCACACGGTCATCGTCGACGAGGTCCACGCCGTGGCCGCGACCAAACGCGGCGCGCACCTGGCCCTCAGCCTCGAGCGCCTGGACGCCATGATCCGCGCCGAGAGGCCGGATGCGGCATCCGTGCAGCGCATCGGCCTATCGGCGACGGTGCGACCGATCGACGAGGTTGCCCGGTTCCTCGGGGGCGCAGCCCCGGTCGAGATCGTCGCGCCGCCGGCATCCAAGACCTTCGAGATGCGGGTCACGGTCCCGGTCGAAGACATGCTCAACCCACCGCCGGCCGCGGCATCCACCACGGGTGGGCCAGGCGTGCGGTCGACGGATGCGACGGCACCGACCTCCGGACAAAGCGAAGACTGGTATTCGCCATCCGGCGGAACACCCCCACGCCCCGAGAACACGGAGATGACGGGATCGGTCTGGCCTCATGTCGAAGAGGCCATTGTCGACCGGGTCCTTCAACACCGGTCGACGATCGTGTTCGCCAACTCGCGGCGGCTCGCGGAGCGTCTCACCGCGAGGCTCAACGAGATCTACGCAGAGCGGCTGGGTATCGAGCTCCCCGAACCGACGATCGCGGCAGCGATGCCCGCGCAAAGCGGCCAGACGGCTGGGGCTGATGCCGTGCTCGCGAAGGCCCACCACGGGTCCGTCTCGAAAGAGCAGCGCGCACTCGTCGAAGAGGAACTCAAGTCCGGCATCCTGCGTTGCGTCGTTGCCACGAGCAGTCTCGAGCTCGGCATCGATATGGGAGCTGTCGACCTCGTCATCCAGGTCGAAGCGCCGCCGAGCGCGGCATCCGGCCTGCAGCGCATCGGCCGCGCCGGTCACCAGGTGGGCGAGATCAGCCGGGCTTCCCTGTTTCCCAAGCACCGCTCCGACGTGCTGCACACCGCGATCGTCACGGAGCGGATGCTCGCGGGTCAGATCGAGGCGATCCAGGTGCCGCAGAATCCGCTCGACATCCTCGCGCAGCAAACCGTCGCAGCAGCGGCCCTCGCCCCGCTCCACGTCGAGGAGTGGTTCGAGACCGTCAAACGCAGCGCCCCGTTCCGCTCGCTTCCGCGCTCGGCGTTCGAAGCCACCCTCGACCTGCTCGCCGGCAGGTTTCCCTCAGACGAGTTCGCAGAGCTCCGTCCGCGCGTCGTGTGGGATCGGGATGCCGGAACCCTCACCGGCCGCCCGGGCGCGCAGCGCATCGCCGTCACGAGCGGTGGGACGATCCCTGACCGCGGCATGTTCGGCGTGTTCGTCGCGGGCGAGAGCCAGAACGCGCGCGTCGGCGAGCTCGACGAAGAGATGGTTTACGAGTCGCGCGTGAACGACGTCTTCACGCTCGGCACGACGAGCTGGCGCATCGTCGAGATCACCCACGATCGCGTCAACGTCCTCCCCGCATACGGCCAGCCGGGGCGGGTGCCGTTCTGGCACGGCGACGGGATCGGCAGGCCCGCGGAGCTCGGGGAGGCGCTCGGAGCCTTCACGCGTGAGATCTCCACTGCGCCACCTCCTGCCGCCGACGCGCGACTGACGGATGCCGGGCTCGACGCGAACGCGAAGACCAATCTGCTCGCGTACCTCGCTGACCAGCGCGAAGCCACCGGGACGTTGCCGACCGATCGAAGCCTCACTGTCGAACGCGGCCGCGACGAGGTCGGCGATTGGCGTGTCATCCTGCATTCCCCGTACGGCATGCAAGTCCACGCGCCATGGGCGCTTGCGGTCAACGCGAGGATCCGGGAGCGGCTCGGTGTCGAGGGATCCGCCGTTGCGAGCGACGACGGCATCATCGCGCGCGTTCCCGACACCACGAGCGAGCCGCCCGGCGCCGAGCTGTTCGTCTTTGACGCCGACGAGCTCGAGCCACTCATCACGCAAGAGGTCGGCGGGTCTGCCCTGTTCGCGTCCCGTTTCCGCGAGTGCGCGGCCCGGGCGCTTCTGATGCCCCGGATGAATCCGAACCGCCGTAGCCCGCTGTGGCAACAGCGGCAACGGTCAGCCCAGTTGCTCGAGGTAGCCCGTCGGCATCCGACATTCCCCGTGATCCTCGAAACGCTGCGCGAAGTTCTACAGGACGTGTACGACGTGCCCGCGCTGCTTCGGATCGTCCGGTCGATCGCCGACCGCCGCATCCGCCTCATCGAGGTCGAGACTCCACAGCCCTCGCCGTTCGCGCGAGACCTGCTGTTCGGCTACGTCGGCGCGTTCATGTACGAGGGCGACTCGCCCCTTGCCGAACGCCGCGCCGCCGCGCTGGCCGTCGACCCTGCACTGCTGTCGGAGCTGCTCGGCACCGTGGAGATGCGCGAGCTTCTCGACCCCGACGTCATCACCCAGTTCGAATCCGAGGCGCAGCACGTCGCGCCGGACCGCCGCGTCCGCGGGCTCGAGGGCGTGGCCGACTTGCTCCGGCTGCTCGGGCCGCTGTCTGGTGCAGAAGTAGCGGCACGGCTGCAGGCGGTATCCGGTGCCGCCGAGACAGAAGCAGCCGACCCCGAGCACACCGGAACGGCCGCGACAGTCGCCGAGGCAACGGCTCACCTCGAGACGCTCGTGGCCAGTCGCCGCGCGATCGAGGTCACGATCGGCGGTGTCGATCGGGTAGCGGCCATCGAAGATGCCGGACGCCTGCGCGACGCCCTCGGCATTCCGCTGCCCGTCGGCATCCCTGTCGCGTTCCTCGAACCGGTCGCAGACCCGCTCGGCGACCTGATAGCCCGGCACGCCCGCACCCACGGACCCTTCACCACGGATGCCGTCGCCGAGCGACTGGGCATCGGGACCGCCGTCGCGCGACTCACGCTGCAGCGACTCGAAGCGCAAGGTCGCGTCACGAGCGGCTACTTTCTCCCGGCCTCGTCGGCACTCGACGGCGGCGAGAACGAGTGGTGCGACTCGGAAGTACTGCGTCGGCTGCGGATGCGCTCGCTCGCGGCGATCCGAGGAAGCATCGAGCCCGTGCCGCAGGAGGCACTCGCCCGGTTCCTGCCCGCGTGGCAGCACCTGACCCGCCCGCTCGAAGGCGTCGACGGCGTACTCGCCGTGATCGAGCAACTGGCCGGCGTGCCGATTCCCGCCAGCGCATGGGAGTCACTCGTTCTGCCGAGTCGCGTTCGCGACTATCGCCCCGCGCTGCTTGACGAACTCACCGCTACGGGGGAGGTCATCTGGTCGGGGCACGGAACCCTCCCAGGACGCGACGGGTGGATCGCGCTGCATCCGGCCGACGCCATCGCCCTGAGCCTCCCGACCCGACCCGACGACGACATCGCAGCTGAGTCCCTCGAGGCACGCATCCTCGACGCGCTCGCCAGCGGCGGGGCGTACTTCGCGGGGCAGCTTCGGAGTCTCACTGACGCCGCTAACGAGCAGTCGGTGATCGAGGCGCTCTGGGCCCTGACGTGGGCGGGCCGGGTCACAAATGACACGTTCGCTCCCGTGCGCGGTCTGCTGTCGGGCGGGTCCCAGGCGCACCGCAGCGCCAGGCGCGCTCCCCGTGCGCGAATGTTCCGCGGGTCATCCATCGCGGCCACCCTCCCCCGTTCCATCACAAGCGGCGCGCGCGCGAGCGTCGGCGGTGTGAGCGCGGGAGCTGGCGGTCGCTGGTCGCTTCTTCCCGACCCGGAGCCGGAGCCCACGGTGCGGGCCGCCGCGACTGCCGGCATCCTGCTCGACCGCTACGGGGTCGTCACCCGCGGCTCTGTCCAGAGCGAGGCGGTCCCGGGCGGGTTCGCGCAGGTGTATCGCACGCTCGCGGATGCCGAACGTGCCGGCCACTGTCGCCGCGGATACCTCGTCGAAAAGCTCGGCGGGGCACAGTTCGCGGCATCCGCTACCGTCGATCGCTTGCGCGAGTTCTCCGCGGTTGCCGACCCCGCTCCGCTGGCCGCGATAACCCTGGCTGCCACCGACCCCGCGACCGCATACGGTGCTGCGCTCGCCTGGCCGACCCTCGAGGGTGTCGGTCATCGCCCTGGCCGCAAGGCTGGAGCCCTCGTGACGCTCGTCGACGGCGAGCTCGCGCTGTATCTCGAGCGCGGTGGCAAGTCAGCGCTCATCTTCAGTTCCGATGACGCGATAGTTGCCGCGGCCACAGCCAACCTCGCCGAGACCGCCCGGGCACGGCACCTCGACACGCTCACTGTCGAGCAGGTGAACGGTGACCCGATCTTCGGGACGGCCTTCGCCCGCGCCCTGCGCGAGGCAGGCTTCGTCGAAACCCCGCGCGGCCTCACTCTGCGCAAGACCTCGGGGTCGCCGCGTGCCTGAGGGTGACACCGTGTTTCGTGCGGCGCGGATGCTGAACGCGGCGCTCGCGGGCGACACGGTGACCCGTTTCGATCTGCGCGTGCCGCAGCTGGCTACCGCGGACCTCACCGGTGAACAGGTCCACGGGGTGCTGCCGCGCGGCAAGCACCTCCTCACGCGCATCGGGCCGTGGACGCTGCACTCGCACCTCAAGATGGAGGGCGAATGGCACGTCTACCGTCCCGGGGAGCGCTGGCGGGCGCCGGCGTTTCGAGCTCGGGCAATCGTCGGAACGACGGATGCCGAAACTGTCGGATTTGACCTCGCCGAGATCGCCCTTGTCCCGACCGATCGCGAGGACGAGCTTGTCGGTTACCTCGGGCCCGACCCCCTCAGCGACAGCTGGGATCTCGACGAAGCGGCCAGGCGCGTGGGCGCGGACCCGCGAGAGATCCACGTCGCGGTGCTCGACCAGCGCAACGTTGCGGGGTTCGGAAACGTGTACGCGAACGAGATGCTGTTCGTGCGCGGCATCCATCCCGAAACACCGGGAACTCAGGTCGACGCGCGTGCCCTGCTCGAGGTCGGAACGCGAATGATCCGCGCGAATCGCGATCGCGTCGAGCGCACGTTCACGGGCGTCGATCGGAGGGGCGAGCGGATGTGGGTCTACGGCCGGGAGAAAAGGCCATGCCGTCGATGCGGAACGCCGATTCTCGCCGGCGCACTCGGTGCCGACGCCACGCGGGAACGGAACGTGTTCTGGTGCCCGCGCTGCCAGACCTGACGGTGGCGGGCAGCCGGCAGCGACCGCGGGATCAGTGACCGATGTAGCGGCCCGGGCGGTGGTTCATCGCCAGCACGAGGTTGAGCACGACGGCGCCGAGGGCGCTCAGCACCACGTTGGGCCACGGCACCACCAGCAGTGCCGCGGCAACGATGATGACGTCGAAGATCATCTGGGTCCAGCCTGCCCGGAATCCCCAGCGATCCTGCACGATGAGTGCAATGATGTTGATCCCGCCGAGGCTCGCCCGGTGCCGGAACAAGATCAGCAGACCCACCCCGGCCAGGAGGTTCCCGCCGAGGGTGCCGTAGATCGGGTTGAGGCCATCGATAGCGAAGAGGGCGTGGTGCACTACCGACCACCCCGAGACCATTGCGATCGCGATGACGGTCCGGATCGTGAAGCTCCAGCCGCGCTGCCACACCGCGAGCACGGCGAACGGAAGGTTGATGATCAGGAACAGCATCCAAAACGGCAACCCGGACGCGTACTGGATCAGCAGCGCGAGTCCCGCCGTGCCGCCGGTGACCGCTTCCGAGGACTGCAGCAGATAGAGCCCCAGTGATGCGGTGAAGGTTCCGGTGAGGATGCCGAGGATGTCCTCGGCCGGCGAGTGCGCGGTAGCTCGCTCATCGAATACGAGGGTGCGGGTGGCCTCCGGAGACGGGGTCGAAGGCTGATTCGGGGTCGCCGGATCAGCCTGCTGCGCGTCGCCGAGATCGTCGGTTGGCATGCCTCCCATTCTCTGCCAATCCGAAATCGAACCCGTTCCGAAGAATTGTCAAGCCGGGAGACGACGAACCCGAGATCCGGCACCATTGCCGCTACGAAGCAATCAGCGGCAAACGGATGCAGGGGAATGAATCTCCGTACCACGGCGTTGGGGAAGGTACTGGGGACGAACGGCCCCGTGGAGGAGATCGTGGGCAAGAACTACGTCGACATCGAAAACGACCACGGCGAGACGCTGCGGTATCGCAAGCACGCCAACGGGCGAGGGCTGATCGCGCACGGGGCCAAGGTGCACCCGACGGCGATCGTCGAGGCTGGGGCGTATGTCGAGCCGGGAGTTCAGATCGCTGCTGGCGCCCGAATCGGCCGCGGCGTGTGGATCGAGTCTGACGCACTCATCGGTCCGGAGGTCGTCGTTGCGCCGCACGCGCACATCGGCCCGGGAGCGGCGATCGGCGCCGGCTCCAAGATCGGCATCCGCACCGTCATCGGCGCTCACGCGCGCGTAGCGGTCGGCTCGCTTCTCGGCGACGACGAGACCGTCGGTGAGAACGAGCGGGTAGCGACAGATCGTCGCGGCCTCCGGCTCGCCGCCTGAGCTGGGCAACCTCGTCGCCATTGTCGTGGCGGTAGCCTGACGGGATGGCCAGGCGCGACCGATCTCCCCGATCACGTGATGCGCCTGTGCCACCTGACACGCCTCCGGCTGAGCTATTCCGGTTGGGAGCTGTGCCCGGGGCGACGCCGGGAAGGTGGATTTCGCTGTGGCGAGAACGGATGCCGCGCACGCGCCTGGAGCTGGTGGAGATCAGCCCGGCCTCGCAGCGTGACCAGTTGGTGGCCGGGAGCGTCGATGCGGCGCTGGTCCGACTGCCCATCGACAAGACCGACCTCCATGCCATCCCGCTCTATGACGAGGTCCCGGTGGTGGTCTTCTCAAGCGACTCGGCACTGTCGGTGGCCGAGGAGCTTACCCCCGAGGACCTGGCGGGCGAGGTCCTCATCGTCCCGGAGGATGACGTCCTTCGGGTGACAGCCCCGGGAACCCTCGAGCCGCGTTTCGTGACCCCGACGGACACGAAGGCGGCTGTCGAACTGGCGGCGGCGGGTGTCGGCATCCTGATCGTCCCGATGTCGCTCGCGCGGCTGCATCACCGCAAGGACGTCACGTATCGGACCCTCGCGGGCGGTCCCACCTCGAGCATCGCGCTGGCATGGGTAGCTGAGCGCACCACACCCGAGGTCGAGGCCTTCGTCGGCATCGTGCGCGGCCGCAGCACCCGTTCCTCCCGCTCCTAGCGGCGGATCAGGCGCCTCGGCTATTCGCGACGGTAGGAAGAATCCGCGGCGTAGGACGTTTAGCCCCAGAACCCACCTACCTGCGTGATTTCTCCTACCTCGGGGAGAGCCGCAACCGGATCAGGTGGCGCCCTGGGGCGGATGCCGAACCAGCTCGACCCGCTCGCGAACGTAGGTCTCGGCATCCGCGTAGCCGCCGGCCATACTCCAGCGCACGCGAAGCTGCCCGTCGCTCACTGCGAGCGGCGCTATCTGTGTTGATGGCTGCTCACCGAGGGTCGAGGTGTCGATGCGCCGCCACCCGAGGTGGACCGGGGTGCCGGGCAGGATGCCGCCACGAAACGCCGCCTCGGCGAGCCCAGCCCGCGCACGCTGGGACTCCGCGGTGTATCCGCGGCGCGCCGGCTCCCGCGACCTCACGATCTCGCCGGTCGCGTAGAGGTCGACGGGGCCGAGCAGGAGCACGCCGAGATGCCATGCCTCATCGCGGAGGACGACCCTCGGTGCGCGCGGAATGCCCAGCATCCGTGGTGTCACTACCTCGCCGAGCAGCTCCCGCGGCGCCGCGGCGAGTTCAGCTCTGGCCCACGCGAGCAGACCGGGCAGATCAGCTGGTTTCACCGCGCTAGACCGCGTCATCCAGCTCGGCGGGAACGCGGCTGACGCGCTCGCCTCGCAACAGCATTCCAATGAGCGGATAGATCAGCACCGACAGCATTCCCGCGGTCACGAACAGGGCTGCCTGCGCCGAGGTGAGGAGATTCTCGTCCACGCCGATCGCGGTGACGGCGACGATGATCGGCAGGCCCGTCGCACCCAAGAGACCAAGAGCGATCCGATCGCGCACGCGCGACCCCGGCGGTGCGACGAGCATCGACGGCACACCGCGCACGATCAGCAACGCCACGAGGACGACGGGCACGAACAGCAGCAGCGCGGGGTTTGCCAGCAGTGCCGCGAGGTCGAAGGTGACGCCGGTGTAGATGAAGAAGATCGGCACGAGGAATCCGAAGGCGATCCCCTCGATCTTGCTCTCGACAGCCTCACGGTTCTCCTCGGATGCGTCGCGCATCATGAGCTGCCACACGATTCCTGCGGTGAACGCCCCGAGCAGGATGTCGAGATCGAGCGCAATACTCAGGGCGAGCAGCGCCCCGAGGATCAGGAACACGACACGGATCGCGTACTGTCCCGACGTGTGCAACGTCGCGCTGACCACGCGGTGCATCATCCCGTGCGGGATCCGGAAGGCGAGCCAGATCGCAAGCCCCGCGATCACGAGGAAGGCAGCGAGCACGATCGAGGCGACGCCCGGGTCTCGCCCGCCGAGGAAGACGGAGATCGCGACCAGCGGACCGAACTCGCCCACCGCGCCGACTGCCGCAACCGCCTTGCCGAACGGAGTCTTCAGTTCGCCGGCGTCGCGAAGGATGGGAAGGATCGTCCCGAGGGCCGTCGACGACAGCGCGATGCCGATGATGATCGCCGCGCCCAGCGGGCCGACGAGCAGGCCGATCAGGATGCCGATCCCGAGCGAGAGCAGCCATCCGACCGCGGCGTTGCGGCCGGTTCGCCCGCGGAAGGCCGTGAAGTCGAGTTCGGATCCTGCGACGAAGAACAGCATCGCGAGTCCGAACTGAGCGAGGGCCGCGAAGAAGTCGACCGGCTCCACCCAGGCGAGCACGGACGGCCCGACCAGGATGCCGAGCACGAGTTCGAACACGACGATCGGAACCGCGAACCACCGCCCGATCACCCGGGTCAGCAGCGGTGCGAGCGCTGCCAGCAGCGGGATGATCAGGAGATTCGCGGACATCCCTTCACGATAGCGAGCACCAGCCCGGGCTCGGGTCAGGGGCAACCACCGGCACGAACCCACACTCTTCTGCGCGAACCCACACGATCCGCACGCAGAAACGTGTGGGCTCGCACCCAAACCTGTGGGTTCGGCGCTCGGTTCGGGGCTCGGGTCAGGGGCGAGCGGGGGCGACGATCGCGGCGGAGTCGGGGGCGAGGGTGATTACGGATGCCGCGCCCGACGGGTCGGGGCCGGACGCCGCGGTGATGACGGGCTCGACCTCACCCCCTCCCGCGCTCAGCAGGATGACGGCATCCGGCGCCACGGCGAAGGTGTGCGACGACCCGGTGAGATTCACGAGGACCGATAGCTCACCGCGCTGGAGCACGAACCACCGCGCCCGCGGATCATCGCTGTCGGCACCACTCCCCGAAAGCGCATCGCAGTCCGCGAAGGCGGGATCTGTCAGCTCGGGCCGCGCGCGACGCACCGCGGCGAGGTCGCGATACAGCTGCAGCAGCCGCGCGTGGTCGACCCCCACCTCCGGTGAGGTGGCTGCCTCTGCCCAGTCCAGCTTCGAGCGGTGGAAGGTCTCGGGATCCTGCGGGTCGGGGACGATCGCCGGGTCCCAGCCCATTTTCTCGAACTCCTCGATGCGACCCTTTGCGGTAGCTTCCCTCAGCTCGGGCTCCGGGTGCGAGGTGAAGAACTGCCACGGCGTGGATGCTCCCCATTCCTCGCCCATGAACAGCATCGGCGTTCCGGGCGTAGTCAGTGTCAAGACCGCTGCGACGGCAAGCCGGTCGGTGGAGAGGGACTGGCTGAGCCTGTCGCCGGCGGCGCGATTACCGATCTGATCATGGTCTTGGCCGAAGGTCACCAGCCGCCAGGTGGGAACCGTCGGTGGGATCGGGAAGCCGTGGTCCCGCCCCCGGAACGACGAGTAGGTGCCGTTGTGGAAGAACCCTTCGGTCCAGACCTTGGGGAAGGCGCCCAGCGCGCCGAAGTCCTCGTAGTACCCCACGGTCTCGCCGCTGACTGCGACATGGAGCGCGTGGTGGTAGTCATCGCTCCACTGTGCGGTGAGACCGTACCCGCCGGCTTCCCGCGGCAGGATCAGAGTCGGGTCGTTCAGATCGGACTCCGCGATGAGCGTCAGCGGCCGACCCTGGTGCGCCGAGAGGGCATCGGCGGCCTCGGCGAGCTCCTGCAGGATGTGGGTCGGGCTCTCATCACGGAGGGCATGCACGGCATCCAGCCGCAGCCCGTCGACGTGGTAATCGCGCAGCCACATGAGGGAGTTCTGGATGATGAACTCGCGCACCTCGCGCGCGTCGAGGTTGACCGACAGTCCCCACGTGTTGCGCGCCGCATCACGCAGGTACGGGCCGAACTCGGGCAGATAGTTCCCGCTGGGGCCGAGGTGGTTATAGACGACGTCCTGGATGACGGCCAGCCCCGCGGCGTGCGCGGCATCCACGAACCGCTGATAGGCGGCGGGGCCGCCGTAGGCCTCATGGACCGTGTACCAGAGCACGCCGTCGTAGCCCCAGTTCCAGACGCCGTTGAACCCGTTGACCGGCAGCAGCTCGACGTGCGTGACCCCGAGCGAGATCAGGTGATCGAACCGCTCGATGGCGGCATCCAGGGTGCCTTCGGGAGTGAAGGTTCCGACGTGCATCTCGTAGATCAGGCCGCCGGCCAACTGACGTCCGGTCCACGAGCCGTCGGTCCACGCGAAGGCTTCGGCGTCGAAGAACGCCGATGCTTCGTGCACTCCCCGGGGCTGACGCCGCGACCGCGGATCGGGGCGCAGCGCGTCGCCGTCCCCGAGGACGAACCCGTACTCGTCACCATCAGCAAGCTCAACGTCTGCCGTCCACCATCCGCGCTCACGCACGGTCATCTCCGCGTCGGCATGGCCGGGTCGACGCATCCGTACCCGCTCCGCTCGGGGAGCCCAGACCTCGATCATGCTTCCTCCGCTTCTCTGGAACCCGAGACACCGGAGCCTGTGTGAGAAACCCCGTCACGTGCGGTGTCTCGACGCTTCTCGGGTGTCTGACGTGTCAGGAGCGCGACAGGAAGCGCGCTCAGCACCTCGCCCAGGGGCACGTCTCCGCCGGGATAGGCCCGGCCCGTGAGCGCATCGGTCCAGGTTCCGCCCGGAATCAGCATCCGGGTGTCGCCCCAGCCGCCCCCCGCCACCAGGCCCACGGGCAGCCGGGTGGCGACGGCGATCGCCCCACCCCGGTCGAAAGCTATGGCGTGCCCGGACGCCGAACCCAGCACCTCGACGGGCAGATAGCGCGTGAACAGCTCGGGCCGGTCGCGCCGCAACCGCAGCGCGCGCGAGGTGACCAGCAGCTTCGCTGCCCCCGAAGCGTCGATGGCGGGAACGTTCCCCTCGGACTCGCCACGGTCGAGCTCGGCGAGCATCGCCGCGCGCTTCGCGAAGTCGACAGCGCGACGGTTGTCGGGGTCCACCAGAGAGGTCTCCCACAACTCCGACCCCTGGTAAACGTCGGGAACTCCGGGCCCAGCCACCTGCACGAGCTTCGCAGACAGCGAGTTACTCCACCCCGGCTGCGCGATCTCGGCGACGAAAGCCTCGACCAGTTCCCTGGCTTCACCGTACGCAGCGTCGACGACGGCGTGCATCCGGCGCTCGAAGTCGGCATCGGGATTCCACCAGGTCGTTGCCTCTGCCGCTTCCCGTGCTGCCTTCTCGGCGTAGGCGTGCAGGCGCTCAGGAGTGGCGGGCCACGATCCGATGATCGCCTGCCACAGCAGGGCGTCGAACGGCCCGTGTCCCGTCGAGGCGATTCCTCGCAACTGTTCGAGCACGTTCGCCCAGCGATGCGGGATCTCGGCGAGCACCGAGAGGCGCGCCCGCACGTCCTCCCCGCGCTTCGTGTCGTGCGTCGACAGGGACGTCATCGATGTCGGCCGCTGTGCCTGCCTGCGGGCAAACGCCTCGTGGAGCCCCGCGACCGATAGCGAGAACACCGACGGATCCCCGCCGACCTCGGTGAGGGTGCCCAGGCGCGTGGCCCGGTAGAACGCGGTGTCTTCGACGCCCTTGGCCATGACCGGGCCCGTCGTCTGCTGGAAGCGGCGGGCCACCTCGAGCGCCGGGTCGGCCACGAACGGCGAGAGCGTATCGATCGCCGCGGCCAGGTCGGGGCGGCGAGCGGATGCCTCGGCCAGGGCTTCATCGAGTGCCTCCCGCCCCGCGGGGAGGTAGGAGCGGTAGACGGGGAAGCAGGCGAGGATCTCAGCCAGGGCATCGGCGGCATCCGGAGCAGCGAGCGCCACGTGCTCGGGCAGACATCGCACGAGTCGGGCGATCTCGCTGCCCTGGATCGTGTCTGCGATCATCCGCTTGGTGTCGTGGATGAGATCGGGCCAGGGTTGCGCCGGCCGCAGGCCGGTCGCGCGGCGCAGCCGCTCGTCGAGGGCGTCAAGGGCACCCTCACCGTCAGGGTCGATGAGGACGCGGTCGATCTCGGCCATGGCGTCGTACCCGGTCGTGCCGTCGGTGTCCCACCAGGCCGGCAGCAACTCAGGATGCTCCGTCGCGCTGTGCTCGAGGATCTTCTCGACCAGCGTGTACCGGCGGCCGGTGAGCGAGCCGAGCCGTTCGAGATAGCCGCCGGGGTCGACAAGCCCGTCGGGGTGATCGATGCGCAGGCCATCGGCCAGCCCCTCCCGGAACCACCGCGCCACCTCTTCGTGGGCCTCGTCGAAGACCACCGGGTCTTCGACGCGCACTCCCGCCAGGGTCGAGACCGCGAAAAAGCGCCGGTAGTTCAGCTCGGATGCCTCGAGCTGCCAGAACATCAGCTCGAAGTGCTGTCGAGCGAGCACCTGGCGGACGGCATCCGGGTACGACGTCGCTTCCGCCGGCGCGGTCCCCTCCGCGAGCGGGAACTCGTGGTCGAAGTAGCGCACCGTGCCGTGGGGCGCGAGCGCCGTCGGCGCCGGATCCACCCGGATCTCCATCGCATCGATGATCTCGTCGGCGTCCGACCCGAGGACCGGCACTCGCACCTTTCCGCCGCCGAACTCCCAATCGATGTCGAACGCTGCGGCGTACCGCGAGTCGCGACCACGCAGCAGCACGTCCCACCACCACGGGTTCTCGGCGGGCACCGCGATCCCCATGTGGTTGGGAACCGTGTCGATGAGAATGCCGAGGCCCGCGGCGCGCGCGGCAGCGGCGAAGCGTTCGAGTCCCTCCGCCCCGCCGCGGGCGGGGTCTACGCGGGTCGGGTCGACGACGTCGTATCCGTGATCGGAGCCGGAAGTCGACTGCAACAGCGGGGAAAGATAGGCCCAACCGACGCCGAGGTCGCGCAGGTACCCGGTGACGGCGGCTGCGGCATCCAGGTCGAACGCGGCGCGGATCTGCAGGCGGTAGGTCGACTCAGGATGCATCGCTACCTCGACAGTTCTTCCTTGGGGGCCGCTCCCGGGACCTCGTCGATCGAGACAGTTCCGGTGGCCAGGGAGGCTGCGACGAACCTTTCGACCTCGGCCTCTTCCTCGACGTGTTCACACAGCACGACCACCGACTTGGCAGCGAGGTCCACTGCCGCGCCCGGATGGACCGGCTCGGTGTTGGCGAGCGTCCCGGCGGTGTCGACCAGAACGTCCCAGTTGGGGCTGAATTCGACATCCGGGAGCGTGAACTCGACCGGCTCGTCGCCGGCGTTGAAGAGCACGAGGAAGTGCAGATCGGTGATCGGCTCGCCACGGCGGTCGCGCTCACGGATGCCGTTCCCGTTGAGGAACACGCCGATCGAGCGTCCGAATCCGGAGTCCCAGTCTTCCGGCTGCATCTGCGTGCCGTCCGGCCGCAGCCACACGATGTCGGGGATGCGCTCCACTTCTTCGCGGCGGACGGGACGCCCGTCGAAGAAGCGGCGACGCCGGAACGTGGGGTGATCGCGGCGCAGGCGGGCCAGTGCCGACGTGAAATCGATCAGACTCGCGTCGACGTTCTCCCAGTCGATCCAGGTGATCTCGTTGTCCTGGGCGTAACCGTTGTTGTTGCCGCCCTGCGTGCGCCCGAGCTCGTCGCCGTGCAGCAGCATGGGCACACCCTGCGACAGCAGCAGCGTCGCAATGAAGTTGCGCTGCATCCGCTCCCGCAGTTCGTTGACCTGCGGGTCGTCGGTGGGACCTTCGACCCCGAAGTTCATCGACCGGTTGTCATCAGCGCCGTCGCGCCCGTCCTCACCGTTGGCCTCGTTGTGCTTCTGCTCATACGAGACGAGGTCGCGCAGCGTGAACCCGTCGTGAGCTGTGACGAAGTTGATGGATGCCACCGGCCAGCGCCCGGAGTGCGCGTACAGGTCGCTGGATCCGGTCAGCCGCGAGGCGAACTCTCCGAGGGCCTGCGGCTCACCCCGCCAGAAATCGCGGACGGTGTCGCGGTACTTACCGTTCCACTCCGTCCATTGCGGCGGGAAGTTCCCGACCTGATAGCCGCCGGGACCGACATCCCAGGGCTCGGCGATGAGCTTGACCTGACTGACCACGGGATCTTGCTGGACGAGTTCGAAGAACGTGGCGAGTCGATCGACGTCGTAGAACTCTCGGGCGAGGGTCGCAGCGAGGTCGAAGCGGAAGCCGTCGACGTGCATCTCGAGCACCCAGTACCGCAGCGAGTCCATGATCAGCTGCAGTGCGTGCGGGTTGCCGACGTTCAGGCTGTTGCCCGTGCCGGTGTAGTCGGTGTAGTACCGCTTGTCGTCATTCTCGAGGCGGTAGTAGGCCTCGTTATCGATGCCGCGGAAGGAGAGTGTGGGACCCAGGTGGTTGCCCTCTGCGGTGTGGTTGTAGACGACATCCAGGATGACCTCGATACCGGCCTCGTGCAGGGCGCGCACCATGCCCTTGAACTCCTGCACCTGCTGCCCCCGCTGCCCCGACGAGGAGTAGGTGTTCTGCGGCGCGAGGAAGGCGATCGTGTTGTAACCCCAGTAGTTGGAGAGGCCCTTCTCTTCCAGCATCGAGTCGTTGATGAACTGGTGCACCGGCAGCAGCTCGATCGCCGTGACCCCGAGCCGCTTGAGGTGCTCGATGATCAGCGGGTGCGCGATGGCGCTGTAGGTGCCGCGGATCTCATCCGGAATGTCAGGATGCCGCATCGTCAGCCCCTTGACGTGGGCCTCGTAGATGAAGGATTCCGAGTACGGGATTCGCGGCGGCCGGTCACCGCCCCAGTCGAAGAAGGGATTGATGACAACGCCCTTCATCATGTCGGCGGCGGAGTCGTCGTCGTTGCGCGAGTCGGGGTCGCCGAAGGTATAACCGAACACCGACTGGCCCCAGTTCACCTGCCCGTCGACAGCTTTCGCGTAGGGGTCAAGGAGCAGCTTGTTGGGGTTGAACCGCTTGCCGGATGTCGGGTCGTACTCGCCGTGGACGCGGTACCCGTAGCGCTGCCCCGGTGCGATGTTGGGGAGGTACGCGTGCCACACGTACGCATCGACCTCGAGCATGTCGACGCGTGTCTCCCGACCGCGCTCGCCGAACAGGCACAGCTCGACTCGGTCAGCGCCCTCACTGAAGAGGGCGAAGTTGGTTCCGTTCCCATCGAAGGTCGCACCCAACGGATACGCCGACCCTGGCCATGTCTGCACGGCACCCCTTCCTGGTGGGATTCCACCCTAGTCGAGCAGGGTTTCCCGGTGGGGGTGGTTGCTACCGGGAGCTCAGCCCTGCTAGAGCGGCGGAAGATCAGACCTCGAGAGTTCGCGGTGGAGCCGGACGGATGCCGTGCACCTGACGGTGCAGGCGCTGCATCCGTTCGTCGAGTTCTGCGGCGCTTGCCGCGGCATCCTTCAGCTCCGCAAGCAGAGTCTCGGGTACCTGGCGGTCGAACTTGTAGTAGATCTTGTGCTCGAGGCTCGCCCAGAAATCCATCGCGATCGTGCGGAACTGGACTTCGACCGGCACGTCGAGGCGGCCGGTCGAGAGGAATACGGGAACCCGCACGATCGCGTGCAGGCTCTTGTAGCCATTGGGTTTCGGATCGGCGATGTAATCCTTCACCGAATGCACCTCGATGTCGTCCTGCTGGGTCAGCAGGTCGAACAGGCGGTACGTATCTGCCACGAAACTGCAGGTGACCCGGATGCCCGCGATATCGGTGATGTGCGCTCGGATCGAGTCGAAGTCCCCGTCGATGCCCTTACGACCGACCTTGGCGACGAGACTGTCGGCGGATTTCACGCGGCTGGAGATGTGCTCGATCGGGTTGTAATCGTGCAGTTGCAGAAACTCGTCGCGCAGGATCTCGACCTTCGTCTCGATTTCCTTCAGGCCGAACTGGTAGGGCAACAAGAAGCGCTGCACCTCGTCGCGGGCGGCCCTCAACTGCGAGAGCGAGACAGTCACCTCATCGGAAGCCGGGTGCGAAAGCTGCGAGGTCGCGGGGTGCATGGCCGACGCGTGACTCATGCCGCCAACCTACGGACCGCGGGTACGAGATCGCTGTGAGTCCGACAGCCGAGCGCGACCCCCTCCCCGCCCGCACGAGGCTGCACCGTGCAGTCTCGCGGGCACGGACGGGAGGGGGAGATCAGTCCAGGACGGACGCAGCCTGACGAGCGGCGCCGAGCGCCACGTACTCACCGGGCGACGGAACCTCCACGGGCATCCCGAACACCGCCGGGGCGATCTCGCGAACTGCGTCGGACTGAGCGCCGCCACCGATCAGTACCGCGCGGCGAAGCGGCACATCGAGAGCGCGCAGGGCGTCCAGGCCAGCGCCGAGCCCAGACAGCATGCCTTCGACGGCGGCGCGGGCCAGGTTTTCGCGTGTTGTCGAGGCGAGGGTCATGCCGGTGAGGGCAGCTGTCGCATCCGGCAGATTGGGCGTGCGCTCCCCCTCGAAGTACGGGAGGAGGGTCAGGCCCGCGGCTCCCGGCTCGGCGGCCAGCGCTAGCCGGCTGAGGCCATCGTGGTCGACGGAGAGCAACGCCGCGATCGTGTCGAGCACCCGCGCCGCGTTGAGGGTCGCGACAAGCGGCAGGAAATGCCCGTCGGCATCCGCGAACCCGGCAACAGTCCCGGTGGGGTCGATCGTCCGATGCTCACTCACGGCGAAGACGGTTCCGCTCGTTCCGATCGAGATGACGACATCGCCGGGGCCGGCACCGACCCCGAGCGCGGCGCCGGCGTTATCCCCAGCGCCGGGCGCGACACGCCTGCCGTCGCGACCTGCCACCCACTCCCGCGGACCGAGCACCCGGGGGAGCGCGGCGTCATGGCCGAGCGCGGCGGCCAGCAGATCGCGGTCGTAGCCGTCGGCCACGACCTTCCCTGCCGCGTCCGCACGCCAGGCATCCGGCGACCAGTACCCGGTGCCCGAGGCGTCCGACCGGTCCGTGACGAGTTCTTCGAGCACGGGACCGCGAGCAGATTCGCCGCGAGGACCGTAGCCTCGCAGCCGCCACGTCAGCCAATCGTGCGGGAGTGCGACTGCCGCCACTCGGGCTGCGTTCTCGGGTTCGTGATCGCGCAGCCACCGGAGCTTCGTGATGGTGAACGAGGCGACCGGCACGAGACCCGTGCGCCGAGCAAGGTCCTCAGCACCGAATTCGGCGATGAGATCGGTCGCCGCCCCGGCGGACCGGGTGTCGTTCCACAGCAGCGCGGGACGGATGACGCGACCATCGGCATCCAGCACCACCATGCCGTGCTGCTGACCCCCGATCGACCAGGCAGCCACATCATCGAGGCCGCCGGCTGCCGAGACCGCCTCCTGCAGCGCTGACCACCACGCGGCGGGGTCCACCTCGGTACCCGCCGGATGGGCGGCGCGGCCTTCCCGGATGACCGCGCCGGTCTCGGCATCCGTCATGACGACCTTGCACGACTGGGTCGACGAATCGACCCCCATCACCAGTGTCACGTCAGGTTCTCCTCAGGTCTTGTCGGGCGCGTTCGGCGTCGGCAACTCCTCATTCTCGACGCGGATCGGGCCCGATCGACATGCCGATTCGGGCCCGATCCGCGAGGATTGAGGAGTTAGCCACCACCGGCGTCGGGGCCGAAGCGGCGGTTGGACTGACTAGCGGGCGCCCATCAGGTGCTCGGTGGCCAGCTGCTGCAGACGCACGAAGCCGAATCCCTTGCCACCGAAGTACTGCGCCGGGTCGAACTCCTCGTACGCCGAGCGGTCAGCGAGCAGGTCGTCGTAGGACTCACCCTCGCCGAGCGTGGTCACCGACAGCTCGGGCACGCGTGCGGCAGCCAGCGCCTCCTGCACCTCGGGGTCGGCGCGGAAGGCCTGCGCCCGTTCCTTGAGGAGCAGGTAGGTGCGCATGTTGGCCGCAGCGGAATCCCACACGCCGCACTCGTCCTCGGTGCGGCTCGGCTTGTAGTCGAAGTGGCGAGGGCCCTCGTATGCGGGTCCGCCGTTCGGGCCGCCGTTTTCGAGCAGGTCCACGAGGGCGAACGCGTTGTGCAGGTCGCCGTGACCGAAGACGAGGTCCTGGTCGTACTTGATGCCCCGCTGGCCGTTGAGATCGATGTGGTAGAGCTTGCCGTGGTAGAGCGCTTGCGCGATTCCGGCGGCGAAGTTCAGGCCCGCCATCTGCTCGTGACCGACCTCAGGGTTCAGGCCCACGAGCTCGGGACGCTCGAGCGACTCGATGAATGCGAGGGCGTGACCGACGGTCGGCAGCAGGATGTCACCGCGGGGCTCGTTGGGCTTGGGCTCGATAGCGAAGCGGATGTCGTAACCCTTGTCGGTCACGTAGTCACCGAGCAGGTTGACTGCCTCGCGGTAGCGCTCGAGGGCGGCGCGGATGTCTTTGGCGGCGTCGTACTCGGCGCCTTCACGCCCGCCCCACATGACGAAGGTCTTGGCGCCGAGCTCGGCCGCGAGGTCGAGGTTGCGCAGCACCTTGCGCAGGGCGAAGCGGCGCACCTGCCGGTCGTTGGAGGTGAATCCGCCGTCCTTGAAGACGGGGGCCGAGAACAGGTTGGTCGTCACCATCGGGATGATGAGGCCGGTGTCGGCCAGGGCGCCCTTGAGGCGGTCGATCTGAGTCTGGCGCTCGGCATCGGTCGATCCGAAGGCGAACAGGTCGTCGTCGTGGAAAGTGAGACCGTAGGCGCCGAGCTCGGCGAGCTTCTCGACGGCGTGGACGACGTCAAGCGCTGGCCGGGTGGGTCCACCGAACGGATCTGCCCCGTTGTAGCCGATGGTCCAGAGGCCGAAAGAGAACTTGTCGGCGGGGGTGGGGGTGGGCATGACTGCTCCTTTGCACGAGGCACGCGGATAATTGTTGCGAGCAACAACCTATACCACGACGGATGCCTCCGCTATCCCCTACAGTGAACGCATGCTCGAGCCGGGAACCGACAGCGTCAGGACCCGCAATCTCGCTCGCGTTCTCGGGCAGGTCCACCTCGAAGGCCCCCGGTCGCGGGCAGCTCTGACCCTCGCGACGGGACTCAACCGTTCGACGATCGCCGATCTCGTTGCCGAACTGTGCACGGCGGGCCTTGTGACAGAGACCGCCCCCGATCCCTCTCGGCGCGTCGGCCGCCCGTCGCCGATCGTCGCCGCCGATCCCCGGATCGTCGCGGTCGCCGTGAACCCCGAGGTGGATGCCGTGACGATCGCGGCGGTAGCCCTCGACCAATCGATCGCCGCCCGGCTCCGGATCGAGCGCACCGAACTCGTCACTCCCGGCGAGACTGCGGCTCTCGTGGCCGACACGGTCGCTGCGTGGCAGGAGACCGCACTCGCAGGGCGCCGCATCGTCGGCATCGGGATCGCGGTTCCCGGGCTCGTCCGCGCGCGGGACGGCCTGGTGCGCACCGCCCCCCACCTCGAATGGCACGATGCACCGATCCGGGAACTCGTCGCCGACGCGACCGGGCTGCCCACGGCCGTCGACAACGACGCGACCCTCGGAGCCGTCGCCGAGCACCTCTACGGCGCGGCGCGGGGACTCGACCACGTCGTCTATCTCAACGGTGGCGCCAGCGGCATCGGTGGCGGTCTGATCGTTCACGGGATGCCGGTGCGAGGGGTTTCCGGCTACGCCGGTGAGTTCGGTCAGAACCGTCCCGGCATCGCCAGCACGGCCGATCAGCAAGCTCCCGAGGGCGTCCTCGAGGACGAAGTCAGCCGCTCACGGCTTCTGCGGGCAGTCGGCCTGACGAGCGCCGACGACCCGACGTTGGCTGCTGCGCTGTCGACATCCGATGACCCCAGCGTCGCCGCCGAGACCGACAGGCAACGACGGATTCTCGCGACAGCGCTGGCGAACGCCGTCAACGTCCTGAACCCTCGCGCGATCGTGCTCGGCGGCTTCCTCGCGATGCTCACGGAGGGGGCCACGGATCAGCTCACCGATCTCGTACGCGCGCAGTCGATGCCCGCGAACGCCGAGGACGTCGACATCCGCGCCGCGGTCCTGGCCGATGACAGGCTGCTGATCGGCGCCGCCGAGGCGGCGTTCGCTGGCCTGCTGGCAGATCCGCTCAGCCGGCTTCCGGAGCGGCCTGGTCCTCTGGAAGAAGCGCGCTGACCGCGCTCAGCAACTCCGCCTTCGTGAAGGGTTTGGTCACGACAGCAGAGAAACCTTGCGCGCATGCGTAATCGTGTTCGGCGGGGTCTGAGCGGGCCGTGAGCAGCAGCAGGGGCATCGCGGCGAGTGCGGCATCCGCCCGCACCGCCTGCGCGACGCCGATGCCGTCGAGACCCGGCATCATCCAGTCGACAACGGCAAGGTCCGGCTTCGACGATTGGATCGCCCCGAGTCCGGAGGTGCCGTCGTAGTATTCGTCAACATCGTGGCCAGCACGAGCGAGACGGATCGCGACGAGCCGGACGATGTCCGCGTCGTCATCGATGACGATGATGCGCGCCACGCGACCCTCCCTTCGGCAAAAGTCTGCTTCAGGCCTGCGAAAGCCCCTGCTGTGAGCCATGCTAGTCCGAAGGGGTGGGCAGGTCAGAAGGGATCGGGCATGACGCGGCCAAGCGTTGCGGCGACAATCGGTCAGGCCGCGCCACTATGGCGAGCCGTCTTCGTCGCCGGGCTGGTCACACTCGGCGGGGCGCTCTCGGTTGTCTTCGCGCTCGAGCAACGCGGCGTGATGAACCTGGCGTGGTGGTGGCCTGCAGCGGCTGTGGGGGCCATCGCGGCGGCGGCATCCCCGCTCCGCTGGCGGTGGTTGACCGCAATCGCGGTAGGTCTAGCGTCGGGCCTGGGATCGGCAGTCGCCGACCGCCCCCTCTTGGTGGTGATCCTGGGGTCCCTCGGCGTCGCGGTCGAGGCGTGGTTGGTTGCGACAGCGGTCTCGCGGGAACAGGATCGACCCCGGCTGACAACCCTGATGGACGTCGGTCGTTTCGCAATCGGGGCGATCAGCGGCGCGGCAATCGTCGGAGCACTCGTGGGAGTTGCCCGGGAGTTCAGCGGCGGCGACTTCGTGGATGCCTTCTGGACGATCGGCGCGTCGCACCTGTCTGCGATGGTCCTCATCGCCCCGTTGGGACTCATCGCGATCCCCCGCGCAGCGTCGGTGCGCTGGTGGCGCAGCGTCGTGCTCACCGTCGCGATGCTCGCCGCCACGGTGATCGCGTTCTTCCCCGGCACACCGGTCGCGGTTCCGATCCTCGCCATGCCGCTCATGGCGTGGGCCGCGGTCGCCGAGCCGATGTTCTTCGTCGCCGTGCAGCTGCTCGCGGTCGTCGGCACCGCCTCGGGACTCACCGTCATCGGTGGCGGAGCGTACGCGGCTGCCGGCTCGGAACTTCCTACCGCAACAGCACTCCAGGTCTTCACGATCTGTTTCGGCGCGACGACTCTCGCGATCTCGGCATCGCAGAACGACAGACGGGCACTGGAGAGCCGGCAGATGGCGGTATCGCATCTCTTGCATGACGCATTCCGGCAGTCCAAGAGCGGGTTCGCCATCCTCCAAGAGGACGGCCCCGGCAAGTACTCCGTTCTCGAAGTCAACGCTTCCGCGGTCGTGATGCTGCGCAGCGAGTTCGAGCGCTCGGATACGGGACGCTGGCGACTTCGCGAGGACGCACTCCTGCGACCGTCGCTGGCCGAGGCGACATACGACGTGTCGGTGACCGTCGATTGGGAGGACGTGGCACCCGGGAACCCGCCAGCCACGATCACGATTGACGCCGTCAACCGCTCCGGCCTGAACCGCGTACTCCTGGTATCGGTCCAGGATCTGCGGCCGCTCCGAGAAGCCGAGCGAGAAATGGAGTGGCGGCTGGAGCGCGAACGCCAGGTGAGCAGGACGTTCCAAGCCCTCACCCAGCAAAAAGTCGACTTCGTCGCGAGCGTCACGCACGAGCTGCGGACCCCGATCACCTCGATCCTGGGATTCGCTGAGGAACTCAGCGAATCGACCGACGACCCGAACGTCCGCGAGCAGGTGGAGGTCATCCTTCGCAACGCGACGCGGCTACGCGGGGTGATCGACGACGTTCTGCTGGTGTCAAAGCTCAGCCGCGGACCGGCCGCAGCTGACGCTCTGCCCGTCACCGATGCCGGGCTGGCGCTGCAGCGCAGCATCGAAGACGCGAAGCACAGCATCCAGCAACGCCACCTTCGGGTCGCCGCCGAGATCGAGCCGGATCTGCCCGTTCACGGTCGCGAGATCGATCTCACGCGCGTTTTCACCAACATCCTCACCAACGCGATCAAGTTCTCGCCCGATCGCGGCACGATCTCTGTCGTTGCCTACCGCACCGACCACCAGGTGGTCGTCACGATCTCGGATGAGGGCGAGGGAATCGCCGACGAGGACCTGACCCACATCTTCGATCGGTTCTATCGCAGCTCCTCGAGCACGAGCCGCGGGGTGCCGGGGACCGGTCTCGGACTCGCTATCGTCAAGGAGCTGTTGTCGTCGATGGACGGCAGGATCGAGCTCGCGCGGGCCGAGCCCGTCGGAACCTGCGCGCAGATCACTCTTCCGATCGCCGATATCGAGCCGGTCGAATCCACCGGCGCACCCACCCCCTGACCCCGACCCGAGTACGCGCGTCGGAGCGCACAGCGGCGCATGAAGAGGTTTTGCCGGGGAGTCACACCGGGGCCACCCGAGGAGCGTGAACCGTTCATCCGCGACATATACCGTGTGGGCCATGGGTGCATGGAGCGTTGAGCCGTTCGGCAACGATGTCGCGGCCGACTGGGCATGGGAGCTCGAGGACGAGTCGGACTGGGGAGTCGTCGACGACGCCCTGGCGGACGCGCTCGAGGACATCGAGGACGTCGAACGCGACACGGCGATCATCGCCGTCGCCGCAGCCGAGGTGGTCGCGCACGGTCTCGGACACGCGACGCAGCGGGATGCATACACCGAGGAGGTCGAGGCCTTCATCGTGCGCGCCGGGCGACCGACGCTCGACACGGTGGCCCTCGCGATCGCCGCACTGACCGCGGCGTGCGGCGAGGGCAGCGAGCTGGCTACCGAGTGGGCGGGGGCCGGGGATCCGGGCTGGTGTGAGGCCATCGAGGATCTTCGCTCCGCGCTGAGCACCTGAGCGCACGCGACCGCCCCGAGTGAGCGGCGTGGGTCACGCTAGGGTGTGACTCGTCAGCGAGCAGGGAGGGCCGATGAGATCGCGGTTTCCGCAGTCCGTCTACCGCCATGGCTCCGAACCGGACGTCCGCTTCACACTGGCAAATGAACGCACCTTCCTTGCCTGGATCCGCACTGCGCTCGCGCTGATCGCCGGTGGCGTCGCCCTCGAGGTGCTCGGGCTCGCGCTCCACCCCGGCCTGCGTCTGGCAGCCAGTCTCGTGCTCATCGTCATGGGCATGATCACCCCCGCTTTGGCGTGGCTCGGATGGCAGCGCAGCGAGCGTGCCCTTCGGCTTGCCACCCCCCTTCCGGGGTCGCTGCTGGGCGCGATCACCGGCGTCGCGGTCACCGTCTCAGCGGCGCTGATCCTGCTCGCCGTCATCTTCGCCTAAGGCGACATCCGCGTGAGTGACGAGCTGTACGATCCGGGTCTCCAGCCCGAGCGGACAGAGCTGGCATGGCGGCGGACCGGGCTGAGCATCGCCGTCGGATCCGTCGTGGCGATGCGACTACTGCCGGCGGCTCTCGGAAGCGGATGGTGGATCCTGCCCGGCATCGTCGGGGTGATCTTCTCGGCAGTCCTGTGGGGATGGTCGCGCCGGCGCTACGAACGCGTGTCATTCGCGACAGTCACCGCCCGGGATCACACGATCGTCCCGGACGGGGCGCTTCTACTGACCCTGGCGGTGTTCGTGGGACTTGTCGGAGCCCTCAGCATCCTCGTGCTGGTCGCACTACCGCTGACCTGACGACCTCGGCGGGGCGGTCGTGGCGCGTGGGATGAGCTGCGTGGCTAGGCGCAGATGGCGTTCGGGCGGTTCCTCACCGTTCATGAGAGTCGTCAACAGCGACATGGCTGCCGCCCCGAGCCGCCGCATGGGCTGGCGAATCGTCGTCAGTGGCGGCGACATCCGGGATGCTTCGAGCACATCGTCGAATCCGATCACCGACAGATCGCGTGGGACCTCGAGGCCGATCTCCCGCGCGACTTCGATGATCCCGATGGCGGAGAGGTCGTTGGCGGCGAAGACGGCGGTCGGGCGGCGCGGCGACTCGAGCAGCGACAGCGCCGCGGTGCGCGCAGCATCCTGCTCGTAGAAGCCGACTCGCACGATCTCGGCGTCGTAGGGGATTCCTGAATCGGCCAACGCCCGGCGATAACCGGCGTCTCTCGCGCGGGATGATCGGAGGTCTGGTCGCCCCGCGACGAACCCGATGCGGCGGTGACCGAGCTCGATCAGATACTTGACGGCCGAGACCGCTCCCCCGAAACTATCGGCCTCGACGGTGGGCACGCCGTCCCCCGGCCCGACGTGCGGGTCGATAGCGACGACCGGGATGTCGGCGACGATCGCCTCCACGGTCGGAGTCACAATGATCGCCCCGTCGATGAGGCTCCCCGCCAGCCGCGCAAGAGAGGTGTTCTCCCATCCTGCGCCGTGCACCCGTCGCGGTGTGCTGTAGGCGAGCACATCCAGCTCGAGCGACTCTGCAGCAGCCCCGACGCCCTTGAGGACTTCGGCACTGAACGGTTCGAACTCGGCGAGGAGAACCCCAACGACGCCGGTTCGCACACCGCGCATCCGGCTGGCAACGAGACTTGATTCGTAACCCATCTCGGCGACCACCCGCATGACCTTGTCGACGGTCTCGGGCGCCACACCGTAGCGACCGTTGACCGCCTTCGACACGGTGGCCACCGACACGCCCGCTGCGGTTGCGATATCGGTGATCGTCGGACGTCTCGCCATGAATGGTCACCCTAGCGGATTTTGAAAAGGTTTTCGAAAACGTTTGACATGTCTCGATAGACCTGACGACACTGTTCCCACGTCGCCCCCCCACGGGCCGCGAGACACGGCACGCTCGCCCCACATGCACCGTGTCCACGCAGCGGCGGCTCGACGCCCGAGCCGCTCCTCAATGAAGAGAACAGGTGAGAATCACATGAAGTACAGCAAAGTACTCACGGCGTCGGCCGCACTGGCCGTCGGCGCACTCGCGCTCAGCGGATGCAGCGGCTCCGGCGGCGAGTCCTCAGATGGCCAGGTCACCCTGACCGTCTGGCAGAACTCGACGACCGGCGATGGCATGCAGTACTGGGAAGACGCCGCAGCGGCCTTCATGGCCGAGAACCCCGACGTCACCGTCGAGGTGCAGTCCATCCAGAACGAAGACATGGACGGCAAGCTTCAGACCGCGTTGAACGCGGGAGACGCCCCCGACGTGTTCATGGCTCGCGGTGGCGGAAAACTCGCCGACGTCGTCGATGCCGGCCAGGTGATGGACCTGACAGGCAAGATCTCCGCCGAAGCCGAGTCGGCTATGGCATCGTCGCTGAGCGCCTTCACCCTGGACGGCAAGGTCTTCGGCATGCCGCTCGCCGTGCTCCCCGAGGGAATCTTCTACAGCGAGAACCTCTTCGACGAGGCAGGAGTCGAGCCCGCTGGCACGATCGACGAGCTCGTCGAGGTCAATGACACCCTGAAGGCCGCCGGCATCACACCGATCGCCGTCGGGGCGAAGGATGCCTGGCCGGCAGCTCACTGGTACTACAACTTCGCACTGCGCGAGTGCTCGCAGGAAGCGATGGACGAGGCGGCCAAGACCCGCTCGTTCGACAACGAGTGCTGGCTGCGCGCAGGTGAGGACCTCCAGGAGTTCATCGCCACGGAGCCCTTCAACGACGGCTTCCTCACGACCCCCGCGCAGCAGGGTGCAGGATCGTCGGCGGGTCTGCTGGCCAACCGCCAGGCAGCGATGGAACTCATGGGCGCGTGGAACCCGGGCGTCATCGCGTCGCTCACCCCGGACGAGCAGCCGCTGCCTGACCTCGGCTGGTTCCCCTTCCCCGAGATCGACGGTGGCGACGGCACCCCCGGCGCCATGATGGGTGGGGCCGACGGGTACTCCTGCTGGGTCAACGCCCCCGAGGAGTGCGTCGACTTCCTGAACTTCCTTGCCACGAAGGACCAGCAGGAGGCATACGCCGAGGCCTTCCAGACGCTGCCCGCCAGCAATGAGGCGCAGGATGTCGTGACCACGCCGGCTCTGCAGTCGGTGCTCGAGGCGTACAGCGAGGCACCGTACGTGGTGCTGTGGCTCGACACCCTCTACGGACAGAACGTCGGAAACGCCCTCAACGTCGCTGTCGTCGACCTTCTCGCTGGCAACGGTTCCCCCGAAGCCATCGTCCAGGCGGTCAACGACGCAGCAGCGCGAGGCTGATCGGTCGTCATGTCCGTCAGCGAACGAACCTATCCGGTCACGGATGCGGTCGTGAGCGTCACGGAAGAGGGGGGCGACGCCTCGGCGTCGTCCCCCTCCCGGCGCCCTCGGCGGCGCCGGTCGTGGCGCACACGCGCCGAGATCGGCATCCTGATCGGCCCCGCCCTGATCGTCTTCTTGGCCTTCGTGATCTTCCCCGTCGTGATGGCCGCCTACTACGGCTTCTTCAGCTGGAGCGGTTTCGGCCCCGCCACTGACTTCGTCGGTCTCAACAACTACTTCGTCATCCTCAGCGACCCGGCCTTCCAGGCCGCGCTCTGGCACAACGCGATCATCGTCGTGCTCTCACTCGTGATCCAGGGCCCGATCGCGATCGGACTTGCGCTCCTGCTGAACCGCAAGATGCGGGGGCAGTCGCTCATCCGTGTCCTCATCTTCGTGCCGTACGTCATCGCCGAAGTCGTCGTGGGCACCGGGTGGAGTCTGATGCTTGCCACCAATGGCGCGCTCAACGATTTCCTCGAGAAGATCGGCCTCGGCGCTCTCGCCCAGGATTGGCTGTCCAACCCGGATCTGGCGATCTGGACGCTGATGGGCATCATCACCTGGAAGTACATCGGCTTCGCCGTCATCCTGATGCTCGCGGGGCTCCAGGGCATACCCGAAGAACTCTATGAGGCAGCCGCCATCGACGGCGCCTCGTACTGGCAGATCCAGCGGAGCATCACCCTTCCCCTCCTCGGGCCGACCCTGCGCATCTGGGCATTCCTCTCGATCATCGGATCGCTCCAACTGTTCGATCTCGTCTACATCATCTGGGGGCAGTACGTGGCATCCACCGCCGGCACCTCGACGATGGCCACCTACATGGTCGTGACCGGCCGCAACGCAGGCAGCTTCGGCTACGGCAGCGCTGTTGCCGTCGTCATCTTCCTCATCTCCCTCACTGTCGCCCTGCTCTATCAGCGCTTCGTGCTGCGACGGGACACCGAGGGAGCCGTCACGGGAGGAGCCAACTGATGGCCACCGCAACACTGACAGTCCCCGGCGGCCGAACCGATCGACGCCGCCCGCAGCGCACTGCAGGCCAACGGACCGGGAACTTCTTCATCTATTTCCTGGCGTGGTCGCTCGTCGTTCTGATCCTCGTTCCCGTCGCCTACATCATCATCGGCGGCTTCCGCACGAACTCCGAGATCACGCAAGACCCGGCGGGCCTGCCCGCCACCTGGCAGTTCGAGAACTACCTCAACGTGCTGACCAGCGACGTCTTCTGGCGCGAGGTGCTCAACTCGTCGATCGCCGCGATCGCGACCACACTGTTCGTGGTCACGCTCGGGCTCATGGCGGCGTATGTGCTCGCACGGTACCGCTTCCGGATGCGCGGTGTGCTCTACGCCGTGTTCGCGGCGGGGCTGATGTTCCCGATGACCGTCGCGATCACACCGCTGTACATCCTGGTGCGAAACCTCGGTCTCATGAACTCCCTCGCGGGCGTCATCATCCCGCAGGTAGCGTTCGCCCTGCCGATGACGATCATCATCCTGGTGCCGTTCCTGCAGGCGCTGCCCCGGGAGATCGAAGAGGCGGCGTTCATCGACGGATGCAGCAGACTGGGCTTTTTCTGGCGCATGGTCATTCCACTGTCGATGCCCGGTGTCATCACCGTCGGGATCCTCGCGTTCATCGCCAGCTGGAACAGCTACATGCTGCCGCTGTTCATCCTCAACAACGAGGCGAGCTTCACGCTGCCGCTGGGCGTCCAGGCTTTCGCGTCCCAGTATTCGGTCGATACCGCGAAGGTCCTCGCCTTCACGTCGCTGTCGATGATTCCCGCTCTCGTGTTCTTCAGCCTCTTCGAACGCCGCATCGTCGGCGGTCTCACCGGCGCCGTCAAGGGCTGACCCACCCGGATGCCGCGCCCGCGGCATCCGCTGTACCGAAGGAACTGTGCTCGTGTTCGATGAACCCACTCCCGCCGTCAGCGATCGCGTGCGATCGCTGCACGGTGAGATGACCCTCGATGAGAAGCTCGCGCAACTCGTCGGATTCTGGGTCGACCAGGGCGACGACATCGTCGCGCCGTTGCAGGGCGAGATGGCTACCTCGACGCTTTATGCCGATGCGTCGGCTCACGGGCTGGGCCACCTCACGCGCGTGTACGGGACCCGTCCGGTCGATCCGATCGAGCGGGCGCAGTGGCTGTGGAGCGAGCAGAAACGCCTGCGCGAGAACTCGCGGCTGGGGATTCCGGCGATCGTCCACGAGGAGTGTCTGACAGGACTCGCTGCCTGGCAGGCAGCGACGTTCCCGACGCCGCTCGCCTGGGGCGCCGCCTTCGACCCGGACCTGGTCGCTGAGATGGCGGCGGTGATCGGTCAGTCGATGCGGGAGCTGGGCATCCACCAGGGACTTGCGCCGGTGCTCGATGTCGTGCGGGATCCCCGGTGGGGTCGAGTCGACGAGTGCATCTCGGAAGATCCGTACGTCGTCGGGGTTCTCGGCACTGCCTACGTGCGCGGTCTGCAGTCACAGGGAGTGCACGCCACACTCAAGCACTTCGTCGGCTACTCGGGCTCGCAGGCCGGCCGGAATCACGCGCCCGTGCACGCGGGGCCGCGCGAGCTGGCGGATGTCTACCTGCCGCCGTTCGAGATGGCGGTCATCGAGGGCAGAGCGCGGTCGGTCATGAACTCCTACGCCGAGATCGACGGGCTGCCGGCGGCTGCCACGCCCACCTACCTCACCGACATCTTGCGGGGTCGCTGGGGGTTCGACGGTGTGACGGTTGCCGACTACTTCTCGGTGGCCTTCCTCCACACGATGCACCAGCTCGCCGCAGGCCGCGGTGAGGCCGCAGCTCTCGCACTGCGAGCCGGTGTGGACGTCGAACTGCCCACGGGCGACGCGTACACGGAACCGCTGCGCGAGCTGATCGCGCAGCATCCGGAGCTTGTCGCCCTCGTCGACCGCGCCGTCCTGCGCGTGCTCTCACAGAAAGAGGAGCTGGGTCTCCTTGACGAGCAGTTCGAGACTCCCCCGACCACCGTGGACCTCGACTCCCCCGTCCACCGGGACATCGCCCGGCGCCTTGCCGAGGAGTCTGTTGTGCTGCTGCGCAACGAAGCCCTGCTGCCACTGGGCGCGGCTCCCGGGCTGCGGGTTGCGGTCAGCGGGCCCAACGCCGCAGGCCATGCCGCACTGATGGGGTGCTATTCCTTCGCGAACCACGTGCTCGCCCACCATCCAGAGACCCCACTCGGATTCGACGCGCCGAGTGTGATCGACGCCCTCCGCGAGCGCTTCGCCGCCGCGGAGATCACCTTCTCAGCCGGGTGCGCGGTCGAGGGAGATGACCGATCGGGATTTGCAGCGGCTGTCGCCGATGCCGAGGATGCCGACGTCGCAGTGATCGTGGTCGGAGACAGTGCTGGCCTGTTCGGCCGCGGCACGGTGGGAGAGGGAAACGACGTCTCGAGCCTGGAGCTTCCCGGCGTCCAGCGTGACCTCGTCGCCGCCATCGCCGCGACCGGCACCCCTGTCGCGCTGGTCGTGTTGAGCGGGCGTCCCTACTCCCTGGACTGGGCATTGGATGGACCGGACGCCGTCGGCGCGGTTGTGCAGTCCTTCTTCCCTGGCGAGGAAGGCGGACGTGCTCTGGCCCGTATCCTCGCCGGTGACGTCGCGCCCTCGGGGCGGCTCCCGGTGTCGCTGCCGCGGTCCGCCGGCGCCCAGCCGTACAGCTACCTGCATCCGTTGTTGGGGGGGCCTTCGGAAATCACCACTGCCGACAGCACTCCCCTTCGCCCGTTCGGGTTCGGGCTCACGTACACGAGCTTTACCTACACCGATCTATCGGCTCCGGCGACTGCCCCGACGAGCGGCGAGCTCGGCGTCAGCGTCACGGTCACGAACACCGGGAGGCGCGCGGCCACGGATGTCGTGCAGCTCTACGCCCACACCCCGTATCGGTCGACGACGCGGCCGGTTGCACAGCTCATTGGGTTCGAGCGCGTCACACTGGAACCCGGGCAGAGCGCCATCGTCACTTTCGACGTCCCGAGCGGACGGTTTGCGGCCGCCGGATTGGACCTAATCCGCAGGGTAGAGCCCGGCGAGGTCGAACTGTGGGTCGGAAACGCCGCCGCGCGGCAGGTGTCTGCCCGATGCGCGCTGGTCGGGGAACCGCACGAGGTCGCTCTCAGCGACCGGCGCGTCACCGCAGCCCGGTCACTGCCGTTGCCCGCGCCCGCGTATCCAAGCCCAGAGCTATCGGCCACGGCGTAGGCATCGTCCTGTCCTGCGTGGCGCGGGCTCGTGGCGTAGATCGCCCGATCGGCCATCTGTCAACCGGGTAGTCCAGACACGCGCGGGAAGAGAGAGTGAGTGCCAGACCGCAAGGAAGGGAGCTCGCCATGACGAACCCCAGCCACAGGACAATCGAGTCCCCCCGCAACGCAACCGGAACGGATGCCGCACACAACGCCGAGTCGTTGGACGACGATACTGTTACCGGCCGCGGCCCCGACGTGGAGTCCGTGCCTGCCGGCGGGCGCGGCGCGGATTCCGGGGCAGCCGAAGCCGTCGACATCGAACCGGGCGATACCGCGGAGGTTCCCGACCGCTCCCGGGGTAACGACGCCCCGGGAGTGGGGACGCGCGGCGCCGGTGACTCCGAGAGGGTCGAGACTCCGGGAACCCGCAGCATTGAACAGGGCGAAGACGACATGATCCCCGATATGCACGATGACCGCGAGGACCCGCGCGTCGAGCGTTCGTTGAAGCAGCGCCTGCGTCGGGACGCCGGCCCAGATGCTGCCCGGGCGGCAGTGGACCCCGATCTGCAGACCCGTCCGAAGATGGCGCAGCACGTCGCATCCGTCGACGACGTGATGTGGGGCATCCTCCTCCAGACGCGAGCGGATCTGCCCAATGCCGATCGCCGCCGGCTGCGCGAGGTGTACCAGGAGCGTCTGTGTCAGGCGGGCATTGACCTGCCTGCCGACGAGGTTGACCGATTCCTTCAGCGCCAACCCGCTGACAGGCACGAATACTGACCTGAGCGCTCTTCCGCCGGGGCAACCCCGCTGGCAGACTGACGGCATGCTGATCGTCACAACCAACGACGTGCCCGGCCACACCATCACCGCAGTCCACGGGGAAGTCTTTGGACTTACCGTGCGCTCGCGGCACATCGGCGCGAACATCGGCGCATCGTTCAAAGCCCTCGCGGGGGGCGAGCTCAAGGGCATCACCGAGTTGCTTCACGAGACCCGCATCGAGGCGCTCTCGCGGTTGTCGGCTGAGGCGGAAGGAAAGGGCGCGAACGCCGTCGTGGCCTTCCGGTTCGAGACAAACGACTACGGCGACAGCGGCGGCGTCGAGGTGTGTGCCTACGGCACCGCCGTCACCATCTCCTGAGCGTCAGGACGCTGAGCCGCCGATCATCGCGCCAGCGGCGCCCAGAACATAGGACACCAGCCAGATGACGATGGCTGCAACGAGCATGACGTGATGCTAGCAATCCTTCAGTGACACTGAAAGCTGTCGTCACCTAGACGGCGATATCCAACGGTCCGGGCGCACGGAGCCTCCGGAGCACTCGAGTCTCCACCATCGCGGGGATGAAGTGCCGCAGCCGCGCATCGCCGAGAGCTGCCACCTCCTCGGCGACCATGAGTCTGACGCTCTCCTCGTCGGCCCAGGGGATGCGGCGCACGAGACGGTCGACGGCGTGGTTCAGCGCCTCGTACTCGTCGTGGGGGTTCGTCGCGCTCACGCTTCTAGGATGCGCACTCTCGCCTCGAAATCCCACCCTGAGGTGAGTGAGAACGCCCTGTTCGGCGCGGAGTTCAGCGGCCTCACTCGGTCTCGGTCACGATCTCGACTAGCGCGTGATGGATGCGGAGAAGGTCGACCATCATCGAGCCCACGAGGATCCAGTGGTCCGACGACGGAGCGGCCAGCGCGAGAGGCCTGGTCAGCGCAGCAGGCTCGACCACGCCAGCGGTCGGAGGAGCAGCTCCGCGATCGGGGGCGAATCGCACATCGTGTGCCGCTCGCCGCAACTGTTCGGCGATCGCGCCGATTGCGGGCTCGTCGAGGAGAGTGTCGTCATAGCGCTCGTTGAACGCGCGAGTCATTCCCACGGCCTGCGTCACGATCGGCGTGAACGTCGTGACGAGAGTGTCGAGCGCAGCGAGCTCGGCGCGATGGCGTGGCGCGCGAGGGTTCAAGGTCAGCGAGTCTCGTGCCGCGGCGATCGCGGCACCCGCGGCATCCCGACTCGCTCGCGTCTCTCGCGCCCGCGCGAGAAGATCGTCCAGCTGCAACCGGCTCTGCGAGTGCTGCAGGGCATCGGCCAAGCGGTCGAGGGTGCCGGCGAGGTCGTCGGCGAGCGCGCGAACGGCGCGGCGGGCCGGCTCGACAGGGAGCGGCGGAACGATGAGGACGTTGATGACGAAGCCGATCGCGGCACCGATGACCGTCTCGATGATGCGATCGAGTGCGTAGTCCGGCGTTGCGGTCCCCAGGGCGAGCACGAGGAGCGCGCTGATGGCTACCTGGTTTCCGGTGCCAGGCGTCATCCGCAGGGCCCACGCGAGCACGAGTGACACGACCACGGCGACCGCAACGACCCCGGTGGATGTCCCGAGCAGGATGCCGAGGGCCGAGGCGACCACGACACCCACGATGACCCCGACACTGCGCTCGAGCGCCTTCCCGAACGACTGGTTCAGGCTCGGTTGGACGACCAGGAGCGCGGCGATCGCGGCGAACACCGGGGGCTGCGCAGGAATGAGCCAGCCGGCGAGGAACCACGCGAGCACGGTGGCGACGGCGGACTTGGCGACCTGAAGCAACGACGAGCGCTGGGCGGTGCGAAGGGCGGCTGACATGCTCATGCGGCCCACGTTAGGGGAGGTGAGAGGGCGTCAGCCCGGCGAGCTCTTGTCGCGCAGCCTGACGGTGACGACCTGGGCGACGAGAATCGCCGCGGCGACAGCGGCTGCGACCATCACGGTGAGCGGATCGTCGCGGATCTTCACGATCGTGAACGGGATGAGGATGGCGAGGTCAAGCAGGATCGTGAGAACCAGCGGCCACCGCCGCGCGTTGAGCTTGCTCCGCAGTCGGCGGAGCACACCCCACTGCACCGCGACATCCATGCTCAGGTAGAGGAACACGCCCATCGAGGCGATCTGCGTCAGATCGAGCGCCGCGGTCACGATGATCGCCGCTCCAGCCGTGATCAGCAGCGGCTGGCGAGACATCCTCACCGGCAGGGTTGGGGCTTGGCCCATCTCTTGCAGCATCGCGTACAGTCGCGACACCGAGTAGAGACTCGCGAGCAGACCAGAGAGCGTCGCCACGACAGCGACGGCCACCGTGATCCCCACTCCCCATCCTCCGAAGAGCGGCTCAGCTGCCTGCGCCAGCGCATAGTCCCGGGCGTCAGCTGCTCCGTCAGCACCGATGCTCGTGTCAACCGACACGGCGATGAGCAGATAGAGAACGGCGCAGAGGGCAATGGCGATGCCGATCGAACGCGGGAGGTTGCGCTCCGGGTCACGGATGTCATCTCCCTGGTTCGTGATCGTCGTGAAGCCCTTATAGGCGATGACGCAGAGCGCTACCGAGGCAAGCAGACCGAGAACGGGCGGCGACCCACCACCGACATCCGAGAGCATTCCGTCGCCCGAGAGGGCCGCGGCCACGAGTCCGGCAATGGCGAGTAACGCGATGCCGACGATCTTGATGATCGCTGTCGCGAGTGCGGATCCCTCGACGAGATGGTTACCCACGAGGTTGGCGACAGTGGCCAGCACGATCGCGACGATGCCAAGCAGCGGAACAAGGACGACCGAATCCTGCAAACCGAACGGGGTGAGGAGGTAGGTGCCGAAGGTGCGCGCCAGCAGGCTCTCGGCCACGACCATCGAGACGTACATGAAGAGCGAGAATGTGCCTGCGGCCACCCCCGGTCCGTAGGCATCCTTGAGGAGCATCGCGATGCCGCCCGAGCTCGGATTCGCGCTCGAATAGCGGGCGTACGCGTACGCACTCACCGCCACCACCGCGGCACCGGCCGCGAACGAGACCGGAAACCACGCTCCCGCTAACCCGGCCACCTGCCCGACCAGCGCAAAGATCCCCGCCCCGATCATCACGCCGGTGCCGAGCGCCACCGAGCCGGCCAGCGAGATCCGCTGGTCGCTTCCGTTTGAAGATCCGTTGCCCGTCATCGACGCCACGGTAGGCAAGGGTGCGCCGGGCGGCGAGCACCTTGACATGGTGCGTCAGCGCGGGTGACGCCGGCACCGTGATGCGGCGGGTCAGGTATCCGCCGCAGCCCGACTCGACTCCCGGATGACGAGCTCGGGGGTGAATTTCACCTGCCGGGGCCCCGGATGCTCGCCGTCCTGGTCGAGCAGCAGGTCCACCGCTGCGCGTCCGATTTCGACGGCGGGCTGGCGAACCGACGTGAGCGGCACCACGGTGGCTGTGGCGAAATCGATGTCGTCGTAGCCGACCAGCGCAATGTCGTCGGGAACGCGCACGCCGCCGAGGATCGCAAGCCCCTGCAACATGCCGACGGCCACGAGGTCGTTGGCACAGAACACCGCATCCGGGCGCTCAGCGGCATCTCGTTCGAGGATCCGGGCTGCCGCGTCACGCCCGGCGAGCACAGTGAGTTCTGCAGTCTCCAGGGGCTCCAGCGAAGCATCAGGCACCTCCGCTACAGCACGACGCGCGCCGGCGAAGCGGTCGAGCACCTGCGGGAGCGTCGCGGGGCCACCCACGAACATGATGCGCCTGCGGCCGGTGCTCGCAAGGTGAGAGACGGCAAGGTATCCGCCCTCCTCGTCAGCCACCGTAACCGAGTCCAACCGCGCGTCGCCGGCATCCCGGTCGACGAGGACGATCCGCGTACCGGCGCCCTCGAGGCGCTCCAGCGCCGCAGGGTCACCGGATGCCGGCGTGACCAGCACACCCACCACGCGCTGCTGGCTGAAGTGATCGAGGTACGCGATCTCGCGGTCGCGCGTGTCTTCGCTGGCAGCCACAAGCACGAACAGCCCAGCCTCGGCAGCCCGTTCCTGGGCACCCTTGGCCACCGCCGCGAAAAACGGGTTGGCAAGATCCAGCGCGATCAGCCCGATCGTCGAGCTTCGGCCCGCGCGAAGCTGGCGGGCAGCGTCGTTGCGCACGTAGCCGAGCTCGGCGATGGCCGCACGCACGCGGGCAACCGTGGTCGGCGACACCCTTTCGGGTTGATTGAGGACGTTCGAGACGGTGCCGAGGGAGACGCCCGCTGCCGCGGCAACATCTTTGACGCTGACCGACGCGGTGGGAGTTTCTCTCGACATTGCTGAAACGATACATCGACCGCTAGTCTTGAAACGATTCATTCATCCAAGCGCGGGAGTGCGCCATGACGACGCTGTCTTCATCCATCCTCATGAACCTCGAAAACCAGGCCATTGAGCTGCCATCGTGGGCCTTCGGCAACTCGGGCACCCGGTTCCGTGTCTTCGGCACCCCGGGGACTCCCCGCGATCCGTACGAGAAGGTGGCGGATGCCGCGCAGGTCAACCGGTACACGGCCCTTGCTCCGAGCGTCGCGCTGCACATCCCGTGGGACAAGGTCAAGTCCTATGACGACCTGCGCGCTCACGCCGACGATCTCGGCGTGAGCCTCGGCACGATCAACTCGAACACGTTCCAGGACGAGGACTACAAGTTCGGAGCGCTCACGCACCACGACGACAGCATCCGCCAGAAGGCGATCGATCACCACTTCGAGTGCATCGACATCATGCACGCGACCGGATCCCGCGACCTCAAGATCTGGCTCGCGGAAGGCTCGAACTACCCCGGTCAGAACGACATGCGCGCGCGCCAGGACCGACTCCATGATTCGTTGCGGCAGATCTACGCACGCCTCGGCGATGAACAGCGCCTGGTGCTGGAGTACAAGTTCTTCGAGCCGGCGTTCTATCACACGGACGTTCCCGACTGGGGAACCTCCTACGCGCAGGTAGCCTCCCTGGGCGAGAAGGCGATGGTGTGCCTGGACACCGGGCACCATGCGCCCGGCACGAACATCGAGTTCATCGTGATGCAGTTGCTGCGCCTCGGAAAGCTCGGCTCGTTCGACTTCAACAGCCGTTTCTATGCCGACGACGACCTCATCGTCGGAGCCGCCGATCCCTTCCAGCTGTTCCGCATCCTGTTCGAAGTCATCCGCGGCGGCGGGCTGAACAACCCCGAGGTCGCGTT
Source organism: Microbacterium schleiferi (assembly GCF_020781975.1). Taxonomy (GTDB): domain Bacteria; phylum Actinomycetota; class Actinomycetes; order Actinomycetales; family Microbacteriaceae; genus Microbacterium. The sequence goes on from NZ_JAJGNI010000002.1 coordinate 266,232, forward strand.
CATGCTCGACCAGTGCCACAACATCGAAGACAAGATCCCCGGGCAGATCCGATCGGTGCTCAACGTCCAGGAGATGACGGCCCGGGCGCTCCTCGTCGACCGAGAGGCGCTGGATGCCGCGCAGTCCCGGAACGACGTGCTGGCCGCGAACGCCATCTTCATGGACGCCTTCTACACCGACGTGCGTCCGACGCTCGCCCAGTGGCGCGAGTCGCGAGGGCTGCCCGCCGACCCGATGGCCGCCTACGCGGCATCCGGCTACCAACAACACATCGCCGCTGAGCGCGTCGGCGGCACGCAGGCCGGCTGGGGTGCCTGACCCCCTTCCCCACCCACCCACCCCCGCTCGACTGTCACAGAACGCACCCAGAACAGCCCAGCAATAGCAATCTGTGACAGCGGAACAGCGTGAGATCCGCATCGCACTGACGAAGGACACGACATGACGAACCAGACAGTTGCCGCCCTCATTGCGCGCAGCAACCGCCTCGGCGCCGACCCGAAGGTGACCAACTACGCGGGGGGAAACACCTCCGCGAAAGGCACCGATATCGACCCGGTCACGGGCGAACCCGTCGAGCTCCTGTGGGTGAAAGGTTCGGGCGGAGACCTCGGCACCCTGACCGAAAAGGGCCTCGCGGTACTGCGCCTTGACCGTGTGCGCGCGCTCGTCGACATCTACCCGGGGCTCGGCCGCGAAGACGAGATGGTCGCCGCGTTCGACTACTGCCTGCACGGCAAGGGCGGCGCCGCTCCCTCTATCGACACCGCGATGCATGCGCTGGTGGATGCCGCACACGTCGACCACCTACATCCGGATGCCGGCATCGCTATCGCTACCGCGGCCGACGGCGAGCGACTCACCCCCGAGATCTTCGGCGAGAAGGTCGTGTGGGTGCCGTGGCGGCGTCCGGGCTTCCAGCTGGGGCTCGACATCGCCGAGATCAAGGCACAGAACCCGCAAGCGATCGGAACGATCCTCGGTGGCCACGGCATCACCGCCTGGGGTGAGACCTCGGACGAAGCCGAAGCCAACTCCTCCTGGATCATCGCCACGGCCACCGACTACATCGAAAAGCACGGGAAGTCTGACCCGTTCGGAGGAGTTCGCCACGGATTCGAGGCGCTCCCCGAACCCGAGCGTCGCGCGCGGGCCGCCGCCCTGGCCCCGACCATCCGGGGGCTCGCCTCCACCGACAAGCCGATGATCGGCCACTTCACCGACACTGACGCCGTGCTTGAGTTCCTCGCTTCCGAGAAGGCGCCGGCACTCGCGGAGCTCGGCACGAGTTGCCCCGACCACTTCCTGCGCACGAAGGTCAAGCCGATGCTGCTGGATCTTCCGGCCACGGCATCCGTCGAGGAGCAGCTGGCGCGCCTGCGCGAGCTGCACGCGGCGTATCGCGCCGACTACCAGGCGTATTACGACGCTCACGCTGACGAGAACAGCCCCGCGATCCGCGGCGCCGACCCTCTGATCGTCCTCGTGCCGGGCGTGGGGATGTTCAGCTTCGGCGCCAACAAGCAGACCGCACGGGTCGCCGGCGAGTTCTACGTCAATGCCATCAACGTCATTCGTGGCGCCGAGGCGCTCTCGACGTATTCTCCGATCTCGGATGCCGAGAAGTTCCGCATCGAGTACTGGGCGCTCGAAGAGGCGAAGCTGCAACGGATGCCGAAACCGAAGTCCCACCAGGGGCGGGTAGCCTTCGTCACCGGGGCCGCATCGGGCATCGGCAAAGCGATCGCGACGCGCCTCGCCGCCGAGGGCGCGTGCGTCGTCGTGGCCGACCTCGATCTCGAGAAGGCGCAGGCTGCTGCGGCGGAGCTCGGCGGCACGGATGTCGCGATCGGCATCGCTGCGAACGTCGCCGACGAGACGGCGGTGCAGGCGGCGATCGATGCGACGGTCCTCGCGTTCGGCGGCATCGACCTCGTGGTCAACAACGCGGGACTGTCGCTGTCGAAGCCGCTGCTGGAGACCACCGAAAAGGACTGGGACCTTCAGCACGACGTGATGGCCAAGGGGTCGTTCCTGGTCTCGAAGGCCGCGGCCCGCGCCATGATCGCGCAGGGCATGGGCGGCGACGTCGTCTACATCTCCTCGAAGAACTCCGTGTTCGCGGGCCCCAACAACATCGCCTACTCGGCGACGAAGGCAGACCAGGCTCACCAGGTGCGACTGCTCGCCGTCGAACTCGGCGAGTTCGGCATCCGGGTCAATGGCATCAACCCCGACGGCGTCGTGCGCGGCTCCGGCATCTTCGCGTCGGGCTGGGGCGCCAACCGCGCCGCCACCTACGGCGTCAAGGAAGAGGACCTCGGCCAGTTCTATGCGAACCGCACGATCCTCAAGCGCGAGGTCGTTCCCGAGAACGTCGCCGACGCGGTCTCTGTGCTCACAGGGCCTGAGCTCAGCCGCACGACAGGCCTTCACATTCCGGTCGACTCCGGCGTCGCGGCGGCGTTCCTGCGATGACTGCCGCATCGGGAACCGTTGCCGCGATCGACCTGGGGGCCACGAGCGGCCGGGTGATGCTCGGCCACGTCGGCCCCGATGTTCTGGAGGCCCAGGCCGTCGCCCGTTTCCCGAACACGCCGGTGCGCACTCGCGATGGCCTGCACTGGTCGGTCACGACCCTGTACGGCTCGATCACCGCGGGCCTGCGCGATGCGGTTCGGCGGGCGCCGGACCTCGCGAGTATCGGCATCGACTCCTGGGCTGTGGATTATGCCCTCCTGCGGGATGGCAGGATGCTCGGCGAGCCGTACCATTACCGCGACGACCGAACAGGCCGGGGGGTGGATGCCGTCAGCGGCATGTTTCCGCATCCGTCGCTGTACTCGCGCAATGGCCTGCAGTTTCTGCCGTTCAACACCGTCTATCAGCTGGCGGCCGAGGACCCCGACATCCTCGCCTTCGCCGACACGGCGCTGCTCATTCCCGACCTTGTCGCCTACTGGCTCACGGGAGCCGTCCGCGCTGAACTGACGAACGCGTCGACCACGGGGCTGCTGCGCGTCGACGACGACAGGTGGGACGACGAGCTGATCGAAGCGCTGCATCTGCCGCGACGAATATTCCCTGAGCTCGTTTCCCCCGGCGAGCGCATCGGAGAACTCAGCCCCGGGGCCCTCGCCGAACTCAGCACAACGCGCAGCATCCCGGTGCACGCTGTCGGCTCGCACGATACGGCGTCGGCGGTCGTCGCCGTCCCCATGCAGGCGGATGCCGCCGCCTACATCTCCTGCGGCACCTGGGGCCTGGTCGGAGTCGAGGTCGAGCATCCGGTGCTCACTGACCAGGCGCGGGAAGCCGGGTTCACGAACGAGGGAGGTGTTGACGGACGCATCCGCCTGCTCCACAACGTCATGGGACTGTGGGTTCTCACCGAAACCATCCGCGGCTGGGAGCGGGCGGGCAAGCCCGCCGATCTCAGCACACTCCTGGCCGCGGCGGCCGCTGCTCCCGCGGATGGGCCGGTCTTCAACGTCAACGACCCGAGCTTCCTCCCGCCCGGCGACATGCCGGCGCGCATCGACGCGTGGTTCGCCGCGCGCGGCATCCGTGGACCGTCGACATCCGCCGAATACGTGAGGTGCATCGTGGAGTCCCTTGCACAGGCCTTCGCGGATGCCGCGCTCACCGCCGGCCGCATCGGTGGCGTGCCCGTGCGCACGATCCATATCGTCGGGGGCGGCGCTCTGAATGAGCTGCTGTGCCAGCGGACGGCGGACCGATCGGGTCTTCCGGTGCTGGCGGGACCGGTGGAGGCGACAGCGCTCGGCAACATCCTCGTGCAGGCTCGCGCCGTTGGATTGATTGAGGGAACACTCGAAGACCTGCGCTACCGTGTGGTCAGGACACACAGCCCTCGGCGTTACGACCCACAGGCGTCACGCATCCGATGACACGGAAGGACACCGTCATGGTGAAACGTCAGCTTCCCCAACCCGCCGAGCTGTTCGAGCTCATGAAGTTCAAAAAGCCCGAGTTCGACGGACGCACCCGACGCCTGCAGTCCGCGCTCACGATCTCCGACCTGCGCACGATCGCCAAGCGCCGCACGCCGAAGGCGGCTTTCGACTACACGGATGGCGCGGCCGAGGGCGAGCTGTCACTCACTCGCGCCCGCCGCGCATTCGAGGACATCGAGTTCCATCCCGACATCCTGACCCCCGCGCCCGACATCGACACCTCGGTCGAGATCCTCGGTGGTCCGTCAGCGCTGCCGTTCGGTATCGCGCCGACGGGGTTCACCCGCCTGATGCAGACCGAGGGCGAGATCGCCGGCGCTTCGGCAGCCGGCGCCGCGGGGATCCCGTTCACCCTCTCGACGCTCGGTACGACCTCGATCGAGGACGTGAAGGCCGCAAATCCCGACGGTCGCAATTGGTTCCAGCTGTATGTCATGCGCGACCGTGAGATCTCGTACGGTCTTGCGCGCCGCGCTGCCGCCGCAGGGTTCGACACCCTCATGTTCACCGTCGACACCCCGGTCGCCGGTGCGCGCCTGCGCGACAAGCGCAACGGCTTCTCGATCCCGCCGCAGCTGACCCTCGGCACGATCGTCAACGCCATTCCGCGGCCCTGGTGGTGGTACGACTTCCTCACGACTCCAAAGCTCGAGTTCGCGTCGCTCTCATCCACTGGCGGCACCGTCGGCGAGCTGCTGGATGCCGCGATGGACCCCACGATCAGTTACGAGGATCTCGCCGTCATCCGCGACCTGTGGCCCGGCAAGATCGTCGTCAAGGGCGTTCAGAACGTTGCCGACTCGGTGCGCCTGATCGACCACGGTGTCGACGGCATCATCCTCTCCAACCATGGCGGTCGGCAGCTCGACCGCGCGCCCATCCCCTTCCACCTGCTGCCGCAGGTCGTGCGGGAGGTCGGAAAGGACGCCACGGTCATGATCGACACCGGCATCATGAACGGCGCCGACATCGTGGCATCCGTCGCCCTCGGCGCGAAGTTCACGCTCATCGGCCGCGCGTACCTGTACGGCCTCATGGCCGGGGGCCGCCAGGGCGTGGATCGCACGATCGAGATCCTCCGCGCCGAGATCGAGCGCACGATGCGCCTGCTCGGGGTGTCAAGCCTTGCCGAGCTCGAACCGCGCCACGTCACGCAGCTGACGCGCCTCGTGCCGGTCGGTTCGGGCGCAGCATCCGTTCCCCTCGAGGCCTGACCGCCGCCCACCAATTCGTCACTGTGTTACGCGGCGAGTTGCACCTCGGGCGCGTAGCCGAGATGCTCGAACACATCGCAGCATGACGCGAAGCCTCGCGCCCGAGCACGTCATCGGGCACGCGCTGCGGCTCCCTGACAACTCAGCGGGCCGCCCCGGCTCGCCCGAACTCGAACGGTCTGTCATGCGTCTGACGTCTCCGCCCGTCCCTGTCTTCACTCTCGAGCGTGTCCGATTCGACGAGGACTACCGTCCTCTCGACAACACGCGCATCACCACCAACTTCGCGAACCTCGCACGCGGCGAGAACCGCAAGGAGAACCTCCGCAACGCGATCCGGATGATCGACAACCGGTTCAACGAGCTCGCAGCTAGCGACAACGAGACCGCAGACCACTACTCGGTCGATCTCGATATCGTCTCGGTATCGGTCGACCTCGACGAGGGCGGCGACGGCGAGCGCTTCCCGATCATCGAGGTACTGGAGACGACGATCGTCGACCACCGCACCGGTAGCCGCATCCCGGGCATCGCCGGCAACAACTTCTCGTCGTATGTGCGGGACTACGACTTCAGCGTCGTGCTCCCCGCACACAACGCCGCCGGATCCGGGTTCAGCGTCCCCGATGACTTCGGAGTGCTGCACGGCAACCTGTTCCGCAGCTTCGTGGCGTCGGATGCCTACACGCGGCACTTCGCGAAGGCTCCCGTCATCTGCCTGAGCGTCTCGAGCACCAAGACCTACCAGCGCACCGACACGCGGCATCCGGTTCTGGGCGTCGAATACCGCCAGGACGAGTACTCGCTGACCGATGACTACTTCGCGAAGATGGGGATGAAGGTCCGCTACTTCATGCCACCCCGCGGCGCCGCCCCCCTGGCGTTCTACCACGTCGGGGATCTGCTCACCGACTACTCGGACCTCGAACTCGCCGCCACGATCGCAACCATGGAGAGCTTTCAGAAGATCTACCGTCCCGAGATCTACAACGCCAACTCTTCGGCTCCCGCGCGGTTCCAGCCGAGCCTGAGCCAGCCCGACTATTCGCTCACGCGCATCGAGTACGACCGCGAAGAGCGCAGCCGCCTTGCGGTCGAACAGGGCCGCTTCGCCCAGGAGCACTTCATCGAGCCGCACCGGGAGTCGCTGGAGCTGTGGTCGGCGCAGTTCTCCGCCCGCGAGCTGGAGGAGGCACGCGCATGACGCTCCTTCCCACCTCCACCGCGGGCAGCCTGCCGAAGCCGGCGTGGCTCGCCGAACCCGAGACGCTCTGGTCGCCCTGGAAGCTGGATGACGACATCCTCGCCGAGGGAAAGCGGGACGCGCTGCTGCTGGCGCTCTCGGACCAACAGCACGCGGGAATCGACATCGTGAGCGATGGCGAGCAGAGCCGCCAGCACTTCGTGACGACCTTCATCGAACACCTCGAAGGCGTCGATTTCGAACGCCGCGAGACGGTGCGTATCCGTGACCGTTATGACGCGTCAGTGCCCACAGTCGTCGGCGCCGTCGCGCGCAAGGCGCCGGTGTTCGTCGAGGATGCAGCCTTCGTGCGCGCCCACACCGACCGACCCGTCAAGTGGGCGCTTCCCGGGCCGATGACGATGATCGACACGCTTTACGACGCCCACTACGGCAGCCGCGAAGAGCTCGCGTGGGAGTTTGCGGGCATCCTCAATCAGGAGGCGAAGGAACTGGCAGCGGCGGGGGTCGACATCATCCAGTTCGATGAGCCCGCGTTCAACGTCTTCTTCGACGATGTCAACGACTGGGGGATTGCGGCGCTCGAGCGAGCCGCCGAGGGGGTGACCAGCGAGACCGCGGTGCACGTCTGCTACGGCTATGGCATCAAGGCCAACACCGACTGGAAGGCCTCCCTCGGGTCGGAGTGGCGCCAGTACGAGCGCATCTTCCCCCGCATCCGCGAGTCGAGCATCGACATCGTCTCGCTTGAGTGCCACCATTCCCACGTGCCGATGGACCTCATTGAGCTCATCCGCGGCAAGAAGGTCATGGTCGGGGCGATCGACGTGGCGAGCACGCTCGTGGAGACCCCGGATGAGGTGGCCGACACGCTGCGGCGGGCGCTGCAGTTCGTGGATGCCGAGAACCTCTATCCGTCCACGAACTGCGGCATGGCACCGCTTCCCCGCGCGCTCGCCCGCGGGAAGCTCGCCGCCCTCACCGCGGGCGCGGCGATCGTGCGATCGGAACTCGGCGGCTGAACTCAGGCAGCCGAGCTCCGGCATCCGTCGAAACCGCACCGCACCGGGGTAGGAGAAATCGCCGCGGTAGGACGATGTGCACCAGAAACGTCCTACCTCGGCGAGAGCACCTGCCTCCGTGCGGCGAACTGTCAGTGCGGCCACCGGCTCAGCATCCGTCTTCGGCACGCACCGACGTAGGAGAAATCGCCGAGGTAGGACCATGTGCACCAGAAACGTCCTACCTCGGCGAGAACACCTACCTTCGTGCGGTGGGCGTGCGGTGGACTCGGCCCGCTACACCCGCGCGGCGACCCCGGCGATCAGATCGACGACCTTCTCGGGCTGACGGATGCCGACAGAGAAGACGTACGTCGTCGTGAAGCCCGCCTCCCCCAGCGCCCGCACCTGGTCGGCGACGCCGTCCGCCGTGGATTCGGGATTCACGCCGATCATGGCGGTCTTCTCGACGGTGTCGTAGTCGCGCCCGACATCGTCGCAGTGGGCCCGCAGCACGTCGAGCTTGCCCGTGGGTACTCCAGCGAGGGCGCTGAGGTTGCAGGCATCCGCGTACTGAGCCACGAGCTTGAGGGTCTTCTTCTCTCCCCCGCCGCCGATCATGAGCATCGGCTTCGTGACGTTCTGCGGCGAGTTCAGCGTGCGCCCGAGCTGCCAGATCGCCCCGTCATACGGCTCGTCGGAGTCCGACCACATCTGCTGGCAGATCTGGATCGTCTCCTCGAGTTCGCGGAAACGCTGCGCGACGGGCGAGAACGGGAATCCGAGGCCGACACACTCCTGCTCGTTCCAGCCTGCGCCGATGCCGAGTCCGACCCGGCCACCCGAGAGCACATTGAGCGTGCTCACCTGCTTGGCAAGCAGGGCGGGATGCCGATAGATGACGCCCGTGACCAGGACGTGCAGCATCGCTTTCTGCGTGTGCGCGGCAAGGAACCCGAGGGTCGCGTAAGCCTCAAGCATCTCGTGCTCGACGGGGCCGATGCCGGGCAGCTGCCAGAAGTGGTCCATGACGGTGATCCGCTGGATGCCGGCATCCTCAGCGTGCCTAACGTGCCGCGCGAGGGTCTGGCCGAGCTCGGCCGGCCCCGAGTCGAAGGTGAAGTCCGCGATGTGCAGCCCGAAGTGCATGTCAGCTCCGTCCCGGGTCGGATGCCGTATCCGGCCGCGCTGTCAGGTTACGCCGCCATCGGCATCCGTGGTCTTATGCGATGCCTCACGGAGGTAGGAGAGATCACCGAGGCAGGACGATGAGCGTGCACGTCGCCCTACCTCGGCGAGAATTCCTACCCACGAGAGGTCGGTCGGGGCAGCGGATGCCGCAGCGGATGCCGCATCACGCGGCGTCGCCGAAGCCCCGCTCGCGGAAGAGGTCGATGCTCTCGCGGAGGGCCCGCAGGACGTAGGGCGGAAACTCCATGCCCTGCTCGTTCGCCCACAGTAGCTGCGCTTCGATGCGGCCGACTTCGCGCGCGTACTTGTCGAGGTCGGTGTCGAACCCGAGGCTTGTGACGACGCCGCCCATCTGCGCGCGGTAGCGGTCCTGTCCGTTCGTGCCGACGAGGTTGTAGGTCTTCTCGCGCAGGACGCGGGCGAGGTAGAGCTGCCAGGGTCGCAGCGCCCCGGAGTGCACGAGCTCGGTCGCGCTCATCCGATAGAAGGCGAAATGGCCGGGTTCTTGCCGACGGATGGGCGCGATGATCGTCTCGGCGATCGCGGTCTCACCGAGCCCTGTCATCCCGCTGTGGATCGTGTTGTAGGCGAGCACCGCCTGCCGCTCGGTGCTGGCGCCGGTCAGGTAATACAGCAGCCGCGCGATGTCTTGGATCCCGGAGAAGTGCGCGAGCACGCCCATGATCCGCATCTTGTGCGACACCTCGAGCACGGGCTCAGCCGCCGGGCGCCCGAGATCCTGCTGCAGTCGATCAAGGATCAGGCCGTGCTGGATCTCCTGCGGTTGCCACACGTCGGCGTAGAACATCCGGTCGACCTCGCTGACGTCTGGCAGCAGGACGAGAAGCTCGAGCACGTTGCGGTCGACTTCGAGTTCGACACGAGCGAGGTAGTCGATCACATGCCCGTACCGGTCGGCGACGGCACGCGGGTCACGGATGCCGCGGTCGACGGAGTCCAACTCGATGGGCGGATGCTCCTCGCCGAGCCTCTGGACGTGCTCGAGAATCCGCTGGGACGTCACCGGCTCAGCCATGCATCCATCATGCGGGACAGTCCCCAGCCATGGGGCCGCGGCCAGGCACCCGGATGTCGCCGGAGACCGCTACCATCCCTGCCATGGCTTTCATCGAGGCGACAGGGCTCGTCAAGACCTACCATCCGCGGGGCGCGCCGGTCGTCCGCGCGCTCGACGGGCTCGACCTGTCGGTGCCGGAGGGAACCGTCGCAGCACTGCTCGGGCCGAACGGCGCCGGGAAGACGACGACGGTCAAGGTGCTGACGACCCTCATCCGACCGGATGCCGGTTCCGCGAGCATTGACGGTGTCGACGTGCTCGCCGAACCGCAGCAGATCCGCCGGATGAGCGGCGCGAGCGGTCAGTACGCCGCGGTCGACGAGAACCTCACCGGGTTCGAGAACCTCTTCATGGTCGGGATGCTCTACCACCTCGGGCGACGGCGGTCGACGCAGCGCGCGCGGGAACTCATCGAGCTGTTCGACCTCGTGGATGCCCAGAACCGCCCGGTGAAGGGATTCTCGGGCGGGATGCGGCGCCGCATCGATCTGGCCGGCGCACTCGTCATCAACCCGCCGGTCCTCTTCCTCGACGAGCCGACGACGGGACTCGACCCGCGCAGTCGACTCGCCCTGTGGGATGTGATCGAGTCGCTCGTCGCAGGCGGCACGACGGTGCTCCTGACCACCCAGTACCTCGAGGAGGCGGACCGCCTCGCCGACTCGATCTCGATCATCGACAACGGACGCGTGATCGCGAAGGGCACCGCTGACGAGTTGAAGTCCTCCGTCGGTGGGCAGCGCATCGCGGTCAGTCTCGTCTCCGAGGCCGACGCTGCCGCGATGAGCGAAATCCTCTCCCGCTACGGCACTGGCCCCGTCGCCTCCGACGGGGCGCGCAGCCTCGTGGTCCCCGTCTCCGACGGTGCCGATGCCCTGTCGCGGATCATGGCGGACACTGCCGCCGCAGGTGTCGACCTGCACGATGCCGGCATGCGCCGGCCCACCCTGGACGACGTGTTCCTGCAGCTCACGGGTCATGCCGCCGAACAGGCAGATGCCGAGGAGGACGCAGCATGAACGCTGACGTGACCCCCGCGACCGCACGGCCCGGCGAGACCCTGGCACCGATGCCGGGAACGCCGCTCACCCGGTTTGTCTCGGATGGGTCGATCGCGACCTGGCGCAACCTGAAGAAGATCACTCGGGTCCCCGACATCCTGATCTTCACGCTGATCCAACCGATCATGTTCGTGCTGCTGTTCACGTTCGTGTTCGGTTCGTCGATCACCGTGCCCGGCGAGAACTACACCTCGTTCCTGATGGCCGGGATCTTCGCTCAGACCATCGTGTTCGGTTCCACATACTCGGGCTCGGCGATGGCGCAAGACCTCAAGGACGGGATCATCGACCGGTTCCGCACGCTCCCGATGAACGGATCCGCGGTGCTGATCGGACGGACGGTCGGCGACCTCGTGATCAACGTGCTGTCGCTGGTCGTGATGATGCTGACGGGACTCATCGTCGGCTGGCGCGTCGAGTCATCGGCGCTGGACTTCATCGCGGGGGTCGCCCTGCTGCTGGTGTTCTCGTACGCGTTCTCGTGGGTCATGGCGTTCCTCGGGCTCGTGGTGCGCAGCCCCGAAGTCATCAACAACGCCTCGTTCCTGATCCTCTTCCCCCTGACCTTCATCTCCAATGCGTTCGTCCCGAGCGAGAACCTGCCCGGGCCACTGCGTGCGGTCGCAGAGTGGAACCCGGTGTCTGCGCTCGTCCAGGCGGCACGAGAGCTGTTCGGCAATGCTCCCGCGGGAAGTGCCGCGACGGATGCCTGGCCCCTTCAGCATCCAGTCGTCTACGTCCTGCTGTTCGCTGTGGCGATGCTCGTCGTGTTCGTGCCGCTCTCGATCCGCCGCTTCGCAACTCTCAGCCGGTAGCGCACAGCTCCCACCGCGCGATGGCGGCCCGGTGGCTGGTCGTCAGTCCCCCAGATCCAGCCGTCGATCGCGCTGACAGCGTCCCACCAGCGACGGCGAGCCCTGCTCGGGCAACGAAGACAAGCGATGCGGTTGACGCGCACATGATCACTGGCATCACCGCACCCAAGGACGAGCACTCTTACGGCGACACCGTGAGAGACGATGCGAACTGCGGACGACGGGGCACCGCAGAGAGCGACGACGTGGAGACTCCCCCGTCGACGGCGAGCACTTGACCGGTGATGTAGGCCGCCTCTGAGCTGGCGAGGAAGCGGATGGCGCCCGCGATGTCCTCGACTCGCGCGGCGCGTTGGAGGGGTACCGGACCGACGACGTCGGCGACCCATTCGGGATCGGAAAGGAACCGGGAACTCGTCAACGGCGTATCGGTGACGCCCGGAGCGACCGCGTTGACACGCACACCGTCCGCGCCGTAATCCGCCGCCATCTGCCGGGTGAGCCCCACAAGACCCGCCTTCGATGCGGCGTAGGCCGCCTGGGCGGGATAGCCGCGAAGGGCGATCGTGGACACGACGTTGATGATGCAGCCGCGTGTGCGTGCGAGATGCGGGAGGGCGGCCCGACTCGTCCGAAACGCCGCAGACAGATTGACATCGATCATCCGGGCCCACGCATCGTCCGTTGTCTCATGCACGGGCATCGCACCCGAGATGCCCGCACAGTTGACGAGGACATCAAGGCGCCCCCACTCGGCAGCTATCGTGTCGACGACGTCGCGTGCCGCATCGGGGTCTGCGAGGTCCGCGATGAACGACCGCACGCCGTCGGTCTCGTGCGACGGCTGCGTCCGGTCGAGCACCGCCACACGGGTCCCGTCGGCTCTCAGCGCGGCGACGGTGGCCGCGCCGATTCCCGAAGCGCCACCGGTCACCAGAGCGGCAGAGGGTGGGGCTCCGCCGCCCTCCAGCCGTTCATAGGCCACGAGATGCTCCTCCATCGACTCGGATGTCCGCTCCTGTCACATTCGACGCGTCGTCACCGAGCAGGAACGCGATCACCGCGGCGACCTCCCTCGCCGTGCCGAGCCGGCCAAAGGGAAGTCCCCGCTCGTCCACGGCGTATCGCCGCATCCGCTCGTCGAGATCTGCGGGAGTGCCGGGGTGACTGCCTTCGAACCACCGACGGAACTGTGGTGTGTCGACGGGCCCAGGGGAGACCGTGTTCACTCGGATGCCCGAGAGAGCCACCTCGCGCGAGAGCGCCTTGCTCGCCGTCGTGAGGGCCGCCTTGAAGGCGGCGTAGTCGATGTTGGGCGGCTGGGGCTCCGACGCGGCGAGGGAGCTGATGGATACGATCGCACCTCCCCCGCGCCGTTTCATCTCGGGAAGAACCGCCCGGATGCAGCGCATCGCTGTTGCGAAGTTGATTTCGTAGGATCTCGCCCAGTCGTCATCGTCGATCGTCTCGAATCCGTCCTCCCGGTTGAGCTGCACTCCGACACAGTTCACGAGCGCGTCGATTCCCTGGAAGCGCTCGGCGGCGGCGTTGACGAAGTCCTCCGCACCACGCTCCGTGCTCAGATCGACGCTGACGGGAAGGTGATTCTCGCCGAGAGCTTCGTGCGGTGTGATGTCTGCACCGACGACCCGCAGCCCCTTCGCCAGCAGCAGGTCGGTGACTGCCGCGCCTATGCCTGAGGCCGCACCGGTGACGAGCGGATCCTCCTCCTCCTCGAGGAGCTGGGCGAGGTGCGACCGACCGAAGTGAGCAGTCATCTCGGTGTTGCGAGTTCAACCGCCCACCGGCTTCTTGCGATGCTGGCATGGCGCGGCTTCATCCGCCAGGACTCGCACACGAAGGCCTACATGCCGGGCCCGAGTCTTGCCCGGGTGGCCTACTCGGCGCGGCGACGCAATGATCTGGTCGCATCGGCACAGCCGATCGTCGACGAGCTGAGCGAGACCCTCGGCGAAACGTCGCACTTGGGAGCGTTGGAGGGTACCCGCGTTCGGTACCTCATCGCCACGGAATCGGCGGCCCCGGTGCGTGTGGTCTCCCGTGTCGGCAAGGACTATCCCGCCCACGCGACGGCCGTCGGCAAGGCCCTCCTTGCCGGCCTGACGACGGAACAGCTCCGAACGCTCTACCCCCGAGAAGCCCTGGAGGCACTGACACCGGCGACGGTCGCAACTCGGACCCAGCTCGCCGCACAGCTCGACCGCGTTCGCCGAGTTGGCTACGCCGTGAGCAGAGGCGAGAGCGGCGACGAGGGTGTGGCCGGCGTCGCTGTCATGGTGCCCAACGAGCTGGGCCTGCGGATAGCGATAAACGTCTCGGCACCGTCCTACCGGATGCCGACCTCGCTTACGAAGTCCATCGCCGGCGAGTTGATGGACGCAGCGGGACGGCTGTCCGAGACGTTGCGGTAGGCACCGCCGCCCAGGCCACTGCCGTCATGCACGGACCGAGGGGACCTCGCGTGTGTACGAGGGCCCCTCGCTCCGGCGACGCAACGCCCGAGATACAGGTCAGTCGTCGTGCTTGCCTCGCTCGTAGCGCAGGTTGACGATCACGGGATCTCCGTCGAGGAACTCGCCGAGCCGTTCCAGGATGGGCGCCAACGCGGGCGATGTGTCGTGCTCGGCAGAGGCTGACTCATCCTCATATACCTCGAACATCGCGACGCTGGAGGGCTTGCCGTCGACGGCGTAGATGGCCCACTCAAGAGTTCCCGGTTCGATCTTGGTGTGTTGCCGGTTCGCCTCCAGGAGGACGCGGAACTCCTCGACCTTGTCCGCGCGCAACGGAAGCTCGACGTACTTCGCAACCTTCGTCATGTCGTGTTCCCTTCGTTCCTACAGATAGACGTGCGAGCCTGCATCGACCCGGTATGACGCGCCGGTGACCTGCCGGGCGAGGTCGGACGCGAGGAAGACGATGACTGCGGCGACGTCAGCGGGGTCGTTCATCCTTCCCAGCGGAAGCTTCCGCATGTCTTTGGCGAAGTATTCCTTCGTCTCCTCGAACCCCTTGCCGAGCTCTGTCGACAGGCTCGATATGAAGCTGTCCATCGCGGGAGTCGCTGTCGGCCCCGGTGCGACGCAGTTCGAGCGGATGCCACGCGGGCCGAACTCCATCGAGAGGGACTTGGACAGACTCAGCACGGCTGCCTTCGAGACAGCGTAGTCGACGAAGAACGGATCCGGCTGTGTGGCTGCGTCGCTTGCCAAGCTGACGATCGCGCCACCGCCGCGCTCGATCATGTGCGGGATCGCGGCGCGGGATGCGCGGACGGCGGCGAAGAAGTTGACATCGAGCAGCGAACGCCAGTCCTCGTCCGTCACCGAAAGGAAGCTCTCGCGGAAAGGCGCAAGGCCCACATTGTTGACGAGCACATCGACACCACCGAGCCTGTCTGCAACGGCGTCGACCCACCCTGCGATCGCACCGTCGGCGGTGACATCGAGCTCTGTCGTGTCGACCGCGTGGTCGCCGGCGATCGCAGCAGCAGCCGCCGGATTCCGATCTGCGACAGCGACGCGTGCTCCCTGCTCGGCGAAGGCTGTCGCTGTCGCCAAGCCGATTCCCGAGCCGCCGCCCGTGATCAGAACGACCTTGTCCTTCAATCCGTACCCCGTCATGAGGTCTCCTCTCTGTTGTTCCACATTCCCGGTTGTGCGAGCCGCGCCGCACCAGGCTTCTCGTACGCCATGCCGTGCGGCACGCTGATCAGTTCGAGTTGGTACCCCCACGGTGTGATCACGTACACGAAGCGGGCTCCGTGATTCGGCTGTCCTTCGCCGACATCGGTCGGAGCACCGAGGACACGCACACCCTCGATTCCCTGGAAGTACTCCACCGCCGCATCGACGTCGTCGACGTAGAAGCAGAGGTGGCTCGCGCCGATGTCGGAGTTACGCGGATCATCCTTCTCCTGGTCTGGAGCGCGATACTCCATGAGCTCGAGGTTGGTGTGGGCGCCGAGCCGCACCATTCCGATGCGGAGCCTGCTGCGAGGATGCACGTTGATGTTGGTGTACATCCAGTCGCCGGCGTCGTCTGCGAATTCGCCGGTCGTGTAGACGTGCTCTCCACCGACGACCTCGGTGAAGAAATCGATCGCCTGTTCGAGGTCGGGCACCGTGACGGCTACGTGGTCGACAGCGCGAAGGCCGGGGATCGGTGACTCGCTCATGCCTGCACCTCCGTCCCGGCGCGCTTTCGGCCCCGGAGGCGCCGACTGGTCTGAACCTTGCTCAGCGCGACCGCGATGATCAGCACCGCGCCGTTGAACAGGTACGGCATCCACGTCGGGGCGCCTGCAAGCAGAATTCCCTTCACGCCGAGTGCAACGATGTAGACCGCGACGAGCGTTCCCCAGATGTTGAATCGTCCCCGCTTGAACTGGGTGGCTCCCAGGAAGACCGCGGTGAACGCGGGGAGAAGGTAGTCGCCGCCGATCGTCGGGTCACCGGTCCCGAGCCGTCCCGCGAGCAGGACACCCGCTCCGGCCGCAACAGTCGAGCCGATCATGAACGACATCACGATCCGGCGTTTGGTCTTGACCCCCGCGAGACGCGCGGCCTCCGCATTTCCTCCCGTCGCATAGAACTGCCGACCGAGCGGCGTGCGCTCCAGCACATACCAGAGCAGAAACGCCACGGCCAGGAGGATGTACACGGGATAGGTGACACCGAAGAGCTGTCCGGCCGCGAGGGCCTGGAAGTCCGACGGCAGCCCGAGGATCTGCTGACCACTGGTGATCCATTGGACGAATGCGGTGAGGAGCGCCGTCATTCCGAGGGTGGTGATGAAGCTGTCGACGTTGAGGAGCGTGACGATCAGACCGTTGGCCAGACCGATGAGAGCCCCGACGGCGAGCGCGATAAGGATCGCGACCGGCGTCGGCAGACCCGCCTTCACGAGCATGAACGCGGAGACGACCGACCCGACGCCCAGCGTCATGCCGATAGAAAGGTCGAAGACGCCTGTGGCGAGCGGAACGCAGAGGCCGATCGCGACCAGGGCGGTGATCACTTGGGTGTCGAGCAGGCTCTTCCAGGTGGTCGCCGTCAGAAAGGTGTCGGGTACCCACAAGGCGAAGACGATCACCAGGATCACGGCGATGTAGACCGCGCTGGCGTTTTGGAACGAGATCGCCTCCAGCCACCGCCGTTGCGGCCGCTCCCTCGGCGACGCGGACTCTTCCGTCTTGGCCGTCGTGTCCATGTCGATCATGCTGTCTTTTCCCCTCTTGCGGCCGGACCAGCCGATGCGCCGTGCTGCCGGATGGACTCTGTGAGCAGCTGCTCCTCGGTGAGCTGCTCTCCGGAGAGCTCCGCCACGACCCGACCGGCGTCCATGACCAGGACGCGGTCGCAGAGCGCGACGAGCTCGGAGTTGTCGGTGGAGGCGACCACGATCGCCTTGCCCTCGGATGCGGCATCCGCCACGAGTTGATGGATCGCTGCCTTCGCACCCACGTCGACACCCTGGGTCGGTTCGTCGAGCCAGAGAACAGATGGATCGGTACGCAACCACTTCGCGAGCACGACCTTCTGCTGGTTCCCCCCGCTGAGCTGCGTCATGTAGAGCTCAGCGTCGGCAGGGGTGACCTGAAGCTTCCCGATCCATCGGTCGACGTCGGCGCGTTCTTCTCGCACCCGCACGTCGGCGAACGGACCTGTGATGGGGGAAAGCTTGGGCAGAGAGACGTTCTCGCGGATCGTCTGGGTCATCACCGCACCGATACGCTGACGCTCCGCCGGTGCCCACGCGTAACCGCGTCGGATGCTCACGGAGATGTCGCCGGAGGGGAGCGGCTTGCCGTTGAGGACGACCTCTCCCCGTGACCGATGTCGAGCGCCCGAAGCGATCGCGCCGAGCGTTTCGACGCCCGAACCTATGAGCCCACTCACGCCGAGGATCTCTCCCGCCTTGACCTCCAGCGAGACGCCGTTCACCCGCTCTCCCGCAAGCTCGCGCAGCGAGAGCACCACCTCGCCCGAGCGCTCGCGCGTTCGCTCGAGCGGCTGGGGTCGCTCACCGATCATGGCGGAGACGATCGCGTCCGGCTCCAGCTCATCGCTCTCGAGAGCCGCGACGACGCGTCCGTCTCGGAAGATCACCGCGCGGTCGGCGAGCGCGATCACTTCGTCGAGCCGGTGCGAGACGAAGAGGACACCGGCCCCCTTGTCTGCGAGCGAGCGCACGGCGCGGAAGAGCGCCCGCGCCTCGCCCTCGTGGAGGGACGCCGTCGGCTCGTCCAGCACAAGGATGTTGTCGTCGCGCTCCCACCCGTCGATCGCCCGGGCGATCGCGATCATGGTCCGCTCCGCCTGGGTCAGCTGTGCGACGGGAACGTTGAGCGGCACATCGACATCGAGGCGGCGCAGCACACGCTCAGTGCGCTCGGTCTCGGCGCGAACCTGGCTCGGGAGGAGCAAGGGCCGAGAGACGTGGCGGGAGAGCGCGAGGTTCTCGATGGCCGAGAGCGTGTCGACCAGCGCAAGATCCTGATGGATGAAGTGGATCCTGCCCGTCGTGCTGCGCCTCGGGTCGAACGGCTGACCCTGGATAGTGATCGTCGACCCAGGGTCCGGGTCATGGAAGCCCGCGAGGATCTTGATGAGCGTCGACTTTCCCGAGCCGTTCTGCCCGCACAGGGCGACGATCTCACCCGGGCGGATCGAGATGTCGATGTCGTCGAGCGCCTTGGTCGCCGTGAAAGTCTTGGAGAGGGAGCGGACGTCCAGCAGGACGTCCGCTCCCTGGTGGTTTCCCCTCACTCGAGCCCCCAGAGGCCGAGGAAGTACTCCTGGTATCCGGGGTACGAGGCGAAACCGTCTTCGGGCGCGAAGTCGAGGTTCTCGCGCGTGATGAACTTCTGCGCAGACCGCGAGTTGATCGTCACCTCGTCGACCGCCTGGCCCGTGGCGAGCTTGGCTGCGATGTCGGCGGCGATCCATGCCTCCTGGTTCAGATCGTTCGACAGATCAGCGGTCTGAAGTCCGTCCGCGATGTACTGGAAGTTGACCTGCCCACCGGCCTGCGACAGCGTGTCGATCCCCTCGATTCCCGCCGCAGCAAGCGCCTGCGGAACCCCGATGAGGACCGAGCCGAACGCTCCGACGACCCAATCAGTGTCGGGGTTCGCCTGGACGTAGCTCACGACGCGGTTCGGCAGCTGAGAACCGATCTCCGACGCGGGAGCCGACACCGCCTCGACGGTGCAGTCCGGGCACTGGGTCTGGATCTCGTCGACGAAGTCCTCCGCAAGCCCGCTGAAGACGGTGTACTCCGGCGGGAAGAAAATCACGGCGTTGGCCTCACCGTCGGACTCGGCGATGACATAGTCGGCCATGATCCGGCCCACGAGACGGAAGGTGTCTCCGCCGTTGAACACCGCCGAGATGCCCTCTGCGGGAGGGTCGTTGGGGATCGTCCATGAGACGACGGGGATCCCCGCGTCCTTGAACTGCGTGAGCTGCGCGTTCCAGGTCTGCGGCTCGATCGCATCCTGGATGAGGACGTCGGGACGCGAGTCGAACGCGGCCTGGAATGCCTCGGCGGTGCTCTGGGTATCCGTCCCCTGCTTGAACGAGATGAACTCGCCGCCGAGCTCCTCGATGACGACCTTCATCTGCGCCCCGACCACCGCGCACTCGGGCACGTTGCACTCGACGTACGCGAACTTCTTGCCCGTGGGCAGCTCTGCCAGCGGCTGGTCCACCGGGATCGGCGGCTCGAGGTCGGGCATGCTCACGGCCCGTTCGAGATAGGGCGCGATCTGCTCTTGGGCATGGGCAAGCCCGGCCGCTCGATCGGCAGTGTTGGATTCGCCGCCGTCGTCCGTGCTCGAGGCACATCCGCCGAGGATGAGGGCGCCGGCGACGCCGGCCGCCACGAGGGCGACCATCCGACGAGGTCGTGCTGTGTGCATCATTACTCCTTCGTAATCGATTCGTTCGGGATGCAACTATCTGTCCGGAAGTTCCCTGCAGCTGCAATTCGTTCGGGATGCAATCATCTGGCGAAAAGAAAATTGCTCTGCATGGTGGATAGTCAGTCGCACCCGTGCTGTGAAGCTGGCACAGCCCGCTCGGTCCGTCTACGTGAACCGCGAAGAAAGGATTGTCATTGGGGATCCAGCCGCGCCACGCGCGCTGTGAGCTCATGAAAACGTCGCGCTCCGGCGTCGGGGATGGGTCGCATCAGCGTCTCCTGCACGAGACGCACACCGGCTGTCGCATCCAGAAGCACGCGGCGTCCCTCATCCGTCAGCTCAAGCTGGATACGACGGGCGTCGCCCCGGACCCGGGAGCGGGAAACGAGATTCTTCCGAGCAGCGCGGTGCAGGATTCGCGCACCGTTGGACACCTCGAGACCGGCCAGCCGCGCTGTCGCCAGCACCTCGAGCGGCCCGGAGTAGTACAGAACATCGAGGGCTGCGTACTGCGGAGGCGTCAGCGCGGGAACGAATGCCGACCACAGGCGGGAATGGATCTGCCGAACCCGCCGCAGCCGCCAGCCCGGGGTCGACTGGAGCTTCGAATCGGGTGAGTCGCTCGCGAGTGCCGTCCCCTCCAGCTCGTTGCCCGCAGCAACCGCGCCCCAGATCTCAGCGACTTCGTCCGACTCGGACTCGGAGAGAGGACGGAGGAGTTCCTCGTCGACTCGTGCGGCGCCGAGCATCGCGCCGTCGATCAGGTGCTGAAGGTCGACCGTGAACTCGACCAGACGACGCCGACCGTCCCGCGGATCCGTGCCCCGGCGAATCAGTCCGCGCTCATCGAGCATCACCATGAGGGACGTCAACGTGGCCTTGTCGACCCCGATCCGATCACCCAGCTCCTGCTGGTGCGAGGAACCACTCTCCGAGATGGCCAACAACAACGCGAGCTGAGGCGTGGTGGGAAAATCGCCGACGATGCTCTTCCACGTGGCGATACGGAACTGCTCCGCCACTCGCAGGGCGAACCCCGGCGCCTGCTCGACGGGGAGGGGCCGACCACCGAAGCTCACGGAACCTCCAGCCGCTCCTCTCGGATGCCCGCCACTGCACGGGCCCGACACACGCTACCCGGGTGTGACC
The DNA here is from genome assembly GCF_020781975.1 of Microbacterium schleiferi. Lineage (GTDB taxonomy): Bacteria > Actinomycetota > Actinomycetes > Actinomycetales > Microbacteriaceae > Microbacterium. The sequence continues at coordinate 286,871 of NZ_JAJGNI010000002.1, forward strand.
TCGCGCACCAAACCTCCCGCCATGAGCTCGGAGTAGCCCGCGCCCACACGCACATCGACGACGACGAGCGCCCCATTTCTCACGAGGGCGGCAGCCTCCTCGAGAACTGGCCGAAGCTGTGCGGGGTCGATCACCGGCCCGAGCCCGATCGCTCCCTGCGCCCGGGCTATCATCGCGATATCCGGCGCTGGATCGTCGATCCGCTGTCCCACCCACTTTCGCGACGGGTCGCGATCTCGATGATGCGCGACCTTCTCCTGGTGGACCTCATCGTTGAAGTAGGAGCGGTTGTTCGCGACGACGACAAGTGCTGCTGCGCCGTACTTCACACCTGTCCAGACGGCTGTGGCTCCCATCAGGAAGTCGCCGTCGCCCAGCACGGCGACCACCATCCGTTCGTCATCTCGAGCCGCCAGCGCGGCACCGACGGCCATTCCCGGACCGGAGCCGATTCCACCCCCGCCGTCGTAGCCCAGGTAGTCGGTGGGTGAGGAGAAGTCCCACCATGCACTGTCCCACCCCAAAGGGAGTCGGGCGAGGACGACCCCGTCGGCGGCGAGCGTTGAGCGCAGCGCGTCCGCCAACTCGGCAAGCGGTATCTGGTCGTGTGGAGGACGCGACTCTGCTCCCCCGCTCGTCTCCTGAGGCAGACGGGGACCGATCACCGCCCCGGACGAGACGGGGTCATCCTCGGCCGCTTCGATCAGCTGACGCACACCGTCCTCAGCGACCGCAGGGAGCCAGACATCAACCACCGGCCAATCACCATGGTCCTTGGACCACCCGTTGTGGAGATATGGGTCCAGCGTGACGGCAACTACGGCCCGCGCCGCTCGGGCCGGAGCCTGCCGCAACGCGCCTGCGAGATCGATCCAGTCGAGCGCCACCACGACGTCGGCTTCGCCGAGGGCCTCGATCGCCTCCGGAGAAAGGAAGAACCCTGCGCCGTTGACATGAAGCGGGTGTCGGGTGGGGAAACTGGAGTTCGCCTTCAGGTCGGTGACCACCCGCGCGCCCAGCATCTCAGCCAGCCGCACGCGATCGGCATACTCTTGGGCACCCGCCCCCGAGCGGCCGCTCAGATGACCGGGCGCTGCGCCCCGCGAAGCAGGCCCATCGCCTCCTTCACAGCGTCTTGCGCCGCCACGGGTCGGGCCCAGCCCGCGCGTTCGAACACCCTCGGTTGCTTCGGCTGCTCCGTGATCCGCTCTTCTTGAACCGACACATCGAGCACGACATACGTCGGAGCCTGCGGTGGTGCCGATGTCAGTTCCCACGCCCTCGACAGCGACGAGAGCGTTGCCGCCACGGATAGCGGCGAGTCGTCCCATTTCACGTAGTTCCGAACGATCGCCGGCTGGTCAGCGGTTGTGTGGAGCCAGTCGATCCAGGGCCGCCGCCGGTCGGCGTCGGCCGGGCCCGCCGCCCCGAGAATGAGCATCGGAACACGGTCCGCGTACGCGTTGTAGATCGCCATCGCGGCATGCATGAGCCCGACATTGCTATGGAGCGCGACCGCGAGCGGACGTCCACTGAGCTTCGCATATCCGTGCGCGATGGCAACGGCGTGCTCTTCGTGGAGCGTCATGAGCATCGTCGGGCCACTGTCACCGAGATAGTTCACGAGCGAATCGTGGAGCCCGCGATAGCTCGCACCCGGATTCAGTGCGATGTACTCGACTCCGGTCTCTCGCAGGAACGCGGCGATCGCATCGCTGCCCCACTCGGGCGAGGGCAGGGCGCCGAGTTCACTCACGCGTTCCCTCCGTCCGCAGCGGACGTGGCGACGGCACGCATCCGCGCAGAGAACGATGACATATCGAGCCCGAACAGACCGAAACGTTGCGCGTTGTGGAGCAGGAAGTCATTGACGCCTAGCCGGTAGAGCTCGCCCACCTCTCCCGCGAGGAAGAGATCCGTCTCGCGATCGGTGAGCCCGTACCCGGCCAGCGCCCGTCGCGGTGACACTCGCGCAAGCTCCCGAAGACTCGGGTCGACCGAGAGTTCGTGGAGGAATCGCGAGCCTTCGTACGCGCTCATGAGAGCACCTCCCACGAGGCGTAGGCGTGGCCGAACTGCGGTTGGACAGTGATCGATTCGGGTGCTCCCCCGCCGGCGGCGGCCCATGCCACGAGCCAGGCGAGCAGCTCTCCTCCGACGTTGCCGGCGCGGTGGAGTCGCTCCGGCGTCGCGCGGGCGACGAGTTCGGCCGCACGCGCCGTCTTCATGTGATCGACAACCGTCTCGGTCCATTCCGGATCGGGTACGCCGTAGTTCTGATCCGGTGCGATGTGCACCCCTCCGACCTCCAGCGAGAAGCTGCCCGAGCCGATCACGACGACGTTTCGCTCATGGTCGTAGCTCTCGATCGCGGCACGAAGGCAGCGTCCGAGCTCGTAGGCACGCTCAGATGTGGGGATCGGCGGGACAAGCTCGTTGATCCACAGCGGGACGACCGGAATCGTCGGATCGCCGAGAAGGAAGTGAATCGGCACCACCATGGCGTGATCGATCGCGAAGTCTTGCACGACGGACGGCTCGAAACCACGTCCGATGAGCTCGGCGAGGAGGTGGCTCGCGAAGTCGGGGTCGGATGGAATGCTGCGGGGAGGTAGCCCATCGGTGCCGTCATTGGGCCCCCAGGTTTCGGCTCCGATGCCTATCCCGATCGAGGGGAAGTTGTCCAGGAAGAAGGTGTTCAGGTGGTCGTCGGCGACCACTATCACCACATCCGGTTCCGCCGCCTCGACGCGAGCACGCACCCGCGCGTACATCTCGCGGATCTCTGCCGCTGGGCCGACGCCATCGTCGACCAACTTGGGAAAGGCAGGGGTGTGTGGAACCCCGAAGACCCCTGTCAGCGCTGCCACGTGTACTCCCTTCGTAAAGTTTCCGGTTGTAAGAGTACGTTTCTCCGTTTAGTTTGTACAGCAGCGAATTCATAGCCCGGCGATGCGGCCGGCGCGAACAGCAAGGGAGCATACGATGCCGAAGGCAATAGTGATCGACCAGGGCACGCACGCGGTGGCGTTGCGAGATGTCCCCATGGCCACCGAGCCGCCATCCGGGTCCGTCCACGTCCGACCGCTCTGGTTCGGGATCTGCAGATCCGACACGGAGCTCCTCGACGGAGACTTCGACTCCTGGGCTCCCGTGAACTACCCGATCGTGCCCGGACATGAATGGGTCGGCGTCGTGACGGCCGTCGGACCCGGCTCAGACCGCTTCTCCATCGGCGACCGGGTCGTCGGCGAGTGCGTGACAGGCCACATGTCGTGGTTCGGTTTGACCTATGACGGCGCCGGCAGCGAAGAGTTCGTGGTTCTCGAGCGACTGCTACATGACGTTCCCGAGCGCATCAGCGACCGCAGCGCGGCGATGATCGAGCCGTTCACTGTCGCGTACCGCGCTCTCGAGGAAGCGGGCTCGATCGATGCGAGCGACACGGTCGTGGTCATCGGCGGAGGCATGATCGGACAGTGCGCGGCGCTGGCTGCGCACGCGAAGGGCGCACTGACCGTGCTCGTCGAACCGTCGGCACAGCGCCGCGAGATGGCGACACGACTGGGGGTGGACGCGACGGTGGATCCGTCCGCGCCCGATGCGGAAGCCACGATCGCTGCAGTCGCCGGGCCACTGGGCGTGCGCGTGGTCATCGAAGCCTCCGGCAATCCCCACGGGATGGCGAGCGCCTATCGCATCGTCAGCCACAACGGCACGATTGTGCAGATCGGGATCACCGCCGCGGCCGAAGTGTCCGCGCCGCTGGCTCTCATCCAAGCGAAGGACCTCACGATCAAGGGGATCACAGGGTCGTCGGGCGTGTGGCCTCGGGCGATTCGGTTCATCGAGCGGACGGGCATCGACCTCACCCCTCTGGCCACCGACGAGTTCTCCTTCGATGAGGCCGCGGAGGCGTTCGATCGGTCACGTGACGCATCGAGCACACTCAAGGTCCTGATCCACCCCTAGTAGGGGCAGGGGCCCCGAGACCGACGCGTCGGTCTCGGGGCTTCCTCACCTTCTGGGGGCGCGACGGACCTCATCACGCCAGACGGACCACGCGCGCTGCAACTGCCCGTCGTTTGCGGCTGCGGCCGCAGCCGCCTCTTCAGCGGTGAGTGCCGTGTACTCGCCGCGCAGTCCGATCGCCGCGGTCTGCGCTCGCGCGTTGAGGTCCGCGTATACCGCACGGGCCACAGCCTGCTCCAGCGATGCGCCGACGGCGACGAAACCGTGACCACGCATCAGGATGACGGGAGCATCCCCCAGCGCCGCGGCCAGATCCCCACCCAGTGCTGTGTCGCGGATCAAGAGATCGCTGGCATGACCGACGCTGTCGCGGATCTCGAACACCGGCACCTCCTCACCCAGGAATCCCGCCATGTGCCACACCGCTCGCAGCGGCACCGCAGAGATACTGAAGGGCACCATCGACGGCGAGTGACTGTGGACGATCGAGACCACATCCGGCCGCGTCGCGTAGATCCGCCCGTGCAGAAAACGCTCGAGATAGCTCGGTCGCCGATCGGATGTCTCGCCGTCGAACGACATCTCTTGGATGTCATCGGTCGTCACCAGTCCCGGCGCAAGGTTCCGTGAGATCAGGAATCTGTCGGCGCGGAAGGGGTGCCGGACACTCACATGTCCGAAGGCATCCAGAATGCCTTTGTCCACCAAAACGTGGTTGGCGTCCACGAGGTCTTCGAGGACACGCTCAGGCCGTTCTTCGTCTTGCTCCGTCATCGTCTTTCCTCTGCTGGTCATCCCGAGGCGCTGCGGCCTCAGTGCCCATTGGCGGGGTCGTCCGGATCACGCGCTGCGCGTTCGCCCCGATCGAAAGAGCCCAGGAGGGCGAGTTCTTCCGGGGTCAAGGTGAAGTCGAAGATGTCGATGTTCTGCGCGAGCTGCTCGTGAGTCATCGCCCGCGGGACGGGCACGATCTCCTCATCGAGATGCCAGCGCAGCAGCACCTGGGCCGGTGACTTGCCGTGACCAGCGGCGATCCGGCCCACGACGGGGTCTGACAGAAGCGGGCCGCCACGCCCGAGAGGGCTCCACGCCTCCGTTTGGATTCCGTGCGCCCGGTGGTACTCGCGCTGTTCGACGCGCGCGATATCGACACTGAGCTGAATCTGATCGACATCGGGGAACACGCCGGTCGCCTCGACGATTCGATCGATGTGGTGAACCGTGAAGTTGGAGACACCGATCGCTTTCACGAGCCCCTGCTCCTGCAGCTGGACGAGCCCACGCCACGCATCGACGTAGCGATCCAGCGCGGGGACCGGCCAGTGGATCAGGTACAGGTCGAGGTAGTCCACACCGATCGCTTCGAGCGCGCTGTCGTAGGCGCGCTTCACACCGTCGACACTGTGGTTCTCCTTGTTGAACTTGCTCGTGATGAAGACCTCCGAGCGAGGAATCCCGGATGCGCGAAGACCGGCCCCGACGGCATCCTCGTTCCCGTACTTCTCCGCCGTGTCGAACAAGCGGTATCCGAGGTCGACGGCTTTTTCGACCATGGCGGCGCATTCATCGCCCACCAGCGGCCAGGTCCCCATCCCCACGCGAGGGATGCGGGCGCCCCGAAGAAGCGGACGCGTCGTCTGCTCGTGTGCTGTCACGGTCTGGCTCCTCTGGAGGTGGGCGGCGTCGCCGAGGCTGGTCAGCGCGTCGCGGGCGATGTCGACTGAATCGCAGCCTGCAGCCGCGCGACGAGATCCTGGGTGCGAGCCCGGGATGCCACAGATCGTCGTGCGTCGATGAGTGCGCGCGGCCAGTTGACGATCACAGCACCATCGACGGCTTCACCGTCCACGCCGTAGACCACGCCGAATCGTCCCGCGGCGGGCTCTCCGACCAGCCTGGAGTGTTCCGAGCCGGTCCGTCCGACGATCTGGATCTTCCAGTCGTACTGGTCGCTCCATACGTACTCGGTCGGATCGTACGCACGAAGATCCTCCGGGTGCACGATGTTGTGCGCCACCAGTTGCGCCTGGTCGGCGGCACTGGTCCAATGCTCGAGGCGGACAGAGTCGGGATGACGGTCATTCGTGAATCGTGCGACGTCACCGATGGCGTACACGCCGGGGACACCGACCGCCGAGAGTGTCGCATCGCAGATGACGCCGTTGTCGACGCTGACGCCAGATCCGGCGAGCCATTCCGTATTGGGAATCGCGCCGATGCCCAGCAGGACCGCGTCGACGCTCAGAGTCGAGCCGTCCGTCAGCAGCAGATGACATTGCTCATGCAGTCGGTCAACGCGCTCAACTGACACACCGAACCGGAACCCGACCCCCTCACGCGAGTGCTTGTCCGCGAATATCTTGCCGATCTGGGCGTTCATGGCTCGCCCCATCGGAGCCTCCAGGGGCTCGATGATGCTGACCCTCAGACCCGCCTTCACTGCTGTCGCGGCAACCTCCGCACCGATGAAGCCCGCCCCGATGACGGCGAGGTGCCGCCCTGCAACGAGATCGGCCCGGAGGGCATCTGCGTCCGCCCGAGACCGCAGAACATGCACGCCGGGGAGGTCGGCCCAAGGGGTACGGCGCGCGCGAGCCCCCGTCGCGATGACCAGCTTGTCGTACGTGAGGGTCGTACCGTCGCTGAGGGAGACGCTCGTGCTCGCGGGGTCCAGAGCTGTTGCCCGCGTACCGAACTTCGTCGTGACGCCAGCGTCAGCGAGCGCTTCAGGAGAAGTCAGCTGGATCCGATCACCAGACGATGCACCGCTCAGATAGTCCTTCGACAGCGGAGGCTTGTCGTAGAGCGGGTTGGGCTCCGCATCGACGAGCGTGATGGCGCCACCGAAGCCTTCCGAGTGGAGGTTCTGTGCAAGTTTCATGCCGGCGACGGAGCCACCGACGATCACGACGTGAGACACAGGTGGGGCTCCGTCAGTCTTCGACCCACAGCGCCGATACCGGGCAGCTGCGGGCCGCCTCCTCGACGCGTGTCCGCTCGGAATCGGGAACCTCGGTCTTCAGGAGGACGACGAGTCCCTCATCATCGATGTCGAAGTAGTCGTCTGCGGCGACGACGCAGTTTGCATATCCCTGGCAGAGCGAGAGATCAGCCTTCACGGTGGCCATCTGGCTTTCCTTCTTGGTCGGTTGGGGGTTACTGGTCAGGTGAGTCTGGGAACAGTGGCGCGTCGGGGGTCCCGATCATCTCGGAGAACGTCCGCACCGTCTGCCAGGTGAGAGCCTCCAGCTCGAGCGGATCGAGGGCGATCCATTGGCCTGTCTTCGACGAATCGATCAGAAGTCGTGTTCCGTTTCGGGTCTCGACGCGCGAGACGGTGATCTCAGAGAACTCGTTCGCGATCTGCAGCGGCTCACCCACCCGACGTTCGAGGAGCCGCGCACGCTCTTCGGCGGCAGCGCTCGCGGCCGCGCGGTCGAGGTCGGCGCCTTCCCACTCGATCGTCATAGGAAGATCGCCAGGTTCTGGGTCCGCAGCACCGACTCATCCACCATGATCACGCGACGGGCGAGTCTGTACTGGCCATCGACTTCACGGAAGACGTCTTCGCGGTGTGCCGAGATCAACGACGGCTCGTTCACATCTCCGCGACTGCGAAACAGCAACACGGCGGAATCTGCGACGACCTCGCCGGCGACGTCGCTCTCGAACACCCGCACGTTCGTGATGAAGTGGCGCAGACGAGACGGGGGGTCTTCGGTCCAGGCATGCTCAGTGAGGAAGCGCGCGACACGGCGGCTCAGCGAGTATTTGTTCTCGTCCCAGTGCGCCATCCCGGGAGAGGTCGTGAACGGTGTGCCGAGGGCGGTCGTCGCGCGCACCGGCATGATGTAGTGGATGTCCTCGGTCAGCAGTTCGAGCCATTCCTCGTAGCGCTGCTGATCAAGGGTGTAGGCCTCCTCCACCAGCCACCGGTTGATGGTGTTGTGGATCTCGCTCGTGAAAGGGAGCGATGCTCCCACACGAGATGCGAGCGTCGAGTCCTTTCGAAGTCGTGATGCCTGCGAGATCGCGGTTCCCGTCTCCTCGATCATCGGGTCACCTCCTGCCCGTTATTGGTGATTCCCTTCGGGCGGGGAGTCGCATCCGATGAGATCTCGCCACCGATGGTGAGCGCGTGGAAGTCCACTCCCTCGTACTCCGGCTCCATGTAGTCGGCCCAACGGTCGAGCAGATGCCGCTGGTTGTACTCGCCGTAGCCGACGTGCGCGACGCCGGGCCCTGCGAACTCGTCCTCGGTGAGCGGCGCGACGACGGGCGAGCCGTCCTTCAACATGCCCATCCGTCCGTTGAGGAGGAGTCGACGAGCCATAGACCCCTTGGCCGTGTTCGTCAGCGATACCCAGTTCTCGACGTCGTCCTGTTCGAACATGCCGCTCGAACCGAAGCACATCAGATAGGCCTTGTACGACAGTGCCTTGAACTCTTCGGGCGCCTCGGCGTCGACGGCGAACCAGGAGTAGACCTCGGTCTCGTTCTCGCTGATCGGCACCCACGTGCGCAGTGAGATGAACGGGAGCACGTCCTCGTCCGAGCCCTCTTCGACCTTCGGCCAGTTGTGGACGAGGCTCATGTTGGGGAACATCGACGCGGCCGAGATCATGAAGCCGTCGCGTCCCACGACATCCAGCTGAGCCTGCGACCAGGTCTCCTTCATCCGGGCGATCATCTCTTCCGGGTAGCCGACGTAGCGCAAACGCTCGTCGAGGTCGCCCGGTGGGAGCTTGTACGTCGTGCCTCCGCCGTTCCCGGCCCAGTAGGTGTTGCCGTCCTTGCGCTTCTCAGCCTTGGGCTCACGGAACAGGCCGATCTCGACGACCGAGGTGTGCGTCTGCGGCGTGTGGTACATGTCGCCGGCGAAGTTCTCGGCACCGATCTTCCAGTTCGTCTTCACGCGCCAACGTTGCGGCCCCTTGAGTTCGATCCCACTCGGGCTCTGCTTCGTGTAGTAGTCGAGGTAGAAGCGGAAGTCGCCGATGTAGTCGAGCAACGGCGGAGCCTCGGGGTCCATGCTGATGAAGATCAGACCGTTGTACATGTCAAGGTTCGGGGCGGGCAGCAGCCGCGCGCCCTTTCGGCTGAATCCTGCTTCGCCGCCGTAGGCCTCCTGGTGGAACGGCAGACCGACGATACGTCCGTCGTTCCGATAGGACCAGCCGTGATACGGGCAACGGAAGTGGGATGCGTTTCCGATCTCGGCACGACACACCTGCATACCGCGGTGGAGGCACATGTTGAAGTGCGCGTGGATCGTGCCGGTTTCGTCGCGGACGATGATGAAGGAGTCATCGAGGACGCGTCGGACGACATAGTCACCCGCCTGTGGGATCTCCGACTCATGGCCGACGAACAGCCAGGCTCTGCTGAAGAGGTTCTTGCGTTCGCGGTCGAGGATCTCGCCGTCGTTGTAGATGAATGCCGGAATCATCCCACGACGGATCTCGTCGTAGATGGTCGTCGTCGGATTGCCCATACGTACCCAGTCCTCTGTCTCCGCGCTTCTGCACTCAGAGCTCGGAGCGCAGCTGTTGTCTCTGTCCTTCAGAATCTTATTCTGCTCGACAGGGACATTTTGTCAAGCAATACACCCACCCTCGTCGCTATGCTTCTGACCAACAGAATTAGTGTCTGCCGATCCTGGAGTCGAGATGAGCCCGTCCCCCAACGCCGCCACCCGCACCTGGAACGCCGTCCTCGACGGCGTTGCGTGGGAAACTTCGTCACGCTACGAGGTCTAGAACCCGACCAGCGCCGAGCCGCTCGCGTCGGTCCCCGACCTGGATGCGAGCGAGGTGGATCGGATGGTCCGAGCTGCCCACGCCGCACAACCGGAGTGGGCGGCTCTCCCGCCTCGCGCCCGCGCGGCCGTGCTGCGCCGCCTGGCAGCCACGATCCGGGACCACAAGGAAGAGCTCGCCGAGCTGGACGCGCTGGACGGCGGGTTCACCCTGTCCATGATGCGAAACGACGTGGATGCGGCTGCGGAGCTCATCGACATCTTCGCCGACATGGCGCTCGAGCTCGGCGGCCGGACGATCCCGGTCAGCGCGAACCTGCACTACACAACGCAGATCCCGTACGGGGTCGTCGCTCGCATCGGCGCGTTCAACCACCCCTTCTTCTTCGCGGCATCGAAGATCGCCGCTCCACTGATGGCCGGCAACGCTGTCGTGCTCAAGGCACCCGACCAGACGCCCCTTTCATCCCTGCGCTTGGCCGAGCTGGCCACGGGTGTCCTTCCCACCAACCTCCTGCTTGTCGTGAGCGGTCGCGGGGCCGTAGCCGGGCGTGCCCTGGTTCGGCATCCGGATGTCCGCCGAATCGGGTTCATCGGGTCCACCACGACCGGCCAGTCGATCCAACGGGATGCTGCGGAGACGGGAGTCAAGCACGTGACCCTCGAGTTGGGTGGGAAGAACGCTCAGATCGTCTTCGAAGACGCCGACCTCGAAGCCGCCGCTGCCGGCGCCGTCGCCGGGATGAACTTCACCTGGGTTGCCGGGCAGAGTTGCGGCTCGACGAGCCGACTGCTGGTCCACTCTTCGGTGGCCGAGCAGATGATCCGCCTCGTCGCGGAACGTATGGCATCGATCCGCGTCGGAGACCCCCTGGACCCTTCCACTGAGATGGGTCCCCTGGTGTCGAGAGCTCAGATGGAGAAGTCCCTGCACGCGATATCCGAGGCTCTCAGCGCAGGCGCGACTGTCGAGACCGGTGGACATCGGCCGGACGGAACCCCCGACGGGTGGTTCGTCGCACCCACACTTCTGTCCGGGGTGGCTCCCGGGTCGTTCGTCGAGCAGAACGAGATCTTCGGCCCGGTACTTTCTGTGATCACGTTCGACTCCGACGAGGAGGCGATCGCGATCGCGAACGGCGTCGAGTACGGACTCACCTCGAGCATCTGGACCCGCGACATCACACGCGCCCACGTCGTCGCACAGCGCGTTGAGGCGGGGTACGTTCTGGTCAACAGCGGCAGCCGGCACTTCTGGGGGCTTCCGTTCGGAGGAGTGAAGGCCTCAGGTATCGGTCGGGAAGAGTCTCTCGAAGAGCTCCTCTCTTATGCCGAGACGAAGACCACGACGATCATGCTGACGTAGAGCCTGTACCGCACTCGACGGAATGCGCCCCCAAGTGTCGGCTCTCGAGGTCGCTGCGCCGTCACAGGCGAAGGGCTACGATTCCCCTGTGCAGAGATCGACTACCACCGCGGCGCCCCAGTACCCCATCGAGTCGATCGACAACGCGTTGCGGTTGATTCTCCTGCTCGGGGAAAGAGGTGATGTGCGTCTCACCGAGGCGAGCGCCCACCTCGGCGTGGCGACGTCAACCGCGCATCGGATACTGGCCATGCTCACGTGGCGAGGTTTCGCGCGGCAGGACACCGCGACCAAGGCGTACGAGCCAGGTCCGGCACTCACCACCGTCGCCTTCTCCGTCCTCCGCAGACTCGATTTGCCGCGAATCGCTCAGCCCCTGCTCGAGAACCTCGCGGCAGAGATCGGGGAGACCGCGCACTTGGGCACCCTCGAGGGAGATCGTGTCCGGTTCCTCGCCGTCGCCGAGCCCGCCTCGGCAGTTCGGGTGGCTTCACGACTCGGCCTGTCGATGCCTGCGCACTGCACCTCGACGGGAAAGGCGCTGCTCGCCGAACTCAGCGACGACAGCCTCGATCGCCTGTACCCGGACGAACATCTCGAGACTGTCACACCGAAGTCGATAGCGAGCCTGTCTCAACTCAAGGAAGAGCTGGAGCGGGTGCGAAGCGACGGATACGCCACCAACCGCGAGGAAAGCGAGATGGGGGTCGCGTCGGTCGCGGTCGCCGTCGGGGTTTCTTCCGGCCTGAAGCTCGCACTCAACATCTCGGCCCCCGTGTTCCGCCTGCCCCAAAGCAAGTCGCGCAGTATCTCGCGGAAACTCCGGGAAGCAGCACTCACACTCGCCGATCTTCTGGGGTAGATGCCGCCTCACCGCTCACAGGAGGCGCATCCATCGCCCTGGGCTGACGCCAGCCAGGCCGCGTAGGACGGTCAGATGACGAGGTAGACCGCACCGACGACGGTGAGGACGATGACGATCTGCTCGAACAGACGCTGACTGATGACGCCGGCGATGCGCCTCCCGACGAGTGCGCCGAGGAGTACGGCGGGGACCAGGATCAGATCGACGACGAGTCCCGGCACCGTGATGAGCCCGAAGGCGATCGAAAAGGGGACCTTGGCGACGTTGACGACGGCGAAGAACCATGCAGCGGTGCCGAGGAAGACGTGAACGGGCAGCCGGGCCGAAAGGAAGTACATCGACATGACCGGGCCCGCGGCGTTCGCGACCATCGTCGTGAACCCGCCGAGCACTCCGTACACGCCCGCGGCTGCCGCGCTCGGCGCGGTCACGGTATCGGTCTGGGCTCGCCGTCGCCACAGCGTGATCGCAACGACCAGGAGGAGGATGATACCGATCGTGCGGCGCACCCCTTCGTCGGAGGAGTAGGCCAGGAACAGCGTCCCGGCGAGGATCCCCGCCACGACGGTCGGGATCAAGCGCAGCAGGGCCCGAATGTCGGCGTGGCGCCGATAGGCGAGGACCGCGAACAGGTCGCCGACGATGAGCAACAGCAGGATCGTCCCCGTCGACTGCTCGGCGGGTAGTGCCGCCGCGAACAGGGCGACCGCGATCGTGCCGGCGCCGGGAAGCGCCGCCTTCGAGAGCCCGATGACGACCGCGCCCGCCGCGAGAGCGAGCCACGCGATGACGCTGAGCTCAGGCACGGACGGTCACTCGACTCACGCTGAGCACGCTACCCGAGTCGCACCGGGCGCGTTCCCGTCACTGCGCCGAAGCGAGGCGCGTGACCCCGCTCAGGATGACATCCAGTCCCACCTCGAAAGAATCCCCGAAGTCATACCCGGGCTTCATCACGTGCTCGACCGTGAAGGTCAGGAGCGCGGGATACTCGTCGGGCGAGAGCGGTGCGACGATCTGCTCCCCAGCCTCGCTCAGATCGCCTCCAGTGCCGCCAAGGGGCAGCGCCGCCTCCTGCATCGCGAATCCGTAGACGAACGCATCGATGACCGCGACCCCGTGGGCCACGGCCCAGAGAGGCATTCCTGAGCGCATCCAGGTGGCAAGCATCGCGTCGTGGTGTTTCAAGATGTCGACCCCCGGAGTCCGGCGCGACTCCATGATCGGGATCGCCCAGGGATGCCGGCGCAATGCCGCGCGCAACGAGCGCGCCCGTTCTCGGACCGCTGCATCCCACGAGGCCCTGGGATCGGGCATGCCCACTTCGTCGAAGACGCGCCCTACCATCCCGTCGACGATGTCGTCCTTGCTACTGACGTAGTGGTACAGACTCATCGGCTTCACACCGAGATGGTCGGCGAGCCGTCGGATGGTCAACGGCTCGAGGCCGACATCGTCAGCGAGCTCCACGGCACCACCGATGATCCGTCCACGATCGAGCGAGCCGCGCACGACCCCCGGCTTGCCGACCATCGTTCCACCCCTCCGCCGTCGACTTGACGACTCGTACTTAGTAAGAATACAGTGCCCTCAGAAGCGTACTAAGTACGACACGACCCAGGAGAATCGACATGCCCCTTGACACTGACATCCGCCGCCGCACCGCCGCACGTGTTGCCGCGTTCGGTTACGTCGCCCTCTTCGTTCTTGCGATCTTCGCCAACTTCGTCGTGAAGCAGGGGATGATCGACCCGACCGACGCCCTCGCCACGACCGCTGCCATCAGGGAGCAGGAGGGCCTGTTCCGCCTTGGATTGGCGTCGTTCGTTCTGATCTTCCTCATCGACGTGGCCGTGGCGTGGGGTCTGTACGTGCTGTTCCTCCCCGCCGGGCGGACCCGCTCCCTGGTCGCAGCATGGTTTCGCATCGTCTACACGGTGATGCTCGGAGCTGCGTCCGTCTTCCTGTTCGTCGGCCTCGAGGTCAGCCTCGGCGCGGCAGACCTCGGCCCGGATGTGGCGCTGCTCATGTTCGCGGCGTTCGACTTCGCCTGGCTCGTCGGGTTGATCGCCTTCGGTGTGCATCTGATCCTGATCGGCGCGCTGATCATCCGCTCACGGATCGCTCCCCGCGCCATCGGCGCCATCCTGATGATCGCCGGCGCCGCGTACGGACTCGACACCCTTCTGCACATCGTCCTATCCGACTATGAGCCGGTCGGCGGGGTGATGCTCGCCGTCGTGGCGACGACGTCGATCGTGAGCGAACTCGTCTTCACGATCTGGTTGCTGCTCGCGGGACGGCGCTCCAGCCCGGCCACCGACGATGAGGCGAAGATCCCCGTCGCCGCGTGAGAGCGTCAGATCCAGGGCGAACTGACCGCGAAGGCGTCGGCGACGCTACGGATCTCGTCCCGGGTCAGGCCCTCTCCGATCCCGCCGGCTGCGAGGTTCATGTACTCGTACTTCGCCCCGGTCTCGGCGTACTCGACGCGGTCGACCGCTCGCGTGACAGAAAGATCGGAGCGGGCCATGACGCCGTGCTTTCCCCACAGGGAGATGTCGGTTTCCCGCAGCGCCGCCACGTTCGCCGCCATCATCTCGGGAGAACCGGGCACTAGGAACGGAAGCACGCGGATGCCCTGGGAAAGCGCGACGATCGACTCCGGCTCCCAGCGCAGCAGCCGCGCGTTCATCGTGGCATCGTCGCGGTACGCGGGAATGTGGGACAGGAAGGTCAGATGAGGGGGCTGGGCGTGCACCACCGCCTGGAACTCCACGTTCCGCGTCGCGACCTGGTCGTCGTGGACCGCGATGTGCGTGGAGCACGCACCCAACGGTGTCGAGTCCGTGCTCGCTCAGCTGCAGGCTGCAGCCGCCTACCCCGTCACCGCCGTGGTCCGCATCCCCGCGAACGATGCCGTCATCATCAAGCAGGTCCTCGATCTGGGAGCGCAGAACATCCTGGTGCCGATGGTCAATTCCGCCGCGGATGCCGCCGCCGCTGTCGCCGCGGTGCGCTACCCGCCCCGCGGCCGCCGCGGCGTGGGCTCCGCGCTCGGTCGCTCGGCACGGTGGAACCGCGTGGACGACTACCTCGCGGACGCGGACGAGCACGTCTCGCTGTTCGTGCAGGTCGAGACGGTGGATGCCGTGCGAGCGGCAGGTGAGATTGCGGCAGTCGACGGCATCGACGGCGTCTTTGTCGGACCCAGTGACCTCTCGGCGTCCATGGGCCTCCTCGGCGCCCAGACCCATCCCGAGGTCGTGGCGGCGGTGCGCGCGGCGTTCGCCGCCGTGACCGCCGCCGGCAAGCCGGTGGGCGTGAACGCGTTCGACCCTGACGCGGCCCGCGGATACCTCGACTGCGGGGCGGCGTTCATGCTCGTCGGCGCCGACGTCGCACTCCTTGCCCGAGGCTCGGAAGCATTGGCGGCTCGCTACTGCGCCGCGACGGAGCCCGAGTCTTCAGAACGCGCCAGCTACTGATCTCGCTCGTTGCTGCCAGCGTCGCGGGTGCGCCGCAACGGTGCACCCATCGTCGAGTTCGATCACTGCCATGGGACTTTTTGCGCCGAGCTCACCGACAGTCCGCGCTTCTGTCGTCGCGGACTGAGCCCGGCTGACCCTCAACGGCGGTCCGGGGTGTCGCCCAGGGCTGCGAGCAGCTCTCCGACGGCGTGGTCGCTTTCGACGGGGTGCCGAAGAGGGAGGTCGCTCACGCACTGATAGGTGTTGCGCCGCCCGTCCTTCTCCCTGCGCAGATAGCCGCCCTCGACGAGATCGCTGACGATCTGCTGGGCCGTGCGTTCGGTGATGCCGACGGCTGACGCGATGTCGCGCAGGCGGATGCCCGGATCCCGCGCCACCGTGATCAACACGTGCGCGTGATTGGTGAGGAACGTCCAAGTGCCCACCTTCGAAATGATACCTGACCTACAAAACACGCGACACAACCCAGGTAATTTGCTTCCGGTAATTTATTGCCTGTAATCTGCCTCGCGTGAACCCGTTCCTCCTCGCAGCTACCGCGCTCGTCCTCATCGGAGCCCTCGTCATGGCCATCGCGGGTCGCCGATCGCGACGGGCGCGGTCGGCCGGTGTCGCAGCCACCTGGTTTGCCTTCGCCCTGGCCGCAGCGTCGCTCGAGAAGGGGTCCACGTCGACGATGACGTCGTCGCGGGTCAGTGTCGCGGTCATGAGACTCCGTTGTTCCCGTCGGCATCTGCGAAATGCCGGTGATCGTGACGATAGGTTATATACGAACCGGTTTAACTGCAAACGCTCAGTTTTTGCGGCGATCCGCATAGACTTGCCCCCACGAACCGGGGCCGAGAGGATCACTGCTGATGACAGACCGATCCGCCGAGATCACAGCGCGGGCGGCGGCGAAGGGGTTGATCGTGGACCCTTTGCCGGCCACGATCGACCGCGACACCTACACCCCCGCTCTGCTCGGATTACTCAGCAACCTCCTCGTCTGGGGCGGTTCCCGGGTCTTCCACCACCTGCACGGCGTGGGGACCAACGAATGGCGCCTCATCAGCGCGTTGGGCAACCACCCGGGGGCGACAGCTGCCGAGTTGTGCGGCATTCTCGGAATCAACAAGTCCGTCGCATCCAAGAGCGTGAACGCTCTGCTCGATCGCGGAATGATCGAGCAGAGCAACGGCCCGCGGGGCTCGCGCTTTCTCTACCTGACCCCCGAGGGCGCGATCGTGCACGATGACTTCATGCCCGTCGCGCTCGAGCGCCAGGCGATTCTGCACGAATCGCTGAGCGTCGACGAGGTGCGCCAGCTCAATGCACTCCTGGTCCGCATGCTGGACGCCGAATCGTCGCTGCAGGAATACGAGCGCCGCATCCTCTCAGCCCCGCCTCCGGAGCGCTGATCACTCGGCGACGACGCGCACCTCGAGCCTGCCGAAGTCGGCACCGGGGACATAGTTGTACAGGAACAGCGCATCGGACTCGGCGGCCAGCTGCGTCTGGAACACGCCGGCCTCCTGCTGCCCGGACAGCGTGACGAACGCCTGCTCGGGTGCTTCTTCCCCGCCTCCCGGCGCTGCGATCCACAGCGTCTGCTCGTGGATTCGCACGCCCACGAGCGGAACCGTCAGCGCACCGTCGTGGGCGCGCAACACCACGGAGCCGCTGGCCCGCAACTCGCCCGAGGACTGTCGCTACGCGGGAAGCGTGACTCCGACCGCCGGGTCGAAGGACGCACCCCCGGTCGCGACGACCTCGAAACCAGGATCCCGGAGCATATAGCCCACGAGCGAATCCCTGAGCTGCCAGCGGATCACGACAGACTCGGTCATCGCAGGCCCCCTCTCTCGGCTCGTCCTTCGCCGACGGCGCGGCGCAGAAAGTGTGCACTCTCGCGAACCAGGTCGGTGCGGCTGACGTCCAGATCCGTCCAGGTCCGGAGCCGATCCGCCACGGCGGGGGGGAACCATGAGCGGGAGAAGGCTTCGAACGCAATCGGTCCGTCGAATCCCGCCGCGACGGCGGAACGCACGAGCGCTGCCACATCGAGGCTCCCGGCATCCAGAGCTCCGCGACCTGCCTGCCCGAACTCGAGGATGCCAAGACCGTCGCCCGCGCGGATAACCGCGTCGTGCGGCGAGGCCTCCTCGATCATGACGTGAAATCCGTCCAGGTGCAGACTCGGCTTCTCCGGGGCACACAGGTCACGGAACGCGAGAGCCTGGGTGACCGTGTTGAGCGCTGAGCACTCGTAGCGGTTGAGAACCTCGACGCTGACCTCGATACCCCCGGCAGCCGAGCGGGCCGCGAACTCGCCGACGGCCTCGGCTGCCCACGCTCGCGCGTCGGAACTCCAGACCGATGACAGTCCGTACGCTGCGTAGGGCACACCCGTGATGTGATTCGCGCCGAGCACGTCGGCTGCCTGCAGCGCGGAATCGAGCAGTGCGCGACCCGCGCGTCGCTCGTCGGCATCGGCACTCGAGACATCTGCCCCAGGACGCTGGACGACGAAGACGATGGCCTGCAACCCGCGCTGCCGCAGCGCCTCCCGCAGCGCGCGCGCCTGCTCCCGCGAAACCCCCGGCGGGAGCCCGACGGTGTCGAATCCCGCGTCCGCGATCACCCCGAGCGCGGCATCCCGCTCGGGATGCTCCACGTCGGCGACCAGGGTGTTGATGTGGCAGCTCAGCACATTCACGATCAGGGCCTCCTCGCCCGTCGCCGCTCCGGGTCGAGGGGGCGACCTTCCAGAGTTTACATACGAACGGTCGCGGCATCCGCGGACTCATGCCGTCGATGCCAGCGGGTGCGCCGCGCTGCTCGCGGTCCCTCCTGCTACCCGACTACGAATCGAATCCCACGCCAAACAGTCCTGCGAGCTTCAGCAGAATCCCGTCTTTCCCGCCGTTACGGTCCGACTTTGCTACGGCTCTGCGCATCATTTGGATGAGGGGGTAGGCCAAGGGCTCCGGCGGAATCGGGATCGGGAGCCGGCGCGACATCTTCAGCCTCGTGCGCTCGGTATCGCGGCACTCGAGCAGGTCGAGCATGACATCAGCTCCGAACCGCGTTGCTCCGACGCCGAGCCCGGTGTATCCCGCGCTATAGGCGACGCGCCCGCCGCGAGCCGACCCGTGGAATGCGACGAGCTGGGTGGACATGTCGATCGCGCCGCCCCACTTGTGCGAGAACCGGATGCCGGACAGTTGCGGAAACGTGCTGTAGAAGTGATCGGCGAGCCGCTCGAAGGTCTCGGGGCGTTGGTCCTGCGCCGCCTTCACACGCCTGCCGCGGTGGTAGACCGCGTCATACCCGCCGAACAGAATCCTGTTGTCAGACGACTTTCGGTAGTAGTGGAACTCGCGCGACGAGTCGGTGATTCCGTGACGCTCGGTCCAGCCGATGGCGGCGAGCTGGTCGGCGCTCAGCGGCTCCGTCATGAGCACATAGTCGTAGATCGGCACCGTGAACAGGCGCAGTTCGGGCAGCAGCGACGCGAACACGTTCGTAGCAAGGGCCACCCGGCTCGCGCGGATCTCGCCGTGCGCCGTCTGCGCGACCATGACATCGCCGTCGGTGCGCAGGCGGGTCACCCGCGTGTGCTCGTAGATCTCGACGCCAAGACGCTCGGCAGCCGCAGCGAGCCCCCACGCGAGCTTGGCGGGGTTCACATAGGCGACACCGTCGGTTCCGAACAGTCCCGCGCGGTAGAGCGGGGAGTTCCCCTTCTCGCGAAGGCTCTCGCCCTCGAGGAACGTCTCGCTCGGGGAGCGCTCCGCAGCCTCCCGGAGCCAGCTGATCTGGTGCGGCTCGGTGGCCACCGTCAGGACGCCGGTCTCCTCCCACTCTGCGTCGATCCCGTACCGCTCGATCGCCGCACGGATGGCAACGAAGTTCTCGTCGGCGAGGCGATTCAGCACCGGCATCTCGTCGGCGAAATGCAGTTCCCCGTTCTCCCATCCGTGAGTGAGGCTCGCTTCGCAGAAGCCCCCGTTTCGGCCACTCGCGGCCCAGCCGACGCGGTTTCCCTCGACGAGGACGACGCGCCGCTTCGGGTCGCGCTCCTTGGCGATCAGTGCTGTCCAGAGCCCGGCGAACCCCCCGCCCACCACGAGCAGATCGGTGGACACCCGCCCCGAGACTGCACCGCGCGGGGCGGGACGATCGGGGTTGTCGAGCCAAAACGGGGTGGTGGATGCCTCCGCCAACGCGCCACGAATGGTGCCGAGGTCAGTGCGTATCTCGTGGCCGTAGGCCGTGGTCGCGCTCATGGGCATCCTCTTTCGATGGTGGTCGGGGACCCACCCGCAGTCGGGAGGCGGATCATGGTTCCGGTTCGGGATCTGGCACGACGTAGATCTTTCGCAGCGCCGTGGGCACATGCCACCTCGTCAGCATCCCTGACTCGAGTCGACACAGAGAACCAGCGCGCAGCTCGATCGTTCGCGCGACCCGTCCGTCCTCCCCGATGAGTTCCACGGTCGCCTCACCCGAAAGGACGACGAATACCTCGTCAGCCTCGATGTCGCGCATCGAACCGGCAGTCATCTCCCAGATTCCGACCGTCGCGCCGCCGACCACGGCAACATCGATGAAGCCCGTGCTGGGCTCTCCCTCGAGTCGAAGGTCGTCGGGAACCGAAGTCCCCACAACGCCCAGATCCGCCACATCGAGCGGCTGGAAGGGTTCGAGGGTGGTCATCGCGGCATCCTCAGCCGAGGCGACCCAGCGCCGCATCGATGATCGTGAGCCCTCGGTCAAGTTCCGATTCGGTGACGACAGCCGGTGGCACGACGTGGAGGCGGTTCTCGGCGAAGAACCCGAGGAGCCCTTGGTCGAGGAGATCTTTCTTGAGCGCTGCCATGCGCTCGGCTGCAAGGGGTTCGCGCGTCTCGCGGTCGGCAACGAGTTCAACGGCCCAGAAGACACCGCGCCCTCGGACCTCGCCCACCACAGCATGGCGCTCGGCGATCTCGCGCAGGCGCGGACCCAAGATGTCGGTACCCATGCGCGCCGCGTGTTCGACGATCTTCTCGTCGGCCATCGCCTCGATCGTCGCGACGGCTGAGGCAGCGGCAAGCGGATGACCGGAATAGGTGAGGCCGCCGGGGAAGACCCGGTCATCGAAGGTGCGCGCGATCTCATCCGAGATGACCACTCCCCCCAGCGGCACGTAGCCGGAGTTCACACCCTTTGCGAACGTGATGAGGTCGGGCGTCACGTCGAAGGCGTCGAAGGCGAACCACTCCCCGGCGCGCGCGAAGCCTGCCATCACCTCATCGAGGATGAAGACGATGCCGTACCGGTCGGCGATCTCTCGGACTCCGGCGAGGTATCCGGGGGGCGGAACCAGCACGCCGGCGGTTCCGGGGATCGTCTCAAGCAGAATCGCGGCAACGGAGTCGGGGCCCTCTGCCTGGATGGTTCGTTCGAGGTGCCGCAGCGCTCGCTCGCTCTCCTGTTCGGGAGTGGTCGCCCAGAACTCTGTGCGGTAGAGGTAGGGGCCGAACACGTGCACGTGTCCACGCGAGAATTCGTTGGGGATACGACGCCAGTCGCCGGTAGCCACGATCGCCGCACCCGTGTTGCCGTGGTACGAGCGGTAGGTCGAGATGACCTTGTCGCGTCCCGTGAAAAGCCGCGCCATGCGGATCGCGTTCTCGTTGGCATCAGCCCCACCATTGGTGAAGAAGACCTTGGTGAAGCCCTCCGGCGCGCGCTCCAGGATCAACTCGGCGGCGCGCGCACGAGTGGCGTTCGCGTGAGCGGGTGCGACTGTCGTGAGCTGCGCCGCCTGCTTCTGGATGGCTTCGACGACCCGCGGATGCTGGTGCCCGATGTTCACGTTGACGAGCTGGCTCGAGAAGTCGAGGTAGCGGCGACCGTCGACGTCCCAGACCTCGCTCCCGCTGCCACCGGCAAGGGGCAGAGGAGCAAGGGAGCGCTGGGCGGACCAGGAGTGGAAGACGCTCGATCGGTCGCGTTCGCTGATGCTCGCGTTCGTGTCGTCAGGTGTGAGAGCCATGCCCCTAGTGTGCTCCGCCGAACCGGCTCGCATAGTTCACAATTGTCGTACCGCGAACTCTTCGATCGACAGATTGGCACGACGATTCCGACGACCCTGCGCTCCCTTCTGGCCGTTCGGGCGTTCAGCCTGCGTGCCGTGGGCGAGCTCGATGCCGATCACCTCGACCGAACCATCTCGTGGGTTCACAACTCCGACCTGCCCGATCCCACGCCGTGGCTCGAAGCCGGTCAGCTGCTGTTGACCGACGGCGGGCAGTTCGCCGGACAGACTCCCACCTCTCCCGAGGCCTACTGCCTCCGACTCCGCCAGCGCGGGGTGGCTGGATTGGGGTTCGCGACGGACGTCATTCACCCGGAGGTTCCCACCGAGCTCATCGATGCGTGCCGCCGCCTCGAGATCCCCCTGATCGAGGTGCCCGGCACGACGCCGTTCATCGGCATCATCCGGCACGTCGCGGATGCCGAAGCCGCCGATCGCAGCGCACGGCTGTCGTGGACGCTGGAGTCGCAGCGAGCACTGGCCCGGGCAGCCGTGCGCCAAGACGGCCTGCGTGCGATTTTGCGAACCCTCTCCTCCCGGCTTGGCACCTGGGTGGCACTTTTCGATGCTGCAGGACGACCCCTCAGCCTTCCGGGAATCGCTGAGGTCCCGGCATCCGTCGAGCCCGCAGTCGTCGAGCGGGCCCGGATGCTGCTGCGCAAGTCGACACCGGCAAGCATCCGCGTCGCCGAGCCCCATGCTGCGACGCTGCAGACGATAGGTCAGAGCGGGCGACTCGGGGGCGTCCTCGCCGTGGGAGCCGACACCCCGCTGGACTCCGCCCACAGTGATCTGGTCGAGTCGGTCATCGCCCTGGCGAGCATCTCGCTGGAGCAACAGCGAGCAGTCTCGGACGCGCGCCTGCGAGTGCGGACCGGGGTCATCGAGCTGTTGCTGGCTGGCCGCGCAGAAGAAGCTTCCCGGTCAGCGACGGCGCTGTGGGGACGGATGCCGACGCCGCCGCTGCTGGCGGGTCAGGTCGTCGGGTTCACCGGCAGTCAGTCGCTTCTCGACGAGCTTGAACTATCCGCAACGGCGGAACCAGGCATCCTCTTCTTCGCCGAACGCGAGGAGGATCTGCTGATCCTGGTCGCTCGCGAGGGACTCGCGGGGGTCGCTGAGCTGCTGCAGAAGCATGACGCGGCCGCGGGCTTCGCCGAGCTCCATCGATGGGAAGATCTCAGCCGCGCGCTGGCCGAGGCAGCCCACGCCGCCGGGCAGTCGAGCGAGCCCGGGGTCATCGAGTTCTCCGCCATCGCCGACCGCGGCGTGATCGGAATGCTGCGAAACAACGGCGGTCCACTCGTCGCCCGCCGCATGCTCGCGCCGCTGGATCAGCTGGCTCCCGCGCACCGTGAACGTCTGCTTGCCGCGGCGACTGCCTGGTTCGCCGCCAATACCGCGTGGGACCCGGCTGCCCGCACCCTCGACATCCATCGACACACCCTGCGCGCCCGCATCGATGAGCTGGGAGAACTCCTCGGCCTGGATCTGTCGACCTTCGACGGTCGCGCTCAGCTGTGGGCAGCGATGGAACTGTCCTCCGCCGGAGACTGAGACGCGACGCGTCCTCAGGTGTTCTGCGGGAAGCCGAGGTTGATTCCGCCGTGCGTTGCCGGGTCGAGCCAGCGCGCGGTCACCGCCTTCTCGCGGGTGAAGAAGTCGAACCCGTGAACGCCGTAGGCCTTGGCGTCGCCGAACAGTGACTTCTTCCATCCGCCGAAAGAGTGGTACGCGACGGGAACCGGGATCGGCACGTTGATACCGATCATGCCGACCTGCACCTCGTTCTGGAATCGTCGGGCTGCACCCCCGTCGTTCGTGAAAATGGCAGTTCCGTTGCCGAACTCGCCCGAGTTGATCAGCGCGACTCCCTCTTCGAAGCTCCCGACCCGCACGACCGAGAGGACGGGACCAAAGATCTCTTCGGTGTAAGCACGGCTGGTGGTCGGAAGGCCATCGATGAGCGTCGGCCCGAAGAAGAATCCGTCCTCGTGCCCCTCGACGACGAGCGAGCGACCGTCGACGACGATCGTCGCGCCATCAGCCTCGGCGATATCGACGTATCCGGCCACCTTCTGGCGGTGCTGGTCGGTGATGAGCGGCCCCATGTCGGGTTCGGCATCGCCGGTCTGCGCTCCGTTGCCGACGGTGAGCCGCGCGATGCGGTCCGTGATCTTTGCGATCAGCTCATCGGCGACGGGCTCCACTGCGAGCACCACACTGATCGCCATACACCGCTCACCCGCCGCCCCGTAGCCGGCATTGACTGCCTGGTCGGCGACGAGGTCAAGGTCGGCATCCGGCAGCACGAGCATGTGGTTCTTGGCCCCACCGAGCGCCTGAACCCGCTTCCCGTTGCGGGCAGCGGTCTCGTAGATATACTGCGCGATCGGGGTGGAACCGACGAAGCTGATGGACTCGACGGTGGGCGAGTTCAGCAGCCCATCCACAGCCAGCTTGTCGCCCTGCAGGACGGTGAAGGCGCCGTCGGGAAGGCCCGCTTCCTTCCACAACCCCGCGAGCCAGAGCGCGGCCGACGGGTCCTTTTCGCTGGGCTTGAGAACGACGGCGTTGCCAGCTGCGATGGCGATGGGGGCGAACCACAGCGGCACCATCGCGGGGAAGTTGAAGGGGCTGATGACACCCACGACGCCGAGCGGCTGCTTGAGAGAGTAGACATCGATCCCGCTCGAGGCGTTCTCGGAGTATGCGCCCTTGATCAGGTGCGGGAAACCGGTGGCAAGTTCCACCACTTCCTGGCCGCGCAGGATCTCACCCATTGCGTCGGAGAGCACCTTGCCGTGCTCGGCGGTGATGATCGCCGCCAGCTCCGGCTTTCGCGCGTTGAGCAACTCGCGGAAGGCGAAGAGCACGCCCTGGCGCTTGGCGATCGACCACGACGACCACTCCTCGAACCCGCGTCGCGCCGAGGCAATGGCAGCATCGGTTTCCGCCTGGTCGGCCAGCGCGACGGTGGCCGCGACCACACCGGTAGCGGGGTTGAAGACCGGTGCCGTGCGCCCCGATGGCGACGCCGTCGGTGCGCCGTCGATCCAGTGAGGGATGGTCGGGATGTCGAGTTCAGCCATGTCGTCAGGTTAGGTCACCTGCCACGCTCGATCGATCGACAATCTGTCACGCGAGTTCGACGCGGATGCCACACCGGCACGGCATGTTCCCCGTCCATGACTATGCATCAGATGAGCAGGTATACGGCTCCGATGATCGTGAGGGCGATCACCAGGTACTCGAACACGCGTTGGCTGATGGCGGATGCGATCTGGCGGCCCACGAGCGCACCGAGGACGACCGCGGGCACGAGGATCAGATCGATCAGCAGGCCTTGCGGTGTGATGAGCCCGAGGCCGATCGAGAACGGAACCTTCGCGACATTCACGGCCGCAAAAAACCACGCCGCAGTGCCGAGAAACACGTGAACCGGAAGCCGAGCGGCGAGGAAGTACATCGACATCACGGGTCCAGCGGCGTTGGCGACCATCGTCGTGAATCCGCCCATCACCCCGTAGAAACCCGCCGCCACCGTGCCCGGAACCGCGTCGGCATCCGCGCGGGATCTACGCCGCCAGAGCGTGAACGCGATAACCACCAGCAGGATGATGCCGATCGTCCGCCGGACCCACTCGTCGGATGAGACCGCAAGAAACAGAGTGCCGACGAGGATGCCCGCGATCACCGTCGGGATCAACCGCAGCAACGTGCGAACATCCGCGTGCCGCCGATACAGAAGCAGCGCCAGCGCGTCGCCGACGATCAACAGCAGGAGGATCGTTCCCGTCGACTGCTTGGCAGGAAGCGCGGCGGCGAACAGCACGACGGCGATCGTTCCCGCGCCCGGCAGTGCTGCTTTGGACAGCCCGATGACGAGCGCGCCCGCCGCGAGCACGACCCACGCGAGAGCACTTAGCTCGGGCACGGCACGTCTTCGACAGTCACCATCGGCACGCTACCGGAGGCTTGCCCTCTCCGCTTCGCACCGGCTGTCGGAGCAAGGCTGCACACCACGTCTATCTCTCCCCACCCCATCACCCTCTTGCGTGCCATCGCCGATACCGGTACGGTCTAAATACGAACCATAGCTCGGATTCGAATATTCGCGCTGCGCACCGGTGCGCACCCGACGGCTGCTCAGAGAGGACTGCCATGGCAGAGCCGATGAAGATCCTGATCGTCGGTGCCGGTATCGGCGGCTTGACAACCGCCTCGGCCCTGGCCCGAATCGGCGCGCAGGTCGAGGTCATCGACATCAAGCCCGACAACAGCGTCGCCGGCGTCGGCTTCGGGCTGCGCATCAACGGGCTGCGCGCGCTGCGCGAGGTCGGTCTGCTGGAGAAGTTTCTCGAGCTCGGGCATCCCGCCCCGGGGATCGACAACTACGACTCCGAGGGCAACTTCCTCAGCAACATGAGCTACGGCACGCAGGACGAAGGTCTCCCGGGCTGCGTGACCATGGCGCGAGTGGCCTTCCTCGAGATGGCGGCTCAGCACGCTACCGACAACGGCTGCACCATCCGGATGAGCACGACCGTGACCGATCTGGTGCAGGACGACAGCAAGGTCTCGGTCACCTTCAGTACCGGAGACCACGGTGACTACGACCTGGTTCTCGGCTTCGATGGCATCAACTCGCAGATGCGCCACGATCACTTCGGCGAGAAGTACGCTCCCCGCCCGGTGGGTGGCGTGGCGTGGCGTGCGGCCCTTCCGAATCGGCGCACACTCATGCAGCCGATCATCTGCCAGGGCTATGGGGGCAAGATCATGCTCACACCGCTGTCGGCGGAGACCATGTACATGGTTCTCACCGTCGCCGAGGAGGGGCGTCCTCGCTACGACACGACCAAGATGGCCGGAATCATGCACGATCGAGCCGTCGCTCTGACGGGAGGCTCCGAGTTTCTGGCCGATGCTCTCGAGGACGTCCGTCACTCCGAGAACGTCGCGTACACACCGTATTCGACCGTGTGGGTGCCGTACCCGTGGTTCCGAGGCCGCGTGATGATCATGGGCGACGCCGCGCACGCCATGACGCCGTACCTCGGATCCGGCGCAGCGATGAGCATCGAGGACGGGGTCGTGCTCGCCCAGGAGCTCGCGAAGGATCAGTCGCTCGTGGATGCGCAGCTGAACGTCATGAAGCGGCGCCTGCCGCGCGTGCGCGCTGTCCACGATCGCTCAATCGAGTCGATGCTCGAGGAGTTCGACTCGGTGACACCAGAGGCATACCGCGCCCGCATCGAGTACCTCCGCCACGACGAACCGATCGCAAACGAGTACGCCAACCGCCTGTTGCGGATGCCGTACTGAGCGGCCCACCCCGCCCCTTCACCGTCGAGGAGATACTCGTGTCGCACCCTGATGACTCATCCCCTGCCGTCACTCCGGCGGCGGATTCTTCACCCCGAACGATCGTCATCGACGCGGGAGACGAGCGCGCGTTCCGGCCGCTGAACGGCGTGGGCGGCATCCCCGGGCCCGTGGACGGCTACCCCCAGTTCCCGGACATGACACCCCTGTGGCGTGACGCGGGAGTGACCGTGGTGCGCTCGTTCGACTGGGTCTCCCGCCTGGACACGCGCAACAATCCGACGAGCCTCTTCCCGGACTGGAGCGCCGACGTCGACGATCCGGCGAGCTACAACTTCGCGCCGACCGACCAGTGGGTGGAGGCGGTGCATTCCCTCGGCGCCGACGTCATGTTCACGATCGCCAGCTCCATCCCCTCGAACAAGCTGCCGGCAGAGGATCTCGAGGTGTACGGGCGCGTCGTCGAGCACATCGTGCGCCACTACTCACAAGGGTGGGCAGGCGGTCCCGCCAAGCCCATCCGCATCTACGAGTTCGGCGACCAGCCCGACTTCGGACCACTGCACTTCGCGGGACGCCCCGAGGAGTTCTACGACATGTACCGCGCATTCTGCGAGGCCGTGCACCGTGTCGACCCTTCGCTGACCGTCGGGGGCCCGGCCACCGCCTTCCCCCTCGAGGTCGACGCACCCTATCGCGAGGGCTTCCTCGAGTTCGTGCGCAGCAAGGACCTGCCCCTGGATTTCTTCTCGTTCCTCTGGTTCACCGATGCAAGCCGCGACCCTCTCGACTATCGATACGTGGCCGAGCAGATGCGCGCACTACTCGACCGGCACGGATTCACCGACACCGACCTGACGCTCAGCTACTGGAACTACCTCGCCGTCCCCAGCTCCACCGCCCCGGCTGCCGAAAAGGGCGCGTTCCAGGCGGCGACGGCGATCTACCTCCAGGACACGGTCATCGACCATGCCTTTTTTTTCCGCGCCGATAGCGGGCTGGACCCGCACTACGGTTTCGTCGATCCCGCAGGAGTCGGCGCGGCGGACGGCAGTCCCGACGAGCGGTCCCGCGCGCTCGCGATGGCTGGGCGCGCATTGACGGGGCGCCGACTTGCCGTCACCGGCGGCGACGAGTCCGGTCTCGCCTGTGCGGCAAGTCGCGATGGAGACGTGGTGCGCGTGCTGGTTGCCAACTACGTCGCCCCCGACACGGCACTGGCCGAGCGCGCGGAGGACCGGTTCACCTTCCGCATCCCGATCGGCGAGCACCGTATCGAACTCGGCCTCACGCTCCCGCCGCAACGCCCTGACGTGGCGTCGGCAGGAGTGGGGTCCGCCCGCGTCGAGATCACCAACCTCCCCTGGGCTGGGCGCACCGTGAGCGTCACGCGCACCTCGTCGGCAGGAGCGGTCGAGGGGCCACACGATGCCGCGGTCTCCGACGCTGGAGGCATCCAGCTAGACCTCGACCTCGCGCCTCAATCGGTGTTCCTCGTCGAGGTGGAGGCGCGGTAGAGCCAGGGCGGGTGGTTACACTCCCGACGAGAGAAGACGACTCGCGAACGGAGCGACGATGGCGACACGATCGACCGTCAACGGCGTGGCGGAGCCGAAGCAGCGACGTAGCCGCGACTCCTTCGCCAAAGTGCGCTCCGCTGTGCTTCAGCTTCTGCAGGAGCGAGGCAACGGGCAGTTCTCCATCGCCGAAGTGAGCGCCGCTGCTGGGCTCTCGATCGGTTCCATCTACGGCCGGGTCGCGAGCAAAGCCGACCTGCTGCGCGTCGTGCAGAGCGAAGAGTTCGATCGCCTCGATACCGAAACTGAGGGTCGCGTCAGCAACGCCGGCGTGGGCGCGCAGACCTTCGAGCACGCGACGACCGCGATCGTGACCGCCTATGCCGAGATCCTGCGGGAGAATCGCGAACTGCTGTCACCGTTCTTCCTGCTCGGCGTCGAAGATCGGGCTATCCGCGATCGGGGGCGACAGTCCGGCGACGCGGGGCAGGCAGTCTTCGTCCGAGCCCTGACGACCGCGGCCGCTGAGCACCGCATCGAGCTTCCCGCAGAGCGCGCGGAGTGGGCGTTCGAGGTCTTCTACAGCCTGAGCGTGCGGTATCTCGGCCTCGGCGTCGCGGCGACGGTCAGTCCCGAAAGCGACTATGACTGGAACGACGTCCTGGGGCGTCTCGCCGACACCGTCCACCTGATCCTCACATCGAGCTGACGGCCACGCCCTTCGTCTCGGGCGCGGAGTCAGCGGGAGCCCCGCCTTCGACGCCGGCCATCGACGCAATGTTGATGATCCGCCCATAGCGCTGTCGACGCATCACGGGGACCGCAGCTAGACACATGAGGTATGTCCCGCGAAGGTTGATGGCAACGATCCGGTCGAATGTCGACACCGGCACCTCTTCGATGTCTGCCCGATCATCGCCCTGCGGCGCTGCCGCGTTGTTCACCAGCACGTCGAGGCGGCCGAATCTGTCGACGGTCTCGGGCGCGCCCGTCACCGAGCCGATTGGCGAATGACGAAGGCCCCGATTCCCGCGTTATTCCGCGGATCTCGGGGCCTTGCACATGGCGGTGACGGTGGGATTTGAACCCACGGTAGGGGGTTACCCTACACAACTTTTCGAGAGTTGCACCTTCGGCCGCTCGGACACGTCACCGTCGTCCAGCTTACGACACGCCGCGGCCCCGCAGAAATCCTGGTCGCGGCGGCATCCGGCACGCGGTACACCCCGTCGAAACCGCGCCGACATGAACCGGCGATAGCGTCGCGGGCAGCGAGCGTCGCCATCGGTTGCGGCGCCAGAACGGAAGCCATGAGCGTGCACCTCCTCACCGCCGACATCCTCGTTCCGATGGATGCCTCTCGCAGCGTCCTCACAGATGCGGGCGTGGCGATTGACGGCGACGCCATCGTCAGCGTCGGGGTTCGCGAGAAACTGCTGCAGCTGCATCCGGATGCCGCGCACACGCACCTCGCCGACCGGGTGCTGATGCCGGGCCTGATCAACGGCCACCACCATTCAGGTCTCTTGCGCGGCACCGCCGAGCACCTGCCGGTGTACGAGTGGCTGCGCGTGCACATCGATCCGATGCACCGGGTGCTTGAGCCGGCCGACGCCGCGGCTGCCGCGTGGCTTTGCTACGCCGAGGGTCTGCTTTCGGGCACGACGACGGTCGTGGACATGTGGCGGTACATGGATCGAGCTGCGAGCGCCGCGGTCGAACTCGGCAACCGGCTCGTGACCGTCAACTATGTCGGCGAGCACCCGGATTTCGACTACTTCGACACCCTCGACGACAACGAGCGGATGCTGCGCGATTGGACGGGCGCCGGCGGCGGGCGCATCATGCCCTGGGTCGGGCTGGAGCATCCGTTCTACGCCGACGACGCCGGCCGCGCCCGCGCCGTCGCGATGGCCCGCGACTATGGAGCCGGCATCTACACCCACTGCAGCGAGTCCGAGTTGGATGTGGGGATCTTCGCCGAGCGCACCGGCCTGCGACCGATGCATGCCCTCGAGCGCATGGGCTTCTTCGACACGCCCCGCGCCATGATCGCTCACGCCGTCTGGCTGGACGCCGACGAGATCGAGCTGGTCGCTGAGCGCGGAGTCGGCGTCTCCCACAACCCCGTCAGCAACATGAAGCTCGCCAGCGGCATCGCGCCGATCGCCGAGATGCTCGAGGCCGGGGTGAACGTCGCCATCGGCACCGATGGCGAGAAAGAGAACAACAACCTCGACATGTTCGAGGAGATGAAAGTCGCCTCCCTGCTCGGCAAACTGCGAAAGATGGATGCCGCAGCCATGGACTCGTGGCAGGTCCTCGAAATGGCCACGATCGGCGGGGCGCGGGCCATCGGTCAGGGGGACCGGCTCGGCTCCCTCGAACCCGGCAAGCAGGCCGATCTGATCGCGGTGCGGACCGATACACCACGGATGACTCCCCTGTTGCCGGCCGGATCGCACGCCAACATCCACCACAACCTCGTGCACGCCGTCCGCGGCAGCGACGTCGATCGGGTGGTCGTCGCCGGTCGCACTGTCGTCGCCGACGGCATCCTCACCACCGCCGATCTCGGCGAACTCATCGCGGAGGTCCGCGACCGCGTCCCCGCACTGTTCGCGCGCCGCGCCGCCTACCTCGCATCGGTCGGCGACCCCGCCGGACTGTTCTCGCAGTAGCGCACTCTGCCAGGATGGGAGGGAGAGTTTCGCGACCCGATCGGAGTGTCATGACCACGTTCGACCAACTGCTGTCAGAGCAGATCGGCCACGAGTTCGCCGCCAGCCAGCAGTACATCGCCATCGCCGTTTGGTACGACGACCACGACCTGCCGCAGCTCGCGCGCCACTTCTACCGCCAGTCCGTCGAAGAGCGCAACCACGCGATGATGCTCATCCAGTACCGCCTCGACCGCGACATGGGCGTGACCATCCCCGGCGTTCCAGCTGTGCGCACCGACTTCGCCGACCACGCCGAGCCGATCCGCCTGGCACTCGAGCAGGAGAAGCGCGTTTCGTCACAGATCGAGGCGCTCTTCGCCGCGGCCCGCGCCGAGAGCGACGGACTGGGCGAGCAGGCGATGCTGTGGTTCCTGAAGGAGCAGGTCGAGGAGGTCGCGTCGATGACCACGCTCCTCAACATCGCGGAGCGCACCACGAACCTCTTCGACATCGAGAACTTCGTCGCGCGCGACATGCCCAACGGCGACTCGACCGAAGCCGACGCCCCGCCCGCTGCCGGCGGCGCGCTCTAGCCCGACCTTCCATCCGTCGAACCCACACCTTCGGCCGCCAACCCACAGGATCCGGCCGCGAAAAGGTGTGGGTTCGACGCGCGAGGTGTGGGCTCGGCGAGCGCGGGCTGATCGGATCGCGGGCCGATCTGAGCGACCCCACCGCCGCGCGAAGCGCGTAGCGTGACGGTGTGGCATCTCGCATGAGTCGATCGCAGCGACTCATCCTCACGATTGCGATCCTGGCATCGTTCGTCGCGTTCCTCGACGGCACGCTCATCAACGTCGCCCTTCCCGCGATCGAGACCGAGCTCGGCGGCGGACTCACGACCCAGCAGTGGGTGGTGGACGCCTACCTCATCACCCTCGGATCACTCATCCTGCTCGCCGGTTCGATCTCGGATGCCTTCGGCAGGCTGCTCGTGCTGCGCATCGGCCTCTACGGATTCGCCGCGGCATCCGTCGTGATCGCGATCGCGCCAGACCCCGTCATCCTGATCATCGCCCGCGCCGTGCAGGGTGCGGCGGGCGCGTTCCTCGTTCCCAGCTCGCTGGCGCTCATCACCTCGCGCTTCGACGGCGCGATGCGCGGCCGGGCGATCGGCATCTGGACGGCCATGACCACCGGCGCCATGATCGTCGGGCCCCTCATCGGCGGCGTCTTCGTCGACTACCTGTCGTGGCGGTTCGCGTTCGTCATCAACGTCGTACCGATCGGCATCACCCTGTGGCTCCTCCACACCCTCGGCGAGCGCGACGAGCGCCGCCCCGACGCTCGCATCGACTGGATCGGCGCCGCCCTGTGCACCTTCGGACTCGGCGGGGCGGTCTTCGCGCTGATCGAACAACCGAACCTCGGATGGGGATCGCCCGTGATCTGGGGGACGTTCGCGGCCGGCATCCTTCTGTTCGCGCTCTTCCTCTGGCGTCAGCGGTCGGCGACGGCGCCGATGTTGCCGCTTGACCTCTTCCGCATCCGCAACTTCTGGACCGGGAACATCGCGACCCTGTTCGTGTACGCAGCGCTCTCGCTCAACGGCTTCGTCGTCACGGTCTACCTGCAGCAGGAGGCTGGGTTCTCGGCGACTCTCGCGGGGCTTGCGAGCCTGCCGACCACCGTCATGATGGTGCTGCTGAGCGCATCGATGGGGTCCCTGTCCGACCGCTTCGGGCCGCGGATCTTCATGACCGTCGGACCGCTCGTGATGGCCGGCGGATCGCTGCTGCTTCTCACGGTCACCGACCCCGTCAACTACTGGCTCCAACTCCTTCCGGGGCTCATCCTCTTCGGACTTGGGCTTGCCATCACGGTCTCGCCCCTCACCGCGGCGATCCTCGGCGCGGTGGATCCGGCCCGCTCCGGCATCGCCTCCGCCGTGAACAACGCCATCGCGCGCATCGCCGGGCTTCTCATCATCGCGACGCTCGCGACGATCGTCGCCGGCAGCCTCGATCTTGACGGATTCCGCCGCGCCGCGATCGTCACCGCCGGACTCATGGTGGCTGGCGGGATCGTGTCGTTCCTCGGCATCCGGAACTCCGACGTCGCACCAGTCGAGAATCGGGCGGAGCCGGCTACCGGCGCGTAACACCGACCTGTAAGACTGTCCCTCATGAGTGTGATCGAGAACTCGAAAGTCACCGTCGTCGGCGCCGGCAGCGTCGGATCAAGCGTCGCCTACGCCGCCCTCATCCGCGGCTCAGCCCGCCATGTCGCCCTCTACGACATCAATACCGCGAAGGTGGATGCCGAGGTTCTCGATCTCGCTCACGGCACCCTGTTCACCGGCACGAGCGACATCACCGGCGGCAGCGACATCTCGGTAGCCGCGGGTTCGCACGTCGTCGTGATCACCGCCGGCGCGAAGCAGAACCCGGGGCAGAGCCGCATCGAGCTTGCGGGCGTGAATGCCGGCATCCTGCGAAAGATGCTGCCTCAGCTGCTGGAAGTCGCCCCCGACGCGGTCTACGTGATCGTGACCAACCCGTGCGATGTGCTGACGGTGCTCGCACAGGAGGAGACCGGGCTTCCTCCGGAGCGACTGTTCGCGTCGGGAACCGTGCTCGACACGTCCCGGCTGCGCTGGAAGCTCGCTCAGCGCGCTGGGGTGGCGACCTCGAGCGTTCACGCGCACATCATCGGCGAACATGGGGATACCGAGTTCGCGCTGTGGTCCCACGCGATGATCGGGACGGTTCCGATCCTCGACTGGGAGTCGGAGGGCCACCCCCGCATGACGGTCGATGAGCTCGACGCGATCACCGTCGATGTTCGGGATGCCGCCTACAAGGTCATCCAGGGCAAGGGCGCGACCAACTACGCGATCGGGCTGTCGTCGGCTCGGATCATCGAGGCGATCCTGAGCGATGAGCACGCGGTCCTGCCGGTGAGCACCGTACTGAAGGACTTCCACGGGATCGATGGCGTCGCTCTCTCCGTGCCCTCGATCGTGAACTCCCGCGGCGCGTTCCCGATCCGCGAGACACCGTTCTCTCTGAATGAACTCGCCCTGCTGCGCCGCTCCGCCGACGCCCTGCGCGAGGTGGCGACCTCCCTGCGCTGACCTGGATCGGGCGCTCCCGCAGGCGTCGCTAACTCCTCACGATCGGCGGAACTTCGGCGACTCGGCACAGCAGGAGCGGGCCGATGGCGCCGGTCCTGCTGAGTTGGCGACGGATGCCGTGGCGGACCGATAGCGTGTGGTCAGCCCCACTGCGAACGCGTCCGTGTGAGGAGAACCCGTGACCACCTACCTCCCGCTGCCACGCCCGGGTGGCGACGCGGACACGATGCGCGTCCAGCATGGGCTCCTGCGCTACGTGCGCGAGGCGGCGGCGCTCGGGGCCCCGTTGCCCGGGGAACTGGAGTTGACGGCGCGCCTGGAGTGCAGTCGCCAGCAACTGCGCAACGCGATGGCCCAGCTCGAGGCGCAGGGGATCGTGCGGCGGCGACAGGGCACGGTGACCACGGTGGATCCGATCGCGCTGCGGTTGAGCGTCCGCCTGGAGGAGCAGTTCGAACACACCGAGCTCCTCGACCGACTCGGCTACCACGCCGAGGTGGAGGTGCTCGAGTCCCGCACCCTGCCCCTGGGCGCTGAGATCGGCGCCGTGATGGAACGGCCTGCAGACACGACTCGACTGGCCGTTCGCAAGCGGTGGCGGGCGGATGGCGCCGTCGCGATGATCGCCGACGACACGGTGCCGATTCCGGACGAACTGCCCGCGGAGTTCGACCCTGTCCGCATCGGGGCTGGATGCCGCCTTCCTTCCACCGGAGCATGGCGGCCAGGGCCTGTCCTATGTGACGCTGGCGCACACCGTCCGCATCCTCGCCTCCCACCACCCCGCCGTCGCCACGGTCTGGCTCATGCACATCGGCGCAGCGCACGCGCTCGTGACGATGTCCGCTCCCGATGAGGCTGCCTTCTTCGCAGCCAAACTGCGCGCCGGCGAGCGCTTCGTCAACGCCCTCTCCGAACCCGCGGGCGGCAGGTTCTTCCTCGCACCCCAGCAGAACGCGACTCCCGCCGGCGAGAACTGGGTGCTCACCGGCCGCAAGGTGTTCGTCTCGGGCTCGGAGGCCGCAGACCACATGCTCGTCAACACGAGCATCGACGGGACCCCGGCCTTCTTCGGGGTGACGGTCGATGACAGCATCAGCTTCCCGCCCATCGACGAGACCGTCGGGATGCGCGCAACGCGCAGCCGCACTGTCCTTTTCGAGAACACGCCGCTGCTGGCATCCCGCCCGCCGACTATGCGAACCTCATCACCGTCGGATTCGCGATGCTCTCGATCGGCATCGCCGAGTCTGCGATGGATGCCTACGCTGCCGCCGCCCGAAAGAGCAAAGGCGGCGCCCCGTCACAGTCCGAGAACCAGTGGGTGCAGATGGAGACCGGCATGCTGTGGACGCAGCTGCAGGCAGCACGCCTGTTCGCGGAGCGCGTCGCGTGGCTCGCCGACGAGCGTTCCGAGGAGGCCATGCCCGCCGCCGCCGAATCGACGATGCTCGCGAACGAGGTCGCCAAGCAGGCTGCAGCGGAGGCACTCCGGGTCGGCGGTGGCGGGAGTTTCCTGCTGAGCTCGCCGATTCAGCGGATCTTCCGCGACGCCCAGGCCGGAGCCCTCATGGCGTACTCGGTGCCCCTGGCCCAGCAGGTCGTCGGCGAGGCCGTCCTCACCGCCGACTGACCCGCGGCATGCGTCACGAACTCCTCAATCCTGGCGGCCCTCCCGCCCAGGGCGCTGGTTCCCGGGCTTGGCCGCAGCGGGTGTGAGGAGTTGGCTCCGGGCGGGGTGGCCGCCCCGTCCGGGGCAGCGACAGAGCCACCCGGCGCGCACCAGCGCGGGCCGGCGTCGCCAACTCCTCAAGAACGCCACATCTCCGGCTTCGGTCATGCCGGCTTGGGCCCGTGCCGGTCGGATGTGAGGAGTTAGCCACAGGCGAGGGCGCGCCGGGCGGCGGTGTCGGATGCCGCGGCTAGCCTGATCGCATGGCCAAACGCCCAACGACCGCCGCCCCGTACCGGTGCACCGAGTGCGGATGGACGACGGTCAAATGGGTCGGCCGCTGCGGCGAATGCCAGCAGTGGGGAACTGTCGTCGAGGCAGCCGAGCAGACCGGCATCGTGCGCACGCTCGCCCCGACGGCGCCGAGTTCGGATCGGGCAGCGCAACCGATCACGCGGGTGTCGGCATCCGACGCGCCCCGTCGCACGACGGGTATCGGTGAGTTCGACCGCGTGCTCGGCGGCGGCCTCGTCCCCGGTGCGGCGATCCTGCTCTCCGGCGAACCGGGGGTCGGAAAGTCAACGCTGCTGCTGGATGTCGCGGCGCACTCCGCAGCATCCGGTCACCGTGTTCTTTACGCAAGCGCCGAGGAGTCCGTCGCGCAGGTGAGACTGCGGGCATCGCGCACGGGCGCCCTGCACGACGAGCTCTACCTTGCGAGTGAGACCGACCTTGCGACGATTCTCGGCAACGTCGACGAAGTACAGCCGAGCCTGCTGATCGTCGACTCGGTGCAAACCGTCTCGTCGGCGATGCACGAGGGCGCGGCAGGTCACCCGTCGCAGGTGCGCGAGGTGGCCTCGACCCTCATCCGCGTTGCCAAGGAACGCGGCCTGCCGGTCATCATCGTGGGGCATGTGACCAAGGACGGCTCGATCGCCGGCCCCCGCATCCTCGAACACCTCGTCGATGTCGTCTGCCACTTCGAGGGCGACCGCCAAAGCTCGCTGCGCTTCGTTCGAGCCCTGAAGAACCGGTTCGGTCCGACAGATGAAGTCGGATGCTTCGACATGGCCGGCGACGGCATCCAGGAAGTGGCAGACCCGAGCGCGCTGTTCCTCGGTCACGGCGACCCGGTCGCCGGGACGTGTGTCACGATCGCGATGGAAGGTCGCCGGGCCCTACCTGTCGAGGTGCAGGCGCTCACGATCAAAACCTCGGCCCCGAACCCCCGCCGCATCGTCAACGGCGTCGAGGCCTCACGGGTTGCCATGGTGCTCGCCGTGCTCGAACGCCGAGCGGGCATCGTCGTCAGCGACCACGACGTGTACGTCTCCACCGTCGGTGGGGTGCGCCTGGCCGAGCCGGCCGCGGATCTCGCCATTGCCGTTGCCGTTGCCAACGCCGTGAGCGAGACCGCCCTCGCCAAGGGGACTGCAGCGATCGGTGAGCTGAGCCTCGCGGGCGAGATTCGACCCGTGATGCAGGCAGCCCAGCGGCGGGCCGAGGCCGAACGCCTCGGGTACCGGACCGTCGTCGATGCCGCATCCAAGAACCTGCGGGGCGCCCTCGGCGACCTGAGTCTGCACACCGTGCGTCCGGGACGACGGCCCGCTGCCGGAGGCCCCGACGACGAGCCGGGCTTCTAGACGACCGCGTCAGTCCTCGGGGTTGACCTCCAGAGCGACAAGCACGTCCGCCGGGCTCGCCTGCATCGGGTGAGGTCCCGCCAGATCGAAGAAGACCGTCGTGATCTCGTCACGGTGCACCTCGAGGAAGGTCTTGAGACTCGCCGGCGGCATGAGCGCGACAGCTGGCGGGAGGGTCGCGGGCTTGTTCACCGCGTCGCTGAAGAGGAGGAGCGCCACCTGGCCGGTGTTCGGGTCACGGAAGGTCCACACCTCGCCGACGTCGAGCGGGTTGTCGCGCTGGCCAGGCTTCATCAGCGGAACCACGGTCGGACCATGCCGCAGCGCGAACGCCACTGCTGCCATGTCCTGCGTCTGGAGCGCGTCAGCCAGCTGCGTATTGCGGAACTCCAGCGGCTTCGCGCCTTTCTTCCCAGCCATCCTTCCAGGGTAGATGAGCAGCCGACGCCTCCCGGAATCCGGTCAGCTCAGTAGAGGAAGAACTGCTTCGTCTGACTCGATGCGACGCCGCCGATCTCGACGGCGAGATGGTACGACGCACCGCCCCCGCCTGCCGTGGGCCGAGACTCGGAGTCGCAGGTACTCACAGAGGAACGAGTGCGGTCCCACGTCAGCGGTGTCGAACTGTCGACAGTCTGGCCCGCCTCAAGCGTGACGATCATGTCACTCGGTTCCGTCTGGCAGTCGGTCGAGCGCCACCACGTGTCGCTGCCGCTGGTAATCGTGAACGACTGCGTGGTGGTTCCCACGTTCATCGTGCACGACGAATCCGAGGTGTTCGTCAGCCGAATCGACAGTTGCGGGTTCTGACCCGAGCCGTATTCATCCTGATCCGTGAGGGCCTCGACAATCACGTCGCCACGCGTACACGTCGGGGGCGCTGTCTCGAGCGGCCCGGGTTCGGTGGTCGCCGCAGCATCGGGTGTCGGCGAGTCGGTCGGGGCGGGCGTCGACATGCTCGGGCTCGGAGCGGCGGATGACGTGCGTGTCGACTTTGGGTCGGCATCCGGCTGCGCTGCACTCGACCACGGTTGAGCCACGAACAACCAGACAATCGCGGCGATGATCGCTATCAGTGCGAGGAGCACGATGAGCCGGCGGCGCCGGTACACACCCGGCGACGGGCGACGGCGCGGGGGCTGAGTGCTCATGCCTCCAGGGTAGGCGTGGTGCCGTTCGACCCCTGATCGGCGCGCCCGTGGTCACTCGAGGAGCCGGTGGGCTCGTCGAGTACGGGCGCGACAAGCTCCGCGACGCTCACGCCACGGCGGCGAGCCGTTTCGAGAAGGTGGTTCGCGACATCGGCGGGAAAGTCCCGCGGCACGCTTGTGGCCGGGCTGTCCCGCAGCAGGAGCGCGAGCACGGGAACGACCACGACGCCCAGCGCACTGAGGATGCCGAGCGTGCCGAGCGCTCGCGGATAGATATCGGCATCCGCGATGGCATCCCACCACACCCCGGCTACCGCGAGCGCCGTTGTGACCCCCAGGGCGACCAGCGTGGCTGCGAGTCCGATTCGGATGATGGGACGATGCCGTTGCGAGAGCAGGAGCATCAGTGCGGCCAGCGCCCAGACTGCGGAGATGATCAGCCCGCTCACGAGGAGCCGATTGAGTATCCTCCAGAAGTCGTCCGAGCCCTGCTCGGCCCACGCGCTGATCAGGGCAACGACGGCAGAAGCAGCGTTCACGCCAGCGCCGGCGACGCCGAACGAATGCGCGGGGCGTCCCCACAGGGCCAGACACGATAGGGCGCCGATGCTAAACCCCCCGACGATCAGCGTCGTCACGAGGACGCGGCTCATCAGATCGCCCTCCGGCCCGATCAGCAGCACGGTGATCCCGGCCACGGCGGCGATCGCGAACGAGATGACGATCACCGCGACGAGGGCAGTGAGGACAGTCCGTCGCGTTGCGCGGCTGGGGTCAGGCTGCGAGAAACGTGCCATGACGGCACAGTCCCACGCACGCCGGGTGCGCGCAAGGGTCGATGCGCCCTACCCGAAGGTTTTCAGCATCCGGGTGTTGCCGAGCGTGTTCGGCTTCACATGCGCGAGATCCAGGAATTCGGCGACGCCCTCATCGGGGGAGCGGATGAGCTGGGAGTAGACATCCGGGTCGACGACCTGCTCGCCGATCACCTCAAAACCGCGGGCCGAGAAGAACTCCACCTCGAAGGTCAGGCAGAACAGCCGGCGCAGCCCCAGGGCGCGGGCGTTCTCCTCTAGACGGTCGACGATCGCGCGACCCACACCGTGATGCAGCCACTCATCGGCGACGATGAGCGTACGGATCTCACCGAGGTCGTCCCACATGACGTGCAGCGCACCACAGCCGATCAGGTTGCCCTCGGCATCCTCTGCGACGGTGAACTGCTGCACCGACTCGAACAGCACCACGAGGTCCTTGCCGAGGAGCACTCGCCGCTGCACCCAGGGCTCCAGAAGGGCCTGGATGCCGCGCACGTCCCCCGTGCGGGCGGGGCGGACGCTGAAACCGGTCATCCTCCCAGCCTAGAGCGCGAACACTCCGAGGACTCTGCCAGGCAGGCCCCTTCCCTGAATCGCCCGCGCGGCAGATGATCGAGGCAACACCACCGATCGCGCGGTGATGTCAAGCCCCCATCGTTTCGCCCGGTGAGGGTGGACCCTTCAGGAGCAGATCCATCCCTCTTACGGGAGGAGCCACCATGGTCCCCACGACATCGAGCACCACACCGGCAGCCGCGCCACGCGCCACCGCGCCCCCACCCGAGTCGGTAGTCCTCATCGGCCCGACCACGTACGAAGTGCACCGGGCAGATGAGGTCGTGGGCTACATCGACATCGTCGGCGGGGTCTATGTCGCCCTCGCCGGAGCCCGCTACGACCATGCAGTCGAAGTGCGGCAGTCGATCGTGCTCGACATTGCCGTTGCGGCGCTCGTCGTTCCTGCCGCGGCGGCCTGAGCGTAACGAGGAAGGGGACGGATGCCGAAGCATCCGTCCCCCTCTCAGCCTGTGCCGGGATCAGTCCGAGGTGATCGCCAGGTCAGGGGTGATCGTGATGTCGCCACCGGAGACCACACCGACCGCGACCTTCTCGCCGCGCGGACCGTGCTCGAACAGGAACTGGCCGTTCTCGGCATCCACCTTGACGTGATCGCCGGGGTTCAGTTCGCCGTGCAGGATCTTCTCGGAAAGCTGGTCCTCGATCTCGTGCTGCATCGCGCGGCGCAGCGGCCGAGCACCCAGTGCCGGGTCGAAGCCGACCTCGATAAGGCGATCCTTTGCGGCCAGCGACAGCTCGATCGTCATATCGCGATCCAGCAGGCGCTCGCCCAGCCGCTTCGTGAACAGGTCCACAATCTGGCGCAGTTCATCCTTGTCGAGCTGCGGGAACACGATGATGTCGTCGACACGGTTCAGGAACTCGGGCTTGAAGTGGCGCTTGAGCTCCTCGTTCACCTTGCCCTTCATCCGGTCGTAGGACGTCGCGGTGTCACCCTCGACCTGGAACCCGACCGGGCCGCCGGCGATAGCCTGCGAACCGAGGTTCGTGGTCATGATGATGACCGTGTTCTTGAAGTCCACGATGCGGCCCTGACCGTCGGTCAAGCGGCCCTCTTCGAGGATCTGCAGGAGCGAGTTGAAGATGTCGGGGTGAGCCTTCTCGATCTCGTCGAACAGTACGACCGAGAACGGCTTGCGGCGCACCTTCTCGGTGAGCTGGCCGCCCTCTTCGAACCCGACGAATCCGGGAGGGGCACCGAACAGTCGCGAAACCGTGTGCTTCTCACCGAACTCGCTCATGTCGAGCGAGATCAGGGCGCCCTCGTCGTCGAACAGGAACTCGGCGAGCGCCTTGGCAAGCTCGGTCTTTCCGACACCGGTCGGACCGGCGAAGATGAACGAACCGGAGGGGCGCTTGGGGTCCTTCAGACCCGCACGCGTGCGGCGGATCGTCTTGGACAGCGCGGCGATCGCCTCTTCCTGGCCGATGACGCGCTGGTGCAGCGCCTTCTCCATGAAGACCAGGCGGCTGGATTCCTCCTCGGTGAGCTTGAACACCGGGATGCCGGTGGCCTGGGCGAGCACCTCGGCGATCAGACCCTCGTCGACCACCGCGGGCGATGAGACCTCGCCCGAACGCCACTGCTTCTCGAGGCGCAGCCGCTCGGCGAGCAGGCTCTTCTCCTCGTCGCGCAGCGCCGCTGCCTTCTCGAAGTCCTGGTCTTCCGACGCAGCTTCCTTCTGCTCCCGAACCTTGGCGATCTTCTCGTCGAACTCGCGAAGCTCGGGCGGGCTCGACAGGATGCTCAGGCGCAGGCGCGCGCCGGCCTCATCGATCAGGTCGATCGCCTTGTCGGGCAGGAAGCGGTCGCTGACGTAGCGGTCGGCGAGGTTCGCGGCGGCGACGATCGCGCCATCCGTGATCTGCACCTTGTGGTGAGCCTCGTACCGGTCGCGCAGCCCCTTCAGGATGTTGATCGCGTGGGGCAGGCTCGGCTCGGCGACCTGGATCGGCTGGAAGCGGCGCTCGAGCGCAGCATCCTTCTCGAAGTGCTTGCGGTACTCGTCCAGGGTCGTGGCACCGATGGTCTGGAGCTCGCCACGCGCGAGCAGCGGCTTCAGAATGGATGCCGCGTCGATCGCACCTTCGGCGGCACCGGCACCGACGAGGGTGTGGATCTCGTCGATGAACACGATGATGTCGCCGCGGGTGCGGATCTCCTTGGTGACCTTCTTCAGGCGCTCTTCGAAGTCGCCGCGGTAGCGGGACCCGGCGATGAGCGAACCGAGGTCGAGCGAGTAGAGCTGCTTGTCCTTCAGCGTCTCGGGAACGTCACCCTTCACGATCGCCTGCGCGAGACCCTCGACGACGGCGGTCTTGCCGACGCCGGGCTCACCGATCAGCACGGGGTTGTTCTTGGAGCGACGCGAGAGGATCTGCATGACCCGCTCGATTTCCTTCTCGCGCCCGATGACGGGGTCGAGCTTGTTGTCGCGAGCAGCCTGGGTGAGGTTGCGACCGAACTGGTCGAGCACCTGCGATCCGCCCTGAGCTGTGCCCTGGGCCTGCTCGCCGGCGCCTGTGGCGACACCCGCG
Source organism: Microbacterium schleiferi (assembly GCF_020781975.1). Lineage (GTDB taxonomy): Bacteria > Actinomycetota > Actinomycetes > Actinomycetales > Microbacteriaceae > Microbacterium. Next base: position 329,441 of record NZ_JAJGNI010000002.1, read on the forward strand.
GGCTCCTTGCCCTGGTAGCCCGAGAGCAACTGGATGACCTGCTGGCGCACCTTGTTGAGGTCGGCGCCGAGCTTGACGAGCACCTGAGCGGCAACGCCCTCGCCCTCACGGATGAGGCCGAGCAGGATGTGCTCGGTGCCGATGTAGTTGTGGCCGAGCTGCAGCGCCTCGCGCAGCGACAGCTCAAGCACCTTCTTGGCGCGCGGTGTGAACGGAATGTGTCCCGTCGGCTGCTGTTGGCCCTGGCCGATGATGTCTTGCACCTGCTCGCGCACGGCATCGAGCGAAATGCCGAGCGACTCGAGCGCCTTGGCAGCAACGCCCTCACCCTCATGGATCAGACCCAGGAGGATGTGCTCGGTGCCGATGTAGTTGTGGTTGAGCATCTTCGCCTCTTCTTGGGCGAGCACAACCACGCGACGGGCACGGTCGGTGAATCTCTCGAACATCCGCTTACTCCTTCGGCCGGTGAGTCGCTGGATGCTGACCCACTGCTGGCGTCGTACATCGAGAGTAACGATCGGGCGCGCAGGGTATGCCGCTGTTCGCTGGGGGCATACCGGGGCGGACCTTTGACGGAACCTCTCGCTCGTTTGCCGCAACACGCCGCGGCCACCGCAGTCACACCGCAGATTGCGGCAAGCGAGTCGCCTACGTGCCTATCCCGCACCGCAGTTGACGGCTGGCGCGACCCGTCTTATCGTTTACCGATAACAACGATATTCGATAAGGAGTCGAGCATGGCAGTCTCTCCGGATGCAGTAGTCATGCCCGCGCGGCCTGATCGCATCACTATTCGCGTGATCGCCGTCATCACCGCGCTACTGGGCGTTGCCCTCGCAACCGCACAGGTTTCTCGCGCGGTGTGGATGCTCACCTCACCCGAGGTCACGGTGAACCTCCTGGCCAACGGGGCCACCCCAGTTGCCAGCGATGCTGCCGTGTCAGCATCCATCGACACGGTAGCGGTTACGACAGACCTCGTTGCATCTTCACGGGTTCTCTTCGCCGTCGGTGCGATCATGCTCGCCCTCACGGCGATCATCGTGGCGCTGGCGGTGACATGGCTCCTCTGGTCCATCTCCTCGGAGATGCGCTTTCCGGTCGCGCTGCACCGGTTCACGTTTGCGGCCGGATTCGCTCTCGTGCTGGGACCACTGATCGGCACCGCCGCGCAGGGCTTCGGCTCGATGGAGGCTGCCCGTGCGACCAACGATGCCCTCGGCGGCATCCTGCTTGTCGGGTTCGGGGTCGACGGTTGGGGGTTCGCCGTCCCCCTCGTCGGGTTCGCCGTCCTGGCTCTCGGCTACGTCTTCCAGGCGATGCGCAGGATGCAGCGCGACACCGAGGGCCTCGTATGAGTCGTGACGCAACCGAAGGACGTTTCTCGTGACCGTTGCGTGGACCGACCTGGGCTCGCGGCTCTGGCCGTGATCTTCCGCTACGGTTCACGCATGCAGCGCGACACCGAGGGACTGGTGTGAGCCCCGCCGAAGCCGAGGACGACGGAGCGAGCGGGATCCACTGTCGTCTCGACGAGTTGCTCGCCGAACGCGGGATGACGCTCACCCGACTGTCCGAGCTTGTCGGCGTCTCGGTGGTGAATCTCTCGATCCTCAAGAACGATCGCGCTCGCGCCATCCGCTACTCGACTCTGTCGGCGATCTGCCACGCGCTGGATTGCGAAGTCGGCGACCTCCTCGTCCGTGCCGACGGATCGGACTAGGCATCCGCCCGCGCGCTAGTATCCGTTCGTTTGCCCCAAACCGTGCGCGGGCGCCGTCGCTCACGGCGTGTTGCGGCAAGTGAACATGGTCAGTCTCGGGCAGCGAGGGCGAGACGGATACGGGTGAACAGCTCCTCGCGGTGGCGGTAGAGATCGTCCTTCGTGACCCTCACGATCCGCCAACCCCGTTCGACGAGCATCTCGTGGCGCCGAATGTCCCGCGCCCACTGCTCCGGGTCGCGGAGGTGATGCTCTCCCTCGTATTCGAAGCACACACCTGCGCCGGGGTAAGCGAGGTCGAGAAGTGCGAGCAGTCGATCCCCGTCCAAGACCGGCCAGTTGCACTCAGGCTCCAGCAACCCCGCCTCAACGAACGCGAGCCTGAGGTGTGTCTCGGGCCGAGATCTCGAGCGCGTACGAACCAGCGGGCGCGCTGCTCGCAACCGGTCCACCCCGAGCCGGCGGCCCGCCCCCAGAGCGCGGTCCAGATCCGCAACGGATGCCAGAGCTGCGGCATCCGTCTCCCACATCGGCTCGCGCACCGCGGCGTCGCCGACAGCGACGAGATCTTCCAGCGCGAGCTCAGTGGCAAGTTCTGCCCACACCGCCGCGGGCGTCGATACCCTCAGGCCGGTCAGGGGATGGATGCTCACCTCAGCCAGATGCGGCGAGATCGACCGGCCCCGGATGCCGCGAGCTCGTCCCGCCCGCGCCGGGAGCCTGACCGCAACATCCAGGGGGCGCGCCATCGCAGCATCACCGCGGCTTCGCGCGAGCAGGCTCTGCGGCGGCAGTGGCAGCCCCCACAGGACGGCGGCGGTGACGTGACTGAAGAACTCCTCCTCGCGCATCCGCCGGGAGTACTCGATGGCGCGCCGCACGATCGACTCTTCGCCGTCATCCGCTTCGACGTGGTCGACCGAACGCACACCGTGGAACGGACGGGAGAGGTCCTTCCGTCGCAGGCGGGAATCTGACATGCCGAAATGCCGTGCGGTAGCGACAGAAAACGGAGGCACGAGCCCATCGGGAAGCGGTGTCGCCTGCGGCATCCGTTCACGATTCCTCGCGCCCGCCTGCCCCAGCGTGTAAGAAACTCGACCGGGGAGAAGTCGCGCGGGTTACTGAGTGGGGAGGACCACTGTCAGGGCGCGGCTAACGCCTTCGTTTGCCGCAAACCGAGCCTCGGGGCCGTCGCCCACGGCGTGTTGCGGCAAGTGAACGGATGCCTCAGCCAGCGAGCACAGGTTCGTTTGCCGCAAACCGCATGGTGCCGGGTTGGCGCACGGCGTGTTGCGGCAAATGAATGCGCGCGGAGCGCGGCGCGATGGGTCAGTCGCTGGTGCCGTAGATCGGGATCGTCTGGTCGAACGAGTCGCCGCTCAGCACGAGCTGCACGTCCGCGACGCCCGACAGCCCGTCGGCGAAACCGAAGTTCGTGCGCGGCGCCATGTCCATCGTGCACGCCTGGTTAGCCGGCGGCTCCTGGAACGTGACTGTCACCTCGGCATCCGCGGTGACCTCGCTCGTCTCGACGACCGGCACGCAGCTCGACGACCCCCAGGTGAGGATGACGAACTGGCCCTGCTGCTGAGTCCAACCCGCGGTCGGCTCGTAGTCGGTCGATCCACCCGGGCCGGCGAGGCCCGAGACTCCAGGAAGCGTCACATCGCCGTAGTAGCCCTCGCCGGTCGCCCATATCACGAGGTCCTGAGACGGATCGACGCCCTCGGGTACCGGCACGAGCGTCGCGCGCGGCGCAAGGTCCGCGGTGCAGGGCTGGTCGGCATCCGGCAACGAGAGCTCGACAGCGAGTGCGCCGTCCTGGTTGATCTCGGCGCTGTCGGCAACCGGCACGCAACTGCTTGATCCGGTGGTCACGAGCGCGATGATTCGACCGTCGTCAAGCCAGGCGGCGTTCACGTCGGTCTCCTGGCCCGCGGGTGCATCGGAGCCACTGAGGCACCCGGTGAGGCTGAGCGCGGCGGCGGAGCCGAGAACAACTGATGCAAGGATGCGGCGCTTCATGAGGCTCCTTGGGGCAACGCTGCTACTGGAGTGCAGAGGTGAGTCGGGCGAGGTTATCCAACACCGTGGACCTGAGTGGTTGCTTGAGCCACTCCTCAAGCGTGAGTTCGCGGCTGAGGGATCGGTACTCGGCCTCGACGCGGCGCATGTCGGCGACGAACTCCTCGCCACGCACCATCATCGAGATCTCCATGTTGAGGCCGAAGGAGCGCATGTCCATGTTGCTCGAGCCGATGACGGCGACCTCGTCATCGATCGTGAGGCTCTTCGAGTGCAGGATGAAGGGTCTCTTGTACATCCAGATCGTGACCCCGGCGCGAAGAAGGGCTTCGTAGTAGCTGCGCTGGGCGTGGTAGACCATCGCCTGGTCGCCCTCTTCGGAAACGAACAGTTCGACGTGGATGCCGCGTTGGCAGGCGGTGACGAGCGAGAGCAGCAGCGACTCTTCGGGAACGAAGTAGGGGCTGACGATGATGATCTTCTCGCGTGCCGCGAACAGCAGACCCATGAAGAGCTTCAGATTGTTCTGGTATTCGAACCCGGGACCGGACGGGACGATCTGGCAGTCGAGATTCCCGTCTGAGCTGGCAACCGAGGCCAGATCGACCTGGTCGGTGAGGATTTCGCCGGTCTCGCTGTACCAGTCAGAGAGGAACACGACGTCGATCGACGAGACCACCGGCCCTTCGACGCGGGCCATGAGGTCGACCCAGTGCAGGCCTCGCTTGATGTTCTTCTTCAGGTTGTAGGTCGAGTCAGTAACGTTCTGCGAACCGACGAAGGCTACCTCGCCGTCGACGACCAGCAGCTTACGGTGGTTGCGCAGATCGGGTCGCTGCCACTTACCCTTCAGCGGCTGCACGGGCAGCATCAGGTGCCAGGCCGCACCCATGCGATCGAGCCGTTGCAGCGTCTTCTTGTAGAACGGCTTGCCGCGGTTGGCCCAGTGGTCCAGCAACACACGGACCGTAACGCCGCGTGCGGCGACCTCTTCGAGGGCTGCGAAGAAGTTGTCGGTCGATGCGTCAGTTTGCAGGATGTAGAACTCGACGTGCACGTAGCTCCGGGCGCCGCGAATGGCCTCGGCCATGGCGTCCAGGCTCACCTGATACTCGGAGATGAGGGTGGCCTGATTGTCGCCGGTGAGCGGCATCGCGCCCAGGTTGGTGTTCAAGTCGACGAGCCCCGTGAACCAGGCTGGCGCTCCGGGCCGGAGCGTTCCGACCGAGACGTTCTCGCCGTTCTCGCGCAGCGCGGTGTTGATCTGCTCCTGCTGCTGACGCTTCTTGCGCGGCAGTCGCGGGTTTCCGATCAGCAGGAACAGCAGCACGCCGACGATCGGGATGAAGTAGATGGCGAGCAACCACGCCATCGCCGAGGTGGGGCGGCGGTTGCGCGGGATGATGATGATCGCCGCGATGCGGATGCTGAGATCGAACAGGAAGAGGGCGAGCAGCCACCAGAACGCGATGTCGGGGAGGTCTAGCGTCACATCGACGTCTCCGCCGGACGTCGACGGCACAAGTCCGGCAAGCACCATGCGTCAGCTCCCTCCACGGTGGCGTTCTCACGCCAGCGTAGTGGGAAGTGGCGTCACTGCTCGGTTGCGGCGGGCGCCGGAGGAAGCCCGCGTGCCGCGCGTTCCTCGGCTTCGATGCGCGCGTACTCGCGGCGCTCGTTGCGGTCGGCACGGATGATGCTGCGCAGGACCCAGAAGAACAGAGTCAGCACCACGATGGTAGGCAGGATCGCCCATAGCGCTGCCACCCAGAAGCTGTCCACTCATCCAGGATACGCGGCGCCATCTCCCCAGGTCGCCTCGAGAGTCACCTATCCCCGTCCCGCCGGTGATCCTGCCGCGCAGCGTGGCGCCACTCGCATGCTCGGATGCATGACTCCGATCATTCATGCGACCTCACCCGCCGAGTTCCTGACCGTCGTCCCGCGCCTCCTCGGATTCGTTCCGCAACGCAGTGTCGTATTGGTGCCGTTCCGGCGTGGTCGAAGCCGCGGCGCCATGCGCCTGGACCTCCCACCCGATGACGACCGCGCCGACGAGATCGCCGCGACCATGATCGGGCTGGTGTGCCGGGTGCCCGAGGCCGACGGCTGCGCGATCGTCGTCTACGGCGACACTGATGCTCCTGCTCGCACCCTTGTCGAGGGAATCGAGCGTCGAGCCGAGGCCTGCGGGGTGCTGATCGTGGAGGCATTGTGGGTCGCAGGACGGCGGTGGGGGTCCTACGCGCGGTCTGACTCGGGTTCGGTGCCGACTGCCGATGACCTCCCGCCAGGCATCGAGGACGTCGCAGCACCGGAGGCGAATCAGTACGCTGGCGCAGATCTGCTCCCCCTCGATGCGAGTAGGTCGACCGCGGTCGAGGCCGCCTGTGAGGCGCTCGACGCCGCCATCCGCGGGCTCGTGCTCGCCGACGCAGATCATCCGACAACCGACCCCGCACGCATCGATCCCCGCGCCTTCGCGGCCGCGTGTCTGCTCGATGACCTTCCGGCATTCGTGGAGCGGCTCCTGGGTTCGGATGCCGCAGCACTCGATCCGTTCGAGATCGCCGCCGCCGCGTGGGCGCTCGGAAGGCCGTCACTGCGCGACATCGCCCTCATCTGCTGGGTCGACGGGATCGACGCGGGAGACGAAGCCGCGCAGGCGCAGGCTTGCTGGGAAGACGGCGCAGAGTATCCGAGCGAGATCGCGATGCGCCTGTGGGGCGAGGGCCCGAGGCCCTCACCCGAACGGCTCGGACGTGCGCTACTGCTGGCGCGACACATCGCCAGCGCCGTCCCTGCCTCCAGGCGCCCGGGACCGCTGGCGGTCGCGGCGTGGTTCTCGTGGGCACTCGGCCGGTCAACCCACGCTGACCTCTTCGCCCAACAGGCGACAGCGATAGAGCCCGAACACGGCCTCGCCGAGATCGTGCGCTCGTTCGTGGGCGCGGGTCACCTGCCCGATTGGGCGTTCCGGCTCGACGAGCCGGAACAGTGACCGGCGGCGGCCGCCCTACTTCACGAGCGGGAAGAGAATGGTTTCACGGATGCCGAGACCCGTGATCGCCATGAGGAGCCGGTCGATTCCCATCCCCATGCCACCGGTGGGCGGCATCCCGTGCTCGAGGGCACGCAGGAACTCCTCGTCGATCCGCATGGCCTCGTCGTCACCGCGGGCCGCGAGCTTGGCCTGCTCTTCGAAGCGCTGGCGCTGGATGACCGGGTCCACGAGCTCGGAGTAGCCGGTCGCCAGCTCGAAGCCCCGGACGTAGAGGTCCCACTTCTCCACGACACCGGGAATGGACCGGTGCTCACGCACGAGCGGGCTCGTGTCGAGGGGGAAGTCCATGACGAACGTGGGACGCACGAGCGTCGGCTTGACGAAGTGCTCCCACAGCTCTTCGACGAGCTTTCCGGGAATCGGGTGCGCAGGCACATCGACGCCGAAGCGCTCCGCGATCGTCGTCAGGTCGGCGAGCGGTGTTGCGGCGTCGATGCGGGGAGCGGCATCCGCGCCCTCCCACGCGTCGGCAAGAGCGTCGTTGAGCGAGTCGTACATCGACATCCGCTCCCACTCGCCGCCGAGGTCATAGACCGTGCCGTCGGCCCAGGTCACCTCGGTCGAGCCGGTCACGGCGATCGCGGCGTTCTGGATGAGCTCCTGCGTGAGGTCGGCGATGCCGTTGTAATCGCTGTAGGCCTGGTAGGCCTCGAGCATCGCGAACTCGGGGCTGTGGGTCGAGTCGGCGCCCTCGTTGCGGAAGTTGCGGTTGATTTCGAAGACGCGGTCGATGCCACCGACCACGGCGCGCTTGAGGAACAGCTCGGGCGCAATGCGCAGATAGAGCTCGGTGTCGAATGCGTTGGAGTGGGTGATGAAGGGACGGGCTGATGCCCCGCCGTGCTGCACCTGCAGCATGGGCGTCTCGACCTCGACGAAACCGTGGGCGGCGAACGTGTCGCGCAGGCTCCGGTTGACCCCGGCGCGGGCGAGCACGGTCTGGCGCGCCTGATCGCGGGCGATGAGATCGAGGAACCGGCTGCGGACGCGGCTCTCCTCGCTCAGTTCCGCATAGAGGTTCGGCAGGGGCAGCAGCGCCTTGGCGGCGATCGTCCACTCGGCCACCATGATCGACAGTTCACCCCGCCGGCTCGAGATCACCTCGCCGGTCACCGCGACGTGGTCGCCGAGGTCGACGAGTTCCTTCCAGCGCTGCAGAGACTCCTCGCCCACCGCGGCAAGCGACACCATGGCCTGGATGCGACTGCCGTCCCCCGCCTGCAGCGCGGCGAAACACAGCTTGCCGGTGTTGCGGCTGAAGACGACCCGTCCCGCAACCGAGACTGTCTCTCCCGTCTCGTCGCCGGCCTCGAGGTGGGCGAAGCGTTCGCGAACCTCAGCGATCGAGGCGGTGACCGGGACACTCACCGGATAGGCGCCGCCCGCGGCATCCGTTCGCTCTGCCAGCAGCCGCTCGCGCTTGGCCAGCCGCACCGCCTTCTGCTCGAAGACGTCCTCGTCGGATGCTTCGGGGGCGGCGTCCGCGGGCACGGCGGCAGAGGTGTCGGTCATGAGGGGAGCTCCTTGAAAATCGTCGCCCAGTCTATCCGCGAGGCCATCGTGACTCCGCGGGCGCGGAAGCTCTGGACTCAGTCCGCGGGCGGGCGGATGTCGTCGACCCCCGCCTCCACGAGCGCGTGGTCGACTGTCGTGTGCATGAGCGCCGCGAGGTAGCGGCCCGGCTCGGTGACGCCGGCCGCATGCAGCAGGTCGGTGGCCTGGCGGATGATGGATCTCGAGAAGTCGGTAGCGGTCGCGATCCCCTCGGCATAGGCGGGTCGGTCAGCCTCGGCGATGATCACAGGCTCGCAGCCCAGCTCGACCGCGAGCGCCTGTGCGATCGGCAGCACGGGGGCGGGGGCCGTGACCGCGGCATACGCCCCGATCAGTGTCCGCAGGTCTATCGAGGTGCCCGTGAACGCGATAGCCGGATGGATCGCCAGCGGAATCGCGCCGCGCGCCATCGCCGGTGCGAGCACTCCGGTGCCGAACGCCGGATCGGTGTGCACCACGAGTTGGCCGGCCTGCCAGGCGTCGAGCTCCGCGAGTCCGGTCACGAGTCCGTCGATCTGATCGTGGGGAACGGCGATAACGACGAGCTGGCTCTCGCGCACAACGTCCTGCGGGTCCCTGATGGGAACTCCCGGAAGGATCGCGGCGACACGGTCGTCATCCGATCCGCTCGTGATCGAGACGATCGCGTGCCCGGCGCCAGCCAGCGCGGCACCGATCACGGGTCCGACTCTGCCGGCACCCACGATCCCGACGCGCAGCCGGTCGCTCACTCGTCCCCCGCCCAGCGGTGCGAGCGGTCGGTCGCGACAGCGCCGATAGCGGCTCGCTCACCGTCATCGAACAGGCGCAGCGCATCGTCTCGGTCGAGGATGCCGAGGCTCCCCGACACGCGACCGGCGACCGTGTGGGCGCGGATGTTCGCCACCCGCAGCGCGCGGTCGACCGGGCCCTGGCTCACCTCAAGGCTCTGCATCCGAGCCAGCGGCACGACCGCGAGGGTCCGCCAGATCCGACCCCGCCGCAGGAACAGCGCGTCAGTTCCGAGCCAGAATCCGTTGCGGCGCCACGAGAGGGGTCGAAGCAGCCGTGCCCGCTTCGGCGTGGTCGTATAGGGGTCGTCGGCGACGGGACCGAGGGCGCCGTTGTCGACGATCATCGGCCAGTCATCTTCGGCGATCGTCGGCAGGATGAGCCGCAGGACCCGCTCGACATCGGCGCGGTTACCCACCGGCAGCACGGTGCCGAACTGGTCGTTGGCCCCATCGCTCATGCTGCGGCCCGACAGCCGGTTGATGCGGATCGCCCACCAGCCGAACGGGCGCCACATGAGCGGCTGGGTGACCTCGACGGCGTGGATGCGTCCCGGCGGAATGATCTCGGTGATCGTCGTCAGCAGCCCGTAGGTGATTCGAACACCGCTGGGCGTCGGGGCGATCGAGTATCGGAGCGAGCGGGTGATCGAGCGGATCCAGTAGGCACCGAAACCGAGGACTGCCGGGACCACGCCGAACAGCACCCACCCGGTCGTCGTGACCGCCCCGGTGACGATCGCGGCGATCGCCGCCACCAGAAAGATCGTCGTACCCGACAGGGTCTGCGAGGCGACCAGTCGTCCGACCGGAATCGAAACTACCGACTCCGGTTCGGCAACGGGCGCCTCCGCTCCCGCGATCAGCCCGGTGATTCCTGCCGACACGGTTTCGGATGCCGTCGCGCGCCGCCCGGCCTCACCGCGCGCGCCCAACTGGCGGCCCGACGCCAACCGCAGGATGTCGCCACGAATCGCCTCGGCATTCGCGGTCGACAGGTACTCCAGCTTGACGTTCGCGTCGAGGCCCGCTCCCACAACCTCGAGTTTGGCCAGGCCGAACAGGCGCGCGATCGTCGGGCGGGTCAGGTTCACGCCCTGCACCCGGTCGAGCGGTGCGCGCCGGTGCGACCGGAAGACCACACCCGAGCGCACCTCGACGTCGTCATCCGTGATGCGGAAGCTGTGGAAGCGCCAGCCGAGATAGAAGAGCCCGACCAGCACGATCACGACTCCGAGCACCACGAGGGTCGCAACCAGGATCAGGTTGTGCGAGACGACGTAGTCGACGGGGTCTCCGGGGATCTGCTCTCCCTCGAAGCCGGGAGCCAGCCACGGCAGGAAGATCGCGATCAGCCGGTCGCGCATGTTCGCGATGATCACGCCCGCGACGATCACCAACACCAGTCCACCCCGGAACAGCGGGGTGAGGGGGTGCATCCGATGCCACTCGCCGTCGCTGAGCGGCGAACGCACCTCCGCAGCGGGAGGCGGGGTGGCAGGCGAGGCGGGGGTGGGGTCGGTCACAGGCCGGTCCGGCGGGTCTCTGCTACCGCGATGAGGGTGTCGCGCAGCTGCTCGGCGGCGTCTTGACGGATGCCGGGAATGGCGACCCCGGTGGTGGCTGCCGCGGTCACGAGCTTGAGCTGCGCGATTCCGAACCCCCGATCGAGCGGACCGTGCGTGATGTCGACCAGCTGCATCCGTCCGTAGGGCACGGCGACAACCCGCTGCCAGAGGATGCCCTTGCGAAAGACCAGGTCGTCCTCGCGCAACTGGTAGCCGTAGGCGCGGGCCTGCCGCGGCGTGATCGCGAGCGTGAACGCGAGGATCACCAGCAGGATGCCGGCCGGAATCCAGACCCACCACGCCCCGACGATCAACGAGATCGCGAGCGCTGCGCCGAGCACGAGGAGAAACACGATGCCCGACGAGATCAGCTGCACCCAGACGTACTGCCGGGCGAGTTGGTGCCAGGTTCCGTCGCCGAGCGGGAGCCGGTTCTCGGAGCGCGGCTCGAGGATCTGCGTGAACGTGCCTTCATCGTCGATCACGTCGCGCGTGACGTGAGCCGAGCGGTCGTGGGCGATCGCCGACTCGACGGTCTCACCATCTGCCACCGCCGAAGTCTTCGTGTCCTCAGTGGCTGTGGCGTCAGCGCCTCTGCCGTCAGTGGCTGGACCCTCAGTGGCTGGACCCTCAGTGGCTGGACCCTCAGTGCCTGTGCCGTCAGTGACTGTGGGCTCCGAATCCGGGGTCGACGCCTCCGGGCTGTTCGTCATCGTCATCCTTCCGGATCGTGCACAGATACTCGGCCACAAGCCCCGCCGCCACCAGCAGGAGCCCGGCGACGAGCGTTGCCAACTGGGTCGCCATCGAGCCTAACGGCGGCACGACGGGTCGCGTCAGGAGGAAAACCACCAGTCCTCCCGAGAAGCCCACGGATGCCGCGCCGAGCAGGCTCGATGCCTTCGCAAGCATCGCGATGCGCAGCGCCCGGAACGGGTTGATCGCGGCGCGCGTGTGCCCGCGGGATGCGCGCCACACCGGGATCGCGAAAGCTACCACGATGGCCCCCAACGCGATCAGCAGAACGGGAAGCGTGATCAGCGGCGTGAAGGTTGCACGGCCCGTTGCCGTGAGCAGTTGGTTCACAAGGAACCCGCCGGCGAGCGCGATAGCGGCGGTGACGATCAGGATGCCGGCACCGGTGCGCCTCACGACGAAGCCCCGAGTCGCTCGAGGAGGTCGGCAACCCGCCCGGCACCGACGAGGGAAGCATCCGGATCAATGCTGAGCCACGGTGCGAGCACGAAGTCGCGCTCGGCAGCGCGCGGATGGGGAAGCGTCAGTGTCGGGGTGTCGCAGACCACGTCGCCGTAGGCGATGAGATCCAGATCCAGGGTGCGGTCTCCCCAGCGTTCGCGGCGCACCCGTCCGTGCCAGTCCTCGATGGTGTGCAGGTAGCTCAGCAGGACGGTCGGTGCGAGGCGCGTCGTGACGATGGCGACGGCGTTGAGGTATCCGGGTGCGTCGGGATCGGGCCCGTCGAGAGTGACCGCGACCGACTCGATCGGCTCCGACATCCTCACCGCCGACACCAGCGGCAGGTGCTCGAGTGCGGCTGCTGCAGCTGCCAGCGTCTCGTGCCGGTCACCGAGGTTCGCACCCAGCGCCACCACCGCGTCGACGGCAGGAGCGGCATCCGTGTGTGTGCCGCCCTGCATGCCCTCGGCCAGGCGTCGACTCATTCGCCGGCCTCCGCGCGTTCGCGGGTGATCGTCACCGAGACGTCAGTGAACTGCTGCTGGATCGGAGCCTGCGGCTTGTGCACCGTCACCCGCACCACGAAGACACCGGGGAAGGCGAGCACGCGATCGGCGATGTGCTCGGCGAGCGTCTCGATGAGGTTCACCGGATCGCCGGCGACGATCTGCGCAACAGCGTCAGCTACCTCGCCGTAGTGGACAGTATCGGCGACGTCGTCCGTCTGGGCGGCCCGCTCGGCGCTCACGCTCAGGACGAGGTCGATGACGAAGTCCTGGCCGTTCTCGCGCTCATGATCGAAGACGCCATGGTGGCCGAAGACGCGAAGCCCCTCGAGCCGGATCTCATCGAGCTGCGGCATCCGAACCTCCCCACAGCTCCACAACCCGCAGAGCGTCGCGCGTGGCGGCCACGTCGTGCACCCGCACGCCCCATACGCCGGCGCGCGCGGCGAGGGCACTCGTGACAGCCGTGGCGCCATCGCGCCGGCCTTCGGTGACCGCGCCTACCGTGTCGCCTGACGGGTCCTCGCCGCCGGCTCGCGTTGCCGCGGCTCCGGTCCGCTGTGTGAAGCGACGCTCGGCGTCGACGGATGCCTCGGCCAGCGCCTCAGCCAGGAAGCGCTTGCGGCTCGTGCCGAGCAGCACCCGCTGGCCCGCCGCGACAAGCTGCGGAAGCGCCCGGAGAACTTCCCAGTTCTGCTCCGGGCGCTTGCCAAACCCGATGCCGGGATCGACGATGATCCGATCCGCGCCGATGCCGGCATCCCGGGCAGCCGCGACCCGCTCGGCGAGTTCGGCTGTCACCTCGGCTGCCACGTCGGCGTACTGCGCCGGCGCGTACATCTCCCGCGAGGGCCCGCGCCAGTGCCCGAGGATGATCTCGGCGTCGGTCTCGGCGACGGCAGGGAGCATCGCGGCATCCGCGAGCCCACCCGAGACGTCGTTGACGATCCGCGCGCCCGAGTCGACAGCGGCAAGTGCCGTCGATGCGTTCATCGTGTCGATGCTGATCCAAGCGCCGCGCTGCGCGAGGGCACGGATGACGGGCACCACCCTGTCGCGTTCGATCGAGGGGTCAACCCGTTCGGCACCCGGGCGGGTCGATTCGCCGCCGACGTCGAGGATGTCGGCACCGGCAGCCCACAGCGCCAGGCCGTGCGAGATCGCAGCTCCCGTGTCGAGGTAGCGCCCGCCGTCGCTGAACGAATCGGTCGTGACGTTCACGACCCCCATTACGAGCGTCGACATCTCAGTTCGCTCCGATGAGTGCGATCAGCTCGGCGCGAGCGACCGGCTCTTCGTAGGCCCCGCGGGCGGCGATCGTCACGGTGGATGCGTCGGTCTGCCGGCCGCCGCGCATCGTGACGCACTCGTGGGTGGCATCCAGCACGACGAGCACCCCACGCGCATCGAGCGCGTCAGAGATGGTGTCGGCGATCTGCTCGGCAAGGCGCTCCTGCACCTGCGGCCGGGCCGCGAGCACGTCGACGACCTTGGGAAGCGCACCGAGTCCCACGACCTTCTCGCCGGGAAGGTACGCGATGTGGGCGTGCCCGCGGAAGGGGAGCAGGTGGTGTTCGCAGACGGAGCGGAACAGGATGTCGCGCAGCATCACCGCACCCGAGGGCAGCGTCTCTGGTGCCGGGCCGCGCGAAATCGAGATCGTGTGGGCAAGCGGCGCAGCCGGGTCCTCGCCGATGCCGCTGAAGAACTCAGAGTAGGCATCCGCCACCCGTTCGGGGGTCAGCTTCAATCCGGGGCGATCAGGGTCTTCCCCGATCGCCTCGAGCAGTTCGCGCACCAGTGCGGCGACGCGTTCACGATCAACGGCCACCAGGCGAGCCTACGCGGTTGCGGGACGCGCCTGTCCGGTCGGCCGCCGTCGCGGCGCCTTCTCGGCAGACCCCGCGTCAGCCTCCGTCGAGGCGGCAACGCCGGCCGGCGCGGGACGACGCGGAACCTCGACCGGGGGCAGCACCGAGACCGGACGCTGCTCGCTCGAAAGCCACTGCGGGCGCTCGGGCAGCTTCTTGACGTCCTTGAAGATCTCTTCGATCTCGAGGTGGTCGAGCGTCTCCTTCTCGAGCAGCTCGAGAGCAAGCTTGTCGAGGATGTCGCGGTTGTCGTTGATGACCTGGTAGGCCTCGTTGTGGGCTTGCTCGATGAGCGCCCGCACTTCGGCATCCACTCGCTCGGCGATCCGCTCGCTGTAGTCACGACCGTGACCCATGTCGCGGCCCATGAAGACCTCACCCGAGCCCTGACCGAGCTTGACGGGTCCGACATCCGTGGTCATGCCGTACTCGGTGACCATCTTGCGGGCGATGCCGGTCGCCTTCTCGATGTCGTTGGAGGCGCCCGTGGTGGGGTCGTGGAAGACGATCTCTTCGGCCACGCGGCCGCCCATCGCGTACGCGAGCTGGTCTTGCAGTTCGTTGCGGGTGACCGAGTACTTGTCATCGATCGGCATGACCATCGTGTAGCCGAGGGCCCGGCCGCGCGGGAGGATCGTGATCTTCGTGACGGGGTCGGTGTAGTTCATCGCCGCCGCGGCAAGGGCGTGTCCGCCCTCGTGGTAGGCGGTGATGAGCTTCTCCTTGTCCTTCATGATTCGGGTGCGGCGCTGGGGACCGGCCAGCACGCGGTCGATCGCCTCGTCGAGCGCGCGGTTGTCGATCAGCTGCGCGTTCGAGCGCGCCGTCAGAAGCGCTGCTTCATTCAGGACGTTCGCGAGGTCGGCACCCGTGAAGCCGGGGGTCTTGCGGGCGACGACCTCAAGGTCGACACCGTCGGCGAGAGGCTTGCCGCGGCCGTGCACCTCGAGGATGCGCTTGCGACCCTGCAGGTCAGGGGCGTCCACACCGATCTGACGGTCGAAACGGCCGGGGCGCAGCAGCGCCGGGTCGAGGATGTCGGGACGGTTCGTCGCCGCGATGACGATGACGTTGGCCTTGGGGTCGAACCCGTCCATCTCGACGAGCATCTGGTTCAGTGTCTGCTCGCGCTCGTCGTGGCCGCCGCCCATACCGGCACCGCGGTGACGACCGACAGCGTCGATCTCGTCGATGAAGATGATCGCCGGCGCGCTTTCCTTGGCCTGGTTGAACAAGTCACGCACGCGGCTCGCGCCGACACCGACGAACATCTCGACGAAGTCCGAGCCCGAGATCGAGTAGAACGGCACGCCAGCCTCGCCGGCCACCGCGCGGGCAAGCAGGGTCTTGCCGGTTCCGGGAGGGCCGTACAGCAACACGCCCTTCGGGATGCGAGCACCGACAGCCTGGAACTTCGCGGGCTCCTTCAGGAAGTCCTTAATCTCCTGGAGCTCTTCGATCGCCTCATCCGAGCCGGCGACATCGTCGAACGTGACGGTCGGGCTCTCCTTCGTGACGAGCTTGGCGCGGGAGCGGCCGAACTGCATGACCTTGCTGCCACCGCCCTGCGCGGAGGAGAGCAGGAACCAGAACAGCACACCGAGCAACAGGATCGGGAGGAACAGCGACAGGAAGCCGTCGAACCACGTAGCCCGGGGGACGACGTCGTTGTATCCGTCGGCGGGGTTTGCCGCGTCGATCGCGTTCACGACCTCTTCGGCCCGCGCCGTCACGTAATAGAACTGCACGTCGGTGGCGCCTTCGTACGGCGTCGACAGCGTCATGTCGACCCGCTGGTCGCCGTCGGTGTTCACGACCTCGGTGACCGTGTTCCCAGCCAGCAGATCAAGCCCCTGCTGGGTCGTGATCTGCTTGGCACCGCCCAGGGTCGACATGAGCGTGAATCCGATGATGAGGAACACCGCGATGAGCGCGACGTACAGCAGCGGGTTGCGTGTGAGCTTCTTGAAATCCATGGTTCGGGGCGAACCCGGTCCCTCCGTCGTTCAGGCGCCGATCCGCGCGGGAACGCAGAAACGGTGCAGACAGGGTATCGCGGGGTTGCTATGCCACGACTGAGCATTCGCCCACGGCGTACCCCGAAAGGCCTCAGCTGTAGACGTGAGGCGCAAGGATCGCGACGTCGCGCAGGTTCCGGTACTTCTCGGCGTAGTCGAGCCCGTAGCCGACGACGAACTCGTTCGGGATATCGAAACCGATGTACCGGCAGTCGACCTCAACCTTGGCGGCATCCGGTTTGCGGAACAGCGCGAAGACCTCGACGGATGCCGCACCCCGCGACGCGAAGTTGGTCAGAAGCCAGCTGAGAGTGAGGCCCGAGTCGATGATGTCCTCGACGATGAGCACGTGCTTGCCGTGCAGATCGGTGTCGAGATCCTTGCGGATCTGGACCACGCCGCTCGATCGGGTACCGGTGCCGTACGAGGAGACGGCCATCCAGTCCATCGTCATGTGCGTCGGCAGTGCGCGAGCGAAGTCAGCCATCACCATGACCGCGCCCTTGAGTACGCCGACGAGCAGAAGCTCCTTGCCCTCGTAGTCAGCCGTGACTTGGGCCGCGATCTCGTCGAGCTTCGCGCGGATCTGCTCCTCCGTCACGAGTACTCGGGTGATGTCGGACTGAACCTCCTCGGCACGCATGCATCCGAGCATAGGCCGACCACTAGCGCGCGGTGAACTCGATCCGGCCGTTGACCCGGGCTGCGCGGCATCCGGGCAGATCGATCGGGCCCTGCCCGCGCCAGTCGGTCACCAGGCGGGCGACATCGAGGGTCTGCGAGCGCGTGAGACTCTGCCCGAACTCAGCGGCAACGACATGGCGGATGAGGCGATGCCGCAAAGCCGCCGGATTGGCAGCGAGCACCCCGACCGAGAGCGAGATGCCTGCTTCGGCGTGCTCGACGACATCTTCGATGATCTCGTCGATCATCTCCGCAAAGGCCTCCGCGTCCTCGCGCAACTGCGCCGCCGTGCGCGCGAGCGCTTCGGCCACCCCCGGGCCGAGCTCGCGTTCGAGGGTCGGCAGCACCGTTTCACGAACCCGAACCCGGGTGTACCGTGGGTCGGCATTGTGGGGGTCGAGCCACGGGTCCAGGCCTTGCGCGGCGCACGCAGCATGTGTCGTGGCGCGCCGAATCTCGAGCAGGGGGCGCAGGATGCGGCATCCGTCCTCGCGCTCGGCCACCGGAGCCATTCCTTGCAGGCTTGTTGCGCCGGAACCGCGGGCAAGCCCGAGTAGCACCGTCTCTGCCTGATCGTCGAGGGTGTGGCCGACCAGAATGGCCGCCGCGCCGACCTCCCGGGCGAGGGCATCGAGCGCTTCGTATCGCGCGTCCCGTGCTGCGGCCTCGGGTCCGCCGCCCGCGCGCACGACAGCCCTGACGACCCGGGCGGACAGGCCGAGGCTCTCTGCCGTGGCCGCGGCGGTCGCAGCGATCTCGGCCGACCCGTCCTGCAGACCGTGGTCGACGGTGACGGCGACGCCCCTGATCCCGCGCTTCGGTGCTTCGAAAGCCGTTGCCGCCGCGAGGGCCAGGGAATCCGCCCCGCCCGACAGCGCCACGATGACCGTTGCGCCCTCGGGAAGAGCCTGGAGGGCAGCTCGCACCGCCCGCCGCACCTCTGCGACGGCCGAATCCAGGCCCGGTCGAACGTCCACGCCGCCACGCTACCGGCCATCCGCCGTCGCTAACTCCTGCAGTTCCCCTGCCATCCACCTCGCCAACATGCGGAACGGCCAATATTGCAGGAGTTACGGTCGCAGACGGCGCGGATCGGCGGTCCGGTGTACGAGTCGGCGGCCTTGCCTCCGCCGCCCGCCGGCTGTGGCTAACTCCTCACATCCGCGCCGCCGCCCCGACCCAACGGCCCGATCGGGCGCAAGCCGTGCCGGATTAGAGGAGTTACCGACGCCGCAGGCACGGGCTCGGGCGGACGAACCCGGCGCACTAGGCTGGTCGGCGGCATCCGTCATCGACAAAGGAGCACAGAGCATGGGCGCGTACGACGCCGTCATCGAGATCCCGCGTGGCAGCCGCGTGAAGTACGAGGTCGACCACGGCACCGGCCGCGTCTTCCTCGACCGCATCCTCTATACCGTCTTCGGTTACCCCGCGAACTACGGCTTCTTCGAGAACACCCTCGGCGAGGACGGCGACCCGCTCGACGTCCTGATCCTGCTCGACCGCGACCTCTACCCCGGCATCCTCGCCAAGGTCCGCCCGGTCGGCGTGCTGAAGATGAGCGATGAGGCAGGCGGCGACGACAAGGTCGTGGCTGTCCTCGCGAAAGACCCGCGGTGGGACCACATCCAGGATGTCGCCGACATCCCCGACTACACGAAGAAAGAGATCGCGCACTTCTTCGAGCACTACAAGGACCTGGAGCCCGGCAAGTGGGTCAAGGTCGACGACTGGGCGGATGCCGCCGAGGCCGAGCGCCTGATCACCGAGGCCGCCGAGCGCTTCGACGCCCATGAGGGCGAGACCCGCACGCAGGGTGAGGGCGAAGCCCCCAACACGCTCTGAGCTCATCACGCGAGCCGCGGTATCCGTCACGGATGCCGCGGCTTCGTGTTTCTCGGGTGGCGGGCCGGCCTAGAAGTAGACGCCGCGGGCTGCCATGAAACCGGACGGGTTGACGGCTGCGCCGTTCACGTAGGTCTCGAAGTGCAGATTGCAGCCGAAGGAGTTTCCGGTGTTTCCGGTGGCAGCGATCGCCTGGCCGGCGCCGACCCACTGGCCGTACCCCACCCAGAAGCCGCCGTCGACGATGTGCGCGTAGCCGGTGCCGATGCCGCCGCCGTGGTCGATCTTGATGTAGTTGCCGTAGCCGCCGTTTCGTCCGACGTAGACCACGCGACCGGCGCCAGCGGCGTAGATCGCTGCGCCGCATCCGGGAGCGAAGTCGTAGCCATAGTGGAAGCTCGAGGAGCAATAGTTCGCGTTGCACACGCTCGAGCGACGTCCATAGCCCGAGGACACGTACCCGGATGACGGGCGGGCCCATCCGCCGCCGGTGACAGCACCACCGTTGCCGCCGCCGTTGGCAGCCTGCTCGCGAGCGATTCGTTCGGCCTCTTCGCGGGCCTTGCGCTCCCGCTCTTCGCGAGCCTTACGTTCTGCTTCCACACCGGCCTGGTAACCGGCGACGGTCTTCGCGGTCTCATCCTTGAGCGCCGCCAGCTGGGCTTGCAGGTTGCCGAGGTGGGTCGTCTGGTTGTCGAGGGCGACCTGCGCTGCCGCGGCAGCCTCTTGGGCCGCGATCATCTTCTGCTCGGCCTCTTGCTGCAGCTTGTCGCGCTCATTGCGCGCCTGCACTGCCTGATCGCTGTAGCTCTGCGCGGCATCCCGGGCCGTGACGGCGTCTTCGTACACCGTCTGGTTGCGCTCGAGGAGCTTGTCCATCGTTCCCAGGCGCGCGAGCAGTTCGTCTGCCCCGACCGCGGATCCCGAGAAGAACAACTGCATCGCGGTGTCGTCGCCGCCGTCGCGGTAGAGCTGCGCGGCGACGCGCCCAGCCTTCTGTGCGGCTTCATCCGCTGCTGCGGCCTGCTCATCAGCCTGCGCCTGCAGGTCATCGGCGCGCTTGGCGGCGTCGAAGTACGCCTGCTGCGCGACATAGAACTCGTCCGAGAGCCGCTGCGCTTCGGCCTGCGTACGCTCGACCTCGGCCGTGAGGCTTTGAATCAGCCCCTCGATGCGGGTGACCTCACGCGACTTGGCGGCTTCGTTCGCCTTCGCGTTCTGGACGTCGTCCCAGCTGGGATATGACTCAGCGAAGGCGGGAGCGAGGCTGAAGGCCGAGGCGCCACCGAACAGGAGGAGTCCGCCGGCAACGCCGATCCCCAGGGCGGAGCGGCGCGAGAGCGCGCGAAGCTCCCGGGGCGTAGGCGCGCAGCCGCACTCCTCAGCGCTCGATTCGAGCTCCACCAGTTCCTCCTGTCACACAGAACGTATTCACACTAACAACATCAGTCACACAAACAACAGGTTTCGCAGCCGAAGTCGCGTTCGGCATCCGGTCACGGCGCCTTCTCGAGCCATGGTTCGCCGGGCGATCCGGCTGGCGGCCTGTGCCCCAGCAGCAGCGACGACGGATGCTCCGGACCGGTGTGGATGATCGCCGTACCGCCCCGACGGCGCACGTACCCGGCGGGGAAGCTCCCCGTGACGGGGTTGCGGCTGTGCACCCAACGGCCGCGGACGACGAGTCTCAGCTCCTCGCCCGCGCGGAACCGCGTGGCGTGCTCGCGCAGCTCGATATCGACCGGGATGACCTCGCCCGGGCGAATCGGCACTCGACGCTCGAAGGTGTGGACGGGATGCAGGTCGGTCGTGAGGTCCGGGTCGAGATCGCGGAACCCCACACGCTGCCAGCCATACGACATCCAGGCGCGATCGAAACCGTACGACCCCTCGAACGGCACGACAGCACCCTCCGCTATCTTGCGGACGCCGACGAACAGTGTGAGATCGTCGGCCGCCCGCGCTGAAACGTGCAGGCGCAGCGACATCGGGCCGATGATGTCGAGGGCTTCGGGGATGCGCCACGTCCATTCGAGGCCCGGGCCGTTCATCGCGAAGCCGGTCTGCACCGTCACGCGTGAGGGGCCGTCGCCAAGGCAACCGTCCATGCCGTCGAGGAACAGGCGGCGCATGCGCAGGTCTGCGGGCGGCCACTCGGACTCCGCGGTGACGGCGACCGGGGTCGGTCCGCTTTCGTACACGGCCAGGCGCACCGGGGGAAGTGCGTCCCAGCCGTTGTCGAGGTCGCGGAGGGTGTGATCGAAGAAGCGGGCACGGATGCTGGCGGCATCCGTGCTGTAGTACGTGGCCCACTTGCCGCCGCGATGGGTGTAGAGCCAGCGGCGGGGGCGCTCGGGACGCGCCTGACCCGCGCGTCGGAAGACTTCGAAGGAGCCGCGAGTGTGGAGGTTGTGGTCCGAGAAGCTGCCACACACGAGCACGGGAACGCCGATGCGGTCGATGTCGGGGGTGCGGTCGCGGTACCACTGGTCGCGCGTGGTGTGCCGTGCGAGCTCCCGGCGCAGCGGCGGCGGTGCGACCCGAGCCGCGCGGGCGGTGAGGGTCGACCACAGCACCGCGAACCCGTTCTCACGGATGCCGCCGGGCCACGCGAAGTCGCGGTAGAGGTCGCTGAAGCCCTCCCACGGGCAGATCGCAGCAAGCTGCTCGGGCGCCCGGGCCGCGACCGCGTACTGCGAGAGTGCGAGGTAGGAGACGCCGTCGAGCCCGACCTTGCCGGTGGACCAGGGTTGCGTTCCTGCCCACGCGATGAGGTCTTCGTAGTCGTCTGCCTCCTGCGCCTCGAACAGATGCGCCTGTCCCTCGGAGGTGCCGCCGCCCCGAGCATCCGCGTTCACGACGGCGTAGCCGCGCGGCACCCAGAAGGCGGGGTCCGGCGCCTCCCACCCGGTCCACGCCGAGATCCCGACCCGGTCGGGCTGCGGCATGATCCGGTACTGCGGATTCAGCGCGCGGCCGCTGCGCGAGCGCCCAGGCACGGCGTCCTTCCCGTACGGATGCGCCGACATAATGACCGGCACCGGCTCATCGCCGCGCGGCCGGAACACATTGACGCGCAGCACGGTTCCATCGCGCATCGTGACCGGGACGTCGCGCTCGAGAATCCAGTCGGGTTCGGCCGTGGCGACATCCACACGCGGCTTCGCGAACAGACGGATGCGGCGTGCGACGCGACCGAGAAACCACGCGGGCGAGTGGCGAAATCTCTGCGGGGGTGGCACCGGCACGGGCCCGACGCTACCGCCGCCGCGGTCGCGCCGGGGGCAGACCCGCGCGGGAGGCTGCAGGTCGGCATCCGTGTGTCGCACCGTCGATTGGCGGATCCCTCAAGTATTGCGTATGCTTGACCGTCGGTAAGCGTGAGCCCCCGGAGTCCTTTTCGAAGGATGCTGGAGTTCATCCGGCCCCATCGTTTAGCGGCCTAGGACGCCGCCCTTTCACGGCGGTAGCACGGGTTCGAATCCCGTTGGGGTCACCCTACAATTGAATAAGCATGGCCCTGTAGCGCAGTTGGTTAGCGTGCCGCCCTGTCACGGCGGAGGTCGCGGGTTCAAGTCCCGTCAGGGTCGCTCCGAAAGCGACGGGCCCTTTTTCGGAAGGGCTCTTCGTATAGGACGCGGCAACTTCGGCTGCCGTGCGGCTCTGTAGCTCAGTTGGTAGAGCGCACGACTGAAAATCGTGAGGTCACGGGATCGACGCCCGTCGGAGCCACAAGGACCGTCGTTACAACGGCCCCAGAAACCCTCGCCTAGCTTCTACATGGCGGGGGTTTTGCTTTGCCCAGGTGAGGGGTGGTTTCTACCGGCACATAGTTGGCGCCTCTCCGGTCGCTGAGCGAGCGAAGCGAGTCGAAACGGCCCCTCCCGAGAAGGCCGGTTCACTGGCCCCGTCGGCGGCTTGGGCCGGTCTGGGGCCGGTTCGCGCTCCGATACGGTGCAAATATGGACGCCTCATTGCTTACTGTTCGACAGCTCGCCGACGAACTAGACGTCGACCCGAAGGCTGTTCGCGCGTGGATGCGGCGACAGAACTGGCGGCACCCGGTAGAAGCCGGCACGGCTTGGGTCATGAAAGATGGACAGGCTGAACTCGTCCGCCAGCATTTCGCGCGCAGCGGCGTTCAGTCAGCGACAACACTCCCGACGGACGTCAGCGATGAGCTCGCCCAGATCACTGTAGGTCAGCTGCTCCGCCGCTATGCCGATATCCTCGCGGAGCTCCGTCACCGCGGGCTCGTCCGTACCAACAACGCACCGATTGGCGACCTGGCCGAGTACTGCGCGGCGATCGTGTACGACGGACTCCTCGCTCCCAACTCCGAGAAGTCCTACGATCTTGTCGCCGATGATGGACGCAAAGTGCAGGTGAAGGTCCGCGCCATTCGTTCAGACACCAGCCCGTCCGCGGTGTTCTCGCCGATTCGCTCCTTCGGCTTCGACGTGTGCATCTTCCTGCTCGTAGACGGCGACAACGACGGAATCATCGCCGCACGCGAGTGGACAGCCAGCGAGGTGCAAGAGGCTGGCAAGCACCGCGCCCACACGAACGGCGTAGTGGTGCGCGTAGGCCAGGTGAGATCCGCTTCCGCCCGCGGACTCGATCGCGTCGAGGAGTTTCAGCGAGCTTGGCAGGAACTAAGCGAGCAGACCCGCTGACACAGCGTCGGCGAGTCAGTTCAAGTTCATGCCATGAGCGCGCGAGTCGAGCGCTTGCTTCCAGAAGGCCTCGCGCTTGAGGATGACCTCGTCCTTCGTCTTCGGATCGAAGATCTCAAGGATCGAGTACTGGAAGTTGCCGACGATGTGTCCGTCGCCGAGATCGAGTCGCATCCTCTCGAGTTCTCGGTTGCCGCCCGTGAGGTTCTTCAGGTGGGCGTATGCCGCCCACCGCTGCCACAGACCGTTCGCCTCGCCCGACGCGGATCCAACGTAGAGGCGGCCGTCGCTGAGATCGGTGATCACGTATACACCCTTGACGCTCGAGAGCGCGTCGCGCCAGCTCGGTTCGTCATTGGCGATGATCCGCTGCAGCTCGTGATGCCGAAGTCTGACGTTCTGGTAGCCGGGGAACGTTCCGAGTTTCGTGTCTGGTGCGAGCTCGTATACTTCCGGCCCAAGTTGATCCTGAACACTCTCGTACTTGCGGAGATAGACGTTTCGGCCGATCGGACGCTCAAGCTTGATGATCAACCGTTTGATGAACTCCGAATGCAACGGCAGAGGCTCAAGCTCGTACCCGTACGCGTTGATCGCCGCCGGAACGATCGGTGTGACTTTGAAGAATCCGCCGAAGATGAAGTATTGCGGGCCGTAGGGGTAGTACTGCGCCCAAGCGAGCAGGTACCGGGAGCTCCCGAGATTGTTGTTCGTCTGCTTGGTGCGCCAACGACTCATGTTGAGCCACTCCTCGTGGTCGTCCATGAGGAGGTCCCACGCTTCCCCACCACCTCCACCTGCTCGCATGTTGAACTTGAGCTTGGTCGAGGAAGGCTCGGGTACCGGCAGGAAATCGGTCAGTCTGATCATCGTCACCTCGTTGAACCTCTACGACCGAAGGTTATCGGCGACGCCTGGAGGACAGGGCTCGATCCGCGCATTCGGCCGTTCGCACTCGATTCCGCAGTCGGCGCTGCCTCCACGATGGCGGCGTAATCCTCGTCTGTGAGCAGATTGGAGATGTACGCGAACTCAACCGCGTCGAAGCTGTTCGGCACCGACTCCCAGTCATCGGCGAGCCCAGTTGTCTTGTACTGCGGCTCGTAGTGCCAGGTCTTGAGAATGCGGACCAATTCGTCGTGATCGATCTCGCCCTCGGCAGCCCGCCTCACGACGTCCATTGCGGTATCCATGCCGACCTCCTCTCCCTCCACATTTGCACGAACGCAGGACACCGCGCAGCGTTCAGGCCTCACCTACAGCACCGCGCGCGAGGGCCGCGAGCCACGCATCGATCACGTCGAAGCGGATAGGCGCGAACCCCGAGGCATCGACACCGACGTGGAACTCGTGCGAGCCGTGAGCGCCGAACGCTCGATCGTGAGTGTGCCCGTGGAGAAGGGGAACACCGGTATCGGCCGGGCGGTGCGAGCTGTGGCGTTCGACGCCAGTCGTGTCGCCCTCGAATGGGTAGTGGGATGCGATCAGCCGCACACCGCCGCGCTGGCCCTCGACGATCTCCGGCAGCACCGCCCATCCAGCCGCCTCGTACATCGGTAGGAAACGCTCGATCGCCCGCTTCGACTGCGTCGCCGGCGAGACTCGGTCGTGGTTGCCCGGCACCAGCAGTCGGCGCCCGTTGAGCTGCGACGTCAGCCCAACGCTCTCCTCGATCGGTCCGAGCGCCAGGTCGCCGAGATGGAGAACGACGTCGTCGGGACCGACGATTGCGTTCCATCGGTCGATCATCGCCGCGTTCATCTCATCGACCGAGCCGAATGGCCGGCCAGCGAGCTCGCTGATGCGAGCGTGCCCGAAGTGGTGATCGCTCGTCACGAAGTCGACGGCGTCGAAGCCGAACTCCCTTGCGGGTTGGCCTGTCATGCCACCCTCCCTGTATCTCGACGTTCAGCGCTTCAATCACCGACGCGACGTCACCAAGTTTGATGCAGTCGATCGGACGGCGGCCCTCCAGGTGCGCATTGTGGCCCAGAAGCCACCCTCTGCTCGCCTGGGGCAAGTAGAACTGACGCAGCAGCTCCGCTACGTCAGCAGGAATCTCAACCGCATCGGGATCATCCGCAAGCCGATCGTCGCTCATGCGGGGGTCCGATAGACGCTGACATCCCAGCCCGGCAGGCTCGTGTCGTCGTCAAGTGAATCGAGGATGGTCGACAGCGGCGGCGGGACGAGCCAGTCATTCCACCTCTCGGTCTCCCCTTTGTCGCCGGCGGCGAACCGATCCGGGCGTTCCCAAGCGTCCCAGGCGAGGTCAAGCACGTGATGCTCGATCACCAACGCCGCCCACCGGTTCGCCAAGGTCATACGATCGACGACCGTCGCAGAGGCACCGCCGACCGCGATGACCCGCTTGCTTCCCACCCGAGTCAAGCCGACCTTGAACTGTCCGAGTCGCGGAAGGTGAAGAAGGTACGTGTCATGAGGCTCCCACCAACGCTGCTCGACGTGCGGATCGTCGACGGAGCGAGGCGGGTTCGCCAGACTCGTTCGGGCGTATCCCAACCAGTCTGATCGGATTCGCTGAATGCGCTCGAGCGGGTTGTTCCGAACGAAGACCTCCCACACGAACGTGACCGTTTCTGCAGCCAGGTCTGCTTCTGCGCGACGATCGGCGCGGAGCCATGCCCGGCTTTGGGGCTGCCGCGGAATGGATTGCCACCAGTAGGGCATCAAGCGCGCCTGGGTGGGCAAGTCCCGGCCAATCATGGCCTCGATGTCAGTGAACGACAGGACGGCGTCTTCCGCCGGGTCAACCTGACGCAGGTAGTCTCCGAGCGGCGTGTACATGAGTTCGAGCCGCGACAACGGCTGATCAGATTCTGTCGACATGGGCATTCCTTTCGGGTGTTGGAAGCGATCTCGCCTCATACGTATAGGCCTCGGTTTGGCTGCTTCGCGGACAATCCAATTTCGAGAATCATGGCCAGCGCTCGAAGACGTCGTCGAGAGCATCCAGGTGCGCGACCGAGCGCTCGATGTGCGCCAGCTCGAACTCGTCCGCGAAGTCGTCGGCGTTACGGTGCAGCAGGCTGCGGTACTCCCCCAGCGCGTTCACGAGGATGGCGTGGCACTCCGGGTTGGCGAGCAGCTCGTCGAGCTCCTTGTGGGCGCCCATCACTCCCCCTCACCGAACAGCGAGTCGATGGCGGCCGCCGCGCGGCGGGCAACGTCAGAACGGGCGCGGCTGTAGCGCTCAGTCATCTGCATGCTCGAGTGGCCGAGCACCGCCTGGACGTCGTTCGCCGAAGCGCCGGCGTCGAAGAGCATCGTCGCGAGCGTGTGACGCAGGTCGTGGATGCGGAGATCCTCGCGGTGCAGCGTCGCGCGGAGCATCTTCCAGTCGATCGCGCGCCGCACGTTGGAGGCGTTGATCCGACCGCCGCGAGGGCCCGTGAACACGAGGTCACCGCGGTGCTTGCCGGCCATGGCCTCGGTCAGCGGAGCGACGAGCGGTGTCGGTATCGGGACGTCCCGCTCCTTGTGGCTTTTCGGCGTCAGCTCGACCCCGCGTCCGTCCGCGCCGATGCTGAATGCCCGGCGCACGTGGATCGTCCGATGCGCAAGATCGACGTCTTCTATGCGCAATGCCGTCGCCTCATTGGCGCGCATACCGGTGTAGACAAGAGCGGCGATGTAGCGGCGATAGTGCGCATCATCGATCGCTGCAAGCAGCGTCGGCACCTCCGCAGCCGTGAGCGCGCGAGAGCGCAGACTCGTCGCCGACTCTGACTTCGGACGACGCGCGAGACGCGCCTGGTTCAGCGGCACAAGGTGCGCACGAACAGCACCATCGAGCAGGCGGCTCAGTACCGAGAGTGCATCGATCCGCGTGGATGTGCTCCCCTCCCACCCGGCGATCGCCTCCTCGATGACTCCCGCCGTGAGCTTCTCGAGCTTCACGTGGCCCAGCCACGGCTTCACCCGCAGCCGCCAGCCGCGCTCGTACGCCCGCGCAGTCGATGCGCGCACGCTGCCCTCGATGACCGACCAGTGCCGCGAGTGCCATTGGGTGAGCGTCATGTCACCATCGGGATAGCGGCGAGTGAGGGTCTCCGCGCGGAGCTTCTTCGCCTCCGCGAGCGTCTCGACATAGGTCGACCGTTCGCGCTGCGCGCCGTTCAAACCGATGGCCCAGACGCGCACCTGGTACTTGCCGCGGTCCTTGCGGAAGCGGATACCCTCGGGCAGCGGACGCCGGGTCTTCGGGTCTATCCGCTCCCCTCGTTCAGCCGACACCGCGGGTACCACCGGCCTCGAGGAACGCTGCGACGGTCGACGCCCGCCACAGCATGTGCTTGCCCATGTGCGCGTCGGGGAACGGGAACCGGTTCTGACGCCGCAGCGAGTCGAAGGTCGACAGCGGCACGCGGCAGAGCGAGGCCGCCTCACGGCGCGTCAGGTACTCATTCGGCTCGGCGTGGTCGGCGATGTCGATCTCGGGGTCGTCGACGAGAGTGTGAGTGGTCATGTCGTGCTCCTTTCGGTGGGTGGGGTGTTGCGATCTCGTGCGCGATCGTGGCGCCACTGGCGGGCGGCATCCGCGGCTTCTCTCGCGAGTGCTTTGTCGCCGTCGGTGAGCCAGCCCATGCCCGCATATGCCCATGAGCCAATGACGAGCACCTCGTCGGGGTTGATCTCCTCGGTCGGCTTCGTCTTCGCGAGCAGGTGCTTGAGGCGCCAGGTCCGTCGTGCGCCACGTAGTGATCCGAGCGTCACGGAGTATCGCCGCGACTTCGTCGAGAAGTGACCTCGGAAGCCGAGCATGCCGTCCCAGCGATGCAACTGCTCGTACGGTCCTTCGGAATCAACGACGGTCGCCAGCTCGCGCACGGTCGATTTGATGCGCTTGATGTGGTCACGGCCGGAGCCCGTCGGCTCAAGCTCTTCGGTCGCTTTGGTGGCGTACTTCGCGATGTAGGCGGCCACAGCGCGGTCAGACAGTGCGCCGTCAAGACCCTCGCGACGCACGATCGGCCGCACGTCGAACTGCTTGCCCCAAGCGAGCGTGCGAGTCCTGGCGTCGCCAGGAAGTGGAGCCGCAGCGACGCTCGTCTTCCTCACGGCGGACTGGATCGCCGTCACCAAGTGATCGGTCGTCACTGCGGCCGGCGGCGCCGGGAAAGGGAGCTCGGGATGGATGCCGTCGAGCCGGATGATGGCGTGGAAGTGGACGACTCCCCGGCGCTGGAACTCGGCGACCTTCGCGAACTGCAGCCGTACGACGCGGGCCGCTGCGCGCTGCGTCATGCCGAGCGATCGAGCCAGCTCGCGGCGCAGCCGGATCGTGAACCGACGCCACAACTCGGGCGCGTGGTACTGCCAGACGACGTGACCGACGTAGTCGTAGCACTCGGCGCACACCGCATCGCCCCGCTGCGGATCGTCGTCGTCATGGTGGCAGCGGCATCCTCTCGGCTTGCCGTGTTCGCAGACGCCGGTGCGACGGTCGACGGCGGTCGTGTGAACGGCTCCGAACGACGGGGCTGTGAGCGTGAGGAAGACCATCGGGTGCTCGGCGACCTCCTCTGGCACCTCCTTCATCCCACCCGCAGCGCCGGCCATGATCATGTGCCAGGTGTCGCCCTTGTACTCGTGACTGCAGGACTCGCAGCGTGTGGCGCGTCGATTGCCGCACCGAGTGAAGGTGACGCCGTCAGGTTCGCTCGTCGACGAGTACTCCGAGAGGATCTCGCCGGATGCCTCGTGGAGCGTCGTCGAGGATCCGACGAGACGCACCGGGTTGAGGCAGTAGCCCGTCGAGGCGACGTTGTGCATCCAACGGTCGTACTCCTCGCTGCGGAGCCGCCGCGCGACGGACTCATCGAGACGCATCGGTCACCACCATCACGGGCACCGCGCAGCCGATCGGGTAGGTCAGGCCCATGAACGGGTCGTCGTACCAGGTAATGCGGCAGATCTCATCGCTCTCGCCGGTTTCGCGGCGCAGCTCCTGCCAGTTGATGATCGCTGCGTCCGAGCAGGAGTTGTTCGCGATGGTCGGCCCGTAGTCGTCGAGCAAGCTGTCGTCGACAGCGGGCGCGTCGTATCGTGCGACTTTGAGGATGGCGGCGCGGTCCCACTTCTCCCCCAGGTTGCAGGGCGCAAGAACGTCAGCGGGGCGCGTCACGGTCGTCTGGCGGCTTGGGGTGGGTGACGGGCTCCCAGTCGGCGCCGCACAGCCCGACAGGACGAGCGCCGCGACGAGGCCACCGATGGCGGCCGATGCGAGACCACGGATGCTGTTCATGATGCGGTTTCCTTTCGTGAGGTGCGTCGCGGGGTTCGCGGCGCACGGGGTGAGCGCGGCTGACGCTCTTCGGAGGCGGGTGGTTCGGGGATGACGACAGGCACCTGCCGCGGTGCGGCATACCGTGACGAGACGTCGCGGATCATGTCGTCGGTGATCAGTCCGGCGCGGACACGCTCGGGAGGGCGGCCATCTTCGGGCAGGACATAGGCGACGCCGGGAGTGGTCGGCGAGATCTCGTGACAGCGTGCACCTGCCGCCACGGCTCCGTCGCCGAGGACCATCGCGGTCTCCATGCGGTCGCGCAGTCGGAGCCCGACCGTCTGAGTGAAGAGGCCGCGCGCCGGCAACGTCTCCTTGCGCGGATCCTGGAGACAGGCGAACACGATGAACCCGACAGCGCGGCCCTGTGAGGCGAGAGTCGCGAGCGCCGAGTTTGCCCGGCGGAGCAGATCTCGATCGGTCTCGTAGGCGGTGAGCGCCGCGAGCTCGTCGATCAGCACGACGATCGTCGGGATGTCGAGGGTCGCGACATGCTGTCGGGTCTTGCCCGCGAGATCCTTCGCTCGCTGCTGCATCGCGGCGACGGCATCCTCGAGCAGAATCACCGAGCGCTCAGCGTCGGCGGCAAATCTCGTCAGCAGCGAGCGCCCGAGAGCGAGTTCCATGCCGCCCTTGCGGTCAATGCCCCAGACCTCGACGAGGCCGGTGTGGATGGGTTCGGCGAGTCCCAGGAGCAGACCCCAAACCAGCGACGCCTTACCACTGCCAGACGCGCCGGCCACAAGGGTGTGCGGGCCGAGGCGAAGCGACCACAGTGCGCCCGTTGTGTCTCGACCCATCGGGACCGTCCTGCCATCCCATGTCGCCGGCAGGTCGAGAGAGAACGCGAGCTCGAGCGCATCCACGAACTCCAGCCGCAGCGCCATGGCGCCGATGTGCTCGCCGTGGACCGTCGCGCGGCGCGCACCGAAGGCCTGCGCGAGAAGATCCGCCTGAGCCTGCAGGTGCTCACGGCCGAGTCCTTGCGGAAGGGCGACGCCGACCGCACAAGTCCAGCCCTCCCACACGGGGGTGCTGATTGCGGGAACCACCATGCCGCGCGTGCCATAGCTGGGGACGCCGAGGCCAACGCGCATCGAGACGCCGGGCCAACTCGCGAGGATGTTGCGCGAGACATCGCGCCTCCACTTGTCCTCGGGACGGCGCGGCATCCGGAGCGCCGTCACCGTCAGCCAAAGGCCGAGCAGGAGGACAAGCGCCAGGCATCCGACGTTGAACGCAACCTGCACGGCCGGCACCGGCGGCAGCCATGAGATGACTACGACGATCGCCGCGACCCACCACCAGCGACGCAGGAGAATGCCGAACTCGTCGCCCCAGCTACGCAGTTCGCGCGGCACGGTGATCCGCATTACTCGGCACCCCGCGGCTTCGGTGCCGGCCTCATCTCGCGGGCGCGGAGCGAGTAGGCGACACGCGGACGCCCCTGCCCCTCCTTGACGTACGGCGTCACGGTGAGCCCCTCGAAGACAGCGGGGCGGAACGGCAGACCGTTCAGCTCAGGCGGCAGCTGCGGCTCGGAGATGCTCGCGATCTTGACGGTGACCTCGCCCTGACCCTTCTTGGCGTCGGGGTCGGCGTCGATCACACGGACCTGCCAGAGCGGGTGGCCGGAGTTCTTGTCGAGGTCCTGCCCCTGCCGCTCGCCGTCGTCCGACCACTTGACGATCGGCTCGACCTCACCAACGACGAACGCACCGCGTGGGAAGAACGCGTCGAAGCTGACCGGGATTGCTGACTGGATTGCCATTACTAGTTCCTCTCAACTGGTGAACTTTTTGCTCACAGGAACAGCATCACACTTCCCGCTCATGCAGTCAACCTTTTTCTCACTTTGTGCTTCTGGTGTCTCTACGCGCAGAAAAACGGCACACGAGTAAGCTCGGAGGCGTGGAGGGGTCACCATGAGCGAACTACCGGCGCTGCCGACGTGGGGCGTTGTTCCCGACCCGGTTCGCAACGTCCTCCAGCGACTCAAGGAGCGAGCCGCCGCCGGGGTCGAGGCAATGGACACTCAGAAGATCAGCGGCGAGACCCCGCAGAACCACGACGAAGCGTTCCTGCAGATGTCGTGGGCAGCCGAAGCCGCCGATCGCGCCACACGGGACTATCGCAGCGTCTTCAACGCCTACACGCACAAGTTCCACCAGCCGAAGCCGCCGATCGGCGAACTCGCTGCAATGCAGGGAGCGATCACACAGTCATTCGCGAAGCGGTACACGCCGAAGACCGTCGAGGCGATCGAGGCATTGCTCTCTGAGGAACCCAACCTCGACGCGATCCGTTCGGGCATCCGCGCCCTCGGCTTCGAGGATCTCCGCGGTATCTCCGACGCGCTCGACCGAGCGATGGCGGCCGCCGAGTCTGAGCGTGGCTTTCACCCATGGCTGCCGGCGGCCGACAAGGCTCGTGCCGCGAGCCGCGCCCTACAAGCCTTCGGCGACGACGAGCTGTGAGAACTTTCTTTACTCGTTCAAGGCCGGCCTGACGGCCGGCTCGCGAGCGGGGGGACGTTCGCCTGCGGTGCGTCCGGTCCTCGCTTCGCTGCGGTCCGGGCGCTCCTCGCCGAACGTCCCCCCGCTCGGGTACACGTCGGCGCTCAGTAGTTCGAGGCGACCGTGCCCCGATAGAGATCCTCTGCGCTCGCGGCAGTCTGAATCGCCTCACGGACGTGTTCCTCGGTGAGGTCAAGCACACGTAGCGTCTCGTCGACCTTCGAGA
The DNA here is from genome assembly GCF_020781975.1 of Microbacterium schleiferi. Lineage (GTDB taxonomy): Bacteria > Actinomycetota > Actinomycetes > Actinomycetales > Microbacteriaceae > Microbacterium. The sequence goes on from NZ_JAJGNI010000002.1 coordinate 362,000, forward strand.
TCGCCTCGATACGGTGGAACGCGCCAGCATGCTCCTCGGCGTAACGCGCGAGACCCCGGAGTTTCGGGAGCGTATCAGGGAGGTCATGCCAGTGCGGATCCACAATTGACGGCCGAACCTCCGCGCCAACCTCGTTGAAGAACACCAGGTCAGGAAAAAGCCGGCGCCATGCGCCCTTCTTGTCGGTATATGCGACCGCGAGCGCATCGTCGGAGCGAGGCGGGTTCCGGTACCAGGCAACTGCGTGAGGCAGCTCTCTATCAAGCACCTCGCGTTCCCAGCTGCCGAGCGACCCGATCGGAAACTGTCCATCCTCGTCTGCCATCAGGTGTCCGGCGCGCGTCGGCACGAGGTTGCCGTCAGTGTCCCTCGACGACTCGGTACGAACCTTGGGTCGCAGGATCGGGATGGTCTGAGGTACGCCGGTCATTGCTGTCAGCTCGGCATAGACAGCGCGCCGTTCGTCCGGGAGCGCCTTGATCGCGATCCGATAATCCCGGAGCCAGTCTTCGGCGAGCTTGTTCGCAGCACGATCAAGTTCCTCGCCCACACCGGGGACGCGAGCAAGCGCGGCGACTGTGAGGTGCGCGGTGAAGAACCCGTCGTCATCGTCTCCGAGGCGATCGGCGATCCGCTCGGCATAGCGCGAAGCGAGTTCGCGGCCAAGGACACGTCCCGCCGCACGGTACTCAGCTTCGACAGCGCGATCGTCGGCAATCTCAGAGAACTTCTCCGTGCCGGCGATCAGTCCGGTACGAACGGAGGCCACGATGGTGGTTCCGTCGACGGTCCGGATGTCGTCGCTCGCGGCCGCCAGTTGCTTCTCGTAGCGCGCTGCGACGCCATCAAGGACGCCGAGCAATTCCGTGTAGGCGGCCTTCGTGGCACCGGGAAGAATCCCGTCAAACGCCAGTGCCTGCGCCAGCCCCGACAATCGCGACGTCGGCCGGGCACCCTTACGGGGAAGCGTCTCCGACGGCAATTGATCGAAGGCGTCCCAGACGAGGTCGATGACGGTGTCGTTCACGAGCATGTCGACCGGCGCGACAAGCACACGTCGACCCTCGCCGCCGCCAGAGCCGCCGCTTTGGCCGGTCTCGTCGTCAGGCTCGCTGCCGTCGGTCGTGCCGAGCAATAGTCGGACTACGCGAGAGGCGGTCTGCTTCTCGAAGAACGGCAGAATGCACTCGACGGAGTTCAGCAGGTCGTTGCCGGGTACACGGCGTGCGAGGGGCGTGCGCACCATACGTCCCAGCAGCTGCGTGATGTGCGTGTCGTCGCTCGCGGGGCGGAACGAGACGAGCACCTCGGCGCGAGGACAATCCCATCCGGTGCTGATCGCGTCCTTTGCCAACAGCACGCGGACGGCAGTGCGCTCCTGGACATTCTCGGGGCTGATGTACGGAATGACGTGCCCGGCGACGGCGAGGTCGCTGTGCTCACCAAACACGTGAGCGATGTTCGCATCAGACAGCTGCGGCCACTCCTCCACGATCGCTTGGATTGCATCGGTGAGCATCGCCTGCGTCGGCGTATTCGGCACCTGCACGACCAGCAGCGGAACCACGGGGTCATCCGTGGACGACTGCGCCTGGTGGTAGTCCGACCAAAGCTTCGTGGACTCCTTCACCTGGCGCACGCCCCGTCGCAGCAGCACAGTGTCGAACGTGCCCGCCTCCGCCGGGAAATGCAGACGGATGTCGTCCTTGAGGAGCCCGGATTCCTGCACGCGCCCCGGATCGACTTCCACGTTGGGCAGGATCACCCGCCCCGCTGATTCCGCAATCGCCTGGTTGAAGCGATCCACGGTCGCACTGATGCCGAGTACGATCGGTACCGGCGGCGCACCGGCCTCACCGTTGATGAGCTGCCGGACGATCGTCGACTTCTCGGCGCGCTCGTTGCGGGACTGCTTCCGCATGCCACGATGAGCCTCATCGAGAATCACGTAGAGCGTGAGCTCAGGATCCTCGATCGTGTTGCGCAGCACATCCCAGAACGTCTGGGCCTGGTTGTCCGGCGGGATCAACATGTCCTCGGCGTTTGTCTCGGTGCCACCCCGCACGAGCCATGAACGGGCGGACAGCTTCTGCGAGTTGAGGAAGTAGACATTGCCCGGGTCGAGGCGGGGCTCGGAGAACGTGCTGCCGATCACGCGCAAACGCGAGTATGGGACCTCGTCGGTGGCCTGCAGGATCCGGAACCTAGTCTGCTCGTTCAGCGACGGATCGCTGGTGAACCACAGTACGACCGCACCCGGGTCTGCGGCGAAGTCGAAGTCCTCGTTGCCGTTGAAGAGCGCTTCGATGACCGCGGCTGCCATCACGGTCTTGCCTGCACCGGTGACCGCCGAGAGGGAGAACGCGGAGCGTCGCGGCCGCGCACGGTGGAAGTCCTCGCGGGCGTCAGCAAGGTTGGCCAGGACGTCTCGGACGGCATCTTCCTGGTAGTCCTTCAGGGTGAACTTCACCGGTCGCCTCCGACGTTGATCGTGAAGTTGGTCAGATACGACTCGTACAGCCGCACCGGCTCGACATGCTCAGGAAGCCCTGCACACACGAGCTGAAACGCCCGATCGTCGTCGGTGACGATGAACGCCATCCTGGCATTCGGCCGAGCGCTGAGCTGGTCCACGAACGGGCGCGACTGGTCGACCTCGAACAGCACCCCGTACACGTCCGCAACGGCAAAGCCCTCCTCCGCGATCGCATCGATGCGCGCGCCCTCGGCGCCGGCCCGGAGCCACAGCAGCGGGGCAATCGCCGAGAACGCGCGATTGTGCGCGACCATCCTGGGCGTCTCGTAGGTGAGCGTGAAGAACTCCACGTTCTCCCCGAGACCGTCAGCCATCGGGAACTCGTCGATGAACTTGTAGTCTCCGTTGATCGCCTCGCCGTCCGGTGTCTTGCCTGTAATCGCGGCACGGATTCGAGGCTTGGTGATGTGGTCGCAGATCCCCCACTGTTCCCACTCGGCGTCACCAGGGCGTAGCCCCTCAGCGCTTAGACGGCTCTGCTCCTCCATGCCCACTTCGTTGTTGGTCACGCTGATGGACGACCTGCTCCCACCGTCCTGCCGGTTTAGACGCATAACCGCGTGCGTAGTTGTTCCCGAGCCGGCGAAGAAGTCGAGCACGACAGCGTCCGGCTTGTCGGCGATCACGAACCGCAGCGAGTCCTCTACTGCGTAGAGAGATTTCGGGAATGGGAACCGCCGACCTGGTAGGAGCTTGCCGATCAGGTTCGAGCCGTGATCTCGAGCGAAGTGACTGGTACGGCTCCATACGGTGCGAGGCGCCACAGCCTTTGCCCTTTCCCCGAGCCCAAGCTCAAGGGCACCCTCTGCGGTGCGGCCGAGCACCTCAAAGGTGCCGTTAGCGATGTTCGCCAGAGTGCCGGGCTGCAGATAGGTCACGGGGCGCAGGCCCGTGAGCGGATCCCGCCGACCCAAACGTGCAGTGCCGTTCGCGAAGTGGCGGCGCATCGCGTCCGCCGAGAATCGCCATCGGTTCTCGCGCCCGTCGGTGGTGAGGGGCCAGATGGCCAGCTCTCCAGGAGCAAGCGGAAAGTCATGCCTCGAGCTTCCGTGGGGTAGCGGGTCTCCGACCCGGATGAAGGCTCCTGTCTCGGCGTCGATGACAACGGGGTAGAAGCTCGCCTTACCGGACTTCTTGTCCTCACGGGCGGAGCCGCTGCCTCGCCGGACGGCCGTGAACCACACCGTCGGCATCGGGGTCGTCGCCTCATCTTCACCGAGCATTGTCGACGTCCACGGGGTCACCGCGGCCTCGCCGATAAAGACGTAGTAGATGTACTCGTCGACGCGTGAGAATCGCCCCGCGCGCGGGGAGCCGGCGCGATTGATGACATCGCTGACCATCTGGATGTCTGCCTCGGGGAACACCTGCGAGAGCAGCAGGCCGAGGCGGAGGTATTCCTTCTCGTCGATGGTCACAATGAGCACGGAGTCGAGCGGGTTGAGGAGGCGCTTGGCGAGCTTGAGGCGCCGTTCCATAAAGGCGAGCCACTTGGAGTGCCGGTATATGTCCTCACCGTCGACGTAGTCGTTGTTGTACTTCCAGTCGCGGGCGCCGGTGTTGTAGGGCGGGTCGATGTAGATCGCGTCGACCTTGCCCTCGTGGGTGTAGAGCAGCGTCTGGAGCGCGTGGAAGTTCTCGGCGTTGATGACGGTGTGAAACGGCTTGCCACCGCCGCGTTCGACCTTCCCGGTCGAGACCAGGCCGGGGTATATCGGGTCGCGGAACTCTGCGATGACGACGAGGTCTTCGACTGCGCGCTGCGCGGTCTCGAGCTCAACCATCTCGTCGGCATCATCGGCGACGTGCAGGACGAGCTGTGCGACCGGCTGGGCGCCCGATCGGTTGATGCGCGTGACACGCCAGACTCGTCCGTCGACGGTCGACGCTGCGGCACCGCGCGCGGGAATGAACCGCACCTTGTCGCCTACCCGCACGGGCCGTCCGGGCAGTTCGACGGTCTCGGGAGCGTGCCGCTCGAAGTTCAGGCCGAAGGCGCGCCGCCCGCTGACGGCGTCATACTCGCGGGCGATATCCGCTGCGAGCTGAGGGTTGAGCTGTTCGACATGCTTGACCAGCTGAGAGAAGCGCGACACTGCACAAGACTAGGGGAATCGCGTCTCTCAACCACTCACATGATGATCCACATGATGATCCACATGATGATCCACATGATGATCCACATGATGATCCACATGATGATCGCTATGCTCGTCTCTATGTGGAGCAAGAACTGACGTGGACGCGACTGAACTTACCGAACTGGTTCGACGACTCCGGGCCATCGGCAGCGATCTAACCGACGTCGAGGTGAAGCGCGCAGAGGGTGGCCTCCCTCGATCCCTGCGCGAGACGCTCTCAGCTTTCTCGAACACCGCGGGCGGCACCGTCATCCTTGGCCTCGACGAGGCTAGCGGGTTCTCTGCCACAGGCCTACACGATCCCGCCGCTATGGCCGACAACTTTGCATCGATGTGCTCCACGGAGCTCGAGCCCCCAGTACGCGCGATCACGAACGTCGTCGAGTTCGAAGGCGTTCATCTCCTGGTGGCAGAGATTCCGGAGATCGACGCGTCTCTCAAGCCTTGCTACTATCGCGGTCAGGGGATGAACTCCGGATCGTATGTTCGTGTCAACGACGGAGACCACCGTCTCACGCCCTACGAGGTCCAGACTCTCGTTGCAAACCGCGGTCAGCCATTGGAGGACACTGCCCCGCTCACCAATCTCACCCTGGATGAGCTCGACGAGCAGCTCGTCGAGTCCTTCTACGCACGTCTGCGTCGGAGCCGCCCTCATGCCTTCGCATCCCTCGCTCGCGAAGACGCGCTCATCCGTTCGCGGGCAGTTTCGCGGACGGAGCAAGGCCTCGTACCAACGCTCGGTGGCCTGCTCGCACTTGGCAAATACCCACAGGAGCACTACCCGCAGCTCGCCGCAACGCTCGTCGTCTACCCAACCGACGACGGACCCGACGTTGCCTCCGGCACTCGCTTCCTTGACAACGTCACACTCGAAGGACCGCTCCCTGTGATTGCCGCCGACGCACTGACGGCAATCCGGCGCAACATGAAGCGACGCTCGACTGTGGACGGCATAGGCCGGACGGAGTCTTGGGAGTACCCAGAGGCGGCATTGCGCGAAGCAATTGTGAACGCGCTCGTCCATCGTGATCTTTCGCCTGCCGCCCGAGGAACACAGGTGCAGATCGAGATGTATCCAAGCAAGATCATCGTCCGCAATCCCGGAGGGCTATTCGGCCCGGTCTCCGTTGATGACCTCGCCGACGACGGCACCTCATCCTCCCGCAACTCCTTCCTCCTCAAAATGCTGGAGGACATCACACTGCCTGGCGACCCTCGCACCGTCTGCGAGAACCGAGGATCTGGGATTCGAACGATGGTCGAATCGCTGCGAGCCGCAGGAATGTCCGTCCCGCGGTTCGAGGACAAGATCTCCTCGTTCTCAGTCACCTTCCCCAATCACACCCTGCTCGACGACGAAACAGTCGCCTGGATCCAGGGCCTTGCAGAACAGGGACTTACCGATTCCCAGCACATCGGGCTAGCAATGCTCCACAAGAACGGGACCATCGACAACCCCACGTACCGCAATGCCACCGGCGTCGACTCGCGTGTCGCGACAGCCGAGCTCCAAGACCTCGTGAGCCGTGAGCTCCTGGAGCAAGTCGGCACCCGCCGATGGACCGAGTACCGGCTGAGCGCTCGTAGCCGCACGGCTCCCTCGGAACCCGAGCACAAATTGCCGCCGCGGGATCGTAGAAAGCTCATCCTCGACGCGATTGAAAACGACAAGCTCTCTCGGGCGGAGATCTCCGGGCGCACCGGCTTGAACAAGCAGGTCGTGATCCACTGGCTGCGCATCCTGCGGCAGGAACAGCAGGTTCGCATCGTTGGAGGCGAGTCGCCCCAGAGTCGCAATGTTCGTTACGAGCGCACGCCGGATTCCTGGGGTGCCCAGACGCTCGACCTCGACGGACTCTAGCCCAACGGCGAGGGCCGGTGCCGGGCCGGGAACCCGGTTGAGACTACCCGTGACCAGCCATCGCCAACCGGTACACGATCCGCGGAATCACGCGCCAACGAGCGCCAGTGAGCACCTGTCAACCCGCGAGAACGGACTGAAAATCGTGAGGTCACGGGATCGACGCCCCGCCTTGCCTCACGTCAAGATGTCCGGGTGTGATTCGTGGTTGCCTCACGTGAAATGTCCGCGTGGGTCATGCGGCG
>NZ_JAJGNI010000030.1 GCF_020781975.1 Microbacterium schleiferi
TAGGTGTGATGTCCAGGCAGGTTGTTGAGTCTGCTGAAGGGTGGGGCTCCGATCGCGGAGTGGCGCCTGTGCTGATTGTAGAAGTGCAGCCAACCGGGCAGCGCGGCGCGACGCTCGCTGTCTGAGGAGTAGAACCGGGCGTATGCCCAGCCGTCGGCGAGGGTACGGTGGAACCGCTCGATCTTCCCGTTGGTCTGTGGGCGGTAGGGGCGGGTCCGCTTGTGTCGGATGTTGAGCATGGCGCAGGCGTCTCGCCAGGCGTGGGAACGATAGGCCGATCCGTTGTCGGAGAGGACCCGTTCGACGGTGACGCCGTGGTCAGCGAACCATGCGACGGCGCGTTCGAGCACGCCGATCGCGGTGACTGCCTTCTCGTCCGTGCAGATCTCGACGTAGGCGACGCGGGAGTGATCGTCGAGCACGGTGTGCAGGAACGCGGTGCCGATGTTGGGATGGCCTTTCTCGGTGTATCCGGCGCCGGCGCGGGCGGCGCGCTGCTTGTTCTGCTTGCCTTGTTGCTTGCCCACGTATCGCCAGCCGCCGCCGTCGGGGATGTTGCCGAACTTGGTGACGTCGACGTGGATCATCGCCCCTGGATGGTCGTGTTCGTAGCGACGGATGGGTTCGCCGGTGACCCGGTCGATATGGCTGAGCCGGTTGATCCGCGCCCGCACCAGCACCGCATGCACGGTCGAGGCCGAGATGCCGAGCTCGCCGGCGATCTGCGCTGGACCCAGTCTGCGACGCCACCGTAACCGTAGGATCCGCTTCACCGTCGCGGGCGGTGTCTTGGTGGGCATCGAGCGTGGTCGGCTGGACCGATCAACCATTCCCGCGGGCCCTTCGGCGCGGAACCGGGCCGCCCACTTCCGGGCGGTCGGCGGGGAAGTCATGAACATCTTCGCCGCGACGATGACAGGCCAGCGCTCTTCGACTATGAGCTTGGCCAGCCGCAGTCGAGCGCGCGGGGTGAGAGCAGCGTTAGCGTGGGACAAGAAGGCCTCCTGTGTGCGTGAAGCGGTTCCTAGACAGCTCCACTCTCGCAACGGGAGGCCTTCACCCGTCACCAGATCACACGCGATTCACGCAACAACGTCCCTGGACATCACAC
>NZ_JAJGNI010000031.1 GCF_020781975.1 Microbacterium schleiferi
CTCTAGATGAGTGAGTCCGATCGTTTTCAGTGGTCGTATGCGATGAGTGATCTCTTGGCTGGGGCGTCGATGAGCCAGTTGTGCCAGATGCCGGCGGCGAGGGCGAGGAGTCTTGCGGCGACGCGGGAGTAGACGCCTGGGATGGTGCGTCCGCCGTGGTCTTCGAGGGTGAGTTGGCCTTTCAGGGTGTCAAACACGGACTCGACCCATTGCCGGATGCCACCGAGGCGCCCGAACCTTGGGTTCTCATCCTTGCGGTCGGGGCGCACCAGATGCGCGCCGAGCTCATCGGCGATGAAGGTCTCGAACTCGCGTCCCGCGAACCCCTTGTCGCCGACGATCACCTGGCCAGACTGGATGAGATGCCGGTCGTGGCGCAGCAGCGCCGCGGTCACTTCCCGCTCTCCGAGCTTCGGGTTCGCGAGTCCCCAGACCACGGGCATCCCGTCGGGGGTGCAGACCAGATAGAGACGGAACCCCCAGAAAAACCGGGAGTGGGAGGCGCAGTAGCCGTAGCCGGCGTGCCCGGCAAGATCGGAGCGTTTCACCGTCTCGCGAGACGCCGCGCACGGCAGCGGGGTGGAATCCACGAGACGGGTCAACTCACCCCAGGTCGGGGTGTCGCGAGCCAGTTCGGTGATCACCGCGGAGATCAACCCCGTGGACTGGCGGACCCGTTTGCCCCACCCGGACTGCTTCGGGATGTTCGGGAACATGCCATGCAGGTGCGCGCGGGCGTACCGGATCCACTTGCGCTCGGACGCGATCCCGAGCAAGTGCTGCGCGACCAGCAGACACAGCAGCTCGACGTCGTTGAGCGCGGGCTTACGACCCGGGTGATGATCGCGAGAGAACCCGATCGCAGGCAGGATCCGGTCATCGAGATGGACGTACAGTGTGATCAGGAGGGTGTTGAGGTCAGTTTTCACACGCAGGGCTTAACACCCTCCGCCTCCGATTAACAGCGTCCACGCCGCCCAAACCAAACGGACTCACTCATCTAGG
>NZ_JAJGNI010000032.1 GCF_020781975.1 Microbacterium schleiferi
GGCTCTGTTGCAAAAATCGTGAAGCTTGAGCATGCTTGGCGGAGATTGGACGGACGGAACGATGACGGATTTCAAGTGGCGCCATTTCCAGGGTGATGTGATCCTGTGGGCGGTGCGCTGGTATTGTCGCTATCCGATCAGCTATCGCGACCTTGAGGAAATGCTGGCGGAACGCGGCATTTCGGTCGACCATACGACGATCTATCGCTGGGTCCAGTGCTACGCCCCGGAGATGGAGAAGCGGCTGCGCTGGTTCTGGCGGCGTGGCTTTGATCCGAGCTGGCGCCTGGATGAAACCTACGTCAAGGTGCGGGGCAAGTGGACCTACCTGTACCGGGCAGTCGACAAGCGGGGCGACACGATCGATTTCTACCTGTCGCCGACCCGCAGCGCCAAGGCAGCGAAGCGGTTCCTGGGCAAGGCCCTGCGAGGCCTGAAGCACTGGGAAAAGCCTGCCACGCTCAATACCGACAAAGCGCCGAGCTATGGTGCAGCGATCACCGAATTGAAGCGCGAAGGAAAGCTGGACCGGGAGACGGCCCACCGGCAGGTGAAGTATCTCAATAACGTGATCGAGGCCGATCACGGAAAGCTCAAGATACTGATCAAGCCGGTGCGCGGTTTCAAATCGATCCCCACGGCCTATGCCACGATCAAGGGATTCGAAGTCATGCGAGCCCTGCGCAAAGGACAGGCTCGCCCCTGGTGCCTGCAGCCCGGCATCAGGGGCGAGGTGCGCCTTGTGGAGAGAGCTTTTGGCATTGGGCCCTCGGCGCTGACGGAGGCCATGGGCATGCTCAACCACCATTTCGCAGCAGCCGCCTGATCGGCGCAGAGCGACAGCCTACCTCTGACTGCCGCCAATCTTTGCAACAGAGCC
>NZ_JAJGNI010000033.1 GCF_020781975.1 Microbacterium schleiferi
CCATTTCGCAGCAGCCGCCTGATCGGCGCAGAGCGACAGCCTACCTCTGACTGCCGCCAATCTTTGCAACAGAGCCTCTCGGAGTACGCGACCCGCGAGTGGTCATCGACGGCATGGTGCAGGTATCGGTAGCCGCGTGAACCCGCCGCTCCGGCACGTGCGGCTCGGCCTCGTACGACCCCGGCAGCACGGTCCTGCGCCGACCCTTTCCCGTGAACCCGCCAGCCACCGCCGTCAGGGTGAGTATTCGACCCCTTGAGCACCGCTGATTATTGCGGTTGAGCACCACCGGATATTGGGGTTCAGCACCGGGCGAT
>NZ_JAJGNI010000034.1 GCF_020781975.1 Microbacterium schleiferi
ATCCCACGGTGGCCCTTCGACGTCTACGACGACGAGAACCCCGCAGGAATTGACACCACGCTATGGGACTCACCCCGTTATGACTTGCCGATCGCCCTCTAAACACAGTTGCAGCTATGCCTCGATGCGGCGATAGCTTAGGTGTGTTCGAGGTTGGGTCGGTCGCGTCCGGCGGTTGGGCCTTGACCCTCGATCGTGGACACGGTGTCGTTTCGGTTATGCCGCTTCCGCGAGGGTAGCGGACGTGGTCGCCG
>NZ_JAJGNI010000003.1 GCF_020781975.1 Microbacterium schleiferi
CCCCCCCGGGCCGCATCTCGCCCAGCTCACCGCCGGGGCCCTCTTCGCCGCACCCACCCGGCGCCGCGCTGCCCCGGGGGGATTAAAACCCGCGGGGGGGGGGGGGGGGGGGGCCCCCCCCCCCCGCCGCTGTCGTTATCGCCCTTCACCGCCCACACGTCGGCCACGCAATTCGGTGCGTCGGCCCGGCCTGTCTCCTAGGATCGGCATCATGAAGCTCGAACTCCGCGGGATCACCAAGCGGTTCGGCAGCCTCGTCGCAAACGACCACATCGATCTCGTGGTCGAACCCGGAGAGATTCACTGTCTCCTCGGTGAGAACGGCGCCGGCAAGTCAACGCTGATGAACGTCCTGTACGGCCTCTACCAGGCCGACGAGGGCACGATCCTCCTCGACGATCACGTCCAGAATTTCCACGGACCCGGCGACGCCATGCGCGCGGGAATCGGCATGGTGCACCAGCACTTCATGCTGATTCCGGTGTTCACGGTCGCCGAGAACGTGATGCTCGGCCACGAGTCCACGAAGGCCGGCGGGTTTCTCGACCTCAATGCAGCGAGGCAGCGGGTCAGGGAGATTTCCGAGCGGTTCGGGTTCGACGTCGACCCCGACGCTCTTGTCGAAGAATTGCCCGTCGGAGTGCAGCAGCGCGTTGAGATCATCAAGGCCCTCTCCCGTGACGCCAAGGTGCTCGTCTTCGATGAACCGACGGCGGTGCTCACCCCGCAGGAGACCGACGAGCTTATGGCCATCATGCGTCAGCTCAAGGAATCGGGCGCATCCATCGTCTTCATCACCCACAAGCTTCGCGAAGTCCGCGAGGTGGCTGATCGCATCACCGTCATCCGGCTCGGCAAGGTCGTCGGCGAAGCGTCGCCCGAATCGTCGAACGCTGAGCTCGCGTCCATGATGGTCGGTCGCGCCGTCGAACTCACGGTTCATAAGGACCCGCCGCAGCTGCGCGATTCTGCTCTCGTTGTCTCGAGGCTGTCGGTGCTCGACCCCACCGGCCACCCGATCGTCGACGACGTCAGCTTCGAGGTGCGTGGCGGTGAGATTCTGGCCATCGCCGGTGTACAGGGCAACGGGCAAACCGAGCTCACCGAGGCGCTGGTCGGGCTCCAAGGGATCGTCCGCGGTTCGGCCACGCTGAACGGAACCGAGCTCATCGGCCGCAGCGTGCGAGGCATCCTCGACGCCGGTGTCGGGTTCGTCCCCGAGGACCGCAAGGAAGATGGTCTCGTCGGCCCCTTCACGATCGCTGAGAATCTCATGCTCGACCGCGCCCACGGGGCTCCCTTTGTGAAGGCGGGCACCGTGCAACGCGCGGCGCTGGCGGCTTTCGCTCAGGAGAAGTTCGAGGAGTTCGACGTTCGCGCGCAGAGCGTCGATACGCCCGTCGGTACCCTCTCGGGTGGTAATCAGCAGAAGGTCGTCTTGGCCCGTGAGCTCAGCCGTGAACTGTCGCTTCTGGTTGCCGCGCAACCGACGCGGGGTGTCGATGTCGGATCTATCGAGTTCATCCACAAGCGCGTCGTTCAGACCCGCGACGCGGGCATCCCCGTTGTCGTCGTGTCCACCGAACTCGATGAGGTCGTCGCTCTCGCGGACCGGATCATGGTGATGTATCGCGGACGCATCGTCGGCATCGTTCCCGGAGACACTCCGCGTGAGGTTCTCGGTCTCATGATGGCCGGCGAGACCCCGAGCACGGAAGGAGCTGCCGCATGAGCACGACGGCATCAGAGTCCACGCGTAGCTCGAAGCCCGGCTCCGCGGAGGTCCCACCCCCCGGCAAGTGGCACGAGACGTTCCGTCGCATCACGCAGGGAAACGCGATCATTTCGGTGCTGGCGGTGTTCCTGGCCCTGATCGTCGGTGGGATCATGATCGCCTTCACCGATGAAGACGTGCAGGCGGCATCCGCATACTTCTTCGCACGCCCGATGGACACCATCGCGGCAGTGTGGGATGCCGTGAGCGGCGCCTACGTCGCCCTGTTCCAGGGGGCGATCTACAACTTCGACGCGCCGAGCTTCGAGCGAGCCATCAAGCCCATCACCGAGACGCTCACCTTCGCGACCCCGCTGATCGCGGCGGGGCTCGGTGTCGCTCTCGCTTTCCGCATCGGCATGTTCAACATCGGTGGTCGCGGCCAGATGCTGATGGCCTCGGCCGCCGCGGGGTGGGTGGCCTTCTCGCTCGACCTGCCCTGGGGCATCCACATGATCGTCGCCCTCATCGCGGGCCTCATCGCCGGCGCCTTGTGGGCCGGGATCGCCGGCCTGCTGAAGGCGCGCACCGGTGCGCACGAGGTGATCGTGACGATCATGCTCAACTACATCGCGTTCTACCTGATCTCGTGGATGCTGCGTACCCCTGGCCTGCTGCAGGCCCCGGGATCAAGCAACCCCAAGACGCCAGCGATGAAAGACACCGCGGTGTTCCCCGACCTTCTCGGTCCCTCCTACAACCTGCACTTCGGCTTCATCCTCGTGATCGGTGCGACGGTGCTGGTGTGGTGGATCCTGTCGCGCTCGAGCCTCGGCTTCCAGTTCCGCGCCGTGGGTGAGAATCCCAACGCGGCGCGGGTGGCCGGTATCAAGGTTTCGAGCATGTATGTCTACGGCATGCTGATCTCCGGTGCGCTCATCGGTCTCGCCGGTGTCAACCAGGTGCTGGGAACCGTGACGACCGGCTTCTCGGCCGACATCGACGCAGGCATCGGATTCGACGCCATCACGGTTGCGCTGCTGGGACGTTCCACTCCCTGGGGAACGTTCGCGGCCGGCATCCTGTTCGGCGCTTTCAAGGCCGGCGGGTACTCGATGCAAGCCGCCGAGCAGATTCCGGTCGAGATCGTCACTGTCGTCCAGGCGCTCATCGTGCTGTTCATTGCGGCGCCGCCGCTGGTGCGTACGATCTTCTTCCTGCCCTCGCCCGAGCGCGACCGCCGCAAGCGCGAGAAGGCACGGCAGAAGCAGCTGAAAGCGCAAGCCCGCACTGAAGGGGGTGCCGCGTGAGCACGACTGCATCCCCCACGGGCGAAGGGACCGTACCCATCGCCCCCCTGGCAACCGCCCAGCCGGAAAAGATCCGCAGCTGGAAGGTTCCGATCGCTCTCACGATCTTCACCGCGCTCTTCGCCATCCTGCTGCTGGCCGCGCCGCGGGAGGGAGCGACGACTTTCCGGCTGTCCACGCCCACCGATGCGATTCAGCTTCCCGAGCTCGTTGTGCCCGTCATGGCGACGGCCTGGATCTGTGTCGTCCTGCTCGTGCTGCTGACTGTCGCATCCGTGTTCTTCGTCCGTGCGTACGCGCGTTCGCCGCTGTGGATCGTGATCGTGTACATCCTTGCGATCGTCGTCGGCTTCCTGACCTGGGCCGCAGCGGGCGCTGCCATTCCCGTGGCGGGGCTCCTCGCGGGGTCTCTCGGACTTGCCGTTCCGCTCATCTACGGCGCGCTGGGCGGCGTGATCGGCGAGCGTGCCGGTGTCGTGAACATCGCGATCGAGGGTCAGCTGCTGGCTGGCGCGTTCACGGCAGCGGTCGTCGCCTCGGCAACCCGCCAGCCTCTCCTCGGGCTTCTTGCAGCCATGGTCGCGGGCATGCTCGTCGCCTTCATCCTCGCCGCGTTCGCCATCAAGTACCTCGTCGAGCAGGTCATCGTCGGTGTCGTCCTGAACGTGCTCGTGATCGGCCTGACGAGCTTCCTGTACTCGCAGGTCCTGCAGCCCAACGGTGCGACGCTCAACAGTCCGCCGCGGTTCGACCGGATGCCGATTCCGTTCCTTGCCGACATCCCGGTCATCGGCCCGGTGCTGTTCAACCAGACGATCATCGTTTACCTCATGTACATCGCCGTGGCGGCGGTCTACGTCGGCATGTTCCACACCCGCTGGGGCCTGCGCCTGCGCGCCGTCGGCGAGCACCCGCAGGCCGCTGACACCGTCGGCATCAAGGTCAACGCGACCCGGTTCTGGAACGTGTTGCTCGCCGGCGCCATCGCGGGCCTGGGCGGCACCGTGTTCACGATCGGCAACGGCATCGCCTTCAACAAGGAGATGACGGCAGGAGCGGGCTTCATCGCGCTCGCAGCCGTGATCTTCGGCCAGTGGGACCCGATCAAGGCGACCCTCGCGGCGTTGCTGTTCGGGTTCGCGTCGAGCCTGCAGAACACCCTGAGCATCGTCGGTTCCCCGGTGCCGAGCGAGTTCATGCTCATGTTGCCGTACGTCGTCACGATCTTCGTCGTCGCCGGTGTCGTCGGACGCTCGCGGGCGCCCGCCGCCGACGGAAAGCCCTACATCAAGGAATAACGGGATCAGCGCCCTCGCCACCAGTGGGGGCGCTGAGACCTGCGTGAGCCGGGAGGACCCGCATGACAGACATCGATTGGGACAGGCTGCGCACCGAGGCAATCTCGGCCATGCGCCGCGCCTACGCCCCGTACTCGAACTACTCGGTCGGAGCGGCAGCGCTCGTCGATGACGGCAGGACCGTCTCGGGCTGCAACGTCGAGAACGCTTCGTACGGTGTCGGACTGTGCGCTGAATGCGGACTCGTCTCGGCACTGCACATGAGCGGCGGCGGCAGGCTGACTGCCTTCGTGTGCGTCAACGGTGCGGAGGAGATCATCATGCCGTGCGGTCGGTGTCGACAGCTCCTCTACGAGCACTCCGCGCCTGGCATGCTGCTGCACACCGTCTCCGGTATCCGCACGATCGATGAGGTGTTGCCGGATGCCTTCGGGCCCCGTGACCTCGAGGAGGCACGCGCATGAGCGAGGCGCCGATCGAGCCGTTCGACGCCGTTGACGTCATCCGTATCAAGCGTGACGGGGGAGCCGTTCCTGAGTTGGAGCTGCGCTGGATGGTCGATGCCTATACCCGCGGATATGTTGCTGATGCGCAGATGGCCGCGTTCGCGATGGCAACCCTGCTCAACGGGATGCAGCGCAACGAGATCCGGGTGATGACCGATGCGATGATCGCGTCGGGGGAGCGCATGAGCTTCGCGGGGCTCGGTAAGCCGACTGTCGATAAGCACTCGACGGGCGGGGTGGGAGACAAGATCACGCTGCCGCTCGCGCCACTGGTGGCATCCTTCGGCGTCGCCGTGCCGCAGCTGTCGGGGCGAGGCCTCGGGCACACCGGCGGAACTCTCGACAAGCTCGAGTCCATCCCGGGCTGGCGCGCGGCGCTCTCGAACGAGGAGATGACGGCGCAGCTGCGGGACGTGGGTGCCGTGATCTGCGCAGCCGGATCCGGCCTTGCTCCTGCCGACAAGAAGCTCTATGCGCTGCGCGATGTCACTGGCACCGTCGAGGCCATCCCCCTCATCGCCTCGAGCATCATGTCGAAGAAGATCGCCGAGGGCACTGACTCGCTCGTGCTGGATGTGAAGTTCGGCTCAGGTGCGTTCATGCGCGACGTGGATCGTGCTCGCGAACTCGCACGCACGATGGTGGCGCTGGGCACTGACTCCGGGGTGGCCACGACAGCGCTGCTGACCAACATGGACACGCCGCTCGGCCTTGCGATCGGCAATGCGAACGAGGTCAGGGAATCCGTCGAGGTGCTCGCAGGCGGCGGACCTGCCGACGTCGTGGAACTCACCCTCGCTCTGGCCCGAGAAATGCTCGCATTGGCGGGCCAGCCGGATGCTGACGTCGAGGCGGCGCTCGCCGATGGACGCGCCATGGACTCGTGGCGCGCGATGATCCTCGCCCAGGGCGGGGACCCGGATGCCGAGCTTCCCGCCCCGCGCGAGACCCACACGGTGACCGCACCTCGCGCTGGGATCGTGACCCGCATGGAGGCCCTGCCGTTCGGTGTCGCCGCGTGGCGTCTGGGGGCCGGTCGGGCGCGTGCCGAGGACCCCGTGGTCCACGCGGCGGGCATTGATCTGCACGCAAAGCCGGGCGAAGCGGTGGCCGCCGGCGCCCCGCTGTTCACACTCTCGGCGCAGGATGCGGCGCGCTTCCCTCGTGCACTGGACGCGCTCGAGAACGCGTGGGAGATTGGTGACGCCGAGCTCTCGCGCACACCCATCGTCCTTGAGCGCATCACCGCCTGAGCATCCTTCGTTCTTCCCCGCGCCCGCCATCCCCACACTCAGGAGCCCTCATGTCGATCGATCAGCACGGTGACCACGTCTTGCAGGGGATGTCGATCCGCAAGCTCCCCAAGGTGTCGCTGCACGACCACCTCGACGGCGGTGTGCGGCCGGCGACGATCCTCGAGCTTGCCGACGAGATCGGGCTCGATGTTCCCGAGGACACGGCCGATGATCTTGCCGACTGGATCGCCGAGCGCTCCGATTCGGGTTCGCTCGTCGAGTACCTGAAGACGTTCGATCTCACCGTCGGGGTCATGCAGACCCGCGAGGGACTCACCCGCGTCGCTCGGGAATTCGTCGAGGATCTCGCAGCCGATGGTGTCATCTACGGCGAGGTGCGGTGGGCTCCCGA
Organism: Microbacterium schleiferi; assembly: GCF_020781975.1. GTDB lineage: Bacteria > Actinomycetota > Actinomycetes > Actinomycetales > Microbacteriaceae > Microbacterium. The sequence continues at coordinate 6,476 of NZ_JAJGNI010000003.1, forward strand.
GCAGCATCTGTCGGGCGGGCTGTCGCTCGAGGAGGCCGTCGAGGCCGTGCAGGACGGCATCGAAGAGGGTGAGGATGCCGCAGAGCAGGCAGGTCACGACATCCGTGTCGGGCAGCTGATCACCGCGATGCGCCACACCGACCGGTCCCTGGAGATCGCGCGGCTGGCCGTTCAGTGGCGTGAGCGCGGCGCCGTCGGGTTCGACATCGCCGGCCCCGAAGACGGATTCCTCCCCGCGCGCCACCGTGAGGCCTTCGACTACCTCGCCAGCGAGTTCTTCCCGGTCACGGTCCACGCGGGTGAGGCTGCCGGCCTGGACTCGATTCGCTCGGCTCTGCTCGATGGGCGGGCACTGCGCCTGGGCCACGGGGTGCGCATCGCGGAAGACCTCGATGTCGTCTCGCGGGCGGGCGACGAGGTGCTGGTGCAGTTCGGCGACCTTGCTCGGTGGGTGCGCGACCGCGAGATCCCACTCGAGCTCTCGCCGAGCTCCAACCTGCAGACCGGAGCGATCGAAAAGTGGGGCGAGGAGCTCGCCGATCACCCCTTCGACCTGCTCTACCAGCTGGGTTTCTCGGTGACGGTCAATGTCGACAACCGCACGATGAGCCGGACATCGCTGACCCGCGAACTCGCCCTGCTCGCTGACGCTTTCGAGTACGACCTCGATGACCTCGAAGTCTTCCAGCTCAACGCCGCGGCAGGCGCCTTCCTGCCCGTCGAGGAGCGCGAGGAACTCATCGAACTCATCGGCGAGGGTTTCGACCGCTAAGTCGGGCCACGGAGTCGCTAACTCCTCAGGTTTGGCCGCATCGACGGTCGGTAAGGGGCCGGGTGGCGGCATTCCGCGCGGTTCTGCGGAGTTAGCGACAGCGTGAGCGTTGGCGGGGGCGCCGCCGGTCCTGCCGGCGCTGGATGCGGACGGGCGGCGATGGCCATCGGCGCAGCTAACTCCTCAAAACCAGCCATTCAGGCATCCGCGGATCTCGCGAGCCCGCAGAATCCGGTCAGCTTTGCTGAGTTAGCGACGACGAGCACGAACCGGATCACCGCGCTCGATGATCGCGCGAAGCGTCGTCGTCAGCTCATCTCGGTGATGCAGGATGTCTTCCGCGATCGGTCGGATCGTCGTGTATCCGAGAGCCGCGGCCGTCATATCGCGGCGCCGGTCGCGCTTAGCAGCGTCCCAGCCCGAGTGGTGCGCTTCACTGTCGCATTCGATGATCAGCCAACCATCGACGATGAAGTCGACCCGCCCCACCCCGGGAACGCTCTGCTGCACACGGATGTCGCATCCGAGCGTGCGGAGGATGAGCCGCATGAGCGTTTCGGTGCCGGACTCCGCCCGTCGATCGAGGAGCCCGTGGAGTGCTCGGTAACGCAGCGGAAGACGAGTAAATACCTCCCGCAGTTCTGCTTCGTCGACAAGTCCCCGATGCCATGCGCTGTCGAGCGTCGCGATCGCGGACCGCGGGTCCTGGCACCGGCAGGCCTGCGCGAGGGCCTCAACCCAGGGCGCGATGGGGGAACAGCGATGAGCTCCAGTGGCGCGCCAGTGTGCGACGACGTGGTGCGGGCGCGCGGGCAGCCGGCTCGCGCCATTGTCGAGCTGGACGTGGAGCGGCGGGTCGGATGCGACGAAGACGCCTGCCTCGCGGAGCAGAGAGACGCAGTCCAGCCGGCCTCCGAGGCGTGCCGCTTCGGAGAGGCACGGTGGTACATCGACGGCGAGGTACTTGCCGCGCCGCACGCGAAGCAGCTGCCCGGAATCGACCAACAACCTGATGCGCCGTTCCGACAGGCCGTGCGCGCGGAGGTCCGAGGTCTCGAGTATCCGATGGCGGAGGGCTGGGGATGTCGCGCTCGCAGCGTTCGGCATGACGGCAGTCAACCGTCGTGCGGGGGAGGGTGGCCGACGGATGTGATGGCTGGGGAGACCGGAGCTGAGAGGCGAGGTGGGGAGGATCGGTTCTCGCCGCGGCGCCTGTCCGCCGAGTGTTGCTAACTCCTCAAAACTGACGGCCGCGGCCGGTGCTGCGCGGTCGAACCGGCCCACGGCGCGGCGAATAGGAGGAGTTCGCTGCGGCCGTGGCGGTCGGTGGGTGGATGCGCCGCTCGACGGTCGGCCGTTGCTAACTCCTCAAGATCGCCGTCAGATCAGGGCGCGAGCGGACATGATGTGCCGCAGGCGCGCCGGATGTGAGGAGTTAGCCACAATCGCCGTAGGAGCCGTCGACGAAGTGGCTCCCGGTCCGAGGGGGCGTCAGCTGCCCGCGACCTGCGTCTGCAAGATACGGTCGACCTCGGAGGTGAGGGTCTCGGTCATGTCGGCATCCGAGATGGTCGGTGTGCCGTCGCCCGGCTGGGGGCCGTAGTCGCCGAACGATGAGTGCGCGGCGCCCGCGATCTCGACCATGTCGGCACCCGCCGGGAGCAGCGGGCGGGCATTCGCGATCTTCTCGGGCGTGGACAGGCCGTCGAGTTCTCCGGCGAGGCTGAGCACCGGAAGCCCCGACGTGCTGAGGTCGTTCGCGCAGTAGGACGCGAACAGGATCAGGGCCTGGGCACTCTCGGTGAGCTGGCACGCGCGAACCCCGCCGAGTGAGTGACCGCCGACGGCCCAGGTGTCGACATCCGGGGCAAGGCTCGTGAACGCGTCCAGCGGCCTCAGATCGAAAAACGCCAGATTCAACCACGGCTTTGTGATCACTACTGTCGTGCCCGACTCGACGATGCCCGAAAGCTTCGCGGCATACGCCCACGGGTCGACCTTCGCGCCGGGGATGAACACCAGTCCATCGCCGGTCTCACCCTCGACGGGCGCGAGCACGATGGCTGCCGAATCATCGGTGATCGCGATCGCCGGATCGGCCTTCACCGCGGCGAGCGGCTCGGGCTCTGCCGCCATGACGCCGACCTGCGAGTAGATGACGATCCCGATGACGGCGACGATCAGCAGGATGCCGAGACTTGCCGCGATCCAGCCGATGATGCGCGCTGCGCGGGAGCGTCGGCGTCGCGGGGCGGGGCAGGGTCGGCATCCACCCTCTGAGCCTAGTAAGCCGCGGCGGAATCAGCCGTCGATGACTGCCGCCAACTCGTCGAGGAACCCCGCGAGGTCGGTCGCTCGGCGTACGATGCGCTGCACGCTCTCGCGCTCGGAGAACACTTCGACAAACTGCTCGAAGACGGTCTGGAATGCGGCGCGGTCTGATTCCGAAAACGCCACCAGTGCGACCACCTGGACGCGGGAATCGCCCCAGGCGATCGAGCTCTCCGAGACCCCGACAGAGATCGCCGTGCGAGTTGCCGTCATCCCGATGGCGTGGGGAACGGCAAGGGCATCGGTGAACGCTGTCGACGAGAGCTGTTCACGGTGGATCGCGCGCTCGATGTAGTCCTGGTCGATGACGCCTTCTGCGACGAGGGGTGCGCCGAGCAGCCTGATGGCTTCTTCCTCGCTGCCGGCTGCCGCCAGCTCACGACTGAACGCGCCCGCGACGAAGTACCGTGCGAGGTCTGCGCGCAGTCGCGCCAGGCGTCGCCCGCGGCGGATGCGGCTCGCAGTCGCTTGAACGCGATCGACGTCGCTCTCGGTGAGGAACGGCTGCACCCTGACGATTCGGTCCGACGGTGTGGGCGGTTCGATCGTCGAAAGCACCAGGTCGGTGTGGATCGCCTCCCAGTCGGGATCCGCGCGCGTGTCGACACCGACGACCTCGATCGCGCGGCCGAGAGAGCGATCGACGCTCGACCGAAGCAGCTCATGCAGTTCGTAGTACCCAGGGCAGACAATTGTCGCGGTGAGCAGCTGCTCGCTGCGGCGGCTGCGCTCGAGCCGTCCGCCCACGTGCATGGCGATGTAGGCGATTTCATCATCGAGTAGCGGGATGCCGAGCCGTTCGTGGAGTTGCCCCGCGATGAAGACAGCGACCTCGAACACCATCGGGTAGCTCGTCTTCAGCGACCGGGTGAGGGGGTTTCGCGACCAGGCCTGAGCCGCGGCACGCTGCCGGAGGTTCTGCACGTGAAGGGAGAGGCGCACGACGAAGTCTTCGTGCGCGATGTCGACGAGAAACTCGGATGCCGCGTCCTGGACGATCTCGCGAACTACCTGTTCGAGCTGAGGATCCAGGTTTTCCCGCGCTCGCTCGCTCGGTGCTGCAGCGCCCGGAGCGACGACCCGCGTCAGGACGAGGATCGCCAGATGGTCGAGGTCTCCGTGCCCCAGATCGACCCCGATGTGCTCGCGCACCAGGGCGTCGAGAACCTCGGCGACCGCACGACGATCCTCGGAGATCGGTGAGCCGGTGGTCCCCTCTAGTGAGCGGCCCTGGGATGCCCGGTCGGCTGTGATGGCGATGTGCATCAGCACATCCGCGATGCCGAACTCGTTGACGTAGTAGCCGAGCTCGCCCATCCGAGCAACCAGTGCGGGCTTGAACGGCCCGAAGACGTTGGCGCCCATGGAAGATCCGCCCAGGGAGCGGCGCAGCGCGTCGAAGTCGAACGCGCCCGCTTCCATCTCGTCGTGAGCGAGGGAGCTCAGCAGGCGGCGCTGCGCGACCTCGGCGCCGCGCAGGCGAGCTGTCGAGGCCGAGCGCTCAAGGGTGATGCCGGTGCCTCCCAGGAGGCTACGGACCCGACCGAGGTCCGCTTCGAGCGTTGCAGGACTGACGTGGAGCGCGTCGGCGGTCTCGAACACGTCGATACCCTCGGGGTCGTTCAGCAGCGCTCGGACGAGCGTGTGAAGCCGGTCCCGTGGTGTGCCGGCGTCAGCTGCCGCCGACGCCCGGAGCGCTGCTGCGGCGTCGATCCCGGCACGATACCCCGACGGACCCGACTCGATAGCGGCGCCGGAGGGCACGCGCGCGTTGACAGCGGTGACATACGAACGGATGCTGCGCGGCGTGACCCCCAGGGCGTCAGCGAGGGTCGCGGCGGTGACCCACTCGCCCTCGCGGACGAGCAGGCTCAACATCCGATCCTGTCGTGGTCGTGTCACCGAACTCCTCGCGCGAGGTCGCACCGGGCGCGTCCTCGACCGTGTCAGTCAACCACGCCGAGCGCGCGCGCAGGGCTACGCCGGCGGAAACGCTCTTCCGCCCCCGCGGAAAAAGGACTGGTTGTCGCCTCTCAGCGTTCTCACAAGAATCGATTTCGAAGGAGGCGGGTCGATGAGGATCCTGGTGATCTGCGGCGCAGGAGCGTCCAGCACATTCGTCGCACAGCGGTTGCGAAGCGCAGCCGCGGCCAGTGGCGTTCACGTCGAGGTCGCTGCGGGTACCGAGGACACTCTCGCGGGTATCACCGAGCCCGTCGACATCGTGCTTGTTGGTCCTCATCTCGAGTCCGAGTTTCAGCGGATCCGCACGGTGGCCAGCGCACACGAGTCGATCGCGGTGCTCCTTCCGCCCGATGCTTTCGAGGATCGCGACGGTTCGCGGATTCTTCAGCTTGCCACCGCGGCTCGCGCCGCATCCGTCACCGAATAGCCAGTTCCAGGGAGGGAACCATGTCTGAGATCACCCGCACGGTCCGCATCGGCTCGTCGCACGGCCTGCACGCCAGGCCCGCGAAGCTGTTCGCCCAGGCCGCGAAGGACGCCGGCATCCCGATCACGATCGCCAAGGATGCCGGGGCTCCGGTGAACGCGGCGAGCATCCTCGGCGTGATCTCGCTCGGTGTCGAACACGGTGACTATGTGACCCTCACCGCGGATGGCGAGGGCGCGGAGGCGGCGCTGGACACCCTGAGCGAACTGCTCACCACCGACCACGACGCCGCCTGATCATGGCGCAATTGCGAGGAGTCGGCATCGGCCTGGGCGTCGCCCACGGGCCGGTCGCGCGGATGGCGGCACCCCTGCCGGCACCTGATGACAACCCGAGCGCCATCGGGGCCGACGAGGAGCGCGCGCGGGTGCAGGAGGCCCTGGCCGCCGTCGCGCGCGAGCTCGAGAAGCGTGGCGAGCAGGCCGGGGGAGCAGCTCAGGAGGTGCTCGAGGCGCAGGCCATGATGGCCGAAGACCCGACGCTCACCAACGAGGTAGATGCGTCGCTCGCGCAGGGCAAGACCGCCGAGCGTGCCGTGCACGAGGCGTTTGCGTCGTTCCGTGCTCAGCTGGAGGCGGTCGGCGGCTACCTCGGTGAGCGCGCCGCTGACCTCGACGATGTCGCCCAGCGCGTGATCGCTCGGCTGCAGGGTGTTGCCGCACCGGGAGTGCCCGACCCGGGGCATCCGTTCGTTCTTGTCGCCAAAGACCTCGCGCCGGCCGACACCGCCCTGCTCGACCTCGATCAGGTCTTGGCGCTGGTCACCACGGAGGGTGGCCCGACCTCGCACACCGCGATTCTCGCGCGTGAGAAGGGCATCGTCGCGGTCGTGGGCGTTGCAGGCGCTGCAGAGCTGGCCGACGACGAGACCGTGATCGTGGATGCCGCCGCAGGCGCCGTGACGACCGAGCCCTCCGACGATGAGCTCACCCGGGCCGAGAACCGGGCGAACGCACGAGCAGCCGCCGCGGGTGCCCCGATCACCGACGGCGCTCTCGCCGACGGGACAGCGGTGCCGCTGTTGGCGAACCTCGGCAACCCCGCCGGAGCTGCCGAAGCCGTGGCACTCGGGGCCGAAGGCGTTGGCTTGTTCCGCACCGAGTTCCTGTTCCTCTCCGCGAGTTCGGCGCCCACTGTCGAGCAGCAGCGCGCCTCGTACGCGGAACTCCTCGCCGCGTTCGCCGGCAAGAAGGTTGTGGTGCGGGTGCTGGATGCCGGCGCCGACAAGCCGCTGCCTTTCCTCAACGATGCGCACGAAGAGAACCCGGCGCTGGGCCTCCGTGGCCTTCGGGCGCTGCGGGCCAGCGAGGACATCCTGCGCGAACAGCTCACTGCGCTCGCCGAGGCGGACGAGCAGACCCGCAAGGCGGGGTCGGGTGCTGACCTCTGGGTCATGGCGCCGATGGTGTCCACCGTGGACGAGGCCGAATACTTCACGGCGATCGCGCGAGAGTACGGTATCCGCACCGCGGGGGTCATGGTCGAGGTGCCCTCCTCGGCCCTCCTTGCCGAGCACATCTTCGCGCACGCGGACTTCGCGTCCATCGGGACGAATGACCTCACGCAGTACACCCTCGCCGCCGATCGCCTCCTCGGTTCGGTCGCGGGGTACCAGGATCCGTGGCATCCGGCGGTCCTCCGCCTCATTCGCGAGGTCGGCGCAGCCGGCGCGCGGACGGGCAAGCCCGTCGGCATCTGCGGCGAAGCGGCAGCCGACCCGCTGCTGGCTGTCGTGCTCGTCGGGCTCGGAGCCACCTCGCTCTCGATGGCACCCACCGCGCTCGCCGACGTGCGCGCGACCCTGCTCACCTACTCCCTCGACGATGCCCGGCGCATCGCTGAGGCCGCGCTGGCCGCAACTGACGCGGCAACCGCACGGGAGGCTGCACACGCAGCCTCCGACTCACAGAAAGAGAGAACGCAATGACAACGACGTCGCCTGGAACGGCGAAGGATCCTGGGCGGGCACGCGTCGCCGTCCAGCGATTCGGCACTTTCCTCTCGGGCATGATCATGCCGAACATCGCGGCATTCATCGCCTGGGGCTTCATTACGATGCTCTTCATCCCGTCGGGCTTCTTCGGCCCCGACAGCCCCTTCGGCTGGCACTGGTACCCCGTCTCAGACATCATCGGCTCCGGCGGCGATGAGGCTCTCATCGGTTGGCAGGGCGCAATGGTGCAGCTGGCCGAAGGTGACGGCGGGAACTTCTTCTCGTATGTCGGCCTCGTCGGCCCGATGATTGTCTACCTGCTGCCGCTTCTGATCGCCAACACTGGTGGTCGCATGGTCTACGGCGAGCGCGGTGGTGTGGTCGCGACGATCGCGACCATGGGTGTCATCGTCGGCACCAACATCCCGATGTTCCTCGGTGCCATGATCATGGGCCCGTTCGCTGCTCTCATGACCAAGTGGATGGACCGGATCTGGGACGGCAAGATCAAGCCCGGCTTCGAGATGCTGGTCAACAACTTCTCCGCCGGCATCCTCGGAATGATCCTCGCGATCGTCGGGTTCTTCGTGTTCGGCCCCGTCATGCTCGGCGTCAGCGCAGTCCTTGGTGGCGCGGTCGGTTGGCTCGTCTCGGTGAACCTGCTGCCGCTCGTGTCGATCATCGTCGAACCGGCGAAGGTGCTGTTCCTGAACAATGCCATCAACCACGGTGTCTTCACGCCGCTGGGGATCGAGCAGGCAGCCGAGACCGGCAAGTCGATTCTGTTCCTCATCGAGGCAAACCCCGGACCCGGTCTCGGACTCCTCCTGGCGTTTACCTTCTTCGGTGTCGGCGCGGCCAAGGCTTCGGCTCCCGGCGCGATCATCATCCAGTTCTTCGGCGGCATTCACGAGATCTACTTCCCGTACGCGCTGTCGAAGCCGATCACGATCCTCGCGCTCATCGCGGGTGGCGCGACTGGAGTCGCGACCAACATGCTTCTGCAGGGAGGGTTGGCATTCCCAGCCGCTCCGGGAAGCATCATCGCCGTCACCTTTGCCGCGATCGGTCCGGGAGTCGGAAACCTTCTGGTGGTCTATCTCTCGGTGATTCTTGCTGCCACAGTGACGTTCCTGCTCGCAGGGATCATGCTGCGCGCAAGCCGTAAGCGCGACCTCGAAGCGGGGCTCGGCGGCGACCTCAGCGCCGCCATCGCACAGACCGAGGCCAACAAGGGCAAGGAGTCGGCTGCGCTCGCTGGTCTTCGCGCCAGCGCTGGTGCTGACGCCCGCGCCGCAGGCGACGCCGACGAGGCGTACGACGAGGCAGAGACCGCTCGGGCAACGGGGGGTCTCGCCAGCGGCGGACGTCTCGAAACCAAGCAGATCTCGAACATCGTGTTCGCGTGCGACGCGGGTATGGGGTCATCTGCAATGGGCGCGAGCGTGCTGCGCAACAAGATCACGAAGGCGGGGATCACCGATGTCACGGTCACCAACAAGGCGATCGCGAATCTGGATGCTTCCGCCGACCTGGTGATCACGCAGAACCAGCTCACCGACCGGGCCCGGCAGAAGACTCCGGATGCCGTACATGTGTCGGTCGACAACTTCATGAACTCGCCGAAGTACGACGAGGTTGTGGAGCTGGTCCGCGACCAGCACCAGGATGGTGCATAACCGATGAGTCGGTGCGGGGCGGCGCAGGCCGCCCCGCACCCTCGTCCTTCGTCTCGTCACCCGTATGCGACGAGACGGCAATTTTCCGGGGAGGAAGGTTTCATTATGACCAGTGAGGTTCTCACGAGCGACCGCGTGCGGATTCATGCGGGCTCGGCAACGCGGGACGAAGCGATCCGGGAGGCGGCAGATCTTCTGGTCGCTGCCGGAGCAGTGACCTCGGCGTATTACGACGCGATGCTTGCCCGCGAGCAGACGGTCTCGACCTACATGGGCAATGAGCTTGCGATCCCGCACGGCACGAACGACGCCAAGGACGCCATCCTCGCGTCGGCCCTGTCCGTCGTCAGGTACGACGGCGGCGTCGACTGGGACGGCGAAACCGTGACCTTCGTCGTCGGTATCGCCGGTGTCGGCGATGAGCACCTCGAGATCCTGTCGCAGATCGCGATCCTGTTCTCCGACGAGGATGACGTCGCAAGGCTGAAGGCTGCCGCGACAAGCGACGACCTGTTCGCCATCGTCTCCGCCGCCGGCGTCTGAGGAGGAGGCAGTCATGAAGGCCGTCCACTTCGGCGCGGGCAACATCGGACGCGGCTTCGTCGGGCTGCTCCTCCACGAGGGCGGCTACGAGCTTGTGTTCTCGGATGTCGCGGCGCCCCTGGTCGATGCGATCAACGCGGCATCGTCGTATACCGTCCACGAGGTCGGCGAGGGTGGTGTCGACAAGACGGTGACGGGGTTTCGGGCGATCAACTCCGCCACCGACCCCGATGCTCTCGTGGCTGAGATCGCGACGGCCGACGTGGTAACGACCGCTGTGGGTCCGACTGTCCTTCGATTCGTCGCCCCGCACATCGCCGCAGGGCTCGCCGCCCGGGGGGCCGCGCAGGCGGCGCTCCACGTGATGGCGTGTGAGAATGCCATCAACGCAACCGACCTGCTGCGGGATGAGGTCGCCGCAGCCGCGGGGGAGAGCTGGACTGACCTCCAGGCCCGGGCCGTCTTCGCGAACACCGCCGTCGACCGAATCGTGCCGGCGCAGCCTGAGGGTGCCGGGGTGGATGTCACCGTTGAGCCCTTCTTCGAATGGGCCATCGAGCGGCCGCCGTTCGGCGACGACCCGCCGCAGATTCCCGGCGCCCACTTCGTCGACGACCTCGCGCCCTACATCGAGCGCAAGCTCTTCACCGTCAACACCGGGCACGCCGCAGCCGCGTACCTCGGCGCTCGCGCCGGGCACGTGACGATCGCGCAGACTCTCGCCGACCCAGCGATCGCAGGTCAGGTGATCGCGGCCCTCGAAGAGACCTCGGCGCTTCTGACGGCCAAGCACGAACTGCCCGTCGAAGAGCTCGCCGACTATCGGGCGACGATCCTGCGGCGATTCCAGAACCCTGCGCTGCCCGACACCGTCGGTCGGGTCGGGCGCCAGCCGCTGCGCAAGCTGTCGCGGCACGAGCGATTCATCGGCCCTGCCGCTGAGGCCGCGGAGCGGGGGATGTCGGTGTCGGGACTGCTCGCGGCTGTCGGTGCTGCCTTAGAGTTCGACGACCCCGACGACCCGCAGTCCCAGGAGCTGCAGCAGCTGCTTCGCGATACGGATGCCGCCGCCGCCGTGACTCGGATCACGGGCCTGACACCCCAGCATCCGCTGTTCGTCGACCTTCTCGAGGTCGTCCACGCCCGCCAGCGCCAGCTGTGACCCGCAGCTAACTCCTCAACATCGCCGGCAAACCGCGCGTTCGCGGCGCCGCGGCTGCGCCCCAGACCCGGATTCGAGGAGTTGGCTGCGGCCCCGTCAGCTGACGGCGGCGAGCAAGTCGCGCGCGCCGGCGGCCAGATCGGTCAGGCGGGTGGATGCCGCGTCGGCCGTCTCTGCGCGAACATCGAGATACACCTTGAGCTTGGGCTCGGTGCCGCTCGGGCGGATGATGATGCGAGACCCGTCTTCGAGCCATAGCCGCAGCACGTCGCCCGGCGGAAGGCCATCGACGCCCGTCAGCAGGTCGTCAATGCGCGCCACCGTCACGCCGCCAATCGCCGCCGGGGGAGCTGCCCGAAGCGCCGACATCATCCGGCCGATCAGCGACAGATCGCTCACCCGCAGCGAGATCTGGTCGCTGGCGAACGCGCCGAATGTCTCGTCGAACTCGGCCAACAGGTCACCGACCGTGCGACCGGATGCTCGCGCTTCGGCGATCATCCCCAGCATCGCGACCGCCGCCGAAATCCCGTCCTTGTCGCGTACGGTCTCGGGGTTCACGAGGTAGCCGAGAGCCTCCTCGAACCCGTAGATCATTCCCGGGGCACGGGAGATCCACTTGAACCCGGTGAGGGTTGCCGCAAAGCCCAGCCCGTAGTGCTCGGCGACGGCAGCGAGGCCTGGTGAAGACACCAGGGAGCAGGCGAGGGTTGCACCGGATGCCGCATCCGCCGCCCGCGCCGCGCGCCACCCGAGGAGCAGCCCGATCTGGTTCCCGGTCAGGCGCCGCCACTCCTCCGGCGCGGCCGGGTCGGGCACCGCAACGGCGAGTCGATCAGCATCTGGGTCGTTGGCGAGGATGAACTCCGCCCCGACCTGCCGAGCCGTCTCGAAGGCAAGGTCCATCGCCCCGGGCTCTTCGGGGTTTGGGAACGACACGGTCGGGAACCGCCCGTCGGGCTCGATCTGGGCGGTCACCGGCGTCGGCGCCGGATACCCGGCAGCGTCGAGGATGCGGGCGAGCGTCTCCCACCCGACGCCGTGCATGGCGGTGTAGACCCACCGCATCCCGGTCGCGCCGGGACCCGCCGGCGCGACCGCGGCGGTCGCCCCGACGTAGGCGTCCACCACCGACTCCGGTGCGATCTCGTACGCCGAACTGCGCGGCAGATCACGGATGTCGCCGGCAGCCACCGCCTCGATGTGCGTCGCGATCTCGGCATCCGCGGGGGATACGATCTGCGAACCCGCGTCGACGCCGCCGAGATACACCTTGTAGCCGTTGTCATCGGGCGGGTTGTGGGATGCCGTCACCATGACGCCGGCTGCGGCATCCAGGTGGCGCACGGCGAACGCGAGCACGGGGGTCGGCAGCAGCCGTGGCAGCAGCACCGCCTCGAAGCCTGCTCCCGCGAAGATCTCCGCGGAGTCGCGAGCAAAGACATCGGAGTTTCGGCGTCCGTCGTATCCGATCACTACGCGCGGCGTGGCGTCGGTTCCTGCTCGCTCGCGCAGGTATGCGGCAAGCCCTGCCGCGGCCTGTGTCACGAGGACCCGGTTCATCCGGTTGGAACCGGCGCCCAGAGCACCGCGAAGCCCCGCGGTTCCGAAGGCGAGGCGGGTGCCGAAGCGATCCTCCAGCTCGCCGAGCGCAGCAGCGTCGCCGGCATCAGCCGCCTCGAGGAGCGAGGCAAGCTCGGCTCGGGTGTCCGGATCGGGATCCTGCTCGAGCCAGACCCGAGCGGCGTCGACCACACTCATCACAGCTCGCCGATGACGCGCGCCAGCAACGCCGAGATCACCGGTTCTGCCGCTTTGCCGGCCTCGATGACTTCCTGGTGGCTCAGCGGGGTCGTCTGGATGCCGGCAGCCATGTTCGTGATGAGCGAGAACCCGAGGATCTCCATCCCTGCTTGACGAGCGGCGATAGCCTCGAGCGCTGTCGACATCCCGACAATGTGTCCGCCGATGGTCTTTGCCATCCGCACCTCGGCCGGAGTCTCGTACTGGGGCCCGCGGAACTGGCAGTACACGCCTTCGTCGAGTGTCGGATCCACCATTCGGGCAACGTCACGCAGTCGCACGGAGTAGAGGTCGGTGAGGTCGATGAAGGTCGCGCCTTCCAGCGGCGATGCGCCGGTCAGGTTGATGTGGTCACTGATGAGAACCGGCTGTCCCGGCTTCCAGGACGGCTTGATGCCGCCGGCGCCGTTGGTGAGCACCATCGTCTTGGCGCCGGTCGCGGCAGCCGTACGCACGCTGTGCACGACGCGGCGCGGCCCGTGGCCTTCGTAGTAGTGGGTGCGTGCGCCGATCACGAGCACGTGCTTGCCCTTGGGAGTACGGATGCTGCGTAGCGAACCCACGTGGCCTTCCAAGGCGGGCTTGCTGAAGCCCGTGACATCCGTCGCCGGAATCGTCGCGACGGTCTCGCCGATGAGGTCGGCTGCCTTGCCCCAGCCGCTTCCTAGAGTCAGCGCGATGTCGTGGTGCTCGACGCCGGTGAGGCGAGCGATATCGGCTGCTGCGGTTCGCGCGACCTCGAAGGGGTCGGCGTGAGGATCATCGAGCGGGTTGCTCAGCGTGTCTGACATGCTCCCACTCTAGGAACCCGTGACTGGCGGGAACAACGGGGGCTTGCTGAAACAATGGACGCATGTCTTTGAGCTTCGAGCGCGCCCAATCCGTCGCGATCATCGGCGGTGGTCCCGGCGGCTACGAGGCGGCGCTCGCGGCAGCGCAGCTGGGGGCGGACGTCACCCTCGTCGAGCGGGCCGGTGTCGGCGGCTCGGCGGTCATCACCGACGTCGTACCGTCCAAGACGCTCATCGCGACGGCTGACGCCGCTGTCGCGATCGCCGACGCGGGGGAGCTCGGTGTTCAGCTGTTCGCCAAGGGTGGCGACGGTCGCCCGCTCAAGCCTGAGATCGCAATCAACCTCGCACAGGTCAACAAGCGGCTCCTCGCCCTGGCGCGCCAGCAGTCCGAGGACATGCGAGCTTCCCTGCTGCAGGCAGGCGTCACGATCCTCGAGGGACACGGCCGCGTCGAGGATGACAACGCCGTGGTCGTCTCCACGGGACCCGGCGGCACGGACTTCGACCGCATCGAGGCCGACACCCTTGTGATCTCCGTGGGCGCCTCGCCGCGTGAGCTTCCCAGTGCCAAGCCCGACGGGGAACGCATCCTGACCTGGACGCAGCTCTACGACATGAAGACGCTGCCGGAGCACCTCATCGTGGTCGGCTCGGGCGTTACCGGTGCGGAGTTCGCATCGGCGTACATGAACCTGGGTTCCAAGGTCACGCTCATCTCCAGTCGCGACCAGGTGCTCCCCGGCGAAGACAAGGATGCCGCTGCCGTGATCGAGAGCGTCTTCCTGCGCGGCGGGATGACACTCCTGCCGAAGTCCCGCGCGAAGTCTGTGGTGCGGGAGGGGGACGGCGTCGTGGTGACGCTCTCGGACGGCACTCGCGTCGAGGGGAGCCACTGCCTGATGGCGGTCGGATCGATTCCGAACACCGCGGGCATCGGCCTGGAGCAGGCTGGGGTGCAGCTGACCCAGAGCGGTCACATTCGCGTCAACCGGGTGGCACGGACGTCAGTCCCGAACATCTATGCTGCCGGCGACTGCACGAACTTCTTCCCCCTGGCGTCGGTCGCGGCGATGCAGGGGCGCACCGCCGTCTTCCATGCGTTCGGGGACGTCGTCATCCCGCTCGAAAAGCGCCGCATCACCGCCAACATCTTCACGGCGCCCGAGATCGCAACAGTCGGATGGGGCGTGGCAGACATTGACGCCGGCCGCATCGGCGGTGTCGTCCATAAGCTGCCGCTCTCGTCCAACCCGCGGGCCAAGATGATGGGAATCTCCGACGGTTTCGTGAAGCTCATCGCCCGCGAGGGCAGCGGCACGGTCGTCGGTGGCGTCATCGTCGGACCCCGTGCCTCCGAACTCATCTACCCGATCGCGATCGCCGTCGAGCGCCGCCTCACTGTCGATCAGGTCTCGCGCGTCTTCGCTGTCTACCCGTCGCTGGCCGGCACGATCACTGACGCCGCCCGGGCGATGCACATCGTCGACCGCGACGAGCCCGAAGAGTAGGCCTGCTCTTCCGTTCGCTCGCGCCCTCGTGCGGGTGTCGGTGCGCCGACCCCGCAGGTAGGCGCGACTGAACGTCTTCGTGTTCCGTTCGGTCGCGCCTTGGTGCGGGTCGGCACAGACCGAACCCGCATGTAGGCGCGACCGAACTTTCGACTCAGCTCAGGAGATCGTGAGCAACGGATGCCCGGCTGACACCGTCGTGCCGGGCGTGGCGTTGATCGCGCCGATGACGCCGTCCTTGTGCGCTTGGATCGGCTGCTCCATCTTCATCGCCTCGAGGACGAGAACGAGGTCGCCCTTGACGACCTGCTGACCGTCCTCGACGGCAATCTTCACAACCGTCGCCTGCATCGGCGCCATGACGGCGTCGCCAGAGGCGCCCGACACGGCGCTTGCGGTGTGTGAGCGCCGCGACGGCGGCACGGCGGCGGGGCGCCCGCGGCCGGCAGGGGCTGTCACGACGCGGTCGGGCAAGCTCACCTCCAGGCGCTTCCCGGCGACCTCGACGACCACGGTGTGCCGGGACTCTTCCGCACGGGGCGCGCCGATTTCGCCATCCCACGCCGGGATGTCGTTATCGAACGCGGTTTCGATCCAGCTCGTGTAGACGCCGAACTGACCGTCCTCGGCAGTGAAGGCGGGGTCGCGTACCACCTTGCGGTGGAAGGGCAGGACTGTCGGCATCCCCGCCACCTCGAACTCGTCGAGCGCGCGCCGAGCGCGATCCAGCGCCTCGGCGCGATCACGACCGGTGACAATGATCTTCGCGAGCAGCGAGTCGAAGGCGCCGCTCACTGAATCACCGGCGGTCACGCCCGAGTCGAGGCGGATGCCGGGACCACCGAAGGTCTTGAAAACGTGGATGTCGCCGGGCTGGGGCAGGAAGTTCCGGCCCGGATCCTCGCCGTTGATGCGGAACTCAATGGAGTGGCCGACCGCTGCAGGGTCGTCGTAGCCGAGCGCTTCGCCTTCGGCGAGGCGGAACTGCTCGCGGACGAGATCGATGCCCGTGACCTCCTCCGAGACCGGATGCTCGACCTGCAGACGCGTGTTGACCTCCAGGAACGAGATCGTGCCGTCAGCTCCGATGAGGAACTCGCAGGTGCCGGCGCCGAGGTAACCCACCTCGCGCAGGATCGCCTTCGACGACTCGACGAGGATGCGGTGCTGCTCATCGGAGAGGAACGGTGCGGGTGCTTCCTCCACGAGCTTCTGATGACGCCGCTGCAGCGAGCAGTCGCGGGTCGAGATCACGACGACAGTGCCCTCGGCATCCGCGAGGCACTGGGTCTCGACGTGCCGGGGCCGGTCGAGGTACTTCTCGACGAAGCACTCGCCGCGCCCGAATGCTGCGATCGCCTCCCGCGTCGCGGATTCGAACAGCTCGGCAACCTCGTCGCGAGAGCGGGCGACCTTCAGGCCGCGCCCGCCACCGCCGTACGCGGCCTTGATCGCGATCGGCAGCCCATGGGTATCAACGAACGCGAGAACCTCGTCGGCGCCGGAGACGGGGCCTGGCGTGCCCGGGGCGAGGGGCGCTCCGACCTTTTCGGCGACGTGGCGTGCGGTGACCTTGTCGCCCAGAGCCTCGATGGCTTCCGGTGACGGGCCGATCCAGGTGAGTCCCGCAGCGATCACCGCGCGAGCGAAGTCGGCATTCTCTGCCAGGAATCCGTACCCGGGGTGGACCGCGTCGGCTCCCGAACGCCGCGCGACCGACAGGATCTTGTCGATCGAGAGGTACGTCTCGGCGCTCGTCGAGCCATCGAGCGCGTAGGCCTCGTCAGCGAGGCGGACGTGCAGAGCATCGCGATCCTGGTCGGCGTACACCGCCACCGACCCCTTGCCGGCGTCCCGTGCTGCGCGGATGATGCGTACGGCAATCTCGCCGCGGTTCGCAACGAGGACCTTGGCGATGTGAGGCATGGATGTCAGCCTACCGAGGCCCCCAGGCGCGAAATTGGATTGTTTCGACAAGAAAGGCCGATGAACGTGCAGCGAGGTCTACGGATGCTCCGCTGATTCTTCCGAGCGATTCCACAGCTCGGTCCACGCGACTCCGAGCTCTCGAGCCAGTTTTCGCAGCGTCGACAGTGACATCCCGACCACCGTCGAGGGGTCGCCCTCGACGCGGGAGATGAACGGACCGCCGAGGCTGTCGACCGTGAACGCGCCGGCCACGGCCAGCGGTTCGCCGGTAGCGACATAGGCCTCGATCTCGGCATCCGTCACGTCCTCGACGAACGTCACCGAGGCGTGAGCCACCGCATGGGCTTCGACGGGTGTTCGACCCGGGATGACCCGATATACGCTGTGCCCGGAGTGGAGGATGCCGGTGCGGCCCCGCATCGCGTGCCAGCGTTCGGTCGCAATGG
Source organism: Microbacterium schleiferi (assembly GCF_020781975.1). GTDB lineage: Bacteria > Actinomycetota > Actinomycetes > Actinomycetales > Microbacteriaceae > Microbacterium. Next base: position 23,828 of record NZ_JAJGNI010000003.1, read on the forward strand.
CAGGCTCGTGCGGTTTGCCGAGCACGAGCCCGTCGAGCTCAAACATCGAGTCGCCGCCGATGACGAGCCCGTCGAAGTCGGCGTCCTCGAGCGCAAGCCGCGCAACGACATCCAGGGCCTTGCGACGCGCGAGCAGCAGGACATGCTCGTCGGGCGGCAGTGTGCGCCCTTCGGCGGCCTCCACGGCGTGGATCACGGCGTCCTCGTCAACCTCCGGGGCCATGGTCAGCGGCTCGATACCGGCCTGGCGCAGCAACGCGCGCCGGGCGGGGGAGGTGGATGCCAGCAGGACGCGCATCGTTCCACGGTAGCGGGCCATGAGATGCTCGATGCATGACCGGCGACGTGGGACAGATCGTCGACCTCGAGATCACGGATGCCGCTCACGGCGGGGTCTTCGTGGGCAGACTCGACGGTCGGGTGGTGTTCACTGCCGACGCGATTCCGGGCGAACGGGTGCGGGCTCGGCTGACGGATGTCTCGAAGCCGTCGTTCTGGCGGGCCGAGACCGTCGAGGTGACGGATGCATCGCCCCACCGCCAACGCCATATCTGGCCCGAGGCAGACATCGACCGCGACCCCGCGGATCGCCCCGGCGGCGCGGAGTTCGGTCACATCGATCTCGCCCACCAGCGTGAGATCAAGCGCCACATCCTCGCGACGGCGCTGCAGCGCACCGGCCGCCTGGAGCCCCCCGTCGAGTTCGAGGGGCCACGCGCGGCATCCGTCGGCAACCACGTCGTTGCCGAGCAGCCCGATGGCACGCGATGGCGAACCCGGGTCTCGCTGCACGTGGACGACGATGGACGCGTAGGTGCCTATGCGGCGCGGAGCCACCGCGTCATCCCGACCGAGACTCTGCCGCTGGCAACCGCGGCAATCGAGCGGGCAGCCGCAGCTCTCGGGCGTCCTGCACCCGGGCGCGTCGACCTCGTCCAGCCCGCTGATGGGCATGTCCGGATTCTCGTGCACCCGAGCACAGACGCGGCTCGGAAGGGACGCGCGGCCCGCCGCAGCAACGACGTCATCGTCGAACACGTCGGTACCCGCCGGTTCCGTGTCGACGCCGACGGCTTCTGGCAGGTGCACCGGCTCGCGGCATCCACCCTTACGACTGTCGTCGCCGAAGAGCTTGCGGACGCTGTCGACCCGGACGGGTGGCACCTTGACCTGTACGGCGGTGTCGGCCTGTTCGGGGCGCTCTTGGGTGATCTCGCCGGACCCTCGGCGCGCATCACCTCGGTCGAGGGGAACGAGCGGGCCACGGAACACGCCGGAGAGAACCTCGCAGAGTGGGTCGGAGCGCGAGCGGAGACCGCACGGGTGGACCGCTGGACGCGCGCGCTGCGCCAGACGATCAGCAACCGCGACCGGGAACGGCTCGCGCGCGGCACCGTCGTGCTCGATCCGCCCCGCACGGGCGCGGGCGCTGCGGTGGTCGACGATCTGGCCGCGCTGGGCCCGGCATCCGTCGTGTACGTCGCATGCGATCCGGTCGCCCTCGCCCGTGACCTTTCCCGCTTCGCCGGCCACGGCTACCGAACCGATCGCGTCCGCGGCATCGATCTGTTTCCCCATTCGCACCACATGGAGGCTGTCGCACTGCTCAGACGCGATGCTGCTCGGTAGAGTGACCCCATGACGCGGGTGGCTCTGATCGATGACCATGAGTCCGTGCGCTTGGGGGTAGAGGCGGCGTGTGTGACAGACGGGGGTCCCGAGATCGTCTTCTCGGGAAGTACTGTCACCGAGTACGTCCGCTGGCGGCGCGCGACGAGCGCTCCACCGGTCGATGTGGTCGTGCTCGATCTCACCCTGGGCGACGGCACGACAGTACGAGAGAACGTGGGACGACTCGTCGCCGACGGCTCCAGCATCCTGGTGCACTCGGTGGCAGACCGGCCCTCGGCAGTGCGAGAAGCTCTCGTGGCCGGTGCCATCGGTGTTGTGAGCAAGGCCTCTCCGATCGATGATGTGATCTCGGCTATCCACGCCGTTGCCCACGGCGACCCGCTGAACAACGTCGAGTGGGCAAGCGCCATCGAAGGTGACCGCGAGTTCGCCGACGCGCAACTGTCGGCCAGGGAGCGAGATGTGCTGCGCCTCTATGCCGCCGGATTGCCTTTGAAAGCTGTCGCTGAGCGCCTCGGCATCGCGTACTCGACAGCGAAAGAGAACATCAGCCGCGTGCGGCTCAAGTACGTCGAGGTCGGAAGGTCGGCATCTACGAAGTTCGACCTCATGCGTCGAGCTCTCGAAGACGGCCTCGTCTCGGCCGACGCGTTCGCCGCCGGAGCATCGGGTCAGAAATGAGCGCCCCGACCCACCCCCGAGAGCGAGCGCTGGCTGCCGCGTGGGCGCAGATTCCCCTTGCCCACGATCCGACGGCGGGACTCGGCTCGTTCACGCGGCGGCGGATCGAGCGGATGATCAGCATCGTCTTGGCCGTCGGCTCGGTCGCCCTCGGCGCCCAAGCGTTCGTGGCGGCGCTGGGCTCGGTGCAGGAACCCGAAGCCTGGCATGTCGCCTCCATGGTCGCCAACTTCGGGTCGCTGGCCGCTCTGCTGGTCACCTATATCGTGGGTCGGAGCATTGCACCGGCCGCCATAACCTTCTGCGCCGTCTTCGTCGCGACGCTCGTCGCCTGGCCCTTCGTCGTGGCGGGACAGGATATTCCGCCGTCCGACCCGCCGTGGACGTGGTTCCTCGTCAGCGTGGTCACTGCCTCATCCATCATGTTCCTGCCCTTGGTGTGGCAGATGGCGTGGACCATCTTCGTGCCCGTATTGTTCGGCATCACGCGCTTGGCGCAGGCTGGGTTCGCCGTCGACTTCTGGTGGCCGACGCTGCTGGATGTCTCGTTCGCCATCATCCTGGGCGGCGTCTTCGTGACGCTGGGGTGGATGTTCCGGTCGATCGCCGACAATGTCGACGAGTCTCGCCGCACCGCAGTGGAGACCTACACCGCCGCGGCGGTCACCGAAGCGGCTGAGAACGAGCGCGTCGCTGTCGCCGCCCTCATGCACGACAGCGTTCTGGCGGCCCTCATCGCTTCGGAGCGCGCACAAACGCCTCGGGAGCAGGGCCTTGCCGTGGCGATGGCACAGGAGGCGTTGACTCGCCTCGCGAACGCGGAATCCGATGCGGGGTTGGGTAGCGATGCGCCACGACGCTTCGCAACGCTCGTCGAAGAGGTGGAACGGGGTGCGCGCGGGCTGGGCGTCGACCTCGTCGTGGAGCGCGCGTATAGCCACGATGCTCCCGAGCTTCCGGGTCGCGCCGCTAACGCGCTGATCCTCGCGGCTATGCAGGCGATCGCGAACTCGATCGAGCACGCCGGCGGCATCGGCCTCACGGTTTCGGCCCGCCAGGAGCCCGACACCCAGCGGCTGCACCTCGAGGTGCAGGACCTCGGCGACGGGTTCGATCTCGACACGGTGCCGGATGATCGCCTCGGAATCCGCGGGTCGATCATTGCTCGTGTCGCGGCCGTGGGAGGCACGGTCCACATCACCTCCGACTCGAACGGGACGCTCGTGCGCCTGACGTGGCAGGGGGCGCGCGCATGATCAGTGTCCGTCGCCTGCTCATCGGCTTGGCCTTCGCGTTCACGGCCTACCTTGCCGTGCGCGGCCTATGGTGGACCGGCCCGTTCACCGAGCCCCTGGTGCTTGTCGCCGCCGTCGCCCTCTACGTCGTGACCACCGGTGTGGCACTGCTGTGGGGCAACCGGGACCCCGAAGACGACGACGTCACCCCGGACGCGCCAGGATTGGCGCCGCGCGCGTCGTCCGATCGGATGCCGCTCGCGGCCGCTCTGATGGCGTTGGGTACCACGGTCGTCGTCCCCAACGCGCTGTCGCTCGCTGTGCCGCGCGAGGCAATCGAGGAGCCCTACGTCGTCTGGTATCTCGGCGGCATCGGCGCGCTGATGGTCATCGTCATGGTGAGGCGTCGCCCGATCTTCGCCTGGGTGGGTATCGGCATGCTGGCCGCCATCTCATGGTTCTGGCTCGGCATCCTCGACGCGCTCGAGAAGGGGCTTGTCGGCTCGATCCTCTGGGTCGGGCTGGCCCAGCTCCTGGTGATGCTCACCGACCGCGCGGCCAAAGACACCGCGAAGCTCGTGGAGCTGCAGCGGGCGGCCTCGGCGTGGCAGGCGGCCCACACCGTGCGTCAGCGCGAGCGCCGCGTTCAGATTCAGCGCGCACTGTCGGTCGCGGGCCCGGTGCTCGCGCGAACGATCGCGCAGGGTGGCGCGCTGACCCCCGACGAACGCGTCGAGGCGCGACTTGCCGAGGGCAGTCTGCGCGATGAACTCCGCGGCGCCCGCCTGCTCGATGACGCTGTGCGTCACGAACTCGATGCGGCGCGTCGTCGGGGCGCGACAGTCACGGTTCTCGACGAGGGCGGGCTGGAGGGGGTCGATCCCGAGAGCCTGGCGAGCATCCGCGAGCGCCTCGTCGCTGCTCTGCGATCGGCGCGGTCGGATCGGGTCTACATTCGCACATCGCCCCACGAGAGCGTCGCGGTCACCGTTGTCGGTCGCTCGGATGCCGGCCGCGGGCTCAGTGACGAAGACACCGTCGACCTGTGGACCGAGATCACCCGGTTCCCTGCGGAGCCCGACATCCGGGCGTGACAACCACGTGAAAAGGATGGTGGGGGTGGACAGATAGTCCACCCCCACCTGTGCGGACGGTTACCCGAAAACCGGCCGCGTGGCCGAACCTGGGCCGCGTCACACGAGAGGTGACGGCGGTTCAGCCGAACGCTACTGCGTTCCAGCTGTTCCAGTCTTGCCGAGCCGCAACGATTCGTCTGTAGGTATTTTGGGGGACAAAATTGGCCTGCTCTAGGACCAGGCCAATTTTCTCGGCGCGGTCAGCAGGGGGTGCGATTCCAGCCCAGTTCGCGCCGCAGCGGTTCCCGCAGCGCACGCTGCGACAGTGCCCAGGCCGACCGCCGGGGTTCGTCGGCTACCGCCTCGGCGTGCTCGGTGACATAGTGCTCGGCCACGACCGCGACTACCGCCGCTATCTCTTCGGCTGTCGCATCTCCGCGCACGATGTGGATCGGCACGGCGGGCTCGCGTTCTTCGGGCGCTGGTTCTCGGGTGCTCATCGCGTCCTACAGCGGGATATTGCCGTGCTTCTTGGGCGGCAGGCTTGCGCGCTTGCCGCGGAGCGAGCGCAACGCCTTGGCGATGGACACGCGCGTCTGGGCCGGTTCGATGATCCCGTCGAGCTCACCGCGCTCGGCGGCCAGGAACGGGGATGCCACGTTGTAGGTGTATTCGTTGGCGAGCCGCGTGCGCACCGCAGCGACATCCTCCCCCGTCTCAGCCGCCTTCTTCAGCTCGCCGCGGTACAGGATGTTCACCGCGCCCTGCCCGCCCATCACGGCGATCTCGGCTGTCGGCCACGCGAGGTTGACGTCGGCGCCGAGCTGCTTGGAGCCCATCACGATGTACGCGCCACCATAGGCCTTGCGGAGGATCACCGTCACCAGCGGAACGGTGGCCTCGGCGTAGGCGTAGAGCAATTTGGCGCCACGCCGGATCACGCCGGTCCACTCCTGGTCGGTGCCGGGGAGATATCCGGGAACATCGACGAGGGTCACGATCGGCACCGAGAAGGCGTCGCAGAATCGCACGAAGCGGCTCGCCTTCTCACCGGCCTCGATGTTCAGGGTTCCCGCCATCTGCGAGGGCTGGTTCGCGATGATGCCGACCGTCCGTCCCTCGATCCTGCCGAACCCGATCACGATGTTCGGGGCGAACAACGGCTGCACCTCGAGGAAGTCGCTCTCATCGACAATGTGGCCGATGACCTCGTGGATGTCGTAGGGCTGGTTCGGGGAGTCCGGGATGATCGCGTTCAGGGCGCGGTCGGCATCCGTCGTCTCCCACTCGAACGGGCTCTCGTACTCGGGGATCTCCGACAGGTTGTTGTCGGGGAGGAATCCGAGCATTGTGCGGACGTAGTCGATCGCGTCGTCTTCGTCCTCGGCGAGGTAGTGGGCAACTCCCGACCGAGTGTTGTGGGTGTAGGCGCCGCCGAGTTCTTCCATCCCGACGTCCTCGCCGGTGACGGTCTTGATGACATCGGGGCCGGTCACGAACATCTGGCTGGTCTTGTCGACCATGATGACGAAGTCGGTGAGGGCGGGGGAGTACACGGCGCCGCCGGCGGCTGGCCCCATGATGATCGAGATCTGCGGGATGACACCCGACGCCCGCGTGTTGAGGCGGAAGATCTCGCCGTATTTGCCGAGGGCCACCACTCCCTCCTGGATGCGGGCGCCGCCGGAGTCCAGGATGCCGATGATCGGCATCCCGCAACGCAGAGCCAGCTCCATGACCTTGATGATCTTCTCGCCGGCGACTTCGCCGAGCGACCCGCCGAACGTCGAGAAGTCCTGGGCGTAGACCGCTACCGTGCGGCCGTGGATCGTTCCGGTTCCGGTGACGACGGAGTCGCCGTAGGGGCGCGACTTGTCCATCCCAAAGGCTGTCGTGCGGTGCCGCACGTATTCGTCGAGCTCGGTGAAGCTGCCGGGATCGACGAGCAGCTCGATGCGCTCACGGGCCGTGAGCTTGCCCTTGGCGTGCTGCTTCTCGCGGGCTGACTCCTCGGCGGAGACGACAGCCTCCTGGTAGCGCGCGCGCAGGTCGGCGATCTTGCCGGCCGTCGTGAACAGGTCGTTGTCGTCGGTCACGCCTCCACACTATCGGCGTGTCGCGGGAAGCCCTTGGAGACCAGCGACAACGCGCCGCGGCATCCGTTATGCCTTTCCCGATGCGGAGGCGGTGGTCATTGCCCTCCCGGAGGTAGGCGATATCCCCGGCGTAGGCCGTTTGGTGGGGGAATCTGCCTACCTCCGCGATTTCTCCTACCGTGACGATTCGCGTCGGGGTGGCCGGGACCGGCGGCCCTACAGTGAACGGATGCAGGCAGTCGACTTTCCGCGGGCGGCGATCATTGCGGGCCGGCTGGATGTGGTCGCCCACACCGGGTCCACGAACGCCGATCTTCTGGCGGCGGTGGCGGGGGAGCCGGATGCCTACCCCCACCTCTCGGTGCTGGTCACCGACGACCAGCGGGCAGGACGAGGGCGCCTGGATCGCACGTGGACTGCACCGGCCGGCGCTGCCCTGGCGATCTCGGTTCTTGTCCGCGTACCCGGCATCCGCACCGAGCGGCGAGGGTGGGTGCCACTGATCGCCGGCGCGGCGATGACGCTCGCGATTCGGGGTCTGTTCGCGCCTCCAAACGAAGGAGACGGCTCACGCGTGGCGCTGAAGTGGCCGAACGACGTTCTCATTGACGGCGCAAAGGTGTGCGGCATCCTGTCGCAGATGGTGCCGGGGCAGCCCGACGCCATCGTCGTGGGGGCGGGGGTCAATACGCTGATGACGCCCGAGCAGCTTCCTGTGCCCACGGCGACCTCGTTGGCGATCGCCGGAGCACACGTCGACGCCGACCGGCTGCTCGCGGACTACCTCAGCGCACTCGACCGGATGCTGGCAGCTGCGGCATCCGCCGATGCATTCGCCCGTGTGCGTACCGAGGTGCGGGGCGTCTGCGCGACACTCGGGCGCCAGGTTCGCGTGATGCTGCCCGACGAGCGGACGCTGGAGGGACGCGCGACCGGGCTCGACGACGCCGGGCGACTCATCGTCGCGGTCGGTGGCGAATCGGTGCCCGTCGCGGCGGGGGACGTCATCCATGTCCGCTGAGACCCCCACAATGGGGGTATGTCGCTGCAGCCGGGCACCGGGTCGTCGGGGTACTCCCCGTCGCCGACCTCTGTCGGGCGCCCGCTGGCTCCGGCGCCCGGCGTTTCGACGCCCGAGCTGCTGATCGCAAAGATCCGGGGTCGCAGGCCCGCGCTGATCCTGTCGGCGATCGCACTGATCGCGGTAGCCGCAGCCGCCGGGTATTTCTACGACAACCTGCCGGCGCCCTTCGAGAACTGGATGCTGCTGGCAGCGGCTGCCGTGGTCATCTTCGTGCTGGTCTTCCTGCCGTTCCTTGCCTGGCGAGCGCACGTCTACACGATCACGACGCGGCGCGTCATCGAGCGCAGCGGTCTGTTCGTGACGCGGCGGCGCGAACTCGCGCACGTTCGCGGGTACTCGGTTCAGATGCGCCGGGGCCCGCTGCAGCGCCTCGCCAGCAGCGGCACACTCATCCTTTCGAACGGTGTCGACGCACCGATGCGGATGACCCGCGTCCCCCAGGTCGCGCTCGTCCACGAGGTGCTCATCGACCAGGTCGAGGTCAATCAGATCCTCGCTCACCGCGACGGGCAGACGCCTCCCGAGTCCTGAGCCGACCCGGGCCTGCACGCGACCGACGCGAGCGATCGCCCGGTTCGCGAGAGAATGGATCCGAACGGGAGGACTGCTATGACCTATCGCGTCGGTGTGATCGGCGGCGGACAGCTGGCGAGGATGATGATCGCGCCCGCTGTCGAACTCGGCGTCGAGATCCGGGTGCTGGCTGAGCAGGAGGGGATGGCAGCGGCGCTTGCTGCCACCGCGGTCGGCGACTACCGAGATGCCGACACGGTGCTTGCCTTCGCACGCGAGGTCGATGTCATCACCTTCGACCACGAACATGTGCCACAGCAGGTGCTGCACGCGTTGGTGGACTCAGGAATCGCGGTGCACCCCGGTCCCGACGCCCTCCGGTACGCGCAAGACAAACTGCTGATGCGCACGCGGCTGCAGGAAATGGGGATGCCGCAGCCCGACTGGGCAGCTGCCACCGGTCCGGATGAACTCGGCGCTTTCCTCGATGCCCACGGTGGGCGCGCCGTGGTCAAGACTCCTCGCGGAGGGTACGACGGTAAGGGCGTGCGCGTCGTATCGTCGCCGGACGGCGCCGCGGACTGGTTCACGGCTCTGGCTGAGGATGCCGGGGGCGGCGCGCTGCTGGTCGAGGAACTGGTCGAGTTCACCCGGGAGCTCGCGCAGCAGGTGGCCCGCACGCCGTCGGGCGCGGTTCGCGCCTATCCCGTGGTCGAGACCGTGCAGCGCGACGGTGTCTGCGCCGAGGTTCTTGCGCCGGCACCCGGTGCCAGTCCCCGGCTCACGGCGGCTGCCGCCGAGGTGGGCGAGCGGATCGCGGAGGGACTCGACGTGACCGGGATGCTCGCGGTCGAACTGTTCGAGACGGCGGATGACCGCATCCTCGTCAACGAGCTCGCCATGCGCCCGCACAACAGCGGCCATTGGAGCCAGGACGGCGCCGTCACCAGCCAGTTCGAACAGCACCTGCGTGCCGTTCTCGACCTCCCGCTGGGGGACACCTCGCCGATCGCGCCGTGGTCGGTGATGATCAACATCCTCGGCGGACCCAGCGAGGGCGGCCTGTCGGAGCGGTTCGCGGCTTCGATGGCGCAGCATCCGTCCGCCCACATCCACACGTACGGCAAGGATCCGCGACCGGGGCGCAAGGTCGGACACGTGAACGCCGTCGGCACTGACCTCGACGACGTCGTCTACGACGCTCGCGCGGCAGCCGCGTTCTTCCAGGACTGACCCGATTGCCGGGCGTCGGACGGATGCCTAGTTCGAGGGCAAGCCGCGCCCTGTGAGCCAGGCGCGCATCCGGTCGCGGCCGTTGAGGCCCGCCGCATCCTTCACGCGACGGATGACGGCCCGACTCCATCCCGTCGGGCGTCCCTGACTCGCGTGGTAGGCGGCGATCTCGGTGTCGTAGGCGGCGACGTCGGCATCCGTGATGGGGGAGTAGCGCTCGCGGGAGTGCACGACGCTCGGTGCGAGGCGTGGCTTGATTCCCGCGGTGTCGGCGGGATCGGGATACCCCACCGCGAGGCCGAACGCCACCATCGCCCGGTCGGGGAGGCCGATCAGCTCCGCGGCGCGCTCGGGGTTGTTGCGAACCGAACCGAGATAGCAGGTGCCGAGCCCGAGCGACTCCGCCGCGACGACGGCGTTCTGTGCGGCGAGAGCAGCATCGACGAACGCGACAAGGGTGGACTCGAGGTAGTCCGCCGCCTCATCGGCTGCACCTTCGGCCGCCGCGATTGCCGAGGCCCGCGCCCAGTCCGCGATGAACAGCAGGATGACGGGTGCGTCGGCGACGAAGGTGCTCGTACCCACCTCGTCCACGAGAGCGCGCATGGTCGCGGCATCCCGTATCTCAACGACGCTCCACAGCTGCAGGTTCGAGGAACTCGCCGCCGACTGGGCGGCAGCGAGCATCGCGGTGATCGCCTGGTCGCTGACTGGTGCGTCAGTGAAGTGGCGCACAGTGTGGTGATGAAGCAGCCCCGCGAGGGTTGCCGAGTCGCGCAGGGCCGACTCGGTCAGCGCGGGAGCCGCATCGCCGTAGCGGGCGTGCAGCAGAGCGTCGATGTCGAGGTTCCCTCGGGCGGAAGCGGTGGACTCGGTCACAGATTCTCCCTTCGGGGGTGCCGTTCCGGGCAATCCCCAGCCATGCACCCTAGCCTGGTCCGGTGACCGCTGCGCTCCACAGTTCCCCTGCCCCGCTCGTCGGTGTCGTCATGGGCTCGGACTCCGACTGGCGCGTCATGAGCGACGCCTCTCAGGCGCTGACGGACTTCGGCGTACCCCACGAGGTCGAGGTCGTTTCCGCCCACCGCACACCCGACAAGCTCGTTGCCTACGGCCGCGAGGCGCGAGGGCGCGGCATCCGTGTCATCATCGCCGGCGCCGGCGGGGCAGCTCACCTGCCCGGCATGCTCGCCTCGGTCACGGCACTTCCGGTCATCGGCGTTCCCGTTCCCTTGGCCACCCTCGACGGGTTGGACTCGCTCCTCAGCATCGTTCAGATGCCCGCTGGCATCCCGGTGGCAACAGTGTCGATCGGCGGTGCTCGCAACGCAGGGCTGTTGGCGGTGCGGATGCTGGGAATCGCCGATCCCGCCCACGCCGATGCGATCGAGACCTACGCGCGCGATCTCGAGGGTGTCGTTGAGGAGAAGAACCGGCGGCTCAAGGAGGCGCTGTGAGTGTCGCCAGCCCCCCGCGGATGACCGGATCCCGGCCCTCGTCGGGTCGTCCGGTCATCGAGAACCGCCCGCTGCGCTACCCCAACACGGCATCGCGGCCGATGATGACCCGTCGGGCGTGGTGGCTGCTGGTCCTCAACTTCCTGATCCCCGGATCGGCGCAGGTTCTCGCCGGTAGCCGTCGCCTCGGCCGGTTCGGGCTTGGCGCGACCCTCTTCGGCTGGACGCTGATCGCGGTTTCGATCGTCACGCTCCTGCTCTGGCAGCAGGCGTTCGTCGCGATCGCCACGAACTGGTTCGTGCTGCTCGGCGTCCAGGCCCTGCTGTTCGTCTACCTGCTCCTGTGGATCATCCTCACGATCGACACCCTGCGCCTCGTGCGGCTCGTGCGCACCGGGTCGATCACGCGATTCGCCGTCGCGCTCGTCGGCGTCGGAGCGCTCGTGCTCGCTGGCAGCGGCGTGGTCTGGGCATCCGACCGGCTCGGGGGCGTGCGCGATTCGTTCGGTGCAATCTTCGCCGAGTCCGGACCCTCCGTGCCGCCGTCGGACGGCTATTACAACATCCTGCTGCTCGGCGCCGACAGCGGCGAGGGCCGCGACTCCATGCGGTACGACAGCATCTCGGTCGCGTCCATCAACGCCGACACGGGAGCCGTCACGATCACCGGCATCCCGCGCGACATGGTCAACGTCCCCTTCGCGCCGGGCCCGATGCAAGACCTCTACCCGAACGGGCACACCGGTCACTCGGACCCGGTCTGCGGGTGGGGGAGTGGCATCAATCAGCTGCGCACCGAGGTGGAAGTATGCCGTGACGGCAATGCGCTGTATCCGGATGCCGTCGCGAACGGCTCGGAGCCGGGTATCGAGGCGACGAAGGATGCCGCCGAAGGTTTGCTTGGGATCGAGATCCCGTACTACGTCTTCATCGACATGCACGGCTTTGCGGCTCTCATCGATGCGCTCGGTGGCGTCGACATCGACGTGTCCGAGCGTCTCCCCAAGGGTGGCGGTCCCTCCTACGACGGGCAACCCGCCGAGGAGTGGGCGATCGGCTGGATCGAGCCCGGTTTCCAGCACATGGACGGCGACACGGCGCAGTGGTACGCCCGCTCCCGCTACACCACGAGCGACTGGGACCGGATGCTGCGCCAACGCCAGCTGCAGGAGGCGATCCTCGCGCAGTTCACGCCGATGAACGTCCTCAACCGGTTCAACGAGGTGCTCACCGCCGGTACGGCTATCGTGCAGACTGACATCCCGCAGTCGATGGTTCCGTACTTCGCCGAGCTTGCCCTCAAATCCAAGGAGCAGCCGGTCACCACGATCGAGCTCACCCCGTCGGGCGTGGGTGGCATCGGCATCATCCCCGAGGAATTGTCTGCCGACGACGTCGCCTTCATCCAGGACTACCTGCAGCAGGCGCTGCATCCGCCGACACCCACGCCCACGCCCGCCGCGTGAGGCGTTCGGCTCGACGAAGAGGCTCCATTCTGTGACGACGACCTTGCGCGTGGTGCTCGACCAACTGGTCACGCCAACCGATCCCGACCTGGCGATGGCTTCGCGGGAGTTGACCCGTGCCCTGATCGCTGCCGCGCCACGGGGGTGCGAAGTCTCGGGGGTTGTCCCGGCGGCCGGGGACGACGCGCTCGCCGAGGTGCGGGCCCTCGAAGGACTCGCCGGGGTCGAGACCTCGCCCATCCCACGCCGCGAGCTGTCGACCGCGCTCTCCCTGGGGCTGCCCAGCGGCCTTGGCGGGGGAATGTTGCACTCGCCGACCCTGTTCGCGCCGCTCGTGCGTCACGACCGTGTCCACAATCACGAGCAGACGGTCGTCACGATCTGGGACCTCACGCCCTGGACCCATCCTGAGCGCGTCTCGAAGGCATCCGTGGCATGGCATCGCGCGATGCTCAAGCGCGCTGAGAAGCACGCGGATGCGGTCGTCGTGCCGTTGCACGCCATGGCCGACGAGCTCGCCGAGCGCACGAAACTGCGCGGGCGAATCCGGGTCATCGCCGGCGCCGCGCCGGAGGGTTTCGCTGAACCGCGCGACGCCATCGGCCGCAGGCGAACACTGGGGGTGCCTGAGGGCGCGGTCGTTGTCGACGCCGCTGGGGTTTCTGTAGACGAGCTCCGCGGGCTCGTTGCGGCGCTGCGTGCAGAGCTGGGTCGTGTGGCTCCGGATGCTCCTGTTGTCGTACTCGGCGACCTGAGCCACGCGCGGAAGCGCGACGTGGTGGTCGTCTCTGCGGCGGGCGCAGCCGACCGCGCGGCAACGCTTGCTGCGGCATCCGTGCTCGTGGTGCCAGGCTCGGCCCCTGTCTACGGCTGGCGCACGCTCGAAGCGCTGACGCTCGGGACCCCCGTCGTCTATGCAGCGTCGCCCGTCCACGGCGAACTGGTGGGAGACGGTGGCACGATCGTCGAAGGTGGCGCCGACGCTCTTGCAGCATCCGTCGCATCGCTGCTTGCCTCGGAGGCTGATCGCCGCCGCGGCACCACACTCTCGACCGACCGTGGGCGCGCTTTCTCGTGGCGGGAAGCAGGCGATCGCGTATGGCAGTTGCATGCGGATCTCTAGTTCGCGGCTCGGCGATCCTCGTACGGTGAGCGAACTTGCGTCACACTAGTAACATGGCGCGATCCATAGGTCACACCCGCAGGCGGCTTCGGCGGATGGTGTTCGCCGTGTCGGCGACGGTGGCGGCGGGTGTGCTTATCGGAGCCGGACTCGTTGCGATGGCTCCTCCACCGCTCGCTGCCGCAGTCGATACTTCTGTGGAAGCGGCTGCCTCGTCAAGTGTTGACAGCTCGATCGTCAAGGCCGCGGATCTCAGCCAGTTCAAGCCCGGAAACATCATCAGCGATGCGGTCTTCTTCAATTCCGCAACGATGACCGAAGCGCAGATCCAGTCTTTCCTCGAGTCGAAGGTCGCCTCATGCAGGTCGGGCTACACCTGTCTGAAGGACTATTACGTCCAGACGCGTTCGATCGCCGCCGATGCGATGTGCGGCGCGTACTCGGGTGGAGCCTCGGAGCGCGCGTCGCGGGTGATCTTCAAGGTCGCCCAGGCGTGTGGGATCAACCCACAAGTGATCCTCGTGATGCTTCAGAAGGAGCAGGGACTTATCACCTCAACAGCCCCGAGCGCCTGGGCTTACCAGGCCGCGATGGGCCAGGGCTGCCCAGATACCGCAGCATGCGACACCGCCTACTACGGCCTGTTCAACCAGGTGTACGGCGGCGCACGACAGATGAAGCGGTATGCGAACCCCCCAGGCACGAGCAACTACTTCACGTGGTACGCGCCAGGAAGGACCTGGAATGTGCAGTACCACCCCAACACTTCTTGCGGTCGGGGTGCGGTCTACATCGAGAACCAAGCGACGGCGAACCTGTACTACTACACGCCGTACCAGCCGAACGCTGCGGCTCTGCGCGCCGGCTACGGTGAGGGCGACGGCTGCTCCAGCTACGGTAACCGCAACTTCTTCAACTACTTCACCGACTGGTTCGGATCGACGCAGATTGCCTACAAGCTACTCATCTCCCGAGGCGCCGACATCTACCTCGTGACCGGCGCAACGCGCTACCACATCACGGCGGCGGACTGGCCGGCCTTCAATGCGGCGCTCGGTTCACCGGTTGCGGTCGGTGACCAGCTCTTTGGGAAGTTCGCGGATGGCGGCGAGGCCACCCGGTTCGTCCGCGACACCACCACAGGTGAGATCTCCTATGTCGATGGTGGGGCAATCCACAGGTTTGCGACATGCGATCTCGTCGCGCTGTGGGGCAGCGCGTGTGCAGACGTCACGCAGCTAGCCACCAATGACTTCGCCCTCTTCACGAAGTCGAGCGAGATGACCGCGTACGCGCGCACCGTCAGCGGGGGCAAGATCCACTCGCTCACCACCTCGACGCTCGTTCCATACTTCGACTCGGCGGCCCTCACCTACTTCACGGGTGAATCCGCACCCTACGCGGCCGTCCTCGCCGCGTCCGAGGTCGCCAAGCGGACGGTGAGCTACGTACGCTTCACGCCCGCAACGCTCGTGGTCTCCGAGGCTAGTCCAAACGTCTACCTCGCGCAGACCGACGGCCGCCTTCTGCGCGTTCCGTCCTGGTCTGTCACGTTGGACCTCGGTCTCGGTCGATCCGCACGCAGCGTCGCTGAGTCGGACCTCGTCGGCTACACCCGGTCGGGCGATCTCACTCGATTCGTGTCCTGTGAGCGGAACACGATGTACGGGGCGGGCGGGACGAACTATCGGGTGCCTAACTCGGCCGGCTTCGCCGTGACGTCGCTCGATACGGGGACGTGCGGGAAGCTCAGCATCTCGTCGACAGCTTCGGGTGAGCTATTCGTTAAGACGTCGACGTCATCGGACGTCTATCACGCGACGCAGGGCGTCCTGCGTTACGTGCCGACGATGACCCGTCTTGTTGCGCTCGCGGGAGGGACAGAGCCGAGGATTCTGACGGTCTCGGCGGCGGCGTTCGCCGACTTCACTCTCGGGGATCCGCATACGGTCCCGGTCGAGGAGCTTCACCAGTTCCCGGTAGGGCAATTCATCGTGAGCGCGTCCAGCACCAAGGTCTGGCTGCCGACTCGTGATGGTCGTCTACTCTATCTGCCCAGCTGGGACGTGGGCAGGGCAATGGGATTGACGACGACAGCGCAGCGGGTCGCGGATTCGACGCTCGTGGGCTATGACACATCCGAAAGCCTCGGGTGGTTCGTGATGTGTGACGGGGTGACTTCCTTCGTCGTCGGGGGTGAGCGGTATGCGGCGAGCGGCGCGGAGGATTTCGCGAGCGTCTCCCTCGATTCGTCGCTGTGCGATCTCATTCCTGCCGCACGGACGGAGGCTGCTCCAATCTTCGTGAAGACCTCGACGGGAGCTGCCGTGTTCCACCTCGTCGACGGTGGGCGTCGCTACGTTCCGACGATGGCGAAGCTGGCCGATCTGGGCGGTGGCGCGGTGCCGACTATCCTCACGGTTTCCGAGGCTGCGCTCGGAGCGTTCCCGGTCGGTGAGCAGTACTTCGCCACCGGCGAGCTTGTGAAGTCCGCGGCGGACGCCGCCGTCTATCTCTTCGACGGGGCAGTTTTCTACTACGTCCCGTCATTCTCACGGATCCAGGCACTGGGTTTGTCTACCGTCGTGAGAACGGTGAGTGGCTGGCAGGCGTCCGCGGGAGCCGGAACTCTCTCTACCACCGTGGTGTGCGGTGACACAGTCTATGAACCGAGGGGCGGAGTGCTCTATCCTGCCGGGAGAGAGGCCGCGGCAACGGACACCGTGCTCGACGACATGCTGTGCTCGAGGCTTTCCACAGCCTCGTGACGCAGCTGGGAGCTGTGTTCACTCTGACAGCTGACTGCTGACAGGTGCTCCGGGCCGTTCAGGGAACGTTGCCGGCGTGCGTAGCGTCGATCGATCTCGTCGGAATCGTCAGAATGCCGAGGAAGAGCCCCGCCATGACCGTCTGCGCGCCAAGGCTCATCATGAGTGCCGCCGGGACCGCAACTCGCACGGTGGCCCCTGCGTCGAGCGGACCGTAGCCCTGAGTGCCCCATGCCGCGAGCTGGATGACGAGGCCGACGAGGCCGACGAGGAAGAGGCCGAGTCCAACCAATGCGAGCGCTTCGAGTGTCATCCGCTTCGCAAGCCAAGTGAAATTCCGTCCGCGCGGAAGACGGAACCCCTCGCGTTCCGCGTACATTTTGGTGAGGACGCCGAACAGTACCGATTGGTACCCGACTGTCGCAAGGGCGGCGAGATACACCTGGCTGGCCGTATCGAGGCCGATCGGACCGATCGAGGCCGGGCCCAGGAGCAGGAGCAGCGATCCAGCCAGACCGAGGATCAGCGCGATGATCCCGGGAACGAGGAACAGCCAGTTGGGGCTGAATATCAGTAAGAAACGCAGATGCCGCCATCCATCCCGCCAACTGCGAAGATGTGGCGGGCGGCTGCGCCCGTCTTTCGAAAGCGTCGTGGGCACTTCACTCACCTGCAACCCGGCGAGGGTCGACTTGACAACCATCTCGCTCGCGTACTCCATGCCGGTGGTGCACAGTTCCAGATCGAGGATGGACTGCCGGTTGTAGCCGCGGAGGCCGCAGTGGAAGTCGCGGATCGGGGAGCGGAAGAGGACCCGGCCGATCCAGGTCAGCACAGGGTTGCCCAAGTACTTGTGGAGCGGCGGCATGGCGCCCGGTTCGATGCCGCCGAGGAAGCGGTTGCCCATCACGAGGTCGTCACCGGCTCGAAGCCGCTCCAGGAAGGGATCCAGGGACGTGAAGTCGTAGCTATCGTCGGCGTCCCCCATGATCACATACTTGCCTGCAGCAGCCTCGGTTCCGCCGATGAGCGCCGCGCCGTACCCCTTCACGGGCACGTCGACCACGCGGGCGCCGTGCGACCGCGCGATCTCCTGAGAGCCGTCGGTGCTGCCATTGTCGGCTATCAGCACCTCGCCGCTAACTCCGGATCTGTCGAGGTATCCTTTCGCCTTGTCTATGCAGACCGCGAGCGTTTCAGCCTCGTTGAGGCAGGGCATAAGGATGGTGAGCTCGGTGTGGGGAGTAGTCATCGGGACCTTCGAGTCAATGCAAACCTCATGATCCTACCTGACGCTCTCCTTCCTACCCGGCCACAGACTGATCGCTGCCAGCAAGGAGGCTGAGAGGATCATCGCCGAGCCGGTCCCGATGACGGCACCCACTGCGCCGCCGAGCCCGATGCTTGCGCCGATCATGATCATCAATCCGACAAAGGCGGACGTACCGGTTGCGAGGGTGGATATACGTGCGCGCCCGATGGCTGCTAGGTAGGCACTGAGAAAGACTGAGAGCGAGAATCCAAAGACGGCGACCATCAAGCCCTGGGCGAGAGGTACCGCTCCGGCGAAGTCCTGACCGAAAACGATCGGCAGCGCCCACGGCAGGACGGCGATGACAACGGCAGCACCTGCCCCAAGGAGAACGGTCAGCGTCAGTGTGGCTCGTCGAATGCTACGCGCGCGATCGGCGTGCGGCAGCTGAGACCACTGAGCGAACCGGGGCAGCAGAGCTGGAGTCACCGCCTGCGCGAGCATGGACAACGGTGTTGCGAGAGAAAGTGCTGCGGCGAAGAGACCCGCGCGCGCGGGACTGTCGAAGACAGCAGCGAAGACCATCGAGACCTGCATGATGCCGTTCGTCGCGATCAGGCCAAGCGATGACCATATGAGAAAGTGCGCCAATGCTTGGGTGGGCGCAGGCCGTTCCTCACTGTCGTGCCTGCGCGCTGCTCGCCGCGCGCCGACCAAGCTCGCGAGGGCGAAAGCCCCGTAGCCGATCACCGCTGGTGCCAGTACCAGGGGTGTCATATGAGTCAAGATCACAGCTACGAGCAGCACGAGGGAGAGCGCTCCCGTGACGTTGTCCCACACCGCAACCGCCGGCACTTGGCGCATCCCGAATCGAACGCCGCGACCGAAGATATACCAGGACCAACTGATCGTCAGTGCGGCGACCATGAGTGGAGCTGTTCCGTCGCCCCCGAGAAGCTGGGTCGTGACGAGGGCGACAGCGCCGAGCGCCGCGCCCAGCCACACCATCATGGCGGTGAGCTTTTTGGCGGTCTGGCTTCCCGTCTGGCTCGTTCCGCCAAAAGCCGCTGCGGCATTTCCCGCTGCGGTGGGCCCCAAGAGCGAAAGTAGAATCGACACAGCGAAAGCGGTGTTCGTTGCAGCGAGAATGTCGGCGCCCAGCAGACGGCCGACGATCACGGTGTAGGCGAAGCGTGACGCTCCCTGTGCGATGGTTCCTATTGTCGAGAGGACCGAGTCCCGCAGTGCTGAGCCGGAGTCGGTCATGGTGGCCAATGTTACCGAAGGAGGGGAGCGGGATGAGCGAGAGTGAACGAGTCGACATCATGTTGCCGTTCTACGGGCGAGAGGATCATTTCCGCGATGCTGTGGCGAGCGTGCTGGCGCAAGATAGCGACCGCTGGCGACTCGTCATCATCGATGACGCCTACCCTGATCGTGCGCCCTTTGAGTGGGCGGCATCAGTCGCCGATAGCAGAGTCGAGGTGATCCGCCACGAAGTGAACCTCGGGATCAACAGATCGTTTCAGGAGTGTCTTGAACGATCGAACGCGACATGGGTCACGATCTTCGGATGCGACGATCTGATGCATCCGCGTTATGTCACACGGATCTTGGAACTCGCCGAGCGATATCCGCATGCGGGGCTGCTTCATCCAGGTACCGAGATCATCGATGCCGAGGGGCGTCCCACGCGATCGCTCGTCGATACCGCGAAGGCGTTTTACAGGCCGCGCGGGCCGAAGCCGCTGCAGCTCTCCGGAGAGGATATGGCTGTAAGCCTGACTCGCGGGAACTGGATGAACTTTCCGGCCATCGCCTGGAACGGTGAGCTGGCGCGTCGCATTGGGTTTTCGCCCGGGTACGACGTGGTGCAGGACCTTGCCCTCGCACTTGACGTCTGCGAACAGGGCGGCTCGCTCGTCCTGGACGATGATGTCGTCTTCTCGTATCGAAGGCATGCCACCAGCGTTTCATCGTGGAAGGCAGTAGACGGAAGCCGGTTTGTTGAGGAGTCGGCATACTTCGGACATCTTGCTGACCATTTTCGTGCCCGCGGATGGCGCCGTGCTGCACGCGCTGCGCGCCGCCATCTCTCCAGCCGCATGAACGCGCTCACGACGGTCCCCGCCGCTCTCATGGGCAGAGATACGCGGGGTGCCGGCGTCTTGTTGCGCCATGCTCTGCGGCCCTGAACCCCAAGCCACGATGAACACCGGTCCTAGTCCGGGGGTCTCACCACTTCCCAGAGGATGATGTCTGTTGACGCGACCGGAAGACTGTTCAATTTGACGAGGCAGCGCTGGTCCAGATCCGCTGCGGAGTCAGACGCGACATACTGAACATTCTCCTGCGCGAACTCCGAGCATGCATCGAAAGTGACTTGGATCTGGTCCGGATACGGATTGGTAATAACAGGTGCGCCGGGGCCGGGTACCCATGACACGCCCGCGAGTCGGTCCCACTCGAATGCGTAAGTCGATGTGGGATCGATCTGTTCCCACATCTCAGGGTTGGGTGCCCCCTGGAAACCGTTGTATGCCGTGACGCCGCTTTCGAGCACCAGGGCAGTGGTTAGCCGATCTCCGACGGCCACCCATGTTCCAGGATGTTGGTCGTTGATTTGTATGATCGCTTGGGCGGGCGCGGTGTCACGCAGATCGAACACGCCACGGTACAGCGGATTCACACCGAAAGAACCGATCAGTCCGACCGCTGCGAGTGCGGCCATCGCGGCAATCGGCCACGCGCGACCGACTGCGAGTATGGCAAGAGCAGACACGATCGTGATGAACCACCATGGCCCCGAGAGCTGCAGCAGATCCGGTGCATACACCGCAAGGCCGCCCGCTATCGCGGCCTGACTGGCGATGAATGCAACTGCGCCGAGAGCCGCAACGAGCCATCCGGGGCGGTTCGTCCGCGAGAGCATTCCCAGCAACAAGATCACGACGACGAACGACCCGAAGCCCAAACCGATGCGCGCACGCACCGGCGTCGAGCGGTCCAGGAGCAGGAGGTGCGCGACACCATCCCAGCCGGGTATCGCTATATATGCGAGGAGCACGATTCCACCCACTACCGCGAGCAGAAGCGGCCACACGTCGGCTCGGCGCGACCGCCACGCTTTCACGACAACCCAAACGATCACGGGAAGAAGGAACACCGCGGGCAGGAAGAACGTCGCTGACTCGGATGCGTTTCCGTCGAGGAATCGGCCTGCATTTCGCAGCGAACCTATGAAACCCGATCCGAAGAGTGCCGCGATTGACTGCAAAGACGCGCCCAGCCCGGTCGGAACCAAGCGCTCTCCGGGATAGGCAGTAGACAGAAAGGCGGTTACCGTGCTCCACCGCGTGATGAGCCAGACAATGAGGATCATTCCAGCTACGACCCCGCCCACTAGCAACGGCACTAGCCTCATGATCACGGTGGGCCACCGGAGGCCGGGCGCAGCCGCGATCACCATTCCGATTGCTGTCAGCGCCGTAATGATGACGACGGGAATGATGAAGGGGACGTAGATGCCCATCGCCATCACCACCGTCAGATACATGATGACCGATGCCCAGATCCAGCGATGCCACGATCGTGAGGTGCGCAGTGACCATCTCACCGCGGCGAGGGTGGCAAACCCCCAGGCGAGTGGCCACAGCGTGGTCTGCAAGAACCACCACTGCAGGAACGGGCTTGCGGAGACGGCTACGGCACTGAGAGCGGCAAGGAGAGGCCGGCGCGGCATCTCCACGATGACGAAGGTGTAGGTGGCAATGGCAACACCGAGTAGTGGGAGCCACCACTTCCACGCTTGCGCGTGATCGACGTCAAAGAACTGAAAGCCCCAGAGGTGGGGGCGAAAGACGGCGCTCCAGTCAATCCGGGGGAGATCCTGGGGGATCGTCGCATCCATCCCCCCTGGGAAGGTGCCGTTGATAACGGGCAGCCCCTGTTGCACCTGGGCGATCGCCCAGACCGTCTGTACATTCCATTCATCGGTTCGGATGAGGTTCGGTGTGCCGAAGAGGAGCGCGGGGTCGGAGCCGGCGTACATCATTGCGAAGAACGCGCCGGACGATGTGCCGTTGATCGCTGTCGTTACGAGGACCGCGAAGATCACGCAGAACAGTGCGGCGCCGCTTCCGACCACCCGGGCCCGAGGCAGATCCTCGTCGGTGAGGGCGGTGAATCTCGTCCACCATTCGTACAGTTGTTTTGGCACTCCGTTCAACTCTCGCCTGCCAGGTAGCGCCAAAGCGACTCATTCCAGTTCGCAGGTGAGTACCCGGAGTCTCGGATCTTGGCGAGGTCCAGGGTGCTGTTGCGCGGTCGGGGAGCGACCGGGGCAGTTGACGACGCGAAGTACTCATCAGTCGATATGCCGGTGATACGAGCAGAGTCGTGGCCGGTTACTTCAAAGATCTGCGCAGCGATCTCGGCCCATGTGCTCGGTTGCCCTGAGCCGGTGAGGTTGTATGTACCAGACACCGCGTCGGTATCCAAAAGGTGGCGGATTCCTGCCGCGAGATCGGCGGTAAAGGTGAGTCGCCCGATCTGGTCGTTGACGACGCGGGGGTTGATGCCGCGCTGGGCGAGGGATGCCATGGTGCGGACGAAGTTGTGGCCGTCGCCGATGACCCAGCTGGTGCGGATGATGTAGTGGTGGGGCACGGTAGCGACGATGGCGTCGCCGGCGGCTTTGGTTTGTCCGTAGACGCCGAGCGGGCTGAACGGGTCGGCCTCGGTGTAGGGGGTGGGGGAGGTGCCGTCGAAGACGTAGTCGCTGGAGATGTGGACGAGGGTGATGCCGTTCTCGGTCGCGATGCGCGCCAACGCGGTGACGGCGGTGACGTTCGAGGCCCAGGCGTCGCGGCGCCCGTCGGGGGTTTCAGCGGTGTCGACGGCGGTGTAGGCGGCGGCGTTGATGATGGTGCCGTAGTCCCGCCACCGTCGCGCGGTCGCGAGGTCGGGGCTGGTCAGGTCGAGGTCGTCTCGGGTCGCATACTCGACGTGCGCGGCATCCCCGAACTGCGCGCGCAGGGCGCGGCCGAGTTGCCCGTTCGCTCCGGTGACGAGGATCTTCCGCGGCCCGATCGGGGTGACATCAGCCAGGCGTGGGTGCTTCAGGTCTTTCTCGCTGATCTGCACCTGGTCAAGCGGGATCGGCCAGTCGATGCCGGCGGTTTCATCGGCGAGGTTCAGGAAGCTGTACTCGGCGGTGGGGGACCAGTGGTCGTTGACGAGGTAGGTGTACGCGGTGTCGGGTTCGAGGGTTTGGTAGGAGTTCCCGACCCCGCGGGGCACGAAGATCGCCCGCGACGGGTCGAGCTCGGTCGTGAACACCTGCCCGAACGTGGGGCCTTCCCGCAGGTCGACCCACGCGCCGAAGATCCGTCCGGTCGCGACCGAGACCCACTTGTCCCACGGTTCGGCGTGGATGCCGCGGGTGGTGCCGACAGCATCGTTGAACGAGATGTTGTTCTGCACCGGCCCGAAATCGGGTAGGCCCAGGCCGGTCATCTTCTCGCGTTGCCAGTTCTCTTTGAACCAGCCCCGCGCATCCCCGTGCACCGGCAGATCGAACACCACCAGCCCCGGGATGCCGGTTTCGGTCACCGAGAGCGGTTTACCGTACTCCGTCATCACTGGCCCTTGGTGGCGTAGAACGCCTCAACACCGTCTTTGGACGCCGCCCACCACGCCTCGTTCTCCCGATACCAGTCGATCGTCGCGGCAAGACCCGCCTCGAAGTCCTGGAACCGCGGGGTCCACCCCAGCTCGGTGCGCAGCTTTGTCGAATCGATCGCGTATCGCAGGTCGTGACCTGCCCGGTCGGTGACGTGATCGTACGCATCCTGCGGCTGACCCATCAGGGTGAGGATCAACTCGACCACTGCCTTGTTGGTGCGCTCCCCGTCGGCGCCGATCAGGTACGTCTGCCCGATCTCACCCTTATCCAGGATCGTGAGAACTGCCGAGGAGTGATCGTCGGCGTGGATCCAGTCCCGCACGTTCTCGCCCGCACCGTAGAGCTTGGGACGGATGCCGCGGATCACGTTCGTGATCTGCCGCGGAATGAACTTCTCCACATGCTGATACGGCCCATAGTTGTTCGAGCAGTTAGAGATCGTTGCTTGCACCCCGAAACTACGCACCCACGCCCGCACCAACAGGTCACTACCCGCCTTCGTCGAGGAATACGGCGACGACGGGTTGTACGGGGTGTGCTCAGTGAACCGCTCCGGATCATCCAGCTCCAGATCCCCGTACACCTCGTCGGTAGAGATGTGATGAAACCGGGTCCCGTACTTCCGGGCAGCTTCCAGCAGCGTGTACGTGCCGATGATGTTTGTGTCCAGGAACGGACGCGGATCATGCAACGAGTTGTCGTTGTGAGACTCGGCCGCGTAGTGCACGACAGCGTCCGCATCCGCGACCAACGGGTCAACGACCGCAGCGTCCGCGATATCACCCACAACCAACCGCACCCGATCCCCGGACAGACCCGCGAGCGAGGCGCGATTGCCGGCGTAGGTGAGCTTGTCGAGCACCACGACGGTGTCATCCGTGTGCTCAACCACATGGTGGACAAAATTCGACCCAATGAACCCAGCACCACCAGTAACCAGAAGCGTACGCATGCAAGAAAGACTATCTGGAGCGGATGAGAGCACCCTGGCTTGGTCGACCGAGCGCGATCGATCAGACTGATACGCATGAAGGGCATCATTCTTGCCGGAGGCACGGGTTCGCGGCTGCATCCGGTCACTCTCGGCGTCTCAAAGCAGCTCGTCCCGGTCTACGACAAGCCGATGATCTATTACCCGCTGTCGACGCTTATACTCGCCGGCATCCGCGAGATTCTGGTGATCACGACCCCGCACGATGCGGATCAGTTCACGCGACTACTGGGGGACGGCTCACAGTTCGGTGTATCGATCACCTACCGAACACAGCCATCGCCCGACGGTCTCGCCCAGGCATTCATCCTTGGTGAGGATCACATCGGCACCGACAGTGTTGCTCTCGTTCTTGGCGACAACATCTTCTACGGACCCGGTATGGGCACGCGTCTTCGTCGCTATCATGACCTCACCGGTGGCGTGGTCTTCGGATACTGGGTCGATGACCCGACCGCATACGGGGTTGTCGAATTCGACGCCGGCGGGCGGGTTGTCTCGCTCGAGGAGAAGCCTGAGGCTCCGAAGAGTCACTATGCGGTCCCAGGGCTGTATTTCTACGACAACGATGTTGTGGATATCGCCAAAGAGCTCAAGCCCTCGCCGCGTGGTGAGCTCGAGATCACGGACGTGAACCGGGAGTACCTCGAAAGGGGATCGCTTCAGGTCGAGTTGCTGCCGCGAGGCACAGCATGGTTGGACACGGGCACGTTTGACTCGCTCAGCGAAGCAACCGAATTCATCCGCACTGTTCAAAAGCGCCAGGGGCTCTCAATCGGAGCACCTGAAGAGGTCGCCTGGCGTATGGGCTTCCTCACCGACGACGAGTTCCGCGAACGCGCTATGCCCTTGGTCAAGAGCGGCTACGGCGCCTACCTTCTCAAGGTTCTTGAATATGGGAAGCAGTAGGATCGCCGCTTGATGATTCGGGTGTCGGAGATTCCGGGCCCGTCACGAACGGTGGTCAGGTGACGCAACCTCAGATCTTCCCTACAAGTGGACGACGCCTGCTTGTCTATGTCATTTGGGACAGGCGCGGAGGCGTCGAGGAATTCGTACTCTTCACGCTCGCGGGGCTGAGAATACATTCCGACCGCATCCTGGTCGTCGTCAACGGCAGCTTGGACGACGGCGGGCGCGCTGCGCTGGAAGAGGTCTGCGACGAGATACTTGTGCGTCCAAATGTCGGCTTCGACATCTGGGCACACAAGCACGCGATTGACCACCTCGGCGAAGCCATCAACGAGTATGACGAAGTCGTCTTCGCGAACGACACGTGGTACGGACCAGTGCGCCCGTTCGGCCCCGTCTTTGAACGTATGGATGCGCAGCCAATCGACTTCTGGGGGATGACCGATCACGCGCGCGAAGAGCCGAATCCGTTCACCCGGAAGGGAGTGATGCACTACCACCTGCAGTCGTTCTGGATCGCGGTGCGACGGCGCATGCTGGAGTCATCACAATGGCGAGACTACTGGCGCGACCTTCCGAGCATGCCGGGCTACTTCGATGCCGTCCTCAAACATGAAATCGTGTTCACCCACGCCTTCGAAAGCGAGGGGTTCACCCACGGGGTGGCGTTCCCCAGCGAGGACTATCCGACAGATCACCCAGCGTTGTTCAACGCGGATCTGCTTCTTGACGCCGGTTGCCCGCTGATCAAGCGGCGACCATTCTTTCACTACCCGCCATTCCTTGACCGGCATGCCGTCATCGGCCGGGATCTGCTCAATAGGGTCGCGCAGTACGGCTACCCAGTGGAGAACATCCTGGCGAACCTTGCGAGGAATGTCGCACCACGGACGCTAAACGCGGATCTGGCCATGCTGGAAATCCTGCCGGACGTGCCACGCCCGGGAGGGGGGAGGCAGCGCATAATCGTCGCAGCCCACATTTCCGATGCATCAGCGGCGGGTGCCCTTCTCCAGAGGGTGTCGGCCATCGCTGAGCCTTTCGAGCTGATTGTGACGGTCGCGTCGTCCACCGACCAAGGTTCGGTGCATGAGGCGCTACAAGATCTGAATGATCCGCGGATGAGGTCCGCAGAGGTCCGCGTGCTTCCTGCCAACGATGGACGCGACATCGCTGCGTTGTTTGTCGGCCTCGTTGATGTGCTGGCGCGAGAGGATGTGGATCTCATCGTGCGTGTCCACACGATGAAGATGGGAACCTCGGCGAAGAACGCGCGGCGGTACTTTCAGAGCCAACAGATCGACAACATCATCGACTCACCTGGTTACTTCTCCAACCTCCTCGCCCTCTTCGAGTCTGAACCGGGCCTCGGCGTCGTCTTTCCGCCAACCGTGCACATCGGCTACGCACCGCTCGGTCGGGGATGGTCGGTATATGGCCCCGCAGCCGAGCGGCTGTGCAAGCAGTTGCGCGTCCGCGTACCTCTCGATGGGGTATCCCCGTTGGCGCCCCTGGGAGGAATGATGGTCTTCCGCCCTCGCGCGATGCGAGCGCTCACCGCGCACAAGTGGGCCTACGACGACTATCGACGCGAAGGCGCCCCTGGCGGAGCCGATCTTGCTCGTACGCAGGAACGGATCATCGCAAACGTCGCGGGCGAGTCCGGGTTTCACTGCCGTACGGTCATGACGGAGAGACACGCGGCGCTTAGTCACATCTCGCTCGAGTACACGTTCGACCAATTGGCCTCGACGACACCCGGCTATCCCGTGGAGCAGATTCAGTTTCTCCACCGCGCGGGATGGATGAGCGCGGCTGGCCCGGGGAGCTTCGCGCGGATGTACCTTCGCTTCAAATACCCGAGGCTGGCCCGTCGCACCGATCCCGCGCTCGACCTTCTCAGGCGGGTGCTCGTCAAGGTCAAAGCACTGCGTCGCCCTCCTCGTCGGAGTCCCTCACGAGCAGAAGGAGGAAAGCTGTGAGTTCTGAGCGTCTGTCGCCGTCCGCCCCGGCTGTGCACCGCGCGCTCGTTTTCGCGATAACCGACCGACGCGGCGATATAGACGAAGCCACGGTATATGCCCTGGTGGCTCTGCGCGCCGAGGTGGACTCGATCGCGGTGGTAGGCGGGCTTAGTCCCGAGGGTCTCGAGCGCGCGGAGCAGATCGCAGATGACGTGTACTCG
This sequence comes from Microbacterium schleiferi, assembly GCF_020781975.1. Taxonomy (GTDB): domain Bacteria; phylum Actinomycetota; class Actinomycetes; order Actinomycetales; family Microbacteriaceae; genus Microbacterium. The sequence continues at coordinate 51,218 of NZ_JAJGNI010000003.1, forward strand.
TTCGGGGTTCCGGGGGAAGTCGGTGCGACGGTGGCATGGAGCGCAGCGGCGGATCGGCTTGACTTCGGCAGGTTCGATGAGGTGATCTTCACGGGTGACCAATGGCTCGGCCCTGTGGGTCCATTCCCTGCGCTGCTCGACCGGATGACGAGAAGCGAGGCCGCGCTATGGTCGATGACCGACCGCAGCCATGACAACGGCGATGGCCAAGCGGCCGTAGTGCCTTCGCCGGAGTGGATCGTCGTGCGCCCGCTCCGGCTCCCGTGGCGGATGTGGGCGGACTTCCTCTCTCAAAAGCGGGCTTGGACCGAACTCGGCGAGGCGATTGCCGGCTGGCTTAGCGATCTCGCACTCACCTGGGAGGCAGCGTTTCCTGGGGCGCGCTACAACAGCACCGACCCCGCCTTCTTCCGCGCAGTTGATCTGGTGAACGGAGGCTGCCCGATCGTTGTACGACGGATCTTCACAAGTTTCCCTCCGTTTCTCGACAAACACGCTGTCATCGGCCGCGACGTGTGGGAGGCGATGATCGCTCGGGGATACCCGGGGAAAATCGCGCTCTCGTCTCTGGCTCGCAGTGTGGCCCCCAAAGATTTGCATGCGAACCTTGGGCTGCATTCGACGCTGTTCCATGACGGACTCATCTACGACGAGGGTCGCCCTTTTCGCGTGGTCGTGATCGCCCACATTTTCTACCCGGACATGACCGACGAGATTCTCGACCTCGCGGAGCGGTTACCAGGCGAATGCACGCTCGTCGTGACAACTCCCGATCGCGCGCGCGCGGAAGAAATCGAACGAACGGTCTCTCTGCGATGGCCCCGCGATCGCATCGATGTCCGTGTGGTGGAGTCGAACAACGGTCGAGACCAAAGTGCTTTCCTCATCGGATGCCGTGACATCCTGCTGTCGGGAGAGTTCGACATCGTTGTCAAACTCCACTCGAAGAAGACGCCGCAGGACGGCTTCAACGTCGGACGCCATTTCAAACAGCAGCAGTTCCTCAACCTCCTGGCCAGCGAGGGTTATGCCGCTAATGTGCTCGGGCTGTTCCAGCGTGAGCCCGGTCTCGGTCTTGCGTTTCCGCCGACAATCCACTTCGGCTACCCCACGCTCGGGCGCGGATGGTGGTCGAACAAGCCAGGATACGAACGACTGAGTCGAGAACTGGGAATTCGAGTCCCCGTCGACGAGATCACGCCTCTCGCTCCGTACGGCTCGATGTTCTTCGCCCGCCCCGAGGCATTGCGACTCCTGGTTGAGCACAACTGGAATTATCAGGACTTCGGTGGCGCCGAGGCGTATCGGGATGGTGGCCTCGCACACGTGCTGGAGCGTGTTCCGGTCTATGCGGCGGCGGAACTCGGATATCACTCGCGCACGATCGCTACTCCCGAATACATGGCTGTGAGCCATACATCGTTGGAGTTCAACCTCGACCAGATGTCTGCGACCATCCCCGGTGACGTTCTCAACCAGATCCGCCTCGTCAAGGGCATGGGGTTTACGGGCACCGGGACGATCGTTGATTTCGCTCGGATGTACGTGAGTCTGAATCATCCTCACCGGAATCGGACATTTGCGCGAGCTGTGGATAGTCTCAAGAGATGGCGCCAAGCCCTCCGGCGCATCAACCCGTGGGCGGGGGCTACTTAGGAGCGGGTTTTTCCATCGTGAAGATCGTGATGACGATGATGGTCCGTGACGAAGCGGACATCATCGAGGCGGTGCTCGAGCATCACCGAAGGCAAGGTGTCGACCACATCCTGGTCACCGACAACGGTTCGGTCGACGGAACGCGAGAGGCGCTCGAACGATTCGCGCAGAGTGGGTTCGTCACAGTCTGGGATGATCCCGTTCACCGAAAGCAGCAGTCCGAAACCGTAACCAGGATGGCGCGTCTCGCGGCGACGGAGTACGGGGCCGACTGGGTTATCAACGCCGATGCCGACGAATTTTTCGTCGCGGCGGACGAGGCGAGCACTCTTCGCGACGAGCTCCGCCGCATTGACGAGGCTGTGCAGTATGTGACGGTGCAGGTCGTGAACCTGACAGGCGCGCCTGCCGTCGATGGAACGGGACTGCAACGCCTGATCTACCGCGACCGGCGGAGTGCTCAGCGGCTCGTATCTGCAGGCATCCCGTTTCATCCGACGGGGGACGCGATTCATCGGGGGCACGCCGAGGTGTCTGTCAGCCAGGGCAATCACTTCGTCTCTGCTCCCAACTGGGGCGATCCGGTCCCCGAACCTCGTATCGAAGTGCTCCACCTGCCGTGGCGATCGTGGGCGCAATACGAGCGAAAGGTTCGCAACACCGGAGAGTCCTACCGGGCGAACCCCGACCTGGAACCCAGCCCGAGGCACCACGGGATGCAGGACTTCCGTCGTTTGGAGCAGGGACGCCTTGAAGAGACATACGTCGCAAAGCACCCCCTTCCCGACGAGATCGCCGAACTCGCGTACGTCGGCGAGTTGGTGGAGGATCGCCGGCTCGCTCACCTTGCTGAGCAAACCCCGGAACTCGTCGTTCGCGACCTTCTGTATGTCTCCGACCGCCAGGCTCAGCTTGCACGGGACGGACGTAGGTTCACAGCGATCGAGGCAGAGTACGAGCGTCGTCTTCAGGATCTCAGGGACTCGCTGGAGTCCGTGCACGGGTCACTTCACGTAGCGATGTTGGCGGTTGCCGAGGGGAAGACGCACATCGACCAGCGGGATGAGCAGATCGCTGACCTTCGCAGACAGCTCGATGCAGCGCATCGTCGATTCGCCGTACGCCTCGCAAATCGTCTCAGCAAGTACCTCGCGCCGGTGCGCGGGGCTGGGCGCGGGCGAGACGCAATCGGCAGACAGGCGGACTAAGCTAACCGGGTGAGTGAGAGCGAAGGTGGCGTCTCCGCGGAGCGCTTCGCACGATTGGCCGAAGCTCCGTTGACAGTAGTCGGCGCGCCCGCGATGTCGGGTGCCCGTTCATTCGTGACACCGGTCCGTGACCTGTTCGGTCATCGGGAGCTGCTTGGCCTTCTAGTCAGGCGCGACCTCAAAGCCAAGTACAAGGATTCGGCCCTCGGTTTCCTGTGGTCTCTCGCGCGTCCCCTGATGCAGTTGGCGATCTACTACATCGTCCTCGGTCAGTTCTTACAAGCTGCGAGGGGAATCCCCGATTTCGCGATCTACATCTTCACCGGACTGACGATCATGGGTCTCTTCTCGGAGACGTTAGTGGGTGCAACAGGAGCTGTCATCGCAAACGCGGCGCTCGTGAAGAAGGTCTATGTCCCGCGCGAGCTGTTTCCGCTTGCGTCGGTGGGGTCCGCGCTATTCAACTTCTCTATCCAGCTCGGGATTCTGGTTGTTGCGACGGTCGTGTCCGGGAGCTTTCCGTGGCACGCGGAGCTGCTTTATGCGATTCCTTCGGTGCTGATCGTGCTGATCTACGCGCTGGGGTTCGGACTTTTTCTTGCGGCCGCGAACGTCTACCTTCGTGACGTTCAGTACCTCGTCGAGGTAGCGATGATGGTGCTGTTCTGGGCTAGCCCGGTGGTCTACTCGTGGCAGATGGTCAGCGAGCGCGTGACGAACTCGCTGGTCCTCGAGCTTTACACGAACAACCCCCTCACGCTCGCAGTTATCGGCTTTCAGCGTGCGTTCTGGATCGAGTCCGACTCCGTCGCACAGCCCGCCGATCTGCTGCTCAGGATGACGATCGCCATCGGGGTTGGACTGGTCATTCTCATCGGCAGCCACCGAATCTTCCTTCGCCTGCAGGGCGATTTCGCACAGGAACTGTAGGTCGAACCGTGATGGATAGTTTGCCTGATCGCGCCTCACATCCCCCCGTCGTAGTCAGCGTCGACGACGTTTCCAAGCGCTTCACGGTGCGCAAAGATTCGTCCGTGAAGGAGCGTCTGGTGACGCTGGGGCGTGCCGGGCGTCGGCATCGAGAGGACTTCTGGGCACTGCGTGGCGTACACATGGAAATCCGTGCGGGTGAGACGATCGGACTCATCGGACACAACGGATCAGGCAAGAGCACCCTCCTGAAAGTGATCGGAGGCGTCATCCAGCCCACTTCCGGTTCCGTGCGTCAGCGCGGTCGCGTGGCCGCACTGATCGAACTCGGTGCGGGCTTTCATCCGGACCTGACGGGGCGAGAAAACGTCTATCTCAACGCCGCCCTGCTAGGTCTGTCGCGAGAAGAGACCGACGATCAGTTCGACGACATTCTTTCCTTCTCCGGAATCGGGGAGTTCATCGATACACAGGTCAAGTTCTACTCGTCCGGCATGTATGTTCGCTTGGCCTTTGCAGTTGCGGTCCACACCGATCCCGACATCCTCCTCGTCGACGAGGTTCTCGCCGTCGGCGATGAAGCTTTCCAACGGAAGTGCCTGGATAAGATCCGGTCATTTCAAGAAGAGGGACGCACGATCATCATCGTGAGTCACAGTCTCGGGCAGATCACGGAGCTCTGCGATCGCGCGGTATTGATGAACCGCGGCGAAGTTGCGTACGAAGGCGATTCGATGGCTGCAGTGTCCAAGTTCCGCGACATCCTCGAGGGCCGCCGCCGGGACGAAGATGCCGCGCGGGCGGGGGGCACGGATCACGAGGCCGACGGGCCGGTCGGAAGAGTGCTCCGCACGACAGTGCGCGCAGCCGCTCGCAAGGAGGGCGAAGAGATCCGATTCGGTGACGACCTCGTCGTCACGGCGGAACTGGAAGCTCGAGAGACACTGACAGACTGGCTTTGCGCGATCCAGATCGACAACACGCTGGGCCAGAAGGTCTTCGGTACGGATACGCGCAGGCTCGGCCTTGAGATGCCGCCACTTCGAGGCGTAGCGCGGCTTGAGTTCATCGTCGAGTCGACCACGCTCGGTTCGGGAAAATACTTCGTCAACACCTCGCTCATGGACTCAGCAGGGCGTCACCTCCACGACACACCTCAGGCAACGTCCTTCAACACGGAGAACTATGAGCGTATGACGGGCATGGTTCGTGGTGCAGTCAGTGCCTCTCTTGTGCTTGATGAGTAAGGCCCCGCCACCGCCGTCGAGCAGCTGAACGGAACGCGTGCCGCCCGTCTTCCCGGGCGTATGCGATGAGTTGCCGTGCTCGGGCGTCGAAGGAATGCTCGCGGCGAATGAGCATGACGATGCGGTCGCGCTCGTCTGAATCGGGCCAGCCGTCGTCGGGAGCGAGGGCCATCACGAGTTCTTCATCGGAGGAATATGTGCGCACAAGGCCGCCGAAGACCTCCCGGATGCCGGGAACGTCGTCTGAAATAACACGCGATCCGACGAAGGCCGCGTCGAAGAGGCGGTTCGACAGGAAGCCTGCGCGGCGCATGTCGTCCCAATGATCGTTCAGCACGACGAGTGCGCCAGCGTAGACACTGGGGACCTCCGCGAAGGGGAGATGTTCCGCGCGGATCATCTCCGGCGGTACGAAGCGTCCCCAGTCATGTCCGTATATGGCCACCTCAGCCCCGACCCTGATCGCGTCAGAGATCACGGGGCGACGGACACCACGGGATGTGCCCACGAAGACGATGTCGGCGCCGTCTCGAGGGGTAACCGTGCTCGGATCGAAACGGCTGGCCGACGCTGCCTGCAGCAGCGGCTCCGCACCTAGCTCGTCGAGGCGCGCCCAGGATGAGCTAGCGGCAAATATCCGAGTCCAGCCCGCGTCCGCTTCGGCCCCGCTCACCTCGTCGGGATGACTGATGATCCACAGGTAATTCACGACTCCCGCGCCGGGGCTCCAGCGATGGAGCCCGAGGAGCGAGATCACGACATCCTCGTCGCCGAGTGGGTAAGGACTCGGTGCATCCCAGAACTGGACCCGTGCGACCTGTCCTTGAGCCTCGAGGGCATGGGAAAGATCGTCCGCGAACGCCGTATCTCCCCATCGCTTGGCCGTCTCGTCGTTGGGTGCGCTCACCTGGATCGTCCAGTTGAGCCTGCCGCGATACCAACGAACTCGACGGCGGATGGCGGTGAACAGCCGTTTCACATCCGCCCCCAGGGCGCTCACGAAATCTCCGGGCCTGCAATTGATGACACCTGTGGGATTCTACGGGCCGCTTGAGCCTGACTCGGGGGATGCCGAAAGGCGCTCGATAGACTCGAGTGGCTGCACCAAGCTGGGTCGATCCAGACGAGCCGCGGATGTCGGATGCAGTCAGAAGGTGGATGCATGGATCTGTTGGTGGTGGGCTCGGGCCTGTTCGGACTCACCGTCGCGGAGCGTGCGGCGGCGGCAGGCCGCAGGGTCACCATTATCGATCGTCGATCCCACGTCGGGGGCAACGCATTCAGCGAGCCTGACCCCGAAACGGGCATCGAAGTTCACAGGTACGGCGCTCACCTTTTCCATACGTCCAATGCGGCCGTGTGGGACTACGTGAATCGCTTTACGGAGTTCACGCCGTATGTCCATCGCGTCTACACGGCGCACGCGGGCACGATTTACCCACTTCCCATCAACCTCGGCACAATCAATCAGTTCTTCCATTCCGCGCTGTCGCCCGCGCAAGCGCGTCAGCTGATCACCGAGCACGCATCCGAGTTCGACGTGAAATCCGCCGCCAATCTCGAAGAACGCGCAATCGCCTTGATTGGCCGCCCCCTCTATGAGGCCTTCATTCGTGGCTACACAGCCAAGCAGTGGCAAACCGATCCGCGTGATCTACCCGCCGACATCATCAGCCGTCTCCCGGTGCGCTACACCTACGACAACCGATATTTCAACGATAGGTGGGAAGGCCTTCCGGCGCATGGATACGCGGCCTGGCTGGAGCGGATGGCTGACCATCCGAACATTGACCTCCGGCTCGGCACGGACTTCTTCGATCGCGATCAGCCGCTCCACCGCGACGCAGTCGTGGGCTCGGTTGATGTCGTCTACACGGGGCCGGTGGATGCATACTTCGGATACGCGGAGGGCGCTCTGACATGGCGGACTCTCGACTTCGAACGAGAGGTTCTCGACATTCCTGACTTTCAGGGTACGAGCGTCATGAATTACGCGGATGCTGAAGTGCCGTACACGCGGATTCACGAGTTCCGTCACTTCCACCCTGAGCGCGCCGACGAGTACCCACGCGACCGGACCGTCATCGTTCGTGAGTTCTCTCGGTTCGCCGGCGCTTCCGATGAACCGTACTACCCCGTGAACACGTCAGCAGACCGCGCGCGTTTGCTTGCCTATCGACAGTGCGCTGCCCGCGAGCCACGCGTCTGGTTCGGGGGACGATTGGGTACCTACCAATATCTCGACATGCACATGGCAATCGCTTCCGCCCTCGCGTTGTGGAACAACGAACTGGCATGAGCACTCAGGATCCGTCACCCGTCGCTGGAGCAGGATCATCCGTAGCTGCGGTCGTGCTCTGTTACCACCCCGATGCTGCAGTGATCGGCAACGTACACGCTCTCCTGCAGCAGGTGTCGCGCGTGTTCGTGATCAACAATTCTCCCGACGCGCAGACAGCAGCGGCTCTCGCGCCGCTCGCAGCTGAAGCGCGGGTTACCGTCATCGATCAGGCGGGAAACGTCGGCGTGGGTGCGGGGTTCAATGCAGGAATGCGCTCGGCGCTCGACGCGGGCTACCCGTTCGTGTGGATCTTCGATCAGGACAGCACGGTCGCTCCGGGCATGCTCAACGCATTGCTCGCCTACTCAGGCCGGCACGGCACAAGAACGGGCGTCGTCGGTCCCGCCCTTCGCGCGGCTGAGACCGGCCGAGTCTACGACAGCGACCGCGGAATCGGTGCGCGCGACGTCAACACGTTGATTTCGTCGGGTTCGCTGTTCTCTGCGGCGCTCCTTCGCGAGGTCGGCCTGCACGACGCTGACCTGTTCATCGACTATGTCGATCACGATATTTGTCTACGCGCCAAGGCCCGCGGCTACGTCAATGTCAAAGTGTTCGACACCCTTTTGGATCATCGCTTCGGAGACTCCCAGCCGGCCGAGATCTTCGGTCGTCGGGTCTATCTCGCCAATTACTCCCCGCTGCGCCACTACTACTCGGCGCGTAATCGCATCATCCTCCTGCGGCGGTTCGGGCCGAGAGGCTGGCTTGGGGACGATCTTCGTTATTCGATCAAGGCCTGGGTGAAGATGCTCCTGCTGGAGACCGGGAGACGAGCAAAGGTGAAAGCTGCGGCCCGTGGGACGTGGGCTGGTATCCGCTACCCGGCAGACGCTGGTCGGGCGCGAGCGGGCTGATGCCTCTGTGCCGCCCTCCGACCAAAGGCGAGAATGAGTCCCGCCGATCGACGAGGTCTCAGGACGACACGCGCTCGACGAGGGGCGGCATCGGCATCCAGCTTCGGTCACGTGAGATGGTGCGGCCGTCACGAAGCCCGCGGAACAGGTGGCTCGTGCCGCGGGCGGTGCGCTCCACCACGACGAGGCGGATGAGCTCCTTGATGAAGGTGAGTACGGTTCCCACCGCAAACGGAACAGGCCGGTAGAAGCCGACGGAGCGGTAGTACTGCTTGATCATGGCACGGTTCCGCATGATGTAGTACCGGTACGCGTCGCTCGAGGCGTTCATGTGGCGAACGCCCATGTCCCACTGCTTGATCTCCCGGGTGCGGCGCAGTACGAACTCATTCACGATGACGGATGTCGTGATTCGCGAAGCGAGCCATCCGTAGACCTGGTCATCCCAGTAGATGAAGAAGCGCGGGTCGGGCAGGCCGATCTGTTGCACGATATCGCGGTGGATGAACATCCCCTCGAAGCATCCGGAGTTCATCTCCTTATACCCGGATGCATCGAACTCGGCGGGAGCGAAGGGAATCGGGATTCCCATGCGCGCAGCGATGCGGTACTGCCAGTAAAACTCGCTGCCGTCGAAGTCGTAGCGGCGTCCCTGGATTGACTGGAAGCGCCTCGACCACCGGCCCATTTTGGCAAGTCCGTCGGGGATAACCTCGACGTCGTCATCCATGAGCCAGATCCACTCGGATCCGAGCTCGTACGCGGTCTGCATTCCCGCGCTGAACCCGCCGGACCCGCCGGTATTCGTCTCGAGGCGGCGGTAAACGAGTTCGGTGCCGATCCGTTCGCGGAAGGACTCGACGACCTCGGTGGTGTCATCAGAGGAGGCGTTGTCGATGACGACGACGTGTCCGGGCTTTGGATCCATCTCCTCGATGCTCGTGAGGAGGCGGGAAAGTAGGCCCGACCGGTTGAACGTGACCGCCACGATCGTGGCCGTGGAGGGGTCGAAGATCGAGTCAGACGAAGTCGGGTTCTGGTTCGCGGCGCGCATGTCTCGACGATCCTATCTGCGACGCCCTGTCGGGAGGCTGCAGCTTCGCCAGGAACAGCACGGTCAGCATCCACCCCCAGAGCAGGAGCGGGCTCGACTCGGTGATCCCCTGGACGATAACAATGACGCCGACGGCGACGGGGAGGAGCGACACGGTGGCGGTGACCCGGTCGTCCCGGCGCTGCCATCGGTGGTGGCGCACGGCGAAGACCCAGGTGCGCCACGCGAAGAGGGCGTACAGGCCCGCAAGCAGCACCACCCCGACAACGCCCAGCTGGAACCACACGTCCACCCACACGCTGTGCGCCTGGATGATGTGCAGCCCTCGGGGCATGACGATCCAGTCGGAGAACGCGGGGTCCCAGGGGATCCACGGTGTGGCGAAGCCGTTGCCGACGACCGGCTGGGCGGCCCCGCGCGAGAATACGAGATCCCAGATCTCGGTGCGGTCGGTGAGGTCCCCGTCGCGGCCCAGGAACGACAGGATGCCGCGCCGCATCACCCACGCGAGGCCCGCCGTGACCGCGCCGACCACTGCCGCAGCGAGATAGACCCGCACGCGACCCGCCGTCGTGCGCGCTATACGTGCCGCCAGCAGGATGACAAGGGCGATCGCGAGAGCGATCGTCGCGATGAACGCCGTGGCTGATTCGGTGCGAACGAGGAGGTACACCGAGACGGCCAGCGCGACCGCGAACAGCCCTCGGCGCCGTGCTTCGATGGCCAGACGGATGCTGAGGACGACGACCGCGAGCAGGGCCAGCATCGCGAGCAGGTTGGCGTTGCCGACAATGCCGTCAAGGCGTCCGCCCGTGAAGAGCTGGGCGCTCGTCCAGATATCGCTGCGCGCGGTGTCTGCGTCCACCGCAGCGAACTCGATCCCGACCGGGCCGCCCACGACGAGCGCTGCCCACGCTTCGAAGGCCACCGACAGCGCCATAACAGCGGCCAGTGCCCAGGCCAGGGCCGATACGAGCTGGCGCCAGGTCAGCATCGCCGCAAGCGCGATGGCGACCAGCGTGGTCGCTGCTAGCAGAGTCCAGGTCAGGGCAGTCGTTTCTGGCCACCGCGACCACGCGAGGCTGGCGCCGGCCCATCCTGCGAACGTAAGCGCGGTCCAGGGGAGTGCCCGCCACTGCGGGGCACGGATGACGCGCACGGCGATGACCGCGACTCCCGCGCACGCGATGACGCCTGCGCCAGCGGCTGCGGGTGCGCCGAACGCCGCCGCCCATCCGGGTGCCGTGAAGGCGATGAACAGGACCACGCCGGCCCACAGGTGCGGAGCGCGGCGCAGCGGAATCGTGGTGGAGGGGGCGACGACAGGAAGAGTGGCCGTAGAGGCGCTGAAAGCCGTCATCGCTGGCCACGCTAGCTGGCCGATGTCACAGATCGGTCACAGACTCCCGAGCCTTCGCCCCGAATGCAGAGCCATCCGCGGCCGAAGTCAGTTGGCCCGCAGCAGCTCCCCGCGTTCGATCGCGAGGCGCTGTTCGGCAGGCCCCTCGCCGATGTGCGGCGACTGCTTGATCTTCGAGCCGAGCAGGATCATGAGCATCCACCCCCAGCCCATGAGGGGCGCGGTTTCGGCAAGACCCTGGACGAGGAGTACCGCGGCGGTGAGCGTCGGCAGCAGGGTCAGCGCCGAATACGGCCGGTCGGCCCGCAGATCCCAGCGCGGCCGGTCGACGGCGAAGAACCACGAACGCCACACGAACGCCAGGTAGGCGAAACCGAGCAGGAAGACGCCGACGACGCCGAGTTGAAACAGGATGTCGACCCACACGCTGTGCGCCTGCGTGACCTGCCTGCCATCGAGCACGATCCAGTCCTGGAACGCGGGATCCCAGGGCAGCCAGGGCGTGGCGAAGCCGCCACCGATCGCGAGGTGGTCACCCGCACGACTCAGCACGGCGGTCCAGATCGTTTCGCGGTCGAGAAGGTCAGCCGTGCGGTCGAGCGCGGTGAACACGGGAACCCGCCACACCCAGAGTGCGAGCGCGCCAGCAGCGCCGATGACGGCATAGCCGACGTAGTAGCGCGTGCGCTCGCCGGGCTTTCGAGCGGTCCGCATCAGCAGGACCGTCGCGAGGACGAGTGCGACCCCGGCGGTGGCGATCCAGGCGGTCACGGATGCCGCGAGCACGAGCGTCAGGGCAGAGAGTCCGATCCACACGCCGAGCATGATCCGGCGCGACTCTCGCGCGGCGAATTCGATCGCGAACACGATGACCGCGAGCAGAGCGATCATGCCGAGGAGGTTCGGGTTCCCGATGACGCCGTCGATGCGCGCGCCGGCGAAGATACCGCCGCTGATCCACTCGGCGCCGCCGGCCGCGGCATCCGTCTCGAACCCCGCGTACAGGGTGCCGCCGACGAGCCACGCCACCAGCACCTCGGCGACAAGAGACAGGCCGATCACCCATCCGAGGGCGGCCCCGATCGCGCGAACGATCTCGCGCCAGGTGAGCACGCTCGCGATGGCGACTCCCTGGAAGGTCGTGGCAACCAGCAGCAGCCACGTGAGCGCGGATGTCTCGCGCCAGCCCGACCACGCGATGGACAGCCCGGCCCACAGGATGAACGTTCCCGCAATCCAGGGGAGCCGTCGCCATTGGAACGGTGGGCGGATTACCGCGACCATGACCGCTGATCCGGCGACGATCACACCGCAGACGATCGCCGTGACGGGCACGCCGAATCCGAGCACCCAGCCCGGAGCTGTGAAGGCAAAGAAGAGGCTGAAGACCATCCAACCGCGCAGCAGAAGATGCCGGGTGCGCTCCCGCTCTGGAGCGACCGGCGGCGCCGAAGCTGGATGACGGCTGAAGCTGGCCATGGTGCTCTCAGGGTAGCGCTCAGCGTCTGCCCGATGCGGGGGCCACTGGCCAGGATGCTGACGCTGGCGTCGGTACGCTGGTCGCGTGCTGGTTCCGCTTATGAACACGCCCCGCGACTACGCCTGGGGGTCCACGACTCTGATCGCCGAGCTGGAGGGACGCACCCCGACCGGCGCGCCCGAGGCCGAAGTGTGGTTCGGGGACCATCCCGGCCACCCGGCCCGCGTCCCGGACGGGCGGACGCTCGGTGAGTGGCTGGCCTCCGGCGACGCGCCCGAGGGCACTCCGGAGCGACTGCCGTACCTGCTGAAGATCCTCGCGGCTGGTTCGCCGCTGTCGATTCAGGCCCACCCGTCGAAGGCGCAGGCCGAGGAAGGGTTCGCGCGCGAGGAAGCCGCAGGGACCCCTCGCGACGCTGCGACGCGGACCTATCGAGACGCCAACCACAAGCCCGAGATCATCGTGGCCCTCAGCGACAGGTTCCTCGCGCTGGCCGGCTTGCGCGAGCTCGCCGCCACGCGGCGGCTCCTCGACGCCGTCGGGGAAGCGACAGCACCGCTGCGCGCGGTTCTCGACTCCCACCCGGATGACGCAGACGCGCTCGCGGCAGCACTGATCTGGATTCTCTCGCCGGCAGCAGGTGCGCAGGTGAGTGAGATCATCGCCGCGGCGACGGATGCGGCATCCGACGAGTTCAGGGATGAGCTGGAGCTGGTGCGCCACCTGCAGAGCCACTATCCGGGCGACCCCGGCATCGTCGTTGCCATGCTTCTGAACCTTGTCATCCTGCGCCGCGGTCAGGGCGTGTTCGTCCCGGCGGGTGTCCTGCACGCGTACATCGAAGGGCTGGGCGTGGAAATCATGGCAGCCAGCGACAACGTGCTGCGCGGGGGACTGACGCCGAAGCACATCGATGTGGCCGAACTCACGGCGATCCTCGACCCGCGACCGGGACCCGCGCCCGTGCTCGATCCCGCCGCGGGCACTGCCCGCACGTTCACAGGAGGCGTCCCCGATTTCGTTCTGACGCAGGTGACGGCGGATCCGAGCGCAGCTGTCGAGGTTCGCATGAACGGCATCGCGATCGCCGTCGCGACCTCCGGTGAGGTCGAGATCACGGGTGCGGATACCCAAGACCGCCTCACACTCCGCCCCGGGTCGGCGGCCCTCATCACCCCGAACGAGGGATCGGTCTCGATCTCGGGTACTGGCGAGGTCTTCATCGCCGAACCTGGACAGTAGTTCCACCCGCGACACGCCGCGAATTCCGCCAAGAAGGTTAAGGCGGCGATTGAGGGTTTACGATCTGCGACTTGACCGCAGCGAACTACACCGGTGTAATTACTGCAACACGCTGACCGCGTGGGGGAGTTCTTGAGGTGGGGAGAACGACATGTCGGCTTCGCAGTACCGCTCGGGTGTGCCGGACAACTGGTTCGTCGACCCGGTACATCTTGGCGTGCCAGGCGTACGTCGTGTCGACCCGGAAGACGAGAACGCTCTCGCCTGGCAGACCGACGCGCTGTGCGCGCAGACCGATCCCGAGGCGTTCTTCCCCGAGAAGGGCGGCTCGACGCGAGACGCGAAGCGCATCTGCAGCTCGTGCGATGTCCGCGGCGAATGCCTGGAATACGCGCTCCAGAACGACGAGCGATTCGGGATCTGGGGCGGTCTGAGCGAGCGTGAACGTCGTAAGCTCAAGCGCCGGGCAAGCTGACTGGCTGCGGGGGTTTCAGCGCTCGCGTGAGCCCTCAGCCGGAAACGCCGGGCCCAAGGCGCCTGCGTCGGGGGACGCAACCATAGGCTGACGGCGTCATGCCCGGCACTGTTCACGCGATCGTCGTCGTGCGTCCCGACGGTCGCACGTCCGCGGCGTACCACCTTCGTCGCACCTTCGCGTCCGTGGCGGCGGGCTCTCGCCGTCCGGATGCCGTGACCTTGGTGGTGTGCGGAACCGACCCGGCAGTTGAGGACGCCCTCGAGCCAGGAAACCTCCCCGATCCCACCGCTGATGGGCGGGGCGTGCGCGTCATCCGTCTCGGGCGGCGGACGCGGTTCGCGGCAGCGGTGGCCAGTGCGGCCCTCGAGCCGGATCCTCGAAGCGGCACGGGTATGGATGCCGACCTGCTGTGGTTACTCGCGCAAGACACCGCTCCGGAACCCGAGGCACTGGCCCGCCTCGCCGGGCAGCTCGAGCTTTCGCCGACGCTCGCGTTCGTTGCGCCGAAGCTGGTGCGTGATGACCGTCCCGAACGGATCGTGTCGCTCGGTGTGAGCATGACCCGCGCCGGCTCTTCCGTGGAGCTGGCAGCCGGCGACCTCGATCAGGGTCAGCGCGATGGCATTACCGATGTGTTGGGTTCCGACATCCGTGCCGTGCTCGTGCGCGGGTCCGTCTTCCGCGCGGTGCGCGGGATCGACCCGGCCCTCCGCGACGCGGACGAAGGCCTTGACCTCGCTGTGGCAGCACGCCTCATGGGAGGGCGGGTTGCGCTGGTCCCGACGACTCGCGTCGCCGTTTCGGGTGATGGCGTGGCGGGACTCCCATTCGCCGACACCGGCCGCCGGCGCCGCATGATCATCGCTCGGCGCCGCGCTGCCCAGTTGCACCGGCGTCTGACCTCTGCCCACCCCCTCTTGCTCGTTCCGATCTGGTTGTCGCTGCCGGTTGTTGCCCTCGGCCGCACGATCGCACAGCTGGTGATGAAGGATCCGGGCCGGATCGCAGGGGAGTGGACAGCCACGATTCTCGCGATGGTGCGCCTTGCTGCGGTCGCGCGGGGCAGACGCCACCTGCGTCGTCACCGCACCGTGCCCTGGTCGCGGATCGCCCCTCTTCGAGTCTCGACGGCGCTCGCCCGAGAGCGAGCGGTCGAACCCGCCGAGCCCGCGCCGGATTCTCTTCCCCGCGCGGAGCTTCACTTCTTCGGTGGGGGCGGCGCGTGGCTCGTCCTTGCCATGGCCGTCGTGTCACTCGCCGCATTCCCCGCCTTGCTGGCGTGGCCAGCCCTCGGTGGCGGTGCGCTTCAGCCGCTGCGCGACACCGTCGCCGGGCTCTGGGCTGACGCGGCGTACGGACTTCGACCGATGGGGTGGAACGTGTCGGGACCCGCCGACCCGTTCTCGGCGGTCGTCGCGGTGATCGGCTCCCTCTGGCCGTTCGCGCCGAGTCGGGCTCTCGTGCTGCTGTGGTTGGCTGCGCTGCCACTTGCTGCCCTCGGCGGGTGGTTCGCGGCGACCCGGATCACCGACCGCCCGGTGCTGCGCATCACTGCCGGTGTGGGCTGGGCGCTGGCGCCGACGTTCCTGGTCGCCCTCACTCAGGGCGTCCCGACTGGTGTGATCGTGCACCTTCTGCTGCCGTGGCTGGTTTTCGCTGGTGCCGTCGCGCACCGCTCGTGGGTTCCGGCAGCAGCAGCGTCCCTGCTGGCGGCCGCGGTCATTGCTGCGGCACCCTCGCTTGCTCCCGCGCTGGCCGTGGTCCTGATCGCCGGGCTCATCGCGGCGGCCGTGCGCCGTTCCGGGGCGAGCATCGCACGGATGCTGTGGATTCCCGTTCCCACAATCGTGCTGTTCGGCCCCGTGGCATGGACGCAGGTGCATGCGGGAACGCCGTGGGGTCTGCTCGCCGACCCAGGCGCTCCGATCCGCTCACTGGCCGAGGCGACCAGCGCAGGCACTCGTCTGTGGGTGTCTCTCGGGTTTCCCGCATCAAGCGGTGCGGGGTGGGCAGAGCTCTTCTCCACCGTGCCGCTGTGGGTGCCGGCGGTCCTGCTGGTGCCGATCGCGCTGCTTGCGGCATCCGCTGCTGCGACGCCACGATGGCCGGTCGGTCTCGCTCATCTCGCCCTGATCGTGCTCGGCGTCGCAACAGCCGTCGCTGCAACCCACATCGCGGTGCGCTTCGACGGCGCGAACGCTCTCGGACTGTGGCCGGGCGCGGGGCTGAGCCTCGCCTGGTGGGGCATCGTGGGCGGCGCAACCCTGACCCTCGATCAACTCGGTCGGGCCGAGATGGCTCGGTTCCGCCGGCGAGCCGGAGCCGTCTCGGCATCCGCTGCGGTGGTCTGCATCGTGGCTCTGGTGATCCTGGCAGCTCCGGCGCTGACCGCGTCGGCGCGGGGCGCCACGGCACTCACGAATGGTCCGACCAGCACGCTACCGGCGTATGTCGAAGCCGACAGCGGTGGCGACACCGCGACGGGGACGATCGTGCTGACGGCTGAAGCCGACGGCAGCCTCGCCGCACGCGTGGTCTGGGGCGGCAGCGAGACCATCGGGGCACATAGCACCGTGCTCGAGACCCGGACTGCCGTGGATGACGCGTCAGCTCAGCTCGCTGCGACTGCCGCCGCCCTCGTGAGCTCGACCTCGCCAGACGCCGTTGCTGCGCTGGGCGACCAGGGGATCGCCTTCGTGCTGCTCGCTCCTGGCGCCGACGCGCCGGCAGCCGACGTGCTCCGGCGCGAGTCCGCCACCGCACTCGATCAGCGCGATGATCTCGATCCCGTCGGGGCCACCGAACGGGGCGATCTGTGGCGTGTCACCTCCGACATCGGCGCCCGGCCAAGCGCCGCGAGCCCGGCGGGGGGGATCGCACTCGAGATCCTCCAGATCGCCGTCATCGTGATCGCCCTGCTGCTCGCGGCACCGACGGGGAGGAGCCGCGCCCGCGCCCGGCAACATCCGCGCATCGTGGGCCTGACTGCCGCCGAGCGAGCAGCGGATGCCGGAAAGGCCCGACGCCCCGAAGATGGCGCGCAGGAGGCCCAGGCCCTGCCGAGCGAGCCGACGGGTGAGGAGGCAACATGACAGTCACGGCCTCACGCTGGCTCCGACCCGTCTTCGGTGTTCTCGCGGGAGCTGGCGCCATTGCCGCGGTTGCGCTGGTGCCGCAGATCGAGGTCCCCACGATCGCGCCGGAACCGGCGTCAGTGGCTGTCTCGCCACCGTCGGCCGGGCAGACCCTCGTGTGCGCCGGCGACCTCCTCGCGTCAGCGCGAGACTCCGAAGCCGCTGGCTCGATCAGTGTTGCAGCGCCCCAAGCGGTCACGACGGCGGGCGAGAACGCCCTTGATCGCAGCGAGTTGGTCTCGGATGCCACGGGCACCTCACCCCTCGTGCTTCGATCAGCACCGGGCTCGGAGCCCTTCGCCGCCGCCGGATCCGCGACAGTCGCCGACCCCGACCTCGCGGGATACAGCGCGGCGTCGTGCCGCCTGCCGCTGCTGGACTCGTGGCTCGTGGCCGGAGCCGGCACGACAGGCGCCGCCGACCTTATCGTGCTCTCGAACCCGGGCGAGGTTGCTGCGACTGTCACCCTCACTGTCTATGGAGCGGGCGGAGCCGAGGTCCCGCCCGGTGGCGGAGACATCGTCGTGCGACCCGGCGCGCAACGCATCATCCCGCTCGCAGGCCTCGCCCTCGGTGAAGAGAGCCCCGTCGTGCACGTGCAAGCCACCGGCGCGCCGGTCGCGGCCTCCCTGCAGTCGAGTATCACGCGGGTCCTCGAGCCGGGCGGGGTCGATCAAGCCGGAGCGCTCGGCGAGCTCGCAACGCGCCAAACTGTCGTCGGGGTCACGGTCACCGAGGGAGCTCTCGGCACCGGCACGGGGCTTGCCGGGACCATCGTGCGGGTCCTTTCGCCCGATGCCGACACCGAGGCGACGATCTCGGTGCGAGCTGTCGGTGCTGCAGTCCCTGCCATCGATCCGGTGAACGTCCAGCTGCGCGCTGGCATCCCGGCCGCCGTCGAGATGCCCAGCCTGCCGGTGGGGTCGTACACGGTGGATGTGGTTGCCTCGACGCCGGTCGCGGCAGCGGTGTGGCAGACGACCGGCTTCGGTGCGGCATCTGACTTCGCGTGGTACCAGCCGTCCCCGGATATCGAGTCAGCCGCCGTGATCGCCGTACCGAGCGGGCCCGGGCCGGTCCTGACCATCGCCAACCTCGGCGCCGCGGATGTGGCTGTCGAGCTTGCGGAACCCGGGTCTGACCCCGTCCCGGTGACCGTGCCCGCGGGAGCGAGCGTCCAGGTGCCGCTGCGGGCCGCGGCATCCTACGAGCTCACCAGCGGGGGACCCGTGCGCGCGAGCGTCGGCTACGTCGGTGCCGGTGCTCTCGGCGCCTTCCCGGTGTTCCCCTCCACCGTGGGCCAGGAACCGATCGTCGTCTACCCCTGAGCAATCCTCAGAAGTAGCGGAAGCGGTCGGGGCCGAGATCCCACGGATCCTTGCCGAGGTACTGCGCCGCAGCTCGGAACACTGCCCCCTCGATCATCATCCGGCGATGCAGATCATCGTTGCGGTGCAGGTGCGACAGGCGCTCCAGCGGCACCCGGTACAGGATGATGCGCTTTTGGTCGGTCAGTACCGCCCACCGGGGGATGCCGTCGGCATCCGTTGCGGGGGGCATGTCGCCGATTTCGAAGCTGACGTCGCGAAGCTCCTCCCACGCCGAGCGAAGGAACTCCGCCGCGGTGCCGACGGTGAGATCGAACCGGTCGATGCGGGTATCCAGGGGTGGGAGCGGCGGACGAACGACGGGGCTCCGTCCTACGCGCCCGTGGCGCCCATGACGCGCCGGGCGCCGGGATCTCGCCGGGGCTGAGCGGGAGCGTCGCCAGGCCATGCGCCCATCCTAGATCGCCCCCGCGATGCATCGACGCTGCGCCCGATCGTCACCAGGCTGTCATCTGTCCCGCGTGGCGGGGGTCGTCAGCACTGGCTCGCGGGTACCGTGACGGTGATGCGTGAACGGTTGTGCTCCAAGATCGCGTGCGCACGGGAGGCCGTCGCCACGCTCACCTACGATTACGGCGACCAGATGGCGGTTCTCGGCCCGCTGGGTCCGGAGGCCGTGATCCACGCGCACGATCTGTGCAGCATCCACACCGAGCGGCTTGCCATGCCGCGCGGCTGGGTCGTCGTGCGCCACGAGACCCTGCGAGCCTGACGGCGGCGAAGTCTCGACCGTCCGCGTCGTGGGAGAATGGCGGGCATGTCGACCCCCACGATCGCCGCGCTCGATTACGCCGTCGCCGACCTCGCCCTCGCAGACGCCGGCCGTCACCAGATCCGCCTCGCCGAGAACGAGATGACGGGCCTGATGGCTCTGCGCGAGGAGTTCGGTCCCCGGCAGCCGCTGCGCGGTGCGCGGATCGCCGGCTCTCTGCATATGACGGTGCAGACCGCGGTTCTGATCGAGACTCTCGTTGCTCTCGGCGCTCAAGTGCGGTGGGCCAGCTGCAACATCTTCTCCACCCAGAACGAAGCCGCGGCTGCCGTCGTGGTCGGCCCGACCGGAACCGTCGACGCGCCGCAGGGTGTTCCGGTGTTCGCGTGGAAGGGTGAGACGCTCGCCGAGTACTGGGACTGCACCGACCGCATCTTCGACTGGTCGGCCGAGGGCTTCGACGGCCCGAACCTCATCCTCGACGACGGCGGCGACGCCACCCTCCTCGTCCACAAGGGCGTCGCGTTCGAGAAGGCGGGGGCCGTGCCGGATGCCGCTCCGGGCGACTCCGCGGAGTATCGGGTGGTCCTCGACGTGCTGCGGCGCTCCCTTGCGCGGGACCCCGAGCGCTTCACGCGGATGAGCCAAGAGCTCGTCGGCGTGACCGAAGAGACCACAACAGGCGTCCACCGGCTCTACGAGCTGGCACGCGACGGCGAGTTGCTCTTCCCCGCGATCAACGTGAACGACTCGGTCACCAAGTCCAAGTTCGACAACAAGTACGGCATCCGCCACTCCCTGCCCGATGGTCTCAACCGCGCAACCGATGCGCTCATCGGAGGGAAGGTCGCGTTCGTCGCCGGGTACGGGGATGTCGGCAAGGGAGCCGCTGAGGCCCTGCGC
Source organism: Microbacterium schleiferi (assembly GCF_020781975.1). Taxonomy (GTDB): domain Bacteria; phylum Actinomycetota; class Actinomycetes; order Actinomycetales; family Microbacteriaceae; genus Microbacterium. The sequence continues at coordinate 71,208 of NZ_JAJGNI010000003.1, forward strand.
GGCCAGGGCGCTCGCGTCATCGTGAGCGAGATCGACCCGATCTGCGCGCTCCAGGCCGCCATGGACGGGTTCCAGGTCGCCCGGCTCGAGGATGTCATCGGTCAGGTCGACATCCTCATCACGGGAACGGGTAACCGCAACGTCGTCACCGTGGACCACCTGCTCGCAATGAAGCACCTCGCGATCGTCGCCAACGTCGGACACTTCGACAACGAGATCGACATGGCGGGCCTGGAAAGTCTCGCCGGAGCCGAGCGTGTCGAGATCAAGCCGCAGGTGCACGAGTGGAGACTTCCCACCGGCCGAAGCGTCCTGGTTCTCAGCGAAGGACGCCTCATGAACCTCGGGAACGCGACGGGGCACCCCTCTTTTGTGATGAGTGCGTCGTTCACCAACCAGGTTCTCGCGCAGATCGAGCTCTGGACCAAGCGTGAGAACTATGCGCTCGGTGTCGCAACGCTCCCGAAGGCGCTCGATGAGAAGGTGGCGCGACTGCACCTTCCCGCGCTGGGCGTACAGCTGACGCAGCTCTCCGGCGATCAGGCGGCCTACATCGGCGTTCCGGTCGAGGGACCGTACAAGCTCGAGCACTACCGCTACTGACGCACTGTCCGGATCGTCGTCGTATCGGCATCCCCGGCGGTCAGGGCCGCGAGGCGCTCGTTCTGCAGAGCAAGAGCTCGCCCTTCGCGCGCCCGCCGCAGGGCGACCACACCGCGCAGCATTGTCTCGGGGTCCACAGGCGGGACGGGCGAGACGTAGGGGGTGACCTCTGTCGCCAGGGCGGCGGCGACCCGTGCCCGCGCGGCCGGGTCGAGGTAGGCGGCCTGGTGGGCGAACTGCGAAACCCGCCGCGCCAACCGATCGGGCATGCGCCCGACGTCAGCAACGGCTGCCCAACTCGCGAGAGTCGGGGGCAGCTCGACGGGGCGCGGCTGAAGCTTCGGCGCGCGCGATCGCTCGCAGTACGTGCCGGCGACCAGATCGCCCAGGCGCTGCGTTCGTGGTGTGAACGCGCCGACGATCGCCGCCACCGCTCCCGCGGTCAGCCAGATCTCCAGGACCCCGATGAAAGCGCGGATGAACGCGTGACGGAAACCCGCCGCGCCGCCATCGACGCGGACGATGCGGCCGCCCACCGCCCATCGCCCGAGGCTTGACCCGCCAGTGAGCGTTTCGACGAGCGCCGGAACGAGCACGAGAACGACAACCACTGTCGTGATTCCGAGGATGGGCGCCGCTGCGGCATCCAGAAAGGCGCCGCCCAGCAGCCAGTTCGCGACAACGGCCAGCGCAATGAGAAGCACCACAGCGGCTATCACGTCGATCAGGCACCCGAGGGCCCGCTGGAAGAAGCTCAACGGCTGGATGTCGAGCGCGACAGCCTCGCCGGTGAGCACTTCGTCCTGCCGGATCTCGACCGTCGTCAGGTGCTCGGGGGGCATGGGTACAGTAAAGCAAGTGGATCTCGATGCCCTGACTGACGCGCGACGCGCCGAGTGGGCGCGGCTGGACCAGCTCGCCCGCTCCCGCAGGCTCTCGGGGGCCGAGATCGATGAACTGGTCACCCGGTATCGGGCCGCGTCCGCGGATCTCGCCGACATCAAGACCACCGCCGGGCGCACTGCCGAAGGCGACTACGTGTCGTTGCTGCTTGCCCGCGCACGGCGGCGGCTGACGGGGCGCGGTGAGAACCCGCTGCGGCAGGTACCGCGCTTCTTCGTGTGGCAGCTGCCGGCAGCGCTCTACCGGCTGCGATGGACCACCCTCGCCGTCGCAGGACTGTTCGTGGTGGTCGCCGCGGTGGTCGCGACCTGGATCTCCCGCGATCCGGCGCTGATCGCTTCGCTGGGCTCGCAGGTGCAACTCGAGTATTACGCGGAGGTCGAGTTCGAGGGCTACTACAGCGAGAACCCTGCTGCCGTGTTCGCGGGCACGGTATGGACGAACAACGCGTGGATCGCAGCCCAGAGCGTGCTGTTCGGGATCACCGGCATCTGGCCGGTCATGGTGCTGGTACAAAATGCCGTCGCGGTCGGGACAGCAGCCGCCGTGCTCGCAGCCTTCGACCGCATCGACACGTTTTTCCTCTTTATCCTTCCGCACGGCCAACTGGAGCTCACCTGCGTCTTCGTCGCCGTCGCGGCAGGGCTTCACCTGTTCTGGTCGTGGGTGGCGCCTGGCCCGCGCACCCGGGGGGAAGCGCTCGCGTCGCAGGGGCGGGCCCTGGCGACAGTTGCGATCGGACTCGTGTTCGCGCTCGCCGTGGCGGGGGTCATCGAGGGATTCGTGACGGCGCAGGCGTGGCCGTGGGCCCTCAAGATCGGAATCGGAACCGCGGCGCTCGCGGCGTTTCTGGTCTACATGCTCGTCGTCGGGCGGCGAGCGGTGCGTGCCGGTGAGACGGGGGACCTTACGGAGTTCCACGCCGGCACCGCTCGGCTGTGGACTGGCGGATGATCGCCGTCGCCGCGCGCTCCTTTTGAACTGATCAAAAATGCGATAGCGTCGAGGGCGTGATGGATGACGCGGGGGCTGCCGATGCTGAGTCGGCCGAATCCGCGATCCGCGCAGCGGGGCTCCGAGTCACCAGCGCGCGGCTCGCGGTGCTCGACGCTCTTCGCGAGCACCCGCACGCGAGTGCCGACGCGATCTTCGCGGATGTCGACCGCCGCGCCCCCGGCACCACGCTCCAATCTGTCTACAACGCGCTCGGTGACTTCGCCGGTGCCGGCCTCGTTCGCCGCATCCAGCCGGCTGGCCAGCCCATGCGGTTCGAAGTGCGCATCGACGATAACCATCACCACCTGGTGTGCACCTCGTGCGGGCGCGTCGAAGACGTCGACTGCGTCACCGGCGAAGCACCGTGTCTGCATCCCTCGCAGATGCACGGCTTCACGCTCTCGCAGGCCGAGATCACTTTCTGGGGCAGGTGTGCGTCCTGCTCCGCCTCAGACGTCGACCCCTCATCACCCACCGAAAACCCGACCGTCACGGAAGGACGATCATGAGCGAAAACGACCCGGCAGTCACTCCCCTGGGGGAACAGCCCAATGACATCGAGCAGTCGGTCACCGTCACCGACACCGACGAGGCGGAGATCGCCGAGGCCACGGGCGAGGGTGCCTGCCCCGTCATCCACGCGCAGCCCCACCCCACGAACGGTTCGGCCAACCAAGTGTGGTGGCCGAACAAGCTGAACCTCAAGATCCTCGCGAAGAACCCCGTTGAGGCGAACCCCTACGGCGGTGACTTCGACTATAAGGCCGCGTTCGAGTCCCTCGATCTTGACGCCGTGAAGAAGGACATCGAAGAGACCATCACGGTCTCGCAGGACTGGTGGCCGGCTGACTTCGGCAACTACGGCCCGCTCATGATCCGTATGGCCTGGCACAGCGCTGGCACCTACCGCGTGATGGACGGACGTGGCGGCGGTGGCACCGGCCAGCAGCGGTTCGCGCCGCTGAACAGCTGGCCCGACAACGTCGGCCTCGACAAGGCTCGCCGCATCCTGTGGCCGGTCAAGAAGAAGTACGGGCGCGCGCTATCGTGGGGCGATCTCATGATTCTCGCCGGCAACGTCGCGCTCGAGAACATGGGCTTCGAGACGTTCGGGTTCGCCGGTGGACGTATCGATGCGTGGGAGCCGGATGACGACGTCTACTGGGGCCCCGAGACCACCTGGCTCGGCGACGAGCGCTACACCGGCGAGCGCGACCTCGAGCGTCCGCTCGCCGCAGTGCAGATGGGACTCATCTACGTCAACCCCGAGGGTCCGAACGGCAACCCCGACCCGCTGGCATCGGCCATCGACATCCGGGAGACCTTCAAGCGGATGGCGATGAACGACGAGGAGACCGTTGCGCTGATCGCCGGTGGTCACACCTTCGGCAAGACGCACGGCGCGGCATCCGACTCGTACCTCGAGAACAACCCCGAGGCCGCCGGTCCCGAGATGCAGGGTCTGGGCTGGAAGAACAACTTCGGCTCGGGCAAGGGCGACGACCAGATCACGAGTGGTCTCGAGGTCACCTGGACCTACCACCCGACGCGCTGGGACAACGAGTTCTTCCACATCCTGTTCGGCTACGAGTGGGAGCTTATGAAGAGCCCCGCAGGCGCCAACCAGTGGCGGCCGGTCAACGGCGGCGGCGCCGACATGGTGCCCCTCGCCCACGACCCGTCCAAGCGCCGTGAGCCCCGGATGCTCACCAGCGACCTCGCGCTGCGCTTCGACCCCGAGTACGAGAAGATCTCGCGCCGGTTCCTCGAAGACCCCGCGGCCTTCGCTGACGCCTTCGCGCGGGCATGGTTCAAGCTGACGCACCGCGACATGGGGCCCAAGGCTCGTTACCTGGGACCCGAAGTTCCCGCTGAGGAGCTCGTTTGGCAGGACCCGGTGCCCCCGGTCGACCACCCGCTGATCGACGAGGCTGACGCCGCGGCGCTCAAGCAGCGCATCCTCGAGTCGGGTCTCACTGTCGCCGAGCTGGTGCAGACCACGTGGGCGGCGGCATCCACCTTCCGCGGCAGCGACAAGCGCGGTGGCGTCAACGGCGCTCGCCTGCGCCTTGCTCCGCAGAAGGACTTCGAGGTCAACAACCCCGCCCAGGTCGCAAAGGTCCTCGGCGTACTCGAGGGCATCAAGGCTGACTTCGACGCCTCGGCGCCGGGCGGCAAGAAGGTGTCGCTGGCCGACCTCATCGTGCTGGCGGGCAACGCCGGTGTCGAGAAGGCGGCGAAGGATGCCGGCGTCGAGGCTGTCGTGACGTTCCACCCGGGACGCACCGATGCGACGCAGGAACAGACGGATGTCGAATCCATGCAGTACCTCGAGCCGGCAGCCGACGGCTTCCGCAACTACCTGGGTCCGATCGCCGCGGCATCCGGTCTGCCCGAAGAGCACCTGCTGATCGACAAGGCAAACCTGCTGACCCTCACCGCCCCCGAGATGACCGTGCTCGTGGGTGGACTCCGGGTCATCGCGGGCAACTATGACGGCTCGGCGTACGGCGTGTGGACCGAGCGCCCGGGTGTGCTCACGAACGACTACTTCGTGAACCTGCTCGACCTCGGCACCACGTGGCGCGCGCTGGACCCCGGTCAGCACGCGTTCGAGGGCACGAAGGACGGATCGGGCGAGCTGGTGGGCCGCGGCACCCGCGTCGACCTGCTCTTCGGATCCAACTCCGAGCTGCGGGCGATCGCCGAGGTCTACGCGAGCGACGACGCGAACGAGCAGTTCGTCCGCGACTTCGTGAAGGCGTGGGGCAAGGTCACCGAGCTCGATCGGTTCGACCTGGTCTGAGCCTCGGTCTCAGCATCCATACCGAAGCGGCCCGTCTCCTCGGAGGCGGGCCGCTTCGGTATTCTGCGGGTGGTCGCCGGCATCCGTCGCCGCCGGTGACACCGCGCATGCTGCGGATGTGTGCATGTGCGGCGTATCAATGCGCAGCGGATGCACGAAGCTGCCGCACGCGCGTGATTCGGCAGCCGCGCTGGGCCGGGACCTCAGCTGACGCGGGCTTCCGCCTGAATCGGCGGGAGCGGCTTGCGCTCGAACAGCGCGCGGTGGGCGAAACCGGCCAGGAGGCCTCCGACCAGGGGGAACACGATGAACACCCACAGCTGGGCGAGTGCCTCGCCGCCGCCGTAGATGGCAGTCGCGATCGAGCGGGCGGGGTTGACGGAGGTGTTGTCGATCGGGATCGAGACGAGGTGGATCATCGTGAGCGTGAAGCCGATGACGAGTCCCGCGAACTTCTCCGCGTTGCGCTGGGGATGCGTGACGCCGAGGATCACGAGCAGGAAGATCGCGGTGAGGAGGATTTCGGCGACGATGGCAGCGCCGAGGCCGAACCCGCCGGGGGATGCTGTGCCGTAGCCGTTGCTCGCGAAGCCGCCATCCTGTGCGGCGCTGAGCCACCCGTCGGGTCCGAACAGGCCGATGAGCACGATGAGTGTCGTGCCGACGGCGCCGCCGATGACCTGAGCGATGAGGTAGCCGGGAACGTCCTTCCACGCGAAGCGTCCTGCAGCGGCGAGCCCGAACGTGACGGCCGGGTTGAAGTGGCCGCCCGAGATCGGACCCCAGGTGTAAATGCCGGCCATCAGGGTCAGTCCGAAGGCGAGGGAGACTCCGAGGAAGCCGACGCCGAGCGAGGTGCCGTTCTCGCTCGCGCCGAAGTTCGCGGCGAACAGGGCGGTGCCGATCGACCCGAACACGAGCAGGAACGTACCCAGTGCCTCGGCGATCAGCTTCGTTGCTGTGCCGGGGGTGGAAGTGGTTTCAGCCATCTCTGGCTCCTTTCATTCGGCCGAAACCTAGCGCTCTCAGGCGAATCACAGGCAAACGACATGCCCCGCGCGTGCGAAATCACCCCGGTTTTCACCTGTGACCCCGCGGTCGGGCCGCGGTTCGCCGTTCAGAGCCGGCCGAGCGCCTTGAGCGCGAGGTAACGGTCGGCAACGCGCGGTGGCAGTTCCTCGGCGGATGCCGACAGGGCATCGACGCCCGCTCGGGAGAGCGCCGTCACCATTCGGTCGGCGTCCCACCGGGCGCGCTCCCGGGCTGCGGCCTCGAACGCATCGGATTGTGACGCCTCGGTTTGCTCCGGCTGGGCCGCGGCGACCAGAACGTGCGTGTGGCTGGGAACGAGGGGGAGAGCGCCGAGGAAGCCGCGCGAGGCCTCCGGATCGTCGTGCGCCGTGAGTACGACGACCATCGAGGGTCGGGTGGTCAGGAGCCGGGCCTGCGCAAAGGCGGCGTCCCAGTCGGTGTCGATGAGCCCGGCATCCACGGCGACCATGGCGTCGACGAGGGCCGGCAGCAGCGCTGCGCCGTCGCGGCCGGTCACCCGGGCACGCACTGCTCGGTCGAACATCAACAGGTGGATGTGATCGCCCGCTTGCGCAGCGAGCGCTGAGAGGAGGAGGGCTGCCTCCATCGCGGCATCAAGTCGCACACCGTCGTCGACGCGTGTCGCCGCGGTGCGACCGGTATCGATGATGATGACGATGTGGCGGTCGCGCTCGGGGCGCCACGTGCGCAGCATCGTGGCGCTGGCCCGGGCCGTGGCGCGCCAGTCGATCGAGCGCACATCGTCGCCGCGCACGTACTCGCGCAGGGAGTCGAACTCGGTGCCCTGCCCCCGGACCTGGACGCTGGTGTTGCCGTCGAGTTCGCGCAGCCGCGCAAGGCGTGAAGGGAGGTGACGCCGCGAGGTGAACGGCGGCAGAACACGGATGCTTCCCGGAACCGCGATGAGTGCGCTCCGACCCGCGAGCCCGAGAGGCCCAGCCGACCGAACCGCGAGTCCGGCGCTGCGCAGTTCTCCGCGCCGGCGCGGCAGCAGCGAGGTGACCACGCGACCCGAAGCGCCCGGGTCAATCCGTATCACCGCCGTTCCTGTAGTAGCGCCAGCCGTCGGCTGCCAGGCGTCTCGGACGCGGATGCGGAGGGTTCGCGTACCTGTATTGACGACTGCTGCCGTCACCTGCGACGGCTGGTCACGCAGCACCTTTGTCGGCCCAGCGCGCGTGATGTTCACCCGACGCGGATTGGGGGCTGACAGCACATCGAGACCCAGCAGGAGGAGGCAGAATCCGAGCCAGGCGGCCGCCCCAGCCCAGGCGGGGATTCCGCCGACCGAGCCGAGGATCACGGGAACAACGCCGGCCCCCACGAGCAGGGGGTACCGACCGGTCACATACATACGGCGCTCACAGCGGGACGCGTGTTTGCTGCAGGATGCTCTGAAGCAGTGCCTCGACCGAGACGCCTTCGAGCTCGGCATCCGGGCGAAGTCGCAGACGGTGCCGCCACGTGGGCAGCAGCATCGTCTGCACGTGGTCGGGGGTGATGGCCGGTGACCCCCCGAGCCACGCCCACGCTTTCGCCGTCGCAAGCAGCGCGGTTGCGGCGCGCGGGCTCGCACCCAGCTGCACGGAGGGGCTCTGCCTCGTCGCCTGCGCGAGGTCGACAATGTAGCCCAGGACGTCGTCCGCGGCTGTCACGTTCCGGACCGCAGCCTGGGCCGCCCGGAGGTCGGCGGCGGTGACGACGGTCTGCACGCCGGCCTCGTCGAGATCGCGCGGCGAGAAACCGTCGGCGTGTCGGCGCAGCACCGTGACCTCCGCGTCGCGCGCGGGCATGTCGACGATGAGCTTCAGGAGGAACCGGTCGAGCTGCGCTTCGGGGAGGGTGTAGGTGCCCTCGTGCTCGATCGGGTTCTGGGTGGCAGCGACAAGGAAGGGATCGGGCAGCGGGCGGGTCACGCCGTCGGTCGATACCTGACGCTCTTCCATCGCCTCCAGCAGGGCCGCCTGGGTCTTCGGCGGCGTGCGGTTGATCTCGTCGGCCAGCAGGATGTGGGTGAAGACCGGCCCCTCGCGAAACTCGAATTCGCCCGAGCGGGCGTCGTAGATGAGCGAGCCAGACACATCGCCGGGCATGAGATCGGGAGTGAACTGCACGCGCTTGGTCTCAAGCCCGAGCGCGCGGCTGAAGGCCCGTACCAGCAGCGTCTTGGCGACACCGGGTACGCCCTCGACCAGGACATGTCCGCGGGCAAGCAGCGCGATCAGGAGGCCCGTGATCGCGGCATCCTGCCCGACGACAGCCTTGCCGATTTCGTCACGTACGCGACCGACGGCGGCTCGGGCGGAATCGTCGGCGGTAGGGGCGTCGGCCGTGGTCGGTGCCGGGTCGGAGGTCGTCATCGGTTGTTCCTTTCAGGGTGAAGTGCCGACCGTGCTGCGGCTTCGAGTCTGCGCAATCGGTCGTGAAGCTCGTCAAGGTCGCGCCGCGACGTCGGGGGTGCGCCGTCCAGGATGGTTCGCGCTTCCTCCCGCGAAGACACCGACACGCTGGCCAGTGCGTCGGCGACTTCTGCTGCCGACGACGACCCCGACAGACCGAGCAGCCGCGCGATCCGCACGCGCGCGCCGTGGCGCAGCAGGGACGCGGCGTGCGCAGTGTCGCCGGATCGTGCGTAGAGGTGCGCCCGCCCCCGCGTCGTCTCTTCGCCGCGCACCGTCACCGGCAGCCGTTCGCCGACAAGCGGTCCGAAACGGATGCCGCGCCAGAGCGCCGCCGCGACGGCGGCCACCAGCATGAGGACGATCACGGGGCTGACCCACGGGGGAGTGAGTTCGCCGAGGGACGGGCTGGCCGGGTCCAGGTCGGTGTCGGCGACCGACGGAACGTACCAGACGAGCGTGGCGTTTCTTCCCATCAGACCCAGCGCGAGGGCGGCATTGCCGTCCTCGGCTAGGTGTTCGTTCGTGAAGAGCGCAGCCCCGTCGACTGCCGACACCCGCTGGGTGCCCGGGACATCGGAACGGACGGTTTCGCGCACCAGCAGGGCGAAGCCTCCGGCTGCCGGATAGCACTGGGCGGCATCCGTAGCGAGGAAGACCGTTCGCGGACGGATCGCTCCAGCCCGTTGCGCCTCCGGTACCGAGCACTGCGGCTGCACGAGCGCATCGTCGGCGACGCCCACCGCGTTCGCCCCATCGGCTATCAGGCGGAGCGTCCGCGAGCGCGGGTCGATGAGGACGACGTCTGCCGCTGGCGCGGCAAGGGCGGAGATCGCGTCGTCGGAGAGCGCAGGTGCATCGGGGAGCACCAGTGTCGCCGCGCCGTCACGCAGTTCTGCGGCAGCCTGCTCGTGCGAGCGGACTACCCGCACCTCAACGCCCTGCTCGGCCAGGATGCGTGCCAGCGCCCGGGTGCCCGTCGGGGCCGCGGACTCAGGATCGAGCGACTCGCGCTGGCTCCATTCGCCGCCACCGACGATGCTCGCACCGACGATTCCGACCGCGATGAGCCCGACGATGATCGCTATCCATCCGAGTATCGAGCCGCGGCGGGCGCTGGAGGTCGAGAGGTCGGCGCCAGCAACACGCCGCTCGCGGACATCGAGGCTCATGACGCGTGAACCTCGGCGGGTGCGCCCTGCGCGGATTCGAGCCTGGCCAGCGCGCTGTCGGCCGCGGCCACCACGACGTATCCTGTCTCGGTCCCGGGCCGCTGAAGGTAGCGCACGTCCTCGAAGACGGTGGCCGCTTCTCTGGCTCCCGCGCTCACCGGCGCTGCCAGAGCATCGGCGCGCACCGCGAACTGCCGTGCAGTCGTTCCGGGAGCGAGCTCGATCAGTCCCCGTTCGTCCAGGCCGCGGGCTGCTGCCCGGAAGCGCAGCACGATAGCCGCGTCCCAGTCTCGACGGTTCCGGGCAGCCTCGGCCGCCGTCCGCAGCCCCTCGGCGGTTCGATAGTCGATGTCTCCGAACAGTTCGCCGGTGCGGGCTCTTCGCGAGGACGTGCGCCGAGGTACCCCCCACACGAGAATCGCGATGACGATGACAGCGATGGCGATGATGGCGGCGACAAGGGCGAGAATAGCCGCCCACTCCGGCGCGACGTCGGGTGAGAACAGGGAGGCGAGGGCATCCCGGGCCGCCTGTGCGGCTCGGTCGAACCAGGTCGGCTGCGCCGCCTGATAGACCGGATCCGCGAGCTCCTGCACAGCCCAGTCTCGAGCTTGCTCGCCATCCGGAATGAGAGGGATCTCTGAGATCACCGAGGCATCGCCCATGTCGTCTGATCGTCATCGGGTCCGGCGGTCGGGGCCGGCGGCGATTGGTCTGGGGCCGGCGGGGCGGCTGCGGGCGACGCGGATGTCTGTTCCGCGGCGGGCGGGCGAGCGATCGTGTAGCCCGGCGGAGGGGCGAACGGGGCAGGTTGCCCGTACGCGGTGGGCCAGCGCGGTTGAGCGGCGCGCCCGACGTGAACGACGTACGGGTCGGGGAGGTCGGTGTCTCCCGCGTCTCTGCGATCGACGTACTCGAGGAGGTCGAGGTCCAGGCCCTCGTGCCGCATCCGACAGTCGATGTACACGAGTCCCGCGGCGGTGGATTGCACGATGACCGCGACCGACTGGATGAGAAGCGTCACGATCTGCGTGAGACCGAGGGTTGCGACAATGCCGATGATCGCCGCTGCGCTCTCATCACCCGTGGGGGCGATCACCGTTGTCAGCGCGGAGGCGAGGAACGAGAACGGGATGCTGACGACCTGTGCGACGGCACCGAAAACGAGCGATACGAGCACCAGGATTCCCAGGATCACCCAGAACCGGCCCCGTGAGAGCCGCCATGAGCGACCGAGCGCCGCCCCCAGCGACGTGTGCTCGACGATCAGGACCGCCGGAACGAGCAGAAGCTTCACGGCGAGCCAGAGGCTGAGGGGGATGGCAGCGAGGATCACCAGGATTCCGAGGATGACCGCGGCGGCGGGAACGGCGACAGCGAGCACGGCGATCAGACCACCGACGATGATCACGATCACGCCGATCGCGAGCGAGAGAAGGATCGTGTAGCCGATCAGTCGCCAGGCCACGGGCCGCACACGCTGCCACAGCATCCGCAGCGTCATCTTTTCGGCCACCGCAGCGTGCAGAACGTCGGAGATCACCACGGCCTGAACGAGAACACCAACCGCACCAGCGAGAAGACCGAGCACCAGGCCCGACAGCGCGGTGAGCGTTATCGATCCCGTCAAGACGGCATCCCACTCGTCGGTGCCCGCCGGCACCGTGTCCAGCCGTGAGAAGCTTGCGAACGCGATTCCCGAGATCGCAATGGTTACGACAAGGTATGCGACGGTCTGCACGACCATCGCGAACCCCAGCAGCACCTTGGGGTTGTGCCGCAGCGCCGAAAACGAACGACCCAGAATCGTGCCGAACGTCAGCGGCTGCAGCGGGATGATCCCGGGCCGCGGCGCAGGCGTCCAAGACGGGTACGCGGTCACGGGTTCCTCCTACTGGCTGGAATCGACGCGAGTTTCCATCGTGTCACACGGGACGCAGACCCGCTCATGCCAGTTACCATCGCGTCGGGCGTGCCACCCGCCGCCCGAGCCGGCACCGACGCGCGCGCGAATCAACGGCGTGCGCACAGGTGGAGTCGACTACTCTCGGGGGAAGCACACGCGGCCGCCTGCCGCCAGTGCGCAGGCTGGACGCAAGGAACGAAGGCGCGATGAACTCACGCATCCTGGTTGTCGACGACGACACCGCACTGGCGGAGATGATCGGGATCGTGCTGCGCACGGAAGGGTTCGACACGGTTTTCTGCGCCGACGGAAACGCCGCTGTGGACACCTGGCGCGCGGAACGCCCCGACCTCATCCTGCTCGATCTCATGCTTCCCGGTCGCGACGGCATCGAGATCTGCACGGCTATTCGTGCCGAGTCGGGCATCCCGATCATCATGCTGACGGCACGCACCGACACCGCGGATGTCGTCCGCGGGCTCGAATCCGGTGCTGACGATTACATCGTCAAGCCGTTCAACCCGAAAGAGCTCGTGGCCCGCATCCGGACCAGACTGCGCCCCGGCGGGCAGCCGTCGCAGGAGACGCTGCGGATCGGGAATCTGACGATCGATGTCGCGGGCCACGAAGTACGACGCGGTGATGACGTGATCTTGCTCACGCCCCTGGAGTTCGAGCTCCTGGTCGCGCTTGCCTCCAAGCCGCAGCAGGTGTTCTCGCGGGAGATGCTCCTCGAGCAGGTCTGGGGCTACCACTACAAGGCCGACACGCGCCTGGTCAATGTGCACGTGCAGCGGCTGCGCGCCAAGGTGGAACTTGACCCCGACAACCCGCGCATCGTGACGACAGTGCGCGGTGTGGGCTACCGGGCCGGTGCTGTGGAGTGAGCGTCGTCGACGATCGGGCCGCGTGCAGCGGTCGCGTGAGGTGAGACAGTGGGCTCCCGAGGGGCCGCCGAGCCGTCGTTTCGTCCGCTGATCTGGCGGCGCAACTGGAGGGCGTGGCCCGACAACCTCGTGCACCTGTGGCGACGCTCGCTGCGGTTTCGCACACTCTCGGTGACGATCGTGCTGACAGCTTTCGCCATCCTGATCGCCGTGACCTGGACGGCCCTGGCTATTCAGGATGATCTTTTCGCGTCCCGGCGCGACGAAGTCACCGAGCAGGCGCTTCGCGCAACGGCATCCGCGCAGACAGTGCTCGACGGAGCCGACACGCAGGGGGACCCGGCACAGATCCAGCGCGTGTGGCTCGGGTTGCGCACTGCCCTGCAGCAGCAATCGTCGACCGACATGATCGCGACGTTCCGGATCGGGGCCTCTGATCCCGCTGCGCAGGCATACCGCGTCGGCGAGTTCGACACGGCGATCATTTCCGAGGGCCTGCGTGAGAAGGTGCGAGCCGACGCCAATCAGCAATGGTGGCAGTCTGTCGCCCTCGACGCCGCAGGCACCCCGGGCATCGTCGTGGGGCAGCAGCTGATCTTCCCGCAGGTCGGCGACTTCGAGGTCTACTACGCGTATGGCCTTGAGGGAGCTGATCAGACCCTGCGGTTCGTGCAGGCCACACTGTGGGTCGTAGGGGTTGCCCTGGTCCTGCTCATCGGGGGCATCGCCTGGTTCGTGCTCCGCTCGGTAACCACTCCCATCGGTGAAGCTGCACAGACCAGCGCAAAGCTCGCGGCGGGGGAGCTGGGGGTCCGGCTGCCGGTGCGTGGCGAAGACGAGCTCGCGACGCTGGGCGAGTCCTTCAACGCCATGGCGGACAGCATCGAGACGCAAATCAAGGAGCTTGCCGATCTGTCGCTCGTGCAGCAACGATTCGTCTCCGATGTCTCGCACGAGCTGCGAACCCCGCTGACCACTATTCGGCTGGCCGCCGACATGCTGAACGACCGTCGGGATGATTTCGATCCGGCGACAGCGCGCGCCGCCGAGTTGCTTGCCGCTCAGGTCGAGCGCTTCGAAGTGCTTCTGAGTGACCTCTTGGAGATCAGTCGGTACGACGCGGGATCCGTGCAGCTTGAACTGGAGCCGACGAGCCTTGCCCACGTCGCGGAGGACGTCATCGCGTCAATGGAGCAGATCGCTCACCAACACAACACTGATCTACGCTTGGTCGCCCCCGGCGGTTACTCGCCCGTGGACATGGACGCCCGGCGCGTGCGCAGGATCCTGCGGAATCTGATCGGCAACGCGATCGAACACGGGGAGGGTAAGCCGGTCGTGGTCACCGTGGACAGTAATCAGCAGGCCGTCGCCGTTGGGGTGAGAGACTTCGGAATGGGCATCGCCGCCGAGGATGCCGCACGCGTGTTCGATCGGTTCTGGCGCGCCGATCCGTCCCGCAAGCGAACCCTCGGCGGCACGGGACTGGGCCTTGCGATCTCGCTCGGTGACGCGAAGCTGCACGGGGGAGACCTGGCAGTGTGGTCGGAACCCGGACGCGGTGCCCACTTCGTGCTCACTCTTCCACGCGGCGCGCACCGGACGGGGCCCGCGGCGCTTCCGTTGGACTCGCCGATTCCGCTCGACCCCGGTGACGAGAACACGGTCGACGCTTTCGAACACACCCAGCCGATCTCGACGATTCCGAGCGGCGATCGGGCGGCGGGGGGCGGATCATGAGGCGGCTCATCGGCACCGTGCTGGCGATACTCGGCATCCTGGTGCTCTCCGCTTGTGCGGGACTTCCTGTCAGCGGTCCTGTCACGGCCGGCCGGCCCGTCGACGAGGTACGCACCGGACCCGAGGTGCGCTTCTTCCCGGACGGACCGCAGCCGGGCGCCACCCAGGAGGAGATCGTCGAGGGTTTCCTGCTCGCAGGGTCCGGGTCTAGCGCTGACTGGGCAACCGCCCGGTCCTTCCTGGCGCCCGCGATCCAGTCCTCATGGGACCCCTCAGCCGGTGTGGCGGTCGTGCCCACCGGCGAAATCGTTGCGCAGCCAGCGGTCGACGACACCGTGAAAGTCATCCTCGCTCCCGTCGCCAGCGTCGATGCGACGGGCCGCTACGAGCCGGCTCTGGGCGGCACCGCGACACTCGCGTTCGAGCTGATACAGGTCGCAGGCCAATGGCGGATCTCCAAGGCTCCCGACGGGATCGTCCTGGACGAAAGCGTGTTCGGGACAGTGTTCCATCGTTACTCCGTGATGTACTTCGATACCTCGTGGACCTATCTCGTTCCCGACGAGAGATGGTTCCCGACGACGTCCGCCGCCGTGCGTATCACCACTGCGTTGGTCGATGAGCAGCCGAGCGACTGGCTCGCCGGGGTCGTGACCACTGCCTTCACTGACGATGTCACCTCCGTCTATTCGTCTGTGCCGCAAAGCGCCGGTACCGCGCAGGTGGAGCTCTCTCCTGAGGTCCTCGCGCTCCAGCAGCTCACGGTCGATCGAATGGCCACGCAGCTCGAGGCGAGCCTCGCTACCGCCGGGATCACCGAGGTGCAACTGACAGTTGATGGCGTCCCCATCGCTGCAACGCCGGTCCAGACCCGATCCACTGCAGTTACCGGGGGCCCGCTCGTGTTGACCGACGAGGGGTTCGGTTTCCTGTCGGGCAGTGAGCTGACGCCGATCGGGGGGCTCTCGAGTGCGGTCGTGCGAAGCAACCCGGTTGCGGTGCAGGTCGGACCGAATCAGGAGAGTGCGGCAGTGCGTTCGGCCGATGGCTCGGTTGCCCGTGCTGACGTTTCCGATGACGTCGTCGTGCTCGACACCCGTAGCGGCTTGCGGGATCCGGTGATCGATGCCCGAGGCTATGTGTGGAGTATTCCGGCGCGATCGCCGGCAGCCCTCACCGCTTTCGGTCCAGACATCGAATCACCCCTGCTCTCCCAGCCGTGGGCCGCGGCGGGCGCCACAGACGTGCAAGCGATGTCGATCTCGCGGGACGGCACCCGCATGGCGGGCGTCGTGCGCATCGGGGACCGAACCGAGCTATGGCTGTCGGGCGTCATTCGCGATGAAAGCGATAACCGGGGGGTACCGGCGCGGCTCGGCGAGCCGATCGTTGCCGGGACGATCTCCGGAGAGGCGGTGTCGATGGTGTGGACCGACGATGTCACTGTCGCGGTGGTCACGCGATCGGGAACTGAGACCGAGATCGTCGAGCAGGTAGTCGGAGGTACGTCCTCGACGATCGCTGGGCCGGCCGGCGCGTCGATCACAACGGTGGCGACGGCGACGTCGAGTATCCGGCTGAGATCCGATGACGGGGGACTGTACGTGCGGCGCGGAGCGAACTGGCTGCAGACCGCCGAGGGCATCTCGCTCCTGGCGGTGCAGCAGGGCACCCCGCAGCAGTGACTCGAACCTTTCTCCCGAGCCGGGCGTGAGAGAGCGCTATCCCCAGTCACCCGAACGTGAGCTCGTGAGGCCTCAATGCCCGTGCACGGTGGGGTCGTGACCACCTCTCGTATCCATCGCGGAGTCGAGTGGACACGCGATGCCGCCTCACAGGCGCTCTCGTGGCTGATTCCCGTCGACTGCGCCGGATGCGGTCGGCCAGACTCCTCGCTGTGCGATTCGTGTGAGCTGGAGTTGCGCCGCAGCACCACGCGGTGCCGGATGGTGGGTGAGCTCACCGTGTTCAGCGCCGTCGCGTACGACGGTCCGGTGGTCGGGGTGATGCGCTCCCTCAAGGCCGAGGGGAGGACCCGACTCGTCCGCCCTCTGGGGGCTGCCCTGCGCACGACGCTCGAGCGGGCCGATCTCGTGCCCGGCGGGCTGGTTGCCGCACTCGCGACGGGAACTGTGATTCCTGTCGTGATCCCCTCGTCAGCTGCTGCGTTCCGTCGTCGCGGATACCGTGTCGTCGACCTCATTGCCAGGCAGGCCGGCATGCGGTGCGTTCCGGTCCTGCGCAGTGTCGGTGCCGGCGTGGATCAACGGGCGCTTGGCCGGGCGGCGCGGGAAAGCAATACCGAGGGCATGTTCGCCGTGCGATTCGTGCCCGGTCGCCCCGTGCTGTTGATCGACGACGTTGTCACGACCGGCGCGACGCTTCGAGCGGCAGCCGAGGCGCTGCGCGAGGCGGGAGTCGCGGTTCTCGGGGCGGTGACCGTCGCGTCCACGCCGCTGCGATGGTCGTCCGGCCAGGGGCGCTCACCACGCGAACAATAGCCTTCATCGGCTCGCGCCGAGCCGCCGAGGACCGGGCAAAAGTCAGTCTACCGGGGTTATGGCGGAGGATACTGACACGGCGGAAATCGTGCGTGACAGGCAGATGGCCAGGGTCTAACGTGGGGGTAACAAGGCGACTGATGGTCCGCCCTTGGAACCGGGCGGACCGGAAACAAGGAGGTCAAGATGGACACGAACATCGCCGGCGTGGGAGTCGGTATCACCGATCGCTTCCGCTCGGTCGTCGAAGAGAAACTCGTCCGGATCGAACACCTCGCACCCCGTGCGCAGCGCATCGATGTCAAGGTCACTCATCGCACTTACCGCACGGGCCGGGTCGAAGACCACACTGTCGAGCTCACGCTCACCGGCAAAGGTCCGCTGGTGCGGGCTGAGGCGACCGATGCCGACAAGTTCACAGCGCTCGATATGGCTGTCGACAAGCTGTGCGAGCAGTTGCGACGCGCCAAAGACAAGAGGGTCGATGCCCGAAACCACCCCCGCAAGGCGATGTTCGACAAGGAACGCGGCGAGCTCGACGGGATCGACATCCAGCCCGCATCGGCAGATGTCCTCCGGCGCGTCGCGACCGGCGAGGTGCCGATCGTCGACGGTGAGGACGACGAGGCATACACGCCAGTCGTCATCCGCACGAAGGAATTCGAGGCGGAGTGGATGACGGTCGAGGAGGCTGTCGACCGGATGGAACTGGTCGGACACGACTTCTTCTTGTTCATCAACGCCGCAACCGATCACCCGAGCGTGGTGTACCGCCGCAAAGGCTGGGACTACGGTGTGATCTCCCTCACCACCGAGGCAAGCCCGGCGGCCCTCGTGAGCTGAGTGCCCGCGGCACTGCCGCAAGATCGGAGACGGATGCCGCGAGCCGTAGAGCTTGCGGCATCCGTCTCTCAGTCGAAGATCCCGTCCAGGATGCTGCCGATGACAAGGCCCCCGAGGATTCCGCCCACGAGGTCCGAACCGCCGCCGGTCCGGCGCCCGAAGCCCTCCATCGGGCCGCCCCACTGCGGATGCGGACCGGCCGAGGGACGGGATGCGTCGATGTCGCGCTGGGCATACCGCAGCGCATCGCCTGCCAGCTGGGCGGAGCGGCGGGCGAACTCCATGGCTTGATCGCGATCGTCCTCGGGGATGGTGGGGACGGTCGCGGCAGCGCCTCCGACGACGCGGTCCAGGTCCGCCCGGACGCGCTCGGCTTCGGCAAGGCGCGTGCGCGCGTCGGCACCGATCCAGCCGCGGTGGCCCGCGATGACATCTCGGGCCACCGCGAGCTGGCGGTCGGCGTCATCGATCGCGTTTCGCACATGACCGAGCTCCGGGATCGGGCGGGCAGCTCGTTCTAGCGCCGCAGCGACTGCCGCGTCCAGCGCTGCGTTGGCTTCCCGCATCCGAGTCAGGTGCTCGAAGGGGTCGGTGTTCACGCCCGCGGCAGGGAGGGCGGCGAGCGCCGCCTGCAGGGCCGACATCGCCTCGATGACCGCGGGGACCTGCGGCGCGGTGCGCGCAGCGATCAGATCCCCGCGCGAGTCCTCGACGATAGCGCCGAGTGTCGCCTCGGCTCGGAGGGCTTCGACTTCGAAGGTCTCGACTGCGTCCACCAGGGTTTCGGCGCGTCGGGCAGCCTCGGTGGCAGCTTCCATCGCGAGGTTCGCCTGCTCCCGTTGTCCGGCTTCCCGTCGACGCTCGGCGACTCCCGCGCTGTGCTCAGCGAAGCTCAGGAGCTGTTCGGCTTCGGCCGGGTTCGCGGCGACACCCTCCAGCGCGCTCGGCGCATACCTCGTGGCAAGCCGTGCCACGGTCTCACGTGCGTGCGGAATGCGTTCCCGGACGCGGGCAGCGTCAGCGCGGACCCGGGCGATGATCTCGGGCGCCCGACGTGCCCGCTCGATCGGTTCGGCAAGAGCCGCCATCCGATCTTCGAGGAGATCTTCTGCCCACTCGCACAGCTGGACGATGCGGGTGTTTCGAGTGCGGAGTTCGTCGGCGGTATCGGGTATCTCGTCGTGGTTGAGCTGGTGCAGGTGGAAGGCCTCCTGCATGTGGGTTCGCACCGAGTCGAGCGCGGCGCGCAGGTCGCCGACCGCGTTCGGTCCGAGTTCGGCTTCGGCGAACGAGACCTCGTCGACGGCGAGTCGGATGTGTTCGTCTGCCGCAACGAGCGAGCTCTGCGCGCGGCGAGCGAGGTCGGCATCCTGTTGCGCCGTCTCGGCCTGTTCACGCTTGCGTCGTCCCCAAAAGCCGGCCATGCCTCGATCCTAGAATCGCGCAGCCGTGTTCGGGCTGAGTGGTCAGACGCGCAGGGTGTCTATGACGCGTGAGCGCACCGCCACCAGTGCGGGAAGGAATCCCGCCAGCGCGCCGATGACGACAGATGCGATCAGCCCTGTTATCGCCGCCCGCACGGGGAAGGGCGGCACATCCTGCAGGGCGCCGAACATGGTCAGCACCATCGGCGTGCGCATGACGGCGACGGCCAGCACGATTCCGACGACACCGGCAACGGCGGTTGCAACGACGCTCTCGAGGAGGACCGCCGTGAAGATCCGGCCCGCGGTTGCCCCGAAGCTGCGGCGCACGCCGATCTCGCGGATGCGCTGGCGCATGGCCACCAGCTGTATGTTGACCAGCCCCAACCCGCCGAGCACCAGGATCAGCACGGCTATCGAACCGGTCACGAGCTCGAACATCGCCGCGGACGCCTGCGCATCGGGACGCGATCCCCAGTCGGTGCGCGAGACCGATACCTGCACCGCCTCCCCGGCCGCGGCGCGGACATCCGATGCCAGCAACGCACCGACCGTCGGCACGATCTCTTCGGGAACCCAGAGCTCCCACGTGACCCCGGTCTCGGCGGGCAGCGAGTCCACACGATCCCGGTATCCGTCGTACAGCATCCAGATCTGCTTATTCGAGTCCCAGTCGCCCTCACGGGGCGTGACGCCAATGATGGGGAAGGTGCCTCCCGCGCCGCCGATCACCTCCATCGTCGGATGCGTTGCCAACGGCGGTGCTCCCAGAGCCGTCCACAGGGGGTAGCTGATGACGACCGGCGGCGCCAGCAGCCCCTCGTCACCGGGCACGAACCAGCGGCCCTCGGCAACTGTCGATCGATGGATGACGGGGTACGCGGGATCCACCAGCATCGTTGTGACGGGCCTGACCCACTCCGGCGTCTGTACCTGCAGGGTCACGGATGCCGCGAGCCGCGAGACGTAGGACAGCTCGAAGCGGGCGGCGGCGCCCGAGACGTCCTCGTCGAAGCTGTCCCAGTCCATGGGCGCTCCGTCGGTGACCGATGCCGACACCGATATCGTGGCGACGCGCCCGCCGTAGCGGTCGGATTGCTCGGCTGCCGCCTGACGCTGATACTCGCCGAGTGCGACGACCGCGGTGAGGGCGGCAACCGAGACGGCGATACCGATCAAGCTCAGCAGGACCCGCAGCTTGTGATGGCGAAGTTCCGCCCACGCCTCCAGGAGCGCGCCGATGAACCCGCTCATGCCGAGACCGCCCCGAGCGCGGTGTCAGCGAACGCCCGGTCAAGGTCCACGGGGGAGAGCACACCATCGGCCAGTCGCAGATGCCGCCGCGCACGAGCCGCCACATGAAGATCGTGAGTGATCGTCACCAGGGCAGCGGCGCTCTCGGTGGCAATGTCGTCGAGTAACGCCATCACTGCGGCGCCGGTTTCGACATCCAGAGCCCCCGTCGGTTCGTCGGCGAGGATAAGCGCCGGGCGGCGTACGAGGGCTCGCGCGATGGCGACGCGCTGTTGCTCGCCGCCCGACAGTCTCTCGGGCGGCGTGTCCAACCGGTGGGCCAAGCCCACACGGTCGAGCATCGCGCGGGCAAGCTCCCGGCGGCGCCAGAACTGCTTGCCACTCGCGTACCCGAGGGGCATCTCGACGTTCTCGAGCGCCGTGCGCCCGGCAAGCAGGTGGAACTGCTGAAAGACGAAGCCGACGTCGCGCCCCCGCATCCGGTCGAGGCGCCCACGCCGGATGCCGGCGACCGGCGTGCCTCGAAACTCTGCGGTTCCCGAGGTCGGCAGATCGAGGAGGCCCAGGATGTTCAGCAGCGTGGACTTGCCCGAGCCGCTGCGGCCGACGATCGCGACGTGGTCTCCTGCCGACACCGCAAGGTCGACACCGCGCAGGATGTCGAGCGTCGACTCGTCGGGGAGTGTGACCTGTTTGGTCACACCCTCGAGCCTGACAAGGCTCACCAGCTCCACCCCGGGTCCTCGCAGAACTGACCACCCATCCCGTCGTCGTAGCAGACCGGTTCGTTCGGGGCCGCGAGGCCGGGGACGAACTGGCGCACCTGCTCGCCGTCGGTCAGTCCGGAGACGACCTCCACGACGGTGCCGTCGCTGACTCCGAGTCCGACTTCCCGCTCTTCGAGGGGGGCGCCGGTGCCGGCATCCACCCACACCAGCCCGGTGCCTGCTCCACCGCGCACTGCAGTGACCGGAACCACCAGGGCATCATCGACAGTCGCTACCCGGATGGACAGCTCGGTCCGAAGGCCTGCGAACACTGTCTGGTCGGTCGGGACGGCGCACGTGATGCTGGTCGTGCCGTCTTCGGACACCTGCACCGATAGGCCCGTGCATGAGAAGGGCGTGGGGCCGCCCTGGATTGTGACTTCGCCCTCGGTCGGGGCCTTCAGCAGTCGATACAGCTGCACCGGCTCGATGGTGCTCTGCACGTGATACCGGGTGGGGCTGAGCGTCGCGATTTCGCCTCCGATGCTCGTCGGCTGTCCTTTCACCACGGCCACGGCGGTCACCTCGCCGGCCTCCGGGGCCAGCACATCGATCGTCTTGGCGGGATAGGACTGCTTGATCGTCATCAAGACCTGACCGGCTGCGACCGACTGTCCCGGTGCAACCTTGACCTCGCTGACGGCTCCGTCGACCTCGGAACGCACCGTCACGGCGTCGTCGCGCGCGATCGTTCCTTCGAGGGTCAGTTCGTCGATCACGCTCTGGCGGACGACGGGCACAACCGGCTCGGTGATCTGCCCACCCGGATCTGCCGAGGCCGTCGCCGTATCGGGGAAGAACGCCATCTTCACGAGTGCGGCGGCGAGAGCCCCGAACACGATAACGAAGAGGATGGGAAATACCCACCGACGCCACACAGCCATAGACATACGCCTTCCATTCGCGACGAAGCGTTCCCCCGATGAGCGCGGATGGCTTCGTGTGATCCCCCGCGTGCAACCTATCCCGCGCCTGCGGGCACGGCCAACACTGTCGATGACATTTCAGGGTCTTCCCCGAGAGACTCAGGGTGCGCGTTTGCTGGGGCGGGAAAGCGGGGACGCTTCCGCTGGGAGCGGACCCAGCGCACGCCAAGGTCACGGCCCGGTAACATGAGTCGGTATGTCCGCGCGCGGTTCGCGCCGGGTCGGCACCCCGGGTGCCGCCGTTGACAGATGGAGAGCTTTCCGTGGCCAATCCTCTCGAGAAACTCCTGCGTGCCGGTGAAGGTCGGCTCCTGCGGCGCTTGCAGCAGGTTGCGAAGGCGGTCAATGCCCTCGAGGACGAGTACTCGCAGCTGACTGATGACGAGCTGCGGGACGAGACCGCGGAGTTTCGCACCCGCTACGAGGCTGGCGAGACGCTCGACAAGCTGATGCCCGAGGCCTTCGCCGCCGTGCGGGAGGCCGCCAAGCGGACGATCGGTCAGCGGCACTACGACGTGCAGCTGATGGGCGGCGCTGCCCTGCACCTCGGCAACATCGCGGAGATGAAGACCGGTGAGGGCAAGACGCTGGTGGCGACACTTCCGGCGTACTTGAACGCGATCGCGGGCAAGGGCGTGCACGTGATTACCGTCAACGACTTCCTCGCGAGCTATCAGGCCGACCTCATGGGGCGTGTGTACCGGGCGCTGGGGATGACGACCGGCACGATCGTGTCGGGACAGACCCCCGAGGTGCGCCGGGAGCAGTACCTCGCAGACATCACCTACGGCACGAACAACGAGTTCGGTTTCGACTACCTTCGCGACAACATGGCGTGGCGCCGGGAGGACCTCGTCCAGCGCGGACACTTCTTCGCGATCGTCGACGAGGTTGACTCGATCCTCATCGATGAGGCCCGCACACCCCTGATCATCTCGGGCCCCTCCGCGGGAGAAGCGAACCGGTGGTTCGCCGAGTTCGCGAAGATCGCTCGCACTCTCGAGCCGGGAATCGACTACGAGGTCGACGAGAAGAAGCGCACGATCGGCGTGCTCGAGCCGGGTATCGAGAAGGTCGAAGACCATCTCGGGATCGACAACCTCTACGAGTCAGTCAACACTCCGCTGATCTCGTTCCTGAACAACTCGATCAAGGCGCTCGCCCTGTTCAAGCGCGACACCGACTACGTCGTCATGAACGACGAGGTGATGATCGTCGACGAGCACACGGGCCGAATCCTGGTGGGCCGCCGCTACAACGAAGGCATCCACCAAGCGATCGAGGCGAAGGAAGGTGTCCCGGTCAAGGCCGAGAACCAGACTCTCGCGACAGTGACGTTGCAGAACTACTTCCGCCTCTACGACAAGCTCTCGGGCATGACCGGCACCGCCGAGACCGAGGCTGCCGAGTTCATGTCGACCTACCAGCTGGGAGTCGTCGCGATCCCGACGAACAAGCCGATGATCCGCAAGGATCAGTCCGACCTCGTCTACAAGAACGAGCCGGCGAAGTTCGCTCAGGTCGTCGAAGACATCGCGAAGCGCCACGAGTCGGGGCAGCCGGTGCTCGTCGGCACCGTTTCGGTGGAAAAGAGCGAATACCTGTCGCGTCTGCTCGCGAAGAAGGGCATCAAACACGAGGTTCTCAACGCGAAGAACCACGCTCGCGAGGCCGAGATCGTGGCGCGCGCCGGACGACTGGGCGCAGTCACGGTTGCGACGAACATGGCCGGGCGCGGAACCGACATCATGCTGGGCGGGAACGCCGAGTTCCTCGCGGTTCAGGAGATGAAGACCAAGGGGCTCGACCCGGTGGAGACACCGGACGAGTACGAGGCCGAGTGGGATGCCGTCTACCAGTCCACCCGCGACCACGTTTCCGAAGAGGCCGAGAAGGTTGTGGCAGCCGGCGGTCTATACGTGCTCGGTACTGAGCGGCACGAGTCGCGCCGCATCGACAACCAGCTGCGGGGTCGGTCGGGACGTCAGGGCGACCCGGGAGAGAGCCGGTTCTACCTGTCGCTGACCGATGACCTCATGCGCCTGTTCCAGTCAGGGGCTGCCGAGGCAATCCTCTCGCGCACCAACTTCCCCGACGACGTCGCCATCGAATCGGGCATGGTTTCGCGGGCGATCAAGAGCGCGCAATCGCAGGTGGAGGCGCGTAACGCCGAGCTGCGCAAGAACGTGCTGAAGTACGACGACGTCCTGAACCGGCAGCGCGAAGCGATCTACTCGGATCGCCGCCACATCCTCGAGGGGGATGATATCGCCGACCGCGTCCAGCACTTCATCGAGGACGCCATCAGCACGCTGATCGACGATCACACGGGTACCGGTCACACCGAGAGCTGGGACTTCGACGCGCTGTGGACCGAACTCAAGACGCTATATCCGGTCTCTCTCACAATCGACGAGGTCGTCGCCGAGTCCGGAAGCAAGGGCAAGGTCACCCCCGAGGTACTGAAGCGCGAGATCATTTCCGATGCACGCATCGCCTACCGGAAGCGCGAAGAAAGCCTCGGCGAAGCTGCCATGCGCGAGCTTGAGCGGCGGGTCGTGCTTCAGGTCGTCGACCGCCGCTGGCGCGACCACCTCTACGAGATGGATTACCTGAAGGACGGCATCGGCCTGCGCGCGATGGCGCAGCGTGATCCGCTCATCGAGTACCAGCGCGAGGGCTATCAGATGTTCCAGCAGATGATGGGCCAGATCAAGGAAGAGTCAGTCGGGTACCTCTACAACCTCGAGGTCGAGGTCCGCCGCGCGGACGGAGAGAACGCCGCCGAGGTCGAGGCCAAGGGTCTGTCGATCGCGCCCGTGGAGGGACAGCGTCTGCAGTACTCCGCGGCCAATGACGCCGGTGAAGTCGAGGTGCGAAACGAACGCGGCCAGGTGCAGCAGGCGGCCACCAGCCGGGCCCGCCAGGCCGCGGCATCCGCGCCCGCAGCGCCCGTCGCGCCGACGCCCCCCGCTGTGCGCGGCGCGTTCGGCCAGCGCACCGACGGTGAAGCGCCGGCGCCGGCTGCCCAGCAGCCGCTGAACCGCGCCCAGCGGCGCGCTGCCGACAAGAAGAAGTAAGCGCAGAACGCGAGACCCGCGATCCACGCGCGGTCAGGTGGCCCGGTGGGTGCGGCATTATCCTGAACGGATGACCCACCCCCGGCCGCTCGACCAGTCGAGCAAACTCAAGCACGTCCTCTACGAGATCCGGGGGCAGGCCCTCGTCGAGGCCGATCGTCTGGAGGCCGAGGGACACCGGATCCTCAAGCTGAACACGGGGAACCCGGCAGCTTTCGGCTTCGAGGCTCCGTTCCAGATCGTGCGGGACATGATCGAGGCGGTACCCGAAGCCCACGGGTACAGCGACAGCCGCGGCATCAAGTCTGCTCGGCTCGCCGTCGTCTACCGATACGAGCAGGTTCCCGGATTCCCGGCGCTCGACCCCGATGACGTGTACCTCGGTAACGGGGTCTCCGAGCTCATCACGATGACGATGCAGGCCCTCCTGGACGAGGGCGACGAGGTGTTGATACCCGCACCCGACTACCCGCTGTGGACGGCGATGACGAGCCTGGGGGGTGGGACGCCCGTTCACTACCTGTGCGACGAGCAGAACGGTTGGCAGCCCGACATCGAGGACATCCGCTCGAAGATCACCGAGCGCACCAAAGCGATCGTCGTCATCAACCCCAACAACCCGACCGGTGCCGTCTACACCCGCGAAGTCCTCGATCAGATCGCCGACATCGCCCGCGAACACTCGCTTCTGGTCCTTGCTGACGAGATCTACGACCGCATCCTCTTCGACGATGCGAGACACATCCCGATGGCCGCCGTTGCGCCGGATCTGCTGGTGCTGACCTTCAACGGGCTCTCGAAGACCTATCGAGTCGCCGGCTATCGCTCGGGGTGGCTCGCGATCACGGGGCCGAAGGATCACGCAGCCGGCTTCCTGGAGGGAATCACCCTGCTGGCCTCGACGCGGCTGTGTCCCAATGTCCCGGCGCAGTACGCCGTGCAGGCTGCGCTGTCGGGAGTCCAGTCGATCGACGCGCTGATCGCTCCCACGGGGCGGTTGCATGAGCAGCGGGATGCCGCCTGGGAGGCGCTGGAGTCGATCCCCGGGGTGAGCTGCGTCAAGCCGGAGGGCGCGCTGTACGCCTTCCCGCGCTTCGATCCGAACGTGTACGACATCCGGGATGATGCGAAGCTCGTGTACGACTTCCTTGTCGCCGAGAAGGTGCTGCTCGTGCAGGGGACGGGATTCAACTGGCCGACCCCGGACCACGTGAGGATCGTGACGCTTCCTGAATCCCGAGTGCTGACTGAGGCTATCGAGCGGCTCGGCAACTTCCTGTCGTCGTACCGGCAGTAAGGCGGCGCGCCGTCCGCGGCGTTGTCAGAGCAGGGCGAGAGAGGTGGTGCGCCACCGACCGTCCATGCCCTCCAACCGCAGGGCCACAGCACGGGTGCGCGCCGGACCGCGGACGATGACCACGCCCTCGACGATGCCGTCGGCGGGGGAGGAGTGGCGTACGGAAACGATCTGATGCACGGGACGCTTCGCTGGGATGCCGCGGGCGCTTCGTGCGCGGGCGGCGAGGTTGGCCCGGGTGACGAGCTTCCGATACGCATCCTCGGTCAGCCACCTGGCGAGTTGGTCAACCTCGCGGACACCCGCGAAGATCTCCAGGACCCCACGAGAGATGTTGCGCAGGAAGGTCTCGGGATCGGGGAGGTCGGCGGTGCTCGTGCGCTGTGGCGCGAAGTACTGGTTCAGCTCGGCCGCTTCGTCTGCCGCGCGGTAAGCGCGTGCGAAGCTCGATTGCGTCGTCGCCATGAGATCTCACTCTCGACCGGTAACAGGATGTCGAGAAGTAGAGCACACGGCAGGGGGCTCGGTGGGGGCCGGGATCCCGCTGTGGACAGTTTCTCATCGACTCCTCATCTACGACGTACGCTCGCCCCGTGCGATGGGACCGGCTGTTCGATGACCTCGAAGCTCAGGCGTCAGCCGAGTGGGAAGCCGAGCGTGCGGCCCTCGCCTCCGAGTCCGAGCGGGTGCGCCTGTCGCGCGTGTCGCTGAGAGACCGGCTGCTCGTGCTGCGAGACGCTCAGGCCCAGGTGCGGGTGCAGTTGAGCGGCGGCGCCGGCGTCGAAGGGCGAATCGTTGCCGTGGGTGCTGATTGGTTGGCGGTCGACCGAGGACCGTCCTCCGTCAGCATCGTTCCGCTCGGTGGGCTCACGGGGCTACGGATGGCGCACGCCGACCTTCTGCACAGCGCTTCGGGACGTGTGGGGCAAGCCCTCCGCGAGCGGATGGATCTCGGTTTCGTGCTGCGCGACCTCGCACGCCGGCGGGTTCCCGTTCTTGTCGAACTGGTCGCGGACGACGCGCTGACCGGAACCGTCGATCGAGCCGGCGCGGATCACTTCGACCTTGCCATTCACGACCTCGACGTTCCGCGGCATCCGTCGGCGGTGACCGGATTTCGGATGGTTCCGTTCGGCGCCCTCGCGCAGCTGGTCGTGGCGGCCGGAGACGCGGGGCTCTGACCCGCGGAAGCCTCCCGGATCAGTCTGGGTTGCGAATGGCCCCGGTGCCCCACAGTTCCGGGAAGCTCGCGGTCTGCGACTGGTGCCACAGCGCCATGCGTCGGGTCTGTTCGACCTGGTCGTCGAGGTAGGACTCGACACTCATCTCGTCGATGCGCCACTGCCCGCTTTCGCCGACACGCATCCCGCGGAGCTGCCCGGCCAGGACCAGGGCCATCACGTCCTCGACCTCGATCGCGAGCACTTCGGCGACCTGCGATGGCGTCAACAGGCGCGCGTCGGCGGCGGGAGGCTGGGGCATGTCCCCATTATGACGCCGGGTTCTGACAGGGCGGCGCAGCGGCGCCCGCTGTGGATAAGCGCGGCAGCGATTCACGAGTCTCGGCGACCATGGTTCGCATGTCCTCCCGCTCTCATACCTCCCGGCGCCCCGCGTGGGCAGACCTGCGGTTCCTGGTCGGCGTCGTTCTGGTTCTGGCTTCCGTCGGTGGTGTGTGGTTCATCGTGTCGTCGGCGCGCCAGACCGAACCCGTCTACGTAGCCGTCCGAGCGATAGTTCCCGGCGAGCCGGTAGCTGCAGCGGACCTTGCCGTCGTGGATGTCGCTCTGGGAGTCGCGTCGAACGCTTACCTCAGGGCTGACGACCTCGGGGAAGGGCTCGTTGCAGCGCGCACAGTCTCGGCTGGCGAACTCGTGCCCGCCGACGCTCTCGTGACCGACGACAGTACGCGATCCACGACGGTCGTCGTCCGCAGCGCAGCCGAGGTACCGGGTTCGGTCGTGGCCGGATCGACTGTCGAGTTGTGGGCAGCGCCGCGTCTTGATCAGTCACGCTTCGATACGCCACGCATTCTCGTGGCCGACGCGACGGTCGTCAGCGTCACCCGGGATGATTCACCCCTGGCCGGCGGAACGGCGGCGGTCGAACTGGTGATTCCCCGCGCCGATGTCGCTGCCGCGCTCGCTGCAATCGCCGACGGCTCCGCGCTCTCGGTCATCCCCTGGACCCCGGGGCTGCAATGAGAGCGCTGATCGCGCTGGACGAGCCACACGCGACGCGGCTGGCCGAAGAGCTCTCGCGGCTCGGATGGGACGCGCACGCAACGCCGGCCACGACACCCGGTCTCGCCGCCGCTCGCGGTGGTGTCCGGGGTGCCGGTGACGAGGAGCTGGAGCTTCTCGTCGTCGCTGCGCGCCACGACACACTCACACGTGAGCTCGTGACCGCTTGCGATCGGGAGGGAATCCGGATCGCCCCCGTGGGGGACGGTGAGACACCGGCGCGCCTGGCTCAGGCGTTCGGGCTCGGCGTGCCGATGTCGCCACGGGCTTCCGGGCGCGAGCTCGTGCGTGCCCTCCGAGACCCGCTGCCCGTCGCGCCGGTTCCCCGGAACAGGCGCCGAGTCATCGCAGTATGGGGTGCGGCAGGGTCGCCCGGGCGATCGACGATAGCGATCGAGCTCGCGGTGGAGCTCGCCCGCGACCGCGATGTGGCGCTGATCGATGCCGACTCCCACGCGCCCTCGATAGCGCTGGCGCTCGGCCTGCCCGATGAAGGTCCGGGGTTCGCCGCCGCATGCCGACAGGTGAACCGTGGCGCCCTGGATGTCGCCGAACTGGACCGAATCGCGCTTCGGCTCGGGCGGGGGCCACAGGTTCTGGCCGGCATCAATCGGCCTTCGCGTTGGCCGGAGCTGCGCGAGGATCGCGTACGTGCCGCGCTCTCCATATGCCGCGAGTGGGTGGATGACACCGTGGTCGACGTGGCGGCGCCCCTGGACCGTGACGAAGAGATCGTGAGCGATCTCGCCGGTGGCAGGCGCAACGCCGCAACGATCGCCGCCCTCCAGGAAGCCGATCTCGTCGTCGCCGTGGCCGGTGCGGATCCCGTCGGTATCAGCCGTTTCGTTCGCGGCTACGCGCAGCTGCGCGAGACAGTGGGAGCGACACCGATCGCGGTGGTCGCCAACCGGCTGCGCCCGGGCTCCCTGGGCATCGACGCCCGCGGCCAGGTACGCCGAAGTCTCGACCGGTTCGCCGGCATCCGTGACGTGTGGTTCGTGCCGCAAGATCCGCGCTCGGCCGATGCTGCGCTCCTGGCCGCCCGTCCGATCGCGGACGTTGCCCGGAGATCGCCGATCGTGTCCGGCGTGCGGCGCTTCGTGAGCGAGGCGCTCGCCGTCGACACTCGCAAAGCTGCGTAGTTCGAGCATCCACGCTGGGGCTCTAGGCTGAAACGATGTCGACCCTCAGCGATCTCGTCTATGACCAGGGGCGTTCCACCGGCGCGGATGTCGAATGGCTCCACCGCCTGGCCGGGGACGGTCAGTTGCTGGCCGATCTCGCTTTCGCCGACATCGTCATCTGGGTTCCGACGGCAGATGACTCGTTCGTCGCTGTCGGCCACGCCCGGCCCAGCGGCGCCGCGACCCTGTTTTATCGGGACATCGTCGGAGACCCCGTCCGACCCCAGTGGCGGACCCAGATTCGCGAGGCGTTCTTCTCGGGAATGATCGTCGACTCGGCATCCCCTGACTGGTTCGAAGAGACCCCGACCCGGGTCCGCGCGGTACCGATCGTGCGAGGGTCCGGCTCCGGTCGCACCACGCTGGGAGTCCTGACGCGCCACACCAATCTTGGGGAGACACGCACTCCTTCGCGCCAGCAGATCACCTTCAA
This sequence comes from Microbacterium schleiferi, assembly GCF_020781975.1. Classification (GTDB taxonomy): domain Bacteria; phylum Actinomycetota; class Actinomycetes; order Actinomycetales; family Microbacteriaceae; genus Microbacterium. Next base: position 101,625 of record NZ_JAJGNI010000003.1, read on the forward strand.
CGAGTGCGCCGACGACCTGTTCGGAATGGTCGCCTCGGGCGACTTTCCGGATCTCAGCGCACCGACCGCTCCGCGTCGGGGCGCTCCGAGAGCCTCTGACGGACTCGTGCGCCTCGACGTCGATGGGACGGTGACCTTCGCGAGCCCCAACGCTCTCTCGGCCTTCAATCGCATGGGGTTCGAGGATGAGCTCGAAGGCGAATCCCTCGTCGAGGTGACCACGGAGATCCTTCCCGAGAAGCGCCAGTTCGACGAGTCGCTTCCCCTGGTCGTGACGGGGAGGGCACCCTGGCGTGCCGACATCGAGGCGCGTGGTGTGACGGTGAGCCTGCGGACGATCCCCCTGCGCGACCACGGGACCCGCATCGGGGCGATCGTGCTGTGCCGCGATGTCACCGAATTGCGACACCAGGAGCAAGAGCTCATCACCAAGGACGCGACGATTCGCGAGATCCACCACCGGGTCAAGAACAATCTGCAGACTGTCGCGTCGCTCCTTCGCATCCAGGCTCGCCGTTCGCACACCGAAGAGGCCCGAGAAGCGCTGACGCAGGCGATGCGACGCGTCTCGGCGATCGCCGTCGTGCACGACACCCTCTCAGAGGGACTCACTCAGCGCGTCGATTTCGACGATGTCTTCGATCGTGTTCTCAAACTCGTCGCCGAGGTGGCTGCTGCACCCACGACACGCGCGCGGACCCGGTCTGTGGGACGCTTCGGCACCCTCCCGAGCGAGTACGCCACGCCCCTGGCGCTGGCCCTCACCGAGCTGGTGACCAACGCTGTCGAGCACGGCCTCGCCGGGAAGGAAGGCGACGTCGAGATCGAGGCCGAGCGCGACCCCGAGCGGCTCCTGGTGCGTGTTCGTGACAACGGCGTCGGCCTGCCGGAGGGCCAAGTCGGCCGAGGGCTGGGCACGCAGATCGTTCGGACGCTCATCCAGGGAGAACTCGGCGGCACGATCGACTGGCACACGCTCGTCGGAAGCGGTACGGAAGTCACGATCGACATCCCGCTCCGCTACATCGCGCTGGACTGAGCACGGCCTCCGGTCTCAGGCCAGCGCGCCGAGTGGCTCAGCTGGCGCGGCGAGCCCGGGCAGCGCGGCGCTTGAGGGCGCGGCGCTCGTCTTCGGAGAGGCCACCCCACACGCCCGAGTCCTGACCGGACTCCAGCGCGTACTGCAGGCAGATTTCGGTGACGGTGCACCGGGCGCACACGGATTTCGCCTTCTCGATTTGGTCGACGGCTGGACCGGTGTTTCCTACCGGGAAGAACAGCTCGGGGTCGACAGTCAAGCAGGCGGCCTTGTCGCGCCAATCCATAGGGGGTGCTCCTTGATGGGGAATGAGCATCGGGCCACCGGGCGGTCGGATACTCTGTGAGGTGTACGAGAAGATGTCTCGTCCCACGACCTTGTGGGAGCACACGGCTTTACCCATCGTCCCACAGCCGTTCACCCGAATCAAGGGTTCATCCGTGAGGACGTTGCAAGAACGTTGTGTACGGGCCGAGAGTGGTCGGGAGGTCCATGGTGCGCTCGATGATTGCCGCTCGAGCAGCGGGCGTGATCGTGCTATTGGAAGGGGCGGGAATCGGCGCACTCGCCGTCTGGGAGATCGTCGCGGTCATCACCGGGGACACGGCGGCACTCGACAGCGCGATCGCCCTGATCGTGCTGACGCTGGCCGGGGCGGCGATCGTCGCGGTGTTCGGTGTCGCCACCTGGCGGGGACTGTCATGGGGTCGCTCGGGAGCGATCGTGGCACAACTGCTGATCCTCGCGGTGGCGCTGGGAGCCGCAACAGGCCAGTATGCGCATCCGGTCACCGGCGTTGCAATCGCGATCCCAGCCGTCATCGCCCTCGTCCTCTTGGTGATCGCCGTTCGCGGCGCGGCCCCGCCGGCGCGGGAAGACTAGAGACCGAGCAGACCGCGGATACGGGCTACGTGCCCCGCCGCCTTGACGTTGTAGAGCGCGTGCGTGATGACGCCCTTCTCGTCGAGGACGAAGGTCGAGCGCAGCACACCTTCTGTCGTCTTGCCGTACATCGTCTTCTCGCCCCACGCTCCGTAGGCCTCGTGCACGGAACGGTCGGGGTCGCTCAGTAGGTCGTACGGAAGCGCGTCGCGTTCGCGGAACGCCCGCAGCTTGGCGGGAGCGTCGCGCGAGATGCCGAGCACCACGTAACCGGCGGCGCGAAGCGGCTCGACACTGTCGCGGAAGTCGCAAGCCTCCGTCGTGCAGCCGGGTGTCATCGCCTGCGGGTAGAAGAAGAGGATGAGGCCCTGGCCGCGCAGGTCGTGAAGCGAGACATCACTCTCATCCTGGTTCAGGAGGGTGAAGTCGGGTGCAGCGGTGCCGGGTTCTAGACGCACTGTCATGAATCCACCCTAGAGCCGTGCGCCCGGCGCGGGCCACCATCAGCCGGTGCGGTTGCACGTGACATGGATGCTGCGGCGCGAGGCGTATCAGGGGCGGTCAGAGAACGTCGTGAGCAGACGCTGCAGTGAATCCAGCCGCGCTGCCGCCCCGGGCCCGAGGCGTCCCGCCGCCACAGCCTCTTCGATGGCGCAATCGGGCGCGTCGGGCAGGTGAGTGCACCCACGCGGACACTCGCGTGCGACCTCGGCAAGGTCGGTGAACGCCCGCAGGATATTGTCGGGATCGACGTGACCGAGCCCGAAGGAGCGCACGCCGGGGGTGTCGACCACCCATCCCGTGCCCGACGGTGCCTCGTAGCGCAGCGAGACCGTCGAACTCGACGTGTGTCGTCCCCGACCGGTGACCTCGTTGACATGTCCCGTCGCCCGCTCGGCGCTCGGGACCAGAGCGTTGACAAGGGTGGACTTACCCACGCCGGAGTGCCCGACGAACACTGTGCTGTGGCCGACGAGCGCGGCACCGATCCGCTCCAGGGGCATGTCAGAGCGCGCACTGGTGAAGACCTCGAGGTCGAGGCCCGCGAAGTGCGACAGAAACTCCTCTGGGTCCGAAAGGTCGGTCTTGGTGATGACCATCAGGGGGCGGATACCGGCATCCAGTGCTGCCACCAGGTAGCGGTCCACCAGCCGGGGGCGCGGCTCCGGGTCGGCGGCGGCGATCACGATGAGCATCTGATCGGCGTTGGCGACGATGACGCGCTCGACCTGATCGGTGTCGTCGGCGCTTCGGCGAAGGAGAGACGTGCGGGGTTCGATGCCCACGATCCTGCCGAGAGTTCCCTCGTCTCCCGAGGTGTCTCCCACAACCCGGACGCGGTCACCGGTGACGATCGCGGTGCGGTGAAGTTCGCGAGCGCGGGCGGCGGTAACCTGGCGTTCGGCGCCAGTGTCTTCGCCGACGAGCACGGTGTAGCGGCCGCGGTCCACCCCCAGGACCCGCGCGATCTCGGCATCCGCGTGGCTGGGGCGGCGCTTGGTGCGCGGCCGGTTGGCCTTGGGGTTCGGCCTGACGCGGATATCGCTCTCGTCCATGCCGAGTTCATCGTCATCATCGACGTCCCCGAGCCAGCTCACTCCGCGCCGTTCCCTTCGAGCATGGAGGTCCAGAGCTCGGGGAACTGCGGCATCGTCTTCGCTGTGGTCCTGATGTCGTCGACCACGACTCCGCCGACGGCGAGGCCGATCAGCGCGCCGGTCGTCGCAATACGGTGGTCATGGAACGCCTGCCACACCCCGCCGTGGAGCGGCTGAGGCAGGATTCGCAGGCCGTCCTCGAGCTCTTCTGCGGCTCCGCCGAGCGCCCGCAGGTTGCCGACGAGCGCAGCGATGCGGTCGGTCTCGTGGCCGCGAATGTGCCCGACTCCCGTGATTGTCGTCGGTTCCGGGGCGAATGCGGCCAGCCCCACGATCGTGGGTGTCAGCTCACTCGCCGCCGACAGGTCGATCTCGATGCCACGGATGCCGCGCCCCGCAGCGACGGTGAGGGCGCCACCGCGGCGCGTGACGCGGGCCCCCATTTCGTGCAGGATCGTGGCGAGCATGACGCCGGGCTGTGTCGAGTGCGCGGGCCACCCGGTGATCGTGACGCTCCCTCCGGTGACCATGGCAGCTGCCAGGAACGGAGCGGCGTTGGACAGGTCGGGTTCGATGGCCACCGTCTTTCCGCGCGGGGGCTGCGGGGGAACGATCCACTCGCGCGGCGAGGGCCGCTCCACATGCACGCCGCGGTTCGCGAGGCACTCGATGGTCATATCGATGTGCGGCATGCTCGGCAGGCGTGACCCCGAGTGAATGAGGTGGAGACCCGTGTCGAAACGGGGAGCTGCGAGCAGCATCCCGGAAACGAACTGGCTTGAGGCGCTCGCGTCGATGACGACTTCGCCGCCGCGGATGTGTCCGTGCCCCCGCACCTGGAAAGGGAGTGCCCAACGGCCCTCGTCGTCGACGTCGACGCCCACGTCACGAAGGGCCGTGATCATGGCTCCCATGGGCCGGTGCAGCGCGCTCTCATGCGCAGTCAGTGTGACATCGCCCTCGGCCAGCCCGGCAATGCCCGCGATGAACCTCATGACGGTGCCGGCCTGACCGCAGTCGACTGTCGCACTGCGAAGCCCCGAGTAGGACGCACCGACCGAGCCGGATCCGCTGGGAGGCGTGACGATCAGGTCGGGCCCGAAGGGGCTCTCGCCCTCCACGCTCTCGATCTGGATACCCAGCGCCGTGAGGGCCGCAACCATGCGGACGGAGTCGTCGGAGTGCAGCGGAGCGTGGAGCGTGCTCGGAGAATCGGCGATCGCCGAGAGGATCAATTCGCGGTTCGTGAGCGACTTGGATCCGGGAACTGCCAAACGGGCGGTGAGTGCTCCCGAGGCGCGCGGAGCCGACCAACCGGACTCTCCCAAGCCGGTCGGGGTGGAATATCTTTCGCCGCTCATCGGTTCCTAGCCTAATGAGGGACGGAAGGAGCCCGATGACGATCGCTATGGCGCCGGACGTAGACTGGCGCGTGATGACTGATCAGGCCGAGGCGCCGGCCGACCCGCGCGCGCAGTTCGAAGAGCAGGCCCTGCCGTTCATGGACCAGCTCTACGCGGCTGCGATGCGAATGACACGGAACCCCGCGGACGCTGCAGACCTTGTGCAGGAGACCTTCGTCAAGGCGTACGCATCGTGGTCGAGCTTCACTCAGGGCACGAACCTGAAGGCGTGGCTTTACCGCATCCTGACCAACGCGTACATCAACACGTACCGCAAGAAGCAGCGTGAGCCGTACCAGAGCGCCATCGAGGATCTCGAAGACTGGCAGCTCGGCGGAGCGGAGTCCACGACATCGTCCCGCACGCGGTCGGCAGAAGCTGAAGCAATCGACCATATGCCGGCATCCGTCGTGAAGGACGCGCTGCAGTCGATTCCCGAGGACTTCCGGCTCGCGGTGTATCTCGCCGACGTCGAAGGCTTTGCGTATCAGGAGATCGCCGACATCATGAAAACCCCCATCGGCACCGTGATGAGCCGTCTGCACCGTGGCAGACGGATGCTACGGGAGCTGCTGGCCGAATATGCGACCGAGCGGGGGATCTCGGTCGCCGTATCGAGGAGCGACACATGACCGATTGCGGTTGCGCCAAAGCCACGCGGGACTTGGAAGAGTACCTGCGCAACGAAGTGTGCAAGACCGAGCATGCCGACATCCGCGAGCACCTTGAGCACTGTCCGGCCTGCCGCGACGAAGCGCTCGTGGCCACGACGCTCACCGAGGCTGTTGCTCGGGCGTGCAAGGAGACTGCGCCCGAGGAGCTTCGCGATCAGGTCATGGCGAAGCTGCGCGCGGTACAGGCTGTGCACGACACAGAGCTGGCCTCGAAGGGTGCGTCGAGCGCTTAGTTCGCAGGCACGAAAACACGAAGCGCCCGGGGAACGACGTCGATCTGGACCGGCAGGGGCCCGATCGGGTCGCCGTCGGCGTAGGCGGTGACGCCCGGCGCGCTGAGGCGGATCATCCGAGCCCGGTACATGCTCACTTCGGGGACCGCTCCGTGCGTTCCGCGGTAGACACGGGGGAGCAGTCGAAGAAAGCGCGCGCGATGGGTCGGGCGAACAAGGACGACACCCAGTTCCCCATCGGCGGGATCTGCGCGAGGCGCGATCTGAACACCCCCGCCGTAGCTGGTCCCGTTGGCAACGGCTGCCATCAGGAGGGCGCCATCGTGCCGGGTCACGCTGCCCGCGGCATCCGTCAGTTCGATCTCGTATGCGAAGCTACGTAGCCCTACCAACTCTCGCAGAATGGCGATGGTGTATCGCGACGAGCCGCGAGGCCACCGCATCCGGTTGGCCCGGTCGTTGACACGCGAGTCGAAGCCGCTGGCCAGGACCGATCCGAAGTAGACCTCCGGCTCGCCGTGTCGACTGATGCGCGCGAGGTCGATATCGCGAGTCAGCCCGCCGACGATCGCGTCGGCAGCTTCGTCGGGGTGCAGCTCGCGGATGCCGAGCATGTCGGCCAGGTCGTTGCCCGTCCCCGCCGGGATGATGCCGAGAGGTGTCGTGCTGTGGGCCAGAACCTGCATCGCAAGGGACACCGTCCCGTCACCGCCAGCCACGGCTACGGCGTCAGTTCCGAGGCGCACCGCCTCGCGCAGCAACTCCGTCGACTCGACAGCGCTGCCACCGCTGATCAAGGTCGCGCGAATGCCGTGCTCGCGAAGTCGCTCGGCAGCCCTGGTCGCGATCGTGCCACCCGTTCCGGCTCGAGCCGCCGGATTGACCAGCACGGTGACGTTCAGAGGGTGAGCGCCTTCTGCATGATCTCCGCCTGCTCAGCGGCATGCACCTTGGGGGAACCCGTCGCGGTGGATGCCGCGGCAGCACGCGAGACCCGACGGATCGTGCGACCGTGCAGGTGCTTGACCACTTCGAGGGCGATGAAGGGCCACGCGCCCTGGTTTTCGGGCTCGTCCTGCACCCACACCAACTCGGCGTTCGGGTACTCGTCGATGACGCGGTTGAGGTGCTCGACCGGCGCGGGGTAGAACTGCTCCAACCGCACCAGGGCGATCTCAGGGTTCGGGTTCTTCTCGAGCTCCGACCGCAGATCCCAGTGGATCTTCCCGGCGTGGAGCAGGACCCGCTTGACAGCGCTCTTGTCGATCCCGCGATCATCGTCGAGCACCGGCTGGAACCGGCCTCCCACGAAGTCCTCGACGGGGCTTGTCGCACCACGAAGGCGCAACATCGCCTTCGGAGTGAACACGACGAGGGGCCGCCGCGGACGCGCGTACGCCTGACGGCGAAGCAGGTGGAAGTAGGAGGCCGGTGTCGATGGGCGCGCAACGATCATGTTGTCCTGCGCGCACATCTGCAGGTAGCGCTCGATGCGGGCCGACGAGTGATCGGGGCCCTGACCCTCATAGCCGTGCGGCAGCAGGAGCACGACGCTCGATTGCTGACCCCACTTCTGGTCAGCAGACGAGATGAACTCGTCGATCACGGACTGGGCCCCGTTCGCGAAGTCGCCGAACTGCGCTTCCCACAGCACGAGCGTGTCGGAGCGTTCGACGGAATATCCGTACTCGAAGCCCATCGCGGCGTACTCGCTGAGGAGCGAGTCGTAGATCCAGAACCTGCCCTGCGACTGCGACAGGTTCACTAGCGGCAGCCACTCCTGACCGTTCGCGCGGTCGTGGAACACGGCGTGACGCTGCACGAAGGTCCCTCGTCGCGAGTCCTGGCCGACCATGCGGACGTTCGTTCCCTCCACGAGGAGGGAGCCGAACGCGAGGAGCTCGCCGAACGCCCAGTCGATGCCGCCGTTGCGGCTCATGTCCTGGCGCTTGTCAAGCAGCTGCTGCAGCTTCTGATGCACCGTGAAGCCATCGGGTTTGTTGACGAACGCGTCTCCGATGAGTTGCACGACATCGCGCGAAACTCCCGTTGTTTCGGGTTCGCCGATCGTGTCGATCGAGCCGGTCATCGGGGCGCTCGCCACCTGAGAAGAACCGGTCTCTGCGGCATGCGTCTCGGCGAAGGCCTGCTCCAGCCGATCCTGGAAGTCCTTCTTGGCCTGCTCGTACTGCTCTTCGGTGATGTCGCCGCGTCCCACGAGCGACTCGGTGTACAGGCGGCGCACCGACCGCTTCGCCTCGATGAGGTTCGTCATCAGTGGCTGGGTCATCGAGGGGTCGTCACCCTCGTTGTGTCCGCGGCGGCGATACACGACCAGGTCGATCACGACATCCCGGTGGAACCGCTCGCGGTAGGCGAAGGCGACCTGGGCGACTCGGACCACGGCCTCGGGGTCATCGCCGTTGACGTGGAGGATGGGCGCCTGGATCGTCTTTGCGACATCCGTCGCGTAGACCGAGGTTCGGCCATCCTGCGGCAGCGTCGTGAAACCGACCTGGTTGTTGACGACGACATGCACGGTGCCGCCGGTGCGGTAGGCGCGCAACTGCGACATCTGCAGGGTCTCTACCACGACGCCCTGGCCGGCGAAGGCCGCGTCACCGTGGATGAGGATGGGCAACCACGAGAACGAACCCAGCGGCATCCGATCCTGCTTGGCCCGCGTGATTCCCTCAAGGACGCCATCGACGGTCTCGAGGTGCGACGGGTTGGCCGCCAAATACACCGGAAGCTCTTCACCGCCGTCAGCGACGAAGGTGCCCTCGGTCCCGAGGTGGTACTTCACGTCGCCGGAGCCACGCTTGGAACCGATCGCGACGCGTCCCTCGAACTCGCGGAAGACCTGTCCGTAGGTCTTGCCGGCAACGTTGGTCAGGACGTTCAGTCGCCCACGGTGTGCCATTCCGATCGTGGCCCCGTCGAGACCGGTTTCGGCTGCGCCCTGCAGGATCTCATCCAGGAGCGGAATGAGGGACTCGCCGCCCTCGAGGCTGAACCTCTTCTGGCCGACGTACTTGGTCTGCAAGAACGTCTCGAAAGCCTCAGCTTCGTTGAGCTTGCTGAGGATGCGCAGCTGCTCGTCGTGGCCCGGCTTGGTGTACTTGACCTCGAGGTTCTGCTGGAACCAGGCCCGCTGCTCCGGGTCCTGAATGTGCATGTACTCGATGCCGATCGTGCGGCAGTACGAATCACGAAGTACACCGAGAACCTCGCGCAGCTTCATCGTGCGCTTGCCCCCGAAGCCGTTGGTGACGAACTCTCGGTCGAGGTCCCAGAACGTGAGTCCGTGCGACTCGATCTCGAGGTCGGGGTGAGTGCGCTGCTTGTATTCGAGCGGGTCGATGTCGGCCATGAGGTGGCCGCGAACGCGGAAGCTGTTGATCAGCTCTTGAACGCGAGCGGTCTTGTCGATTCGCTCGGCGATGTCGACGTTGATGTCGGCATTCCAGTGGATCGGCGCATAGGGGATGCGCAGCTCCGCGAAGATGTCTTCGTAGAAGTGGCGCTCACCGATGAGCAACTCGTGGACCTTCTTGAGGAACTCTCCCGAGCCGGCACCCTGTATGACACGGTGGTCGTACGTGCTCGTGAGGGTGATCGTCTTGCCGATCGCCAACTCGTTGAGGGTCTTCTCACTCGCGCCCTGGAACTCGGCTGGGTACTCGAGTGCGCCGGCGCCGACGATGCATCCCTGCCCCTTCATGAGGCGCGGGACCGAGTGCACGGTACCGATGCCGCCGGGGTTGGTGAGCGAGATCGTCGTGTTCTGGAAGTCCGCCGCGGTGAGCTTGTTCTTGCGGGCGCGGGAGACCAGGTCTTCGTAGGCAGCCAGGTACTCGGCGAAAGTGAGGGTGTCGGCGTGCTTGATGCTTGGCACAAGCAGTGCCCGCGTGCCGTCGGGCTTCGGGAGGTCGATCGCGATACCGAGGTTCACATGGGCTGGCGCGACAACTGACGGCTTGCCGTCGATCTCTGCGTAGAACACGTTTTGGCTGGGGAACTCGGTGAGAGCGCGGATGATCGCCCACCCGATGAGGTGCGTGAAGCTCACCTTTCCGCCGCGGGTGCGCGCCATGTGATTGTTGATCACGATCCGGTTGTCGATCATGAGCTTGGCGGGGACGGTGCGCACGCTCGTCGCGGTGGGAACAGTGAGCGACTCATCCATGTTCGCCGCGAGAGTCTTCGGCATCCCCTTGAGGACCGTCACCGTGTCCTCGGACGGCGAGGCGTCCGATGCGGCGCGCGCGGTGTCAGGGGCCTGCGCCGGAATCGGTTGGGCGGAGGCAGGCCGCGCGGTCGTGCGCGCTACGGGCTGCGAGCCGATCACGGGCGTGGGTGCGGTCACCGGATGCGCATCGTTCGACGACGGCTTCGCAGCTGCGCTCTCTTCGGAGGGCTTGGCGCCGTTCTCGGCTGCGGAGTGGTAGGCCTCAAGTACCGGCCACCAGGCCTTATCTACGGAGTTGCGGTCTTGCCGGAACTGTTCGTAGAGCTCTTCAACGAGCCACTCGTTGGCACCGAACTCACTTTCGTTCGACACTCCGACGCCGGTCACCTGACTCGACACGTTAGATCGCCCGCTTTCGTCACGATTGTCGTCGCGGACCATCGTCGTCGCGCCCGCGTCGTTCAACAGTCCAGCGTAGTCCGTCTGAACACCCCGGCAGGCCATCCGAACCCTGGGCTGCGCCGCGAATTGGTCACGATTCCGCTGAGATCATTGACCGGTACGCTTGGCGCACATGGAGTTCTACGGTGATGCGCCGGCCTTCGACCTGACCTACTCGGACGTCTTCCTCGTTCCTCGCCGATCGGGGGTGGGCAGCCGACTCGAGGTGGACCTGTCACCGCGGGATGGGACCGCGGCCACCGTCCCACTGGTCTCGGCGAACATGAACTCGGTCACGGGTGCGCGCCTTGCCGCGACGCTCGCGCGCCGGGGCGGTCTCGGCGTTCTTCCGCAGGACCTGCCTCTGCAGGAGCTGGACGCCGCGATCCGCTGGGTCAAGGACCAGCCCGCTGCCTGGGACACCCCGCTGGTGCTTCCCCCCGACGCGACGGTTGCCGACGCAACGACGCTGCTTCCCCCGACGGAGGGCTACGGGGTGATCGTCGCGCAGCCCGCCGACCGTCTCATGATCGAAGACGTTCAGGGCATCGTCACCGCTGTCCGACTCGGATCTGCCCTCCCTGACGCTCGGCTGGGCGATCTCGCCCGTGGACGACCCGCGTCGGTGGACGCTGATGACATCGAGTCGGCTCGGCACGCGTTCGACGTGATCGTCGCCGCCGACGCCGAGATCGTCTGCGTCGTGCACCACGGACAGGTCGTCGGCACGCTCTCGCGTCGGAGTGCCCTGCGCGCGACGCTGTACCGGCCCGCCGTTGACCGAGACGGTCGCCTGATCGTCGCGGCAGCCGTGGGAATCAACGGGGACGTCGCGGGCAAGGCTCGAGCGCTCGTGGCCGCGGGTGTCGATGTTCTCGTCCTCGATACCGCGCACGGACATCAAGAGGGGATGCTGGCGGCGCTGCGAACAGTGTCGGCTCTCGATCTCGGTGTTCCGCTCGTGGCGGGCAACGTGGTCACCAGCGCCGGCGTCGACGACCTGGTTGCGGCCGGTGCAAACATCATCAAGGTCGGTGTCGGACCGGGGGCGATGTGCACGACGCGCATGATGACCGCCGTGGGGCGACCGCAGTTCTCGGCTGTCCACGAGACTGCGCTCGCCGCTCGCGCCGCCGGTGCTCACGTGTGGGCTGACGGCGGAGTGCGCTACCCGCGCGACGTCGCCCTCGCGCTGGCAGCCGGCGCGGCATCCGTCATGATCGGTTCGTGGTTCGCCGGGACGATCGAAGCTCCCGGGTCGCTGCAGCGCGACGCTGCCGGCAACCTCTACAAGGAATCGTGGGGGATGGCCTCGACGAAGGCGGTCCAGGCCCGATTCGGTCGCCTGGATGCCTACGAGCGGGCCCGTAAGAAACTGTTCGCCGAGGGGATCTCGTCATCGAAGATCTACCTCGACCCGCAGCGTCCCGGCCTCGAGGACCTCATCGACATGATCACCTCGGGTGTGCGCTCGTCGTTCACCTACGCCGGCGCCGCCTCGGTCCCCGAGTTCCACGAGCGGGCCCTCGTCGGCCTGCAGTCCGCTGCCGGCTATGAAGAGGGGAAGGCGCTCCCGGTCAGCTGGTGATGTTCGTCGTCCGGTGATCCCTCGAGTGCGGCAGAAATGTGCAGCTGCGGCGGATAGAAGCACAGCGGCTGCACACAACTACCGCATACGGATGCCGGCAGCCAGCGAACACGCGTGCGTGCTCCGCTCGGCGGCGAGCGGTCAGGGGCGCGGCAGTGCGCTGCGCAGTCCGTCGCCCGTGAGGATGTCGTAGAGGCGACGCGGACGCTCAACATCCGAGCGGTCCCACCGCGAGAATCCACGCACTTCACGTCGAATCTCGTTCTCCCGGTTCTTCTCGTCGATCACCGCGTCGGCTGCATCGTGACCTGGGCGACGGAGCGCGGCATCCCGGTACTTCCCTTCGCCGTCGAACTCGCCCCAATGATCAGCCTCGGGAAAGTAGAAGTCCGCGAACACGAGTCTTCCGGTCCGCAACATGCGCCGCTCTTGCAGCCGGGGTCGAGGGAACCCCAGGCGCGCGAGCTCGACCCGGCAGTGAGATTCGCGAACGTTCGCCGCTCCGCGTTCCGCGAACGACAGCACCCGTAGAGCTCGGACCTGTCCGCGGTGGTGCGCATCGCGAGTCCACAGCTCGTGAATGGTGTCGATGTCGGTGAGTTCTCCACCCGGCCGATCCGCCCAGATCGCTTGATCGACGCTGGCGACGGCGGGAAGAAACCGAAGCGAGCGGGCGAGATCAAGCGCGGTCTGTGCCGGCGTCGTGATCATGTGACGACCGAATGGCATCACCTCGAGCGTCCGCCGGTCGCGGGTGTGGCGGCGAACGACGCCGCTGGAGCGCCCGCCCGTTGCAGGCCCGCAGGTCACATCGACGGCCTCTGGCCAGGGATCCAACATGTCGATGCCGTGCTCCGCTGCCGCCGCCGCGTACGAGATGACGGCGCCGGGCTCAAGACGACGCGCGACTTCGTGAACACGCACGCGGTGGCGCTCGATTGGGGTGAGTATGAGCCAGTGATCGGAGCGGACAAACGCCCCGGGTGCGACCTTCACCCAGGTGCCCTCGTCCAGGGCGCGCCGCAGGCGACGATTATCCAACGGTTCCATCCGCTCGGAACGGCGGATCGTGTCGATCTCGGGCAGTGGGCGCACGACAGCATCCTCGGATCGCGGGCCGCGCGGCATCCTCGCGGGCAGTGCGGAGGTGGATGCGCGCCCGAACGCTCGCGTAGGGGAGGAGACCCGGTCCTGTGTAAGGTGGCAGCGCACGGGGTGGGTCGGGCACGCGTGTCTGGTCAGTGCTGCAGTTTCGTGCGGATGCTGCGCACAGATGCGCCGCCCGTGCGCAGAAGTGCCGCACATGTGGGGATCAGACAGGTGCGTGCCGATGCCGTCCGGGTGTGGACGTTCGGCGGGTAGACTCGTCTCACGATGGACGACCCTCCGAGTTGCCGACGATCGCCCCACCGACCCGCACCCCAGACCGGGGGTGATGCGTGATGGAGTTCATCATGCTGGGGGTGGGGCTTCTGCTCACGATCGGCACGGGACTGTTCGTCGCCAGCGAGTTCGCGCTGGTCAACCTTGATCGCGCCGACCTCGAAGCGCGCCAGGCAGCGGGGGAGACGCGCCTTTCGCTGACGATCAGCGCGCTGAAGATCACCTCGACACACCTCTCCAGCGCCCAGTTGGGCATTACGCTGACCACGCTGCTCACCGGTTACACCATGGAGCCGGCGATTTCGAGTCTGCTACGCCCGGTCTTCACTGGGTGGGGCTGGCCGGATGCCGTCATCAGCCCGCTCGCCGCCATCATCGGTGTGGCGATCGCGACGATCTTCTCGATGGTGATCGGCGAACTCGTACCGAAGAACTTCGCCTTGGCCGTGCCTCGGCAGACGGCGAAACTCGTCGTGCCGTTTCAGACCGCGTTCACTACCGTCTTCCGGCCGGCGATCGTCGTGCTCAACGGGAGCGCCAACGCGTTTCTTCGCGCCGTAGGCGTCGAACCGAAGGAAGAGCTCTCGGGTGCGCGCTCGGCGGAGGAACTGTCGAGCCTCGTGCGCCGCTCGGCCAGCGCCGGCGTCCTCGAGCAGGACACCGCGTCGCTGCTCGACCGTTCCCTCACCTTCGCGCGCCTGACCGCCGCCGATGTCATGACGCCGCGGCCGAGCGTTCACGCGCTCGCCGCGGACGACTCCGTCGAGGACGTCATCCAGCTCGCACGCTCGACCGGTCACAGCCGCTTTCCCGTGTACGAGGAGTCAATGGATGACATCGTCGGGATCGCTCACCTGAAGGCCGCGGTGGGAGTGCCGCGCGGCAAGCGGGGAACCGTTCCGGTGGGGGCGATCGCGACCGAGCCGCTGCGTGTCCCCGAAGCGGTGCATCTTGACGCGCTCCTGGCCGAGCTTCGTTCGCGCGGATACCAGATGGCTATCGTCGTCGACGAGTACGGCGGTACAGCCGGCGTCGTCACCCTCGAGGACCTCGTCGAGGAGATCGTCGGTGAAGTCCTCGACGAGCACGACCGGCGCCGCACCGACATCGTGCGCATCGACCGGGATGTCGTGTTCCCCGGTGAGCTGCGGCCCGACGAGGTTCTCGATAGGGTCGGCATCCGCATCCCCGTCGGCGACGTGTACGACACCGTCGGTGGCTACCTCATGAGCGAACTCGAGCGGATCCCGGTCGTCGGAGACACCGTCGAGCTCGAGGAGGGGACCCTTTCGGTGGAGCGGATGGCAGGCAGGCGCGTCGACCGGGTTCGGTTCGTTCCCGCCGCGCTTCCCGGTGAGGATGCCGACGAGGAGGTGTCCTCGTGAGCGACTGGGCAGGCCTGGCATGGCTGGTCGTCCTGTTGGTGGCCAATGCCTTCTTTGTCGGTGCGGAGTTCGCTGTCATCTCGGCACGCAGATCGCAGATCGAACCTCTGGCCGAGCGCGGCTCACGCGCCGCCAAGACATCGCTCTACGCGATGGAGCACGCGACGCTCATGCTCGCGACCTCGCAGCTGGGGATCACGATCTGTTCGCTGTTGATCCTGAACGTCTCGGAGCCGGCGATTCACCACCTCTTGGCGGTGCCGCTCGAACTCACCGGGCTGAGCTATGCGGTAGTCGATGTCATCGCCTTCGTGATCGCCCTCGTCCTGGTGTCTTACCTGCATGTCGTGTTCGGCGAGATGGTGCCGAAGAACCTCGCGTTCTCGGTGCCCGATCGCGCGGTTCTGATGCTCGCGCCGCCGCTGGTGTGGGTGTCGAAGGTCTTCCACCCGGTGATCGTCACGCTCAACTGGATCGCGAACCACGTCGTGCGGTTGTTCCGGGTCGAGCCGAAGAACGAAGCGACCTCGACCTACACGCTTGAGGAAGTCGCGACGATCGTCGCCCAGTCTCGTATGGAGGGAGTGCTCGAGGACACGGCAGGAACGGTCGCCGCAGTGGTTGAGTTCACCGAGAAGAAGGCGCGCGATATCGCGGTGCCGCTCGCAGATCTGCTGACGCTGCCGCAGAACACGACGCCGAAGCAGATCGAGCGCGCAGTCGCCAAGAACGGGTTCTCGCGGTACGTCATCGTGGACCCCGCCGGTGTCCCGCTCGGCTACGTCCACCTGAAAGACATCCTGCGCGCTGCCGAGGGTGAGGGCGCCGCGACCGACGTCGTGAGGCCGATCGATCCGGCCCGCATCCACCACATGGTGCCGGTGACCGAGAACACCGACCTCGAGGATGCGCTTGCGCTCATGCGCGAGCAGGGACGACACCTGGCTCAGGTTCGGGATGCCGGCGGCACCATCACCGGCGTCCTTTTCCTCGAGGATGTCATCGAGGAACTCGTCGGCGAAGTGCAGGATGCCACGCGCCGCGGCTGGCGGAACGAGCGGTAGCGGTTCGCGCTCACCTCGTCCGCATCAGGCGGGCTCGCTCGTATTGCGCCGGCCAATAGTCGATGTCGACGTCGAGTTCGGTCGCGGCGCGAAGGGCGAAGTGGGGATCGCGAAGCCACTCGCGCGCCGCCATGACGGCGTCGGCTGCGCCCGAGGCGAGAACCTCCTCGGCCTGCGCGCCCGTCGTGATCATGCCCACGGCGCTCACAGGGACCCCCGCGAGCTCGCGCACCTCGCGCGCGAACGGCACCTGATAGCCGGGCCCGGCGATGACCTGCTGGTGGGCGACGAGGCCGCCGCTGGAAATGTCGATGAACACGGCACCGCGCTGAGCAGCCCACGCGGCGACAGTCGCCGTGTCTGCCACGCCCCAGCCCCCTTCGGCCCAGTCCGTGGCAGAGAACCGCACCATTACCGGGGTGGTGGGCGCGGCGACGCGGACCGCGTCGATCACCTCGAGCAGCAGGCGGGCGCGGTTCTCGAGCGAGCCGCCGTATGAGTCGGTTCGCTGATTCGACAGGGGCGAGAGGAACTCGTGGAGCAGGTAGCCGTGCGCGGCGTGCACCTCCAGTACATCAAAGCCCGCCTCGACGCTGCGACGGGCCGCATCGGCGAAATCCTTGACGACCCGCGCGATTCCGTCGGCATCCATCTCCTGCGGAACGGCGTAGCCGTCGTAGGCGATCGCTGAGGGTGCCAGCGCCTGCCATCCGCCGTCGGCTATCGGCACCGAGCCGCGGCCTGCCTTCAGGGGCGACCACGTCGACGCTTTCCGACCTGCATGCGCGAGCTGGATGGCGGCAAGAGCTCCGCGAGAGCGGATCTCGGAAGCGATCGGTGCCCAGGCGTCACGCTGCTGGTCGTTCCAGATCCCGGTGTCGTCGGGGCTGATCCGCCCCTCCGGGCTCACGGCGGTCGCCTCGGTCATCACCAGATCCGCGCCTCCGCTCGCGAACGAGCTCAGGTGCGTCAGATGCCACGTGTTCGGCATCCCGTCTGTCGAGCTGTACTGGCACATCGGAGCTACCCACAGGCGGTTGCGGGCCCGCAGCGAACCGATCTCGACAGGGGTGAACAGCAGACTCATCGATTCTCCAGAGGTAGGGTTGCTCGCATGTTGCGGTCATGGGGGGCAGATGACGCGCGACGCGTCCTGGGGAGACCAACCGCGGGCGACGACAAGTATTCCCGCGGGGTCGTGGGGCTTCGCACCGGGTCGCAGCAATTCCCCGGCGCCGCCGTGCTCGGGGTCGAGGGCGCCTGGCGCACCGGCATCGGCATGGTTCGCTACCTTGGACCGTCGCGGGCCACACGGCTCGTGCTGGCACGGCGTCCGGAAACCGTGACGGCAGAGGGGCGCGTGCAGGCCTGGGTCATCGGGTCGGGCACCAGCGTCGAAGCCCGCACGGATGCCGAGACGCGCGCGGTGCGCAACATTCTCGACGGGTCAGATCCCGTCGTCGTCGACGCAGGCGCGCTTGATCTCGCGGCATCGGCGACAGCGCCGGCGGTGATCACACCGCACGCCGGTGAGCATGCGAAGCTCCGCTCCGCGCTCGGGCTCGACCCGGATGACGCCCGGAGCGCCACCAGCGCGGCAGAGACCGCAGCCACGCTCGGAGCAGTTGTGCTGCTGAAGGGGGCCACGACCGTCGTGGCATCGCCGGAGGGTTGGGAGTGCGCGATCGAGGCCCCGACGTCGTGGCTCGCAACAGCCGGGACCGGAGACGTTCTCGCGGGGATTCTCGGCTCGGTCACGGCCGGAGCCGCTGCGCGGCGCGCGTCGGTGTCACTTGCCGCATGTGCGGCGACCGCGGCCTGGCTGCACGGTCAGGCCGCCCGTGCAGCGTCGGAGTCGGTTGCTGGCGGACCGATCACGGCGTTGGATGTCGCAGAGCACCTCCCGCCCGTGGTCGGGCACCTTTTGGCGAGCGCCGAAGCACCCACGGTGCTCAGCGAATCGTGATCACCACGACCAGCCTTGTGACAGGGTAGGCCCCGCCTCTTCCGTAGGATGGTGCCGTGGCACGTCGGGGTTGGATGTGGGTGGCGTTCGCCCTGGTACACGGTTTCGTCGCGGTGGCGGGCTATCAGCTCCCGCACGCACCGATGGGTGATGTGTACCTGGTGTACGAGCCCTGGTCGGGCTGCGCCCTCGGCATGATGGACTATTGCGGGCCGGCCGGGCGGCAGATCGTGGGAATCACGGAGCCGTGGGTCTACCCGGCCCTAGCGCTCGTGCCCATGCTCGCGGCGTGGCTGTTCGAGGCCGCGGTGTCGTACACGCCGGCCTGGGCGATCGTCGTGACGCTCGTCGATGCCGTCGCGTTCGCCGTGCTCCTCGGTGATGCGCGTTCCCGTGGCCGGGCGATTGCCGCCGCGTTCTGGCTCACGTTCATGGTCGCGCTCGGCCCGGTCGGCATGTACCGCCTCGAAGGAATCACGGTGCCCCTGGCGATCATGGGATGCCTGTGGCTCATTCGTCGGCCGTGGCTCGGATCGGCGCTGCTTGCTGCAGGCACCTGGATCAAGGTGTGGCCCGCCGCTCTGTTGGCTGCGGCCGTCGTGGCGGTGCGACGTCGCCTGGCCATCGTCGGTGGTGCGCTCATCGTGTCGGCGGCCACCATCGCGGTGGTACTCGCTCTCGGGGGCGGACGGTATCTCTTCGGATTCATCACCGACCAGACCGGCAGAGGCCTTCAGATCGAGGCACCGGTCTCGGCGCCATACATGTGGTTCGCGGCACTGGATGTTCTGGATTCGAGGGTCTACTACGCCAGCGACCTGCTCACCTTCCAGGTCAGCGGCCCCGGCGTGAACGAGGTGATCGCAGTCATGACGCCGCTGCTTGCGGCATCCGTGCTGGCGCTCCTGCTCCTCGGACTGTGGGGCGTTCGCCGCGGGGCGCCCGTCGTCCGCCTCTACCCCGCACTGGCCTTCGCGCTCGTGCTCGCCCTCATCGTCGTCAACAAGGTCGGCTCGCCCCAATACATGACATGGATCGTCGCGCCGATCGTCCTCGGGCTCGTCATCGACCGCGCTACGTGGCTGCGCCCCGCGGCGTTTGCCATCGCGACGGGCCTGCTGACTCAGATCGTCTACCCGATCTTCTACAACTTCCTCATGACGGACCATCCAGCCCCGGGGGTCGTCGCCTTGCTCACGGTGCGAAACCTCGCCCTCGTGGTGATGTTCGTCTGGTCGGTCATCCACCTGGTGCGCGTCGCCCGCAACCCCGAGTCCGGTGCAGGCCGATTGGCATCACACAAACGTCCTGCATCCGTCATCGAAAGGTCTCCCTCATGATTGTTGCCTTCTCCGTCGCGCCCAGCGGCACAGGCCGTGCCGACGGCTCGGTTCACGATGCCGTGGCCGCAGCAGTGCGGATCGTTCGCGAATCGGGTCTGCCGCACCGCACCTCATCGATGTTCACCGAGATCGAAGGCGAGTGGGATGAGGTGTTCGCGGTCGTGAAGGCTGCGACCGAGGCTGTCGGCGCGTACGGTTCCCGAGTCTCGCTCGTGCTCAAGGCCGACATCCGTCCCGGCTACACCGGCGAACTCGACGGAAAACTTGAGCGCCTCGAGCAAGCCCTCAGCGACGAGTCCTGACACCGCAGACTGCGCCGTCAGCTCTCCAGGAGCCGGCGCAGGTGGACGCTCACAATAGGCGTCTCGATGAGGAAGCCGTCGTGGCCGAAGTCGCTCGAGATGACCGCCGCCTGATCGCCATCGAGGCTCGTGCGGATGCCGCGCGCGATGCGATGCTGACCCTCGATGGGGAATAGTCGATCGCTGTCGATTCCGACCACGAGGGCTGTAGCAGTCACGCGGGCTAGCGCATCCTCGATGCCGCCGCGGTCCCTGCCCACGTCGTGCGAGTTCATCGCCTCCACGAGGGTGATGTAGGTGTTGGCGTCAAAACGGCGGGTGAAGCGGTTGCCGTGGAAATCGAGGTACGACTCGACGGCGAACCGGCCGCCATTGCCGAGGGGGCTGACCTCGGACTGCCACGAGCGTTGGAAACGCTGGTTGAGCTCGGTGGGTGACCGGTAGTTCAGCAGTGCCATGCGCCTGGCGAGCGCAAGTCCGCGGTGCGGGCCGTCTCCGTCGGCTGCGTCGTAGTACTCGCCCCCTTGGAACCGCGGGTCGACCCGGATCGCATCGAGCTGCACGGAGTTGAGCGCGATCTGGTCGGCGGTGTTCGCCGGAGGCGCCGACAGCACAGCTACCCGTGCGACCCTGTCGGGGTATTCGATTGCCCACTCGAGCGCGTGCATCCCGCCCATCGACCCGCCGATGACCGCGGCCCAGACGTCGATGCCGAGGGCATCGGCGAGCTGCCGCTGCGCGTGAACCTGGTCGCGGATCGTGAGGTACGGGAACCGTGCCGCCCACTCGTACCCGTCGGGCGCGATCGTCGCGGGCCCCGTCGACCCCTGGCATCCGCCTAGCATGTTCGGCGCGACCACGAACCAGCGGTCAGTATCGATCGCGCTGCCGGGGCCGACAATCCCGTCCCACCAGCCATCGGTGGCATGTCCGGGACCGGCGGGCCCGCGCACGTGCGAGTCGCCGGTCAGCGCGTGCAGGATCAGGATCGCATTGTTGCGCGCGGGGGAGAGCTCACCCCACGTCTCGAAGGCGAGGCGGTAGGCCGGAAGCTCGGCGCCACCCTCGGTCCGAAAAGCGCCGAACGCAGCAAAGTGACGATCTCCGGCGGGGTCGCCATCGCGCCATGCTCCTGTCGCGGGGGGCCTTCCCAGGAGCAGGCGCGCGTCGGCTTCGGTCACGGGCGAAGAGGGCACCGTGTCTTCCGAGGTCTGCCAGTCCATTCGCCCATTCTCCCGGGTCAGGCGCGGTTCCCGTCGCAATATGACGTTCCCCGCGTCCGGACTCCAACGCCGAAGGGTCGCAACTCGCCGCAGGATCTGGGATCGGTGCGGCGTGTTGCGACCCTTCGGGTGCGACGCGCAGGTCAGGCGTTGGCTGCGGCTCCGACGCTGCGTGCTGCGGCGAGGGCATGGGCAAGGTCGGCCTTCAGGTCCTCGATGTTCTCGAGACCGACGGAGAGGCGAACCAGCCCAGGAGTCACGCCAGCGGTGAGCTGCTGCTCGGGGGTGAGCTGCGAGTGGGTGGTGGATGCCGGGTGGATGACGAGCGAGCGCACGTCTCCGATGTTGGCGAGGTGGCTGAACAGCTCGAGAGAGTCCACGAAGGCGCGACCGGCGTCGACCCCGCCCTTGAGCTCGAACGAGAGCACAGCGCCGACGCCCTTGGGTGCGTAGGTGTTCGCGGCGGCGTACCACGGGGAGGTGGGCAGACCCGAGTAGTTCACTGCCGCAACGTCATCCTGGTTCTCGAGCCATTCGGCGATCTCCTGGGCGTTCTGCACGTGACGCTCGATGCGCAGCGACAGGGTCTCGATGCCCTGCAACAGCAACCAGGCGTTGATCGGAGAGATCGCCGAGCCGAGGTCGCGCAGCAGCTGGACGCGTGCCTTGATGATGTAGGCAAGACCGTCGCCGACAGCCGTCGTGTAGGACGCGCCGTGGTAGGACGGGTCGGGCTCGGTGAGGCCGGGGAACTTCTCGACGTTCTGCGACCACGCGAACTTGCCGCCGTCGACGATGATGCCGCCGATGGTGGTGCCGTGACCGCCGAGGAACTTCGTCGCCGAGTGAATGACGATGTCGGCGCCGTGCTCGAGCGGACGGATGAGGAACGGGGTCGCGATCGTGTTGTCGACGATCAGCGGTACGCCGTTCTCGTGGGCGACGGCGGAGACCGAGCGGATGTCGAGGACGTTGATCTTCGGGTTGCCGATCGTCTCGGCGAAGAAGAGCTTCGTGTTCGGGCGGACCGCGCGACGCCACTCCTCGGGGTCGTCCTGGTTCTCGACGAAGGTCGTCTCGATGCCGAGCTTGGCCAGCGTGTACTTGAAGAGGTTGTACGTGCCGCCGTAGATCGAGCTCGACGAGACGATGTGGTCGCCGGCCTGGGCGATGTTCAGGACAGCGAAGGTCTCGGCGGCCTGGCCGGAGGAGACGAGGAGGGCACCGCTGCCGCCCTCGAGCGCCGCGACGCGCTGCTCCACGACGTCCTGCGTCGGGTTCATGATGCGGGTGTAGATGTTGCCGAACTCGGCCAGGGCGAAGAGGTTCTGGGCGTGGTCGGCGTTGTCGAACACGTACGAGGTGGTCTGGAAGATCGGGGTCGCGCGCGACTTGGTGGTCGGGTCGGGTGCAGCGCCGGAGTGGATCTGCTTGGTCTCGAACTTCCAGTTCTCGGGTGCGGACATGGTGTGCTCCTTGAGTCTTCGGGGTCGGTCGGCGGGTCGACCGGCCACCACCGAGAGTACGAACATGAGCCCGTGTCAACAACAGTGCGGAAATGTGACGTAACACTCGGGCGGTCCCGCGGCGGCTAGCGTTGAGGTATGACCAGACGCGCTGTGGTGACGGGGGCAAGTTCGGGAATCGGCGCGGCGACGGTGCGCCGGCTGCGCTCGAGCGGATGGGAGGTCGTCGCTGTCGCGCGACGCGCCGAGCGCCTGGTGGCGCTGCAGGCGGAGACTGGTGCCGTCGCGTTCGCGGCGGATCTCACGACGGATGCCGACATCGACGCTCTGACGCAGTTCCTCGCCGGCTCCGGCGCCGTGCACGCCCTTGCGCACATCGCCGGCGGAGCTCGTGGCACCGACCGTGTCGAGGACGGCGAGGCGTCGGACTGGCAATGGATGTACGACGTCAACGTCCTGGCGGTGCAGCGGCTGACACGGGCACTGCTGCCGCAGTTGCGCCAGAGCGCGGCATCTGACTCTCACGCCGACCTCCTCTTCGTGACCTCTACCGCCGCGCAGGTGGCCTACCCCGGAGGCGGCGGGTACAACGCCGCCAAGGCAGCCGAGTCGATGCTTGTCAGCGCCCTGCGCCTCGAGCTGAACGGCGAGCCGCTGCGCGTCGTCGAGATCGCCCCCGGAATGGTCTACACCGAGGAGTTCACGCTGAACCGCGTCGGCGGTGACCGCGAGCGGGCTGCGGCAGTGTACGAGGGCGTGCAGCATCCGTTGACTGCGGAGGATGTCGCTGACGTCATCGGCTACGCCCTGGAGGCGCCGGGCCACGTGAATCTCGACCTCGTCACCATGCGTCCCGTTGCCCAGTCGGCGCAGCACCTGCTGGCCCGCGGTCCGCTCCGGCCCCGCCTCTCGTAGCCCGACCGCTCGCCCTGCACCACCGGTCACGAGTGTGCGGTCGTTGTGTGCGGATGCTGCGCATTTATGTGCCGCAGTTGCGCACAATAGCAGCACACATGTGAGACTGCGCCGCGCTCGGGTGAGCGGTCAGGTCATCTGGGAGCTGCCCCGGGTCGCGTCGAGTTGACTCGTATCGGTGTCGGCGAAGGCCACCTTCGGAACGAACAGCAACAGCAGGGCCGCGAGGAACCCGCCGCCGGCGCAGATCGCCCAGACGGCGAGATAGCCGCCGAGGGATGCTGCGGTCTCGCTGGCAACTGCTCCGGCGCCTGCAGCCAGCAGCACCCCGAACACGGCTGACGCGAAGGCGCCGCCCACAGTCTTGGTGGTGTTGGTGAGCGCCGACGCGATCCCGGTCTGTCCGCGGGGCGCCGCAGCTGCCGCAGCAGCCGGAAGCGCCCCGACCAGGGCTCCGGAGCCGAGGCCCGCGACCATGAGGTTCAGCAGGACCTGCCACAGCTCGAGGTGGAACGGCAGGAACAGCGTGTAGCCGATGCCGACCAGAAGCGAGGCGCCGATCAGGATGAGTCGCGGGTTGGCGCGCCGGGACAGGATGGCGAAGATGATGGCGCCGATGATGAGGGAGAGCAGGTAGACGCCGATGACGTAGGAGCGCTGCGAGGCAGACAGTCCAAGACCGTAACCGAGGGAGGAATCGGTGCCCGCGTATGTCGACAGCGGCCCCTGGGCGCCGAGCAGGCTGATTCCCACGAGGAAGGCCGTCGTCTGCACCGGCCACATCTCGGGACGGCGCAGGACGCGGATGTCGATAGCGGGGTCGTCCTGGCGCAGTTCAAACTTCACGAACCAGACGAAGACGGCGAGTCCTGCGGCGAAGAGTGCCACTACCCACCACCACGCGTTCTCGCCCAGATCCAGCTGCGGGATCATGCGCATGTAGACGAGGGCGCCGGTGACCAGCAGCAGGCCCCAGGTCAGCAGCACGAACCCCCACGTGTCCAGGCGCCGGCCGGGCGTCGGCTCGGACTCGGGAACGCCGAGCCAGATGACACCGGCAATGAGGGTGACCGCGATCGCGGGGATCATCATCGTGACGGTGAGATCGCCGCCGGTGGCTTCGAAGATCGCTCCTGCGGCCAAGGCGCCGGCTATCGCACCGGCCTGCAACCCGACGACCAGGAGCCCGGCTGCGCGTCGAGTGGAAGAGACACCCCGGTTCTGGCGGCGACCGCGCTCGAAGATGAGCGCGACCTCGAGGGGCAGCCAGACGACGTAGAACCCCTGCAACGCCCAGGCGATCAGGAACGTCCAGAAGTCTCCCGCGAACACGAGCCACCAACTGGCAGCGGCGGTCAGGATCGACGAGATCAGCAGGATGCGCTTGTGCCCGTACATGTCGCCGAGCTTCGCGAGAATCGGAACGACGATCGCAGACAGCAACAGCTGGGCTGCCTCGAACCAGTTCACGTCCGAGTCATGGATGCCGAGGTCGATGACGATGTCGCTGAAGAGCGGAACGTAGTAGCCCTGGATGATGCCGCTGACGAATTCGACGAGGATGAACCAGCCGATCAGCCCTGCAGTGATTCCCAGGCCCGTTCCGCGCAACCGGTCGAGGGCGGATGCGGCGGGCATGCCCGCGAGAATAGCACCGCGGCCGCGCCTAGTCTGGTGCGGGGGCAACCGAGAGGAGAACCGGTGACGACCGAGCGGGAAACGTTGACGTGGCAGGGGTTCGGAGATGCGACGCGCGAGCTCTCCCGCACGATCGTGGCTGACGGGTTCATGCCCGACGTGGTAGTCGCCATCGCCCGCGGCGGGCTCCTGCCTGCCGGTGCCATCGCCTACGGCCTGGGAATCAAGAACTGCGGGGCGATCAACGTCGAGTTCTACACCGGCATCGGCACTGTGCTCCCCGATCCCGAGCTTCTGCCTCCCGAGATGGATATGGCCTACCTCGATGGCCGGCGCGTCCTGCTCGTGGATGACGTCGCCGACAGTGGGCGCACGCTCGACCTCGCGGTGCGCCTCCTGATCGATCGAGGCGCGATTGTGCGCAGCGTCGTCATCTACACGAAGCCGACGACGATCATCCGTCCGGACTGGTCCTGGAAAGACACCGACCTGTGGATCGATTTCCCGTGGTCGTGGCAGGGGTCGGTCATCGAGCAGGATGCCGCGGTGAGGGAATCGGCCTGACCCATGGCGATGTCTCTGCCAGAGCTCGCCGACGCGGGTCTGATCGACAGTGGCTGGGCCGATGCGCTCTCCCCGGTCGCCGATCAGATCGCGGGCATCGGGGAGCGCCTGCGGGCCGAGGTCGCGGCGGGGCGGCGCTACCTGCCGGCAGGAGATCGGGTCCTTCGCGCCTTCGCCCGGCCGCTGGCGGACGTGCGGGTCCTCATCGTGGGGCAGGATCCGTACCCGACGCCGGGTCATCCCATCGGTCTCTCGTTCGCTGTCGACGCCCACGTCAGGCCCGTGCCCCGAAGCCTCGCGAACATCTACCGAGAGCTCGACGACGACCTCGGCATCCGGCCTGCTTCCCACGGCGATCTGTCGGCCTGGAGCGATCAGGGCGTCATGCTGCTGAACCGCGTCCTCACGGTGTCGCCGGGCGCTCCCGGCTCGCACCGTGGCTGGGGGTGGGAGGCTGTCACGGAGCACGCGATTCGCACGCTGGCAGCACGCGACCACCCCCTTGTCGCCATCCTGTGGGGGAGGGATGCCGCGGGCCTGCGCTCGCTGCTGGGATCGACTCCGATCATCGAGTCGCCGCATCCCTCGCCCCTGTCTGCAAGCCGCGGATTCTTCGGATCGCGACCCTTTTCCCGTGCCAACGAGCTGCTCGAGCAGCAGGGCGCGGATCCGATCGACTGGCGCGTGGAACCGTCGGCGTAGGCTGATCTCATGCTGGAAGAGGAATACGAGAAGAAGCGGCGGCTTCCCTTCCATCTGCGACGGCGGCCGGAGCCCGAAGGGCCGTTCAGCTACGTCATCCGTGCCGCGGAGGAACGCGACATTCCCGACATTCGGGAGATCTACAACTACTACGTGCGCAACTCCGTCGTGACCTTCGATGAGAAAGTGTGGTCGATCGCCCAGTGGCGCGAGAAGTTCGCGTTTCTGCGCAAACTTGACCTGCCCTTCCTGGTGGCACAGTCACCGTCAGGCCAGATCCTGGGGTACGCGCTCGTCCAGCCTTGGGCAGGGAAGTCGGCTTATCGCTACACCGTGGAGAATTCCATCTACCTCGGTCAGGCAGCTGCTGGAAAGGGGCTCGGGCGGGCCCTGCTCGAGGCGCTCATCGAGGCCTGTCAGCGGAAGGGTATTCGCGAGATCGTCGCAGTCATCAGCGACAAAGGCGCTGAGGCGTCAGTGGCACTCCACGAGCGGCTGGGCTTCACGGAAGTCGGCCGAATGGGCCGCGTCGGCTTCAAGTTCGGGCGGTGGCTGGGAACGATCTACCTCCAGAAGTCGCTCAAGCCGGTGAAGAAGGGGCTCTTCCGTCGCGGCGGTCCTCCGCGGGAGTCTCGCCCGGGGGAGTGATCGAGGGGATCGCCGCCAGGAGCGCCCGCGTGTAGTCAGCCTCCGGTGCGCGCAAGACGCGGGAGGTCTCGCCCCGCTCCACGATCCGTCCGTCCTTCATGACCACCACCCGATCGCACAGGTTCTGCACGACTCCGATGTCGTGGGAGACCATGATGATCGTCATCCCCTCGTCCTGTCTGAGTCGGTCGAACAGACCAAGGATCTGGGCTCTCACCGTGACATCGAGCGCCGACAGCGGCTCGTCACCGACGAGCAGGCGGGGGCGGTGCACGATCGCTCGCGCGAGAGCGATTCGTTGACGCTGACCCCCAGAGAACTCGCGCGGGAACCTGTCGGCCGCCGCGGCATCCAGACCTACCTGTGTGAGGACCTCCCGCACCCGCGCTCGCCGGTCCCCGGTGACGCCAAGCGCCCACAGCGGTTCGCCGACGATGCGCCCCACGCTCATACGAGGATCGAGCGAGGCGTAGGGGTCCTGAAAGACGATGCCGGTCTCCCGACGAAGCCACCGCAGCGATCTCGCCGATGACGACGCGTCTACCTCGCGGCCGTCGATGTGGACCGAACCTGAGGTCGGTCTGTCCAGGCCGAGGAGGAGCCGGACAAGGGTGGATTTGCCCGACCCGGACTCGCCAATGACGCCAAGGGCGTGTCCTTCTTCGAGCGTGAGGTCGACAGCATCCAGCGCCGTTGTGACAGCGGGCTTCGCGAAAAGCCGCGTGGACGGGGTGCGGTGACGTCGGGTGAGACCCTCGGCGCGGACGAACTCGGTGCTCATGCGTCGCTGCCCTCGCCCCGCCACAGCGTCGCGGTAGCGTCCCTGAGCAGTCCCTGGGTGACAGTCGCGCGGGGCTCGCTGAGCAGGCGGGAAACCTCGCCGGCCTCGACGACGCGACCGCGCTCGAGTACCACCGCCTGGGTCGCGATCTGCGCGAGCACTGCAAGGTCGTGAGTAATGAACAGCAGCGACATGTCCTCGTCGGCGGTGAGGCCGCGCAACAGATCGAGGATCTCGGCCTGCACTGTCGCATCGAGCGCCGTCGTCGGTTCGTCGGCGATGAGCAGCCGGGGCCTGCATGCGAGTGCCATGGCGATAGCCACGCGCTGGCGCTGGCCCCCGGAGAGCTGGTGCGGATAGCGCTTGATGATGGCCTCGGGCTCGGGCAGCATCACGCGAGCGGCCTCGGCGATGGCACGCTCCCGAAGCTCGCGGCCTCGCAAGCGCTCGTGGATGCGAACCGACTCTGCGATCTGACGTCCGACTGTCCGGACAGGATTGAGAGCTGTCAGGGGATCTTGGAACACGATTCCGATCTCGTCGCCCCGGAGCTTGGCGAGAGCCCGCTCCTCAAGGCCGAGGATCTCCTGTCCCTGCCACCTGACGCTTCCCGACGCCGTCGCACCTTCGGGCAAGAGGCCCATGATCGCGAGCGCCGTCAGGGACTTGCCTGATCCGGATTCACCGATGAGTCCCACAGCGCCGCCGTTAGGGATCCCGAACGAGACACCGTCGACGACGCGCTCGCCGCCGATCTCGACGGTGAGGCCCTGCACTTCGAGGCTCATGAGACCACCTCGGGCATATGCGTGCGCGACGCACGCGCTGCGCCGGTCCTGGAGACCAGAGTCGGGTCGGATGCCTCTCGGATGCCATCGCCGAGCAGGTTCAGCCCGAGCACCGTCACCGTGATCGCCAGCCCCGGCCAGAGAACGGCGAGCGGGTACACGGTGAGGTAGTCCTGGAGATCCTGAAGCAGGACTCCCCAGGAGGGCTCGGTCACTGGAGCACCGAACCCGAGGTACGACAACCCGGCTTCGGCGAGCACAGCGACTGCCATCGCCCACGACAGCTGCACGATGAACACCGGTGCGACGTTCGGGAGGAGGTGGCGCCACAGATTCTGCGTCGGGCTGAGGCCGGCCGCAGTTCCTGCGAGCACGAAATCGCTGTGCAGGACGCGTCGCAGCTCGGGTCGCGTGACGCGGGCGATGTTGACGCCGAAGCCGATTCCCACCGACCAGATCACGACCCACAGCGACCCGCCCCACACGGCGGAGATCATCATGGCCACGAGCAGCACGGGGAACGCCACAAGGATGTCGATGAGGACCGCCACCGATTCGCGAACCCAGCGCGTGGTGAGAGCGCCAAGGCTCGCCAGGGCGATTCCGAGCACTGTGGCCACGACCGCCGACCCGGCTGCCACCCAGAGCGTCGTCCCTGCGCCGGCCATCACGAGGCTCAGGATGTCGCGCCCCGCGCCATCCGTACCGAGCAGGTGCGGCCAGCTGGGCGGAAGCCAGCGGTCTTGCACGTTGACCTGCTGCGGATCGAACGGTGTCCATATCCAGGCGATCAGAGCCACCAGGATGATTCCCACGACAACGCAGATCCCGAAGCGTCCCGTCGGCACCGCCCATACGCGACCGAGCCACCGCGCCCGAGTCGGTTGCTGGGGTGTGCGGCGATCGCCATCTGGAGGGGGAGTCACGACGCCTCCCGTTGCCTGGGATCGAGAATCCGGTGGAGCAGGTCGACGAAGAATCCCACGATCAGTACGAAGCCCGTGAGGGCCAGCAACTCGCCCTGCACCTTGGGTAGATCACGTGCGCCAACATCGTCAACCAGCATGCGGCCGATGCCGGGAAGGGAGAAGAGCTGCTCGATGATGACTGCGCCCACGATGATTCCGGCGACCTGGAGCCCGAGGACCGTGATGACCGACAAACCGACGTTCGGCAGGCCGTGCCGGATGAGCGCCGTGGTGCGGGTCAGCCCCTTGGCAGCTGCTGTGCGTACGTAATCCTGTCCGACGGCTTGGAGCGTCGCACTGCGCACGAAGCGAAGCAGCATGGCGCCTTCCACGATCCCGATCGTGACAGCGGGGAGGATCAGCGAGCGCACCGCGGCGGCCGGGTCGTCCCATCCGTTGCGCGGGAACCCCTGCGCCGGCAGCCACCCCAGCCATACGGCGAAGACGACGACAAGCATCATGCCGGCCCACACCACCGGCACAGCCGCGACGGTCTGCGCGCTGACACTCATGATGGTGCCGCGGCGGTGGCCGCGCCAGATCGCGGAGGCCACACCGAGCGGAACGCTGAAGAGAACCGCGATGGACAGCGAAAGGATGCCGAGGGGCACCGTGACCTGAGCCTTCTCGGCGAGTTCTTCTGCCACCGGGGTGCCGGTCAGTAGCGACGCGCCAAGGTCTCCCCGAAGGACCCCGCCCACCCAGTCGAGATACTGCGCGATCAACGGCTTGTTCAGCCCGAGCTGCTCCCGGATGCCCTCGATCTGCGCAGGCGTGCTGTTTGTGCCCGCGATCAGCTGGGCTACGTCTCCGGGAAGAACACGAAGCGTCACGAAGATGATCGCGCTTGCCACGGCGAGCCCCACCGCGAGCAGCCCGAGCCGGGTCACGACGTACCGGGTCACGGGTCGCTCCGGATGAGCGACACCGCCCGCGCCGCCGGGGCGGGCGCGGGCCGACGCATCACGATGACCCCGTCAGTCTCGCCTCAGCCCGCGATCTTGGCGAGGTTGGCGAGGTTGAGTCGTTCGTTGACGTTGATGGAGGGCATCCCGGTGACGTTCGTTCCGACGGCGACGATGGATGCGCCGTTATAGAGCCAGTCTGCGGCTGCGTCTTCGGAAACGATCCGGGCAGCCTCGGCCAGGAGGGCTGCAGCTTCGGTCTCGTCAGTTGCGGCAAGCGACTCCTGGTAGAGCTCCTGCACCTCGGGGTTGTCGTAGGTGAAGTAGTAGTCGGGGTTCGCCCAGTTCTCGAAGTCGCGGGCTTCGGTGTGCAACACGAAGCTGAGGTCGTAGTCCTTGTTGATGTAGACGTCGTTGATCCAGGTCGGGAAGTCGACGCTGTTCACCGTGAGGGTGATACCTACCTCGTTGAGGTCGGAGACGAGTATCTGCGGGATCGTCGTCGGGTAGAAGGACGGGATCGTGAGCGTCAGATCGAGATCCTCGGCGCCTGCGTCTGCGAGTAGCTGCCGCGCGGCGTCGGGGTCGTACGGTGCGACGTCGGAGAGGTCCTCATAGCCGGGGTCAAGTTCCGGGATCGGGCCGTAGAGAGTCTGGCCCGCGCCGAATGCGTCGGTGAATGCAGAGTGGTCGATCGCCTGACGGATCGCCTGCCGCACGCGCTGATCTGCCAGCGGGCTGCCGGCGGACTGGTTCATCGCGAGCGTGCCTTTGTCGGTCGACTGCCCGAGCACGACCTCGAAACCGCCGTCTGCTTCGATCTGCTCGGTGAAGTTGGCGTCGAACCCCGTGACGACGTCGACCTCGCCGGCCAGTGCCGCGTTCAGGGCAGCCTGCGTTTCGGGGATGTAGTCGAACACCACTTCTGCCGTGGCTGCCGGTTCGCCCCAGTACGCGTCATTGCGGACGAACGTGATCGAGTCGCCCTGGCGCCACGAGTCGAGCAGGAACGGGCCGGTGCCGTTGGCGGCGGTGGCGTACTCGACGGTGTCGCCCTCCTTGAGGATCAGCCCGGCACGACCGGTCAGGTTCCACAGCAGGCTTGAGTCGGGTTCGGAGAGGGTGAGCGTGATGTCCTGCCCCTCGGCGGTGATCGACGCAATGTTTGCGAGGCGAGCCGAGTCAGCCCATTCCGGGGTGTCGCGGCGAGTGGTGAGCGACCACACGACATCCTGCGGAGTGAGTTCCTGCCCGTCGCCGAAGGTCACACCCTCGCGCAGAGAAAACGTGTACGTCAGCCCATCCGGCGACACGTCGTACTCTTCGGCGAGAACAGGGACGATGTCTTGCTCCGGGGTGCGGCCGACGAGCCCCTGGTAGACGTTGTCGATGAGGATCTGGTCGAGCGCGGCGCCCGCGGTCTGCCGGATGTCGAGGTTCCCCGGTTCCAGAACGAGCCGGATCGCGAC
Organism: Microbacterium schleiferi; assembly: GCF_020781975.1. Classification (GTDB taxonomy): domain Bacteria; phylum Actinomycetota; class Actinomycetes; order Actinomycetales; family Microbacteriaceae; genus Microbacterium. Next base: position 133,185 of record NZ_JAJGNI010000003.1, read on the forward strand.
AGATGCGTCAGGGTCAGGAGCCCCCGTCGCCGTCGATGCGGGGTCACTGCTTCCGGTGCAGGCTGTCAGAACGAGGGCGCTCGCGGCGAGCAAGGCCGACGCGGCCAGAGCGGTGCGGCGGAACATGGGAGTCCTTTCCGGGGGGCATCCGCTGCGAAGGTGGTGGGCACGCGGAGCACGAAGGGGATCTGCGGTAGATAACTCTAGGGTCCGGTTGCTGTGTTCCCCTCATCGAGAGGCGAACGTGACGTCATCGTTGCCCGGCGCCGCGCAGCTCCGTGATGGTTTGAGCGAGTGCAAGCGGAGCCTCTTCCTGCACGTTGTGACCCGTGGGGAGGGTGACGACGACGGCATCGGGCCGGCGCCTCGCGAACTCCGCCGCATCTTCGCTCGTCACGAAGCCTTGTTCGGCGCGGATCAGCGACAGCGGCGCTGTCACGGCGGCGATATCGTTCCATCCCGTCGCCGACAGGATCTCGGAGAGCGCATCCTGCTGCGCGTCGACCTGGGCGGCAAGCTCGGGCGCTGCCGCGAGGGCCGACGCCAGGTGAGCGAAGTGGTGCTTCCATTCGACGCGTCCGTCTTCGCGTACTCGCGAGTTCAGGTACACCCCGCGTTCGGCCTTCTCGCGGGTACCCCCACCGAGGCCGAAGGCCAGTGCGCGATCAACCAACTCGTCGCGGCTGGCCCAGTCGGTCGGTCCCGCGAAGAACGCCCGGATCTGCGCAGCCTCTGCGTTGGGATCGATGCCCGGGGTGATGTCGATCATGATCAGTTGCGTCACGAGCTCGGGAACGGATGCCGCCAGCGCAGCACCGGTCAGACCTCCCAGCGAGTGTCCGACGACGAGCTGTGGCGCCGACGTCCACGCCCGGATGCCCGTTGCCACATCCGGAGCGAGGTTCGCCGCGGCATAGGCGGCGTCAGGCCGCCAGGACGAATCGCCGTGGCCGGGGAGGTCGATCGCGAGGGCGGGCAGACCCAGCGCCAGGATCGTCGAGTCCCAGGTGTGGGCGTTGAGGCCCGCGCCGTGGACAAAGGTGACCACTGGCGGTGTGTCACCGAAGCGGAGGGCGCTCAGGGTGCGTCCGTCGTCGAGAGCGAGGGAAATGCGCTCGACCGGTGGGAGATCGCCTGCCACTCCGACGCTGCGAGCGTCAGTGGCCAGAAACCGGAACTCATCGTCGGGCGTGGTCATCGCTGTCCGTCCTCGGCTGCTTGGGCGTGGCTTGGGCAATGACACTATTGTGGCCCCGCTCTGGCGGCGGCGACGACCGGGTGCGCGCAGCCGCAGGTCACTCTGCCCGGGATAGGGTCGAGGAACGTGAGCACACTCGACATCTCCGGCGCAATCAACTTCCGGGACACCGGTGGTCTGCCGGCCGGCGTCTCGCGGACGCGGGCGGGTGTGCTGTACCGGTCGGGGAACCTCGCGCGGCTCGATGAGGACGGCATCCGTGCTTTCTCGGGTCTCGGCATCCGTCGCGTCATCGACCTTCGCGACGACGCCGAAGTCGCCGGCGCGCCCAGCCGATTCGATGACCGCGAACTCGTGGTCCAGCGGGTTCCGCTGTTTCTGGGTTCGGTGGCCTCGTTCTTCGTCGAGGACGTTCCGCTCACGGAGATGTATCGCCGCCTCGTGGAGGACTCCGCGGCCCGTGTGGTCGAGGTCGTTCGTGGCGTTCTCGCCGATCAGCCGGTCCTGGTGCACTGCACGGTCGGCAAAGACCGCACGGGAGTCACCGTGGCCATCACGTTGGCAGCCGCCGGGGTCGACCGGGACGCCGTAGTCGCCGACTATGCGCGGACGGAGGCGCTCTTGCCGCCCTCGCGCAACCGCGACGTGGTCGCACGCATCCGGCAGTTCCACCCGGAGTCAGTCAACCTCGAGGAACTGGCGACGAAGTCGCCGGCGGCGGCGATGTCGAGGCTCCTCGCGAGCTTGGACGCCGCGTACGGATCGCCGCGAGACTACCTGCGCGCCCACGGCATGAGCGATGACGAACTCGTCGCGCTGGACGAGGTGCTCATCGACTGACGGCTCTCTTCGGCCGCTGCCGCGGGATGTAGTTGCCGTCCGCGAGGCCCGCCTCGATCTCGAACCGGTTGCGCAGCGGGTTACGGCCGGCGAGCTGGTAGAGCAGCGGCATGAGCATCCCATACCGCCGCCATTGCCTGGCGTGGACGAGCTCATGCCGCAGCACGCGCGGGCCGTCGTTGTCGGCAGTGAGGTAGCAGGCGCCGACGCAAACGCCGCCACGCGGGAACGTCCACGAGGGCATGCCGGAAAAGACATACAGCACCGTGTCGTCGGCGCCTCGATGCTGCCGCACCCTGCCGGTGCTCCACAGGAACCCCCAGACGAAGCCGATGGCGGTTCCGACGACGGCGCCGGCGCGCGAAACCGAGGAGTCCAGCAGCGGAAGCCAGCGATCCAGCATCCGACCTCGCGCGACGGCTCGCTCCGCGCTAGCCTCCCACCCCGGTGGCGGGGTTGGAATCGGGGTCACGCCACGGCCCCGACCAGGCGCAGGATCGTCGGCATGTCCTCGATCGCGGCATCCGCAGACGCGGGAGAGAACTCTGCGATCGTCGCCCCCGCGAGGGGGAAGCGGTCACGCAGGGCTCGGACGGCGGCGATGACCTCGCTGGCAGTCGGCCCGAACGGAACGGGCAAGGACACCCCTGTCATGACGGAGGGATCGAGGACGTCGAGGTCGATGTGAACGTAGACCCGTGACGCGCCGGTGTCGGCCACAGCGGCGACCAGCGCCTCGGGATCCACCAGGTCCCCGGGCAGCACCCGGCGAATGCTGTGTTCATCGATGTACTGCTGCTCGGCGTCGTCCAGTTCCCGAGTGCCGGCCAACACGAGCCGATCGGGCGTCAGGATGCCGCGGGCAAGTCGGAGCCGATCCGCTCCGTCTCCGAGAGCTGCGCGCAGCACCATGCCGCAAAACGCTCCGCTGGGTGAGGACTCCGGGGTGTTCAGATCGGCGTGCGCATCGAGCCAGACGACCGCAACATCCTCGGCGGCGACGGCCTCCAGTGCACCGAGGGACACCCCGCAGTCCCCGCCGATCACCACCACCGGTTCCGATCTAGCGGCTACGGCATCCCGAACCAGGTCGCGGATGCGTCCGAGTGAGCTGGCGCGACGGATGCCCGTGTCCAGACTTTCACCGGCTTCGACCGGCACCTCCAAGCGGGTGCAGGCCGAAGCCGGGAGGTCGCCCGCGATGGCTTCGGCGCCGTCGATCAGCTGCATCGCGCGAGCCGACCCGGAGCCCTGCCACTGCGGGGCGATGACGAAGTGAGCCATCGGCGAGTTCGATCAGCCTTCGATGGCGGGCTTCGCGGCGCCGCCGGACTTCAGGGCGGCCAGACGAGCTTCGACCTCCGTGAGTTCGCCAAGGTCCTCGAGGCTCTCGAACTGGGCGTCCAGGCTCGAGGCGGCAAGTTCGGTCTTGCCCTGCGCGATAGCTTCCTGGCGGCGTACCTTCTCTTCGAAGCGGCCGAGCTCGCTCGTCGGGTCGAGGACGTCGATCGACTTGACGGCATCGACCACCTTCGTCTGAGCCTCGGCGGTCTTCTGACGCGCGACCAGCTCGGCGGACTTGGCCTTGAGCTGCTCGAGCTTCTGCTTCATGCCGTTAAGGCCGTCCTTGAGCTTGTTCACGACCTCGGTCTGCGACGCGATCTGCGGTGCTGCTGCCTTCGCCGAGTTCTCGGCTGCGATCTGGCGCTGGAGGGCAACCTTGGCGAGATTGTCGAACTTGTCAGCATCCACGGAATCGCCCGCCGCGCGGAACTCATCGGCCTTGCGGCTCGCGGCAAGCGCCTTGTTGCCCCAGTCAGACGCTGACTGCAGGTCTTCCTGGTGGTCGCGCTCGAGCAGGCGCAGGTTGCCGATCGTCTCAGCGATTGCAGCCTCGGCGTCCGCAATGTTGTTGGTGTAGTCGCGCACCAGCTGATCGAGCATCTTCTGCGGGTCCTCGGCCTGGTCGAGCATCGCGTTGATGTTCGCCTTCACGAGGGTGGAGATGCGTCCGAAGATGGACTGCTTTGCCATCGGTGTGTCCTTTCGTCTGGATGTGAGTGGTGATGATCGTGCCTAGAAGCGGCCTCCGCCGCGGCGGCCCCGGGATCCCCCGCCGCCGAACCCACCGCCGCGGGATCCGCCGCCGAATCCGCCGCGGCCGGAACCCCCGCCGAATCCGCCGCGGCCGGAACGCCCGCCGAATCCGCCGCCCATGGCGCCGCCGAATCCACCGCGCCGCGAACCGCCGCCGCCGGAGAGGATCGAATTGAGCACGATGCCGCCGAGGACCGCGCCCATCATGCCGTTCGATCCACCGCTGCGGGAGCCGCCGTACCCGCCGACGTCGAAGGCCCCCACATCGCGCTGCGCGGCCTGGATCGCCTGCGCCGCGAGCTGCTCGGCGCGCTGCGCGTGCGGGATGGCCTGCGCCGGATCGGAAACCTGGACCTGCTGCGCGGTGGCCAGGCTCGCGCGCGCCTCGGCCAGCCTCGTCCGGGCCTGTGCGCCGACCGCGCCGCGCCGGGCAGCGATGAAGTCGTCTGCAGCGGAGATCTGAGCACCTGCCTGCGCCGTGATCTGCGCGAGCGCTTGCTGGGCTCGCAGCGCCTGGGCCTGAGCATCCCGCGCTGCTTGCAGCACCTCGTCAATCTGCCGGTCCGCCTCCTGGAGTGCGTGCAACGCCGCGAGCGGGCGCTGCTGGGAGGCATCCAAGAGAGCGCGGGCCGACGCGACCTGTTGCGTCGTGCTGGCAGCCACGCTGGCCAGACGCCCATCGGGATCGGGAAGTGCGCGCGCGGTAGCGATGTCGGCCTCGAGCCCGGCGATGACGCTCTGCGCGGTCGTTGCAGCCTGCCGAAGGTCCCGTGCCAGCGTGTCGATCGCGTGCTCCAGCTGCAGTGCTTGGGCTATAGCATCCTCGGCGCCGCGAATCGCGACCGCTGCCTCTGCTGTCTTGCCGGCAGCGAGGTCCTGCCGGGCTTTGGAGAGCGCAGTGTCAGCGAAGGCGATGCGCTCGCGGACCTGCTCGGGGTTGTCAGCAACGGTCGCAATGGCGTCCGGGTGAAACGATGCCTCGAGGTCAGAGAGCGCGCGTTCAGCGCCGGCTATGCCGGCTGAGGCTTCTTCGCGGTCCTGGGCAACGCGCTCGAGCGCTTGCGGAGCGGTGCGCTCCAGCTCGCGCAGTGCTTCGAATTCCGCGGCCTTCTCATCGAGCGCTGCGTTCGCCTTCTTGCACAGGTCGAGAATCGTGAGGTTCCACTCGCGGATCTGAGCCTCAGTGTCGGGTTCGGCATCGTCGAGGCGCTGCTGCAGTGAGAACGCCTCCGTGAGGCTTGTTCGTGCAGCAGCGAGGGTCTTCTCGAACTCGGCAGCTGCAGCGTCGCCGAACTGCGCGCGAGCGAACCCGAGTTCCTGGGTGCTGGTTGTGATGGCGTCGTCGGTTGCGACGAGTGCTGATGCGGCGCGCCGTGCGAGCTCATCGAGACTCACCGCCTGCGGACCAGCTTTTCGCTTTCGCCGCGAACGGATGACGATCCACAAGACCAGGCCAGCAAGGGCGGCAACCACGACCACGAGCAACACGACCGCGAAGAAACCGCCGCCCCCGGATCCGCCGGTGAGCGCTGTCTCAAAGCTATCGGCTGCCGTTGTGATCGCCCCGAGGTAGTCACCGGAGCTGAGGAAGGGCTTGAGATCCGCCTCGATTGCCAGCAGTTGGTCTTCGCTCAGAGGACCCGACGAGTCAGCTGAGATGGTGAACTGCCGGGAGTCGGTGGCAACCGCGAGAAGGTACTGGCTTTGCCCGAGCCCGTTGTCATACGCAACGGCATCAGCCCACTCGTTCCTGTCGGACGGATTGGTGAAGTCGTCGACGAATACGGCATAGAGATCAACCCCGGTCGACGCGTAAAGATCTGCCAGCCGGGCGTTGGCCGCTGCCTCATCTGACGTGCTGAGCGCATCGACCTCGTCGAGCACGTACGCAGAGTCGAGCGTGACCGGGTCGGTCGCGAACGCGGGTGCCGCGGCGCTGAGCGGCGCCGCGAGCGCGATAGTGAGCGCGCTCGCGACCGCCCCGAACGACCACCGAGTCGGCATCGATTTCCCTCCTGGCGCGCCACAGCCTGCGCCCTTCGATCCTATTGATCCCGTGCGCCCGTGCGGAAGCGCTCCGCGGGGCGCACCGGATCCTCACAGCGTGCGTCGTAGGGTGAGTGCCCGGAAGGCAGGTGCGGTGGTGGATGATCGCTATGGAACTGACGTGCTCGCAAACGGCTGGCGCGGCCACGGGCGCTCCGAGAGTGCGAGCGTGCCGGCAGAGCGGGGTCTTGTCATCGAGGTGCAGGCAGACGGATTCTGTGGCGCGGTGACCCGGGCGGATGCCGCGACCGTGGAGCTCGAGGACCGCTTCGGGATGCGACGCAGATTTCCGCTGGGACCCGGATTCCTCCTGGACGGCTCGCACGTCGTGCTCGTCGCTCACCGGCCCGCTGCATCGCGGCAACCCCAGCGCACGGCATCCGGTTCGTTCGCGGCTCCCCAACAGCGGGCGCGCGTCGCCCGGGCAAGCCGCATCCTCGTCGAGGGTCGCCATGACGCGGAGCTGGTGGAAAAGGTCTGGGGAGATGACCTGCGTGCCGAGGGTGTTGTGGTCGAGTACCTCGAAGGAATCGACCGCCTCGCCGCCATGCTCGATGAGGAGCCCCCATCGGCGAGCCGCCGGTACGGCATCCTTGTCGATCACCTCGTTCCGGGCTCGAAAGAGGCGCGCATTGCCGCAGAGATCACCCGCGGACGGCATGGCAAGAGCGTTCTCATCGTCGGCCATCCCGAGATCGACGTCTGGCAATGCGTCAGGCCCGGGTCGCTCGGGCTTCGCGCGTGGCCGACCGTCCCACGCGGCGTCGACATCAAGGTCGGGACGTGCCGCGCCCTCGGTTGGCCGAGCGATACCCCCGCGGACCTGGCGCGTGCCTGGCGTCGGATCCTCGGTGCGGTCGACAGCTACCGGGACCTCGAACCCAGCTTGCTCGGCCGCGTGGAAGAGCTGATCGATTACGTCACAGAACCGCAGTAGGGCACGCCGCACGACAGGTGAATGGAGCGGCACGAGGTTCCCAGCTCGGTGCTGGCATACTAAGAAGAAGGGGTTCTCGCCTCCTTTTGTGTGCGCGAAAGGTCACCAGTGGTTCCCACCTCTCGACAGGATGTCGCGCTCTCCCCTCGGAGAGCCCCCTCCTCCCGGAGATGGCGAGGCGTTCCTCGCGCTCTCGGTGCATGGCTTGCCGACCTGACCTCGCCGCGCGTCGGCGTTGAACCGATCGCATCGGGGACGCTGACAAAGGTCGTCGGAATCTGGGCGATCGGCCGCGCAGTGAACTTCGGGCTGCTGTGGATGTTCTTCGAGATCTCGCGCCTCGCCGACCTGGGATTCGGTCCGTTCGGCATCCACGTGCGCAGCTTTCTCACGTTCCTCACGGGGTGGGATGCCGACCATTACCTCAACATCGCACGCACCGGCTATCCGATCCGGCTTCCGATGGAGGAGGGGATCGTCCAGACCAACGACTGGGCGTTCCTCCCGGTCCTGCCGTTTCTCGAGCGGGTGGGTTCTGACCTCACCGGCGTGAACGAGGGAATCATCGGGGTCATCGTGAGCATCGCGGCAAGCCTCGGCGCGACCCTCGTGCTCTTCCTCCTGCTGAGGCGCGTGACCACGCCGCAGGCATCCTGGTGGGGCATCGTGCTGTTCACGTTCGCCCCGCTCTCCTTCGTCTACGTGCTCGCGTACGCCGAGTCGCTCTTCCTGCTGCTCGTTTTCACAGCCCTGCTCCTCGCGATCAAGCGCCAGTACCTCCTCATCCTGCCCGTGGGTGTGCTCGCCGCCTATACCCGCCCCGGCGTCCTCGCTCTTGCGCTGGGCCTTGGCATCGTATTCCTGGTGCGGTGGATGCAGCACCGCACCGATCCATTCCCCTGGACCCAGCGCCTCAGCCTTGCTGCGAGCGGGATAGCGATCGCGTCGGCGGGTCTGTCGTGGACCTACATCGCCGATGCCGTCACCGGCATTCCGCACGCCTACGTTCGCACCGAGACCGCCTGGTGGATTCCCCTCGTCGGTACCGGCGACTTCGTGCCGTTGACGCCGTGGTTCCGGTTCTTCGGCACGTACCTCAACGTGTTCGGCATCCTCGTCGTACTGGCGATCATGGCGGCGTTCGCCTGGTGGATCTTCTCCAAGCCGACGCGCAAGCTGGGCCTGGTGATCGTCGCGTACGCGGCTAGCTACGGCCTCTACCTCTTCGGCGTCTTCCTGCCGCAGCAGTCGACTTTCCGCCTCATGATGCCGCTCTCACCGCTGCTCGGCGACGAGCGCTTCTCATCGACGCAGCATCGCAGGCAATGGCTCCTGCTGGGCTGTCTCGGTCTGCAGGTGGTGGCGGTGTTCCTGCTGTGGACCATCGGGTATCCGTGACCGGTCGGGCGCCTGCTGTGACATCTCCCCATGAGGCCCCGACGGGATTTCGTCTGAAACCGGTCTCGTTCGTCCGCCGAAGCGGCCGGATGTCGGAGGCGCAACAGCGGGCCTGGAACGAGGTCAGTCCGCGCATGCTCATCCCCGTCGAACGGGATGCTGCCTCAACGAGCATCCGGGCCGAATCGACAATCGACCCGGCGACGGTGTGGGGACGGACGGCGCCACTGATCGTCGAGATCGGGTCGGGCCAGGGGCACGCGATCGTACACGCGGCAACGGCCCGGCCGGAAGCGAACTTCCTTGCTGTTGAGGTCTTCCGCGCCGGCCTCGCGCGCACCATGCTCGATGCCGACCGGGCGAACCTCGAGAACCTCCGACTCGTGGAGGGCAACGCTCCCGAGGTTCTCGAGCATCTGTTGCCTTCAGCATCCGTCGACGAACTGTGGATCTTCTTCCCTGACCCCTGGCACAAGAAGAAGCACGTCAAGAGGCGGCTGGTGACCGCCGAGTTCGCGGCGCTCGCGGCGTCCGTTCTGCGTGCGGATGGCGTTCTTCGACTCGCCACGGACTGGCAGGACTACGCCGACCAGATGGTTACGGTGCTGGACGCTGCGCCGGGCTTCACTCGCGCCTTCGACGGCGAGTGGGCGCCCCGCTTCGACGGGCGCGTGCTCACGGCTTTCGAGCGCAAGGGCACTCGTGCCGGGCGCGAGATCCGTGACCTCACCTACCGGCGGTCTGCGTGAGCAGCCACGCGGATGCCGCGCACAGTGCCCCGCATAGGCTTCCTGCGCTCTCGTGGCGCGTCCTTCCGGCCTCGCTGGTCGTACTGGCAGCTCCAGCGTTCTTCGTCGCGCTGATCCCGTGGCTCGGGTGGACGCTCCTGGCTGCGGGCCTGATCGCGGCGGTCCTGGTGGAGCGGTTCGCGCCCGCTACGGTCCGCCTGACCACACGGGCGGGGGAGCGGTCGGATACGGCCCGGGCCGTGTCTCGCGAGCCCTCGATCGTTCGGGATCTCTCGCTCATTGCGATGGGGATGCTGATCGTCAGTGCCATCCCGCTCAAGGCCGAGCTCGACAACCTCGCCATCGTGCGTTTCGCGGTGGCACTCGGGGGAGCGGTGGCAGTTCCGTATCTCGTCTCACGGTTCGTCTACCGAGATCGGGCGATCGGATTCCCGTGGCGAGGTGGCGGGCGCTGGACGTGGTTTCAGTGGGCGTGGCTTGTGGGCGTGCTCGTGCTCGGGTGGCTCATCCTGCCGTTTTACTTCATCACCTCGGGTGTGTACCTGAACTGGCCGGTGGTTGACACTCCCGACCTCATCGCCCGGCTGTTCGTCGGCGTGGGTGCCGTGGGCATCTGGGATGAGCTCTTCTTCATCTGCACGGTCTTTGTCCTGCTGCTCCGGCACATGCATCCGATCACCGCGAACCTGCTTCAGGCAATCGTGTTCGTCTCGTTCCTGTGGGAGCTCGGCTACCAGGCGTGGGGCCCGCTCCTGACGATCCCGTTCGCCCTCCTCCAGGGCTACATCTTCCTCGTCACCCGCTCACTCGCGTACGTCGTCACCGTGCATCTGCTCTTCGACGCGGTGGTCTTCGCCGTCCTCGTCCACGCCCACAATCCGGGCCTGTTCGACGGGTTCTTTCTCGTCTGATCGTTCACGCGAGTTGGTGTTCGTTCACGCGAGTTGGTGTTCGTTCAGGCGAGTTGGTGTTCGCTGGCGCGAGTTCGGCCAGGACGCGGCCGCGCGGGGCTTCAGCGCCCGAGCCGGGTGTCGAGCCAGTCGAACATCCGCTCGTCGGTGAGGAGGCGCGCCAGCGGCTGACAGTGGTAGTCGGCGCCTTCGTCTGCCGTGAAGGGCTGAAGCGTGGCATCCGGCACCATCGCAGCGAGTTGCTCGGACTGGCCCGGCCAGAACTGTTCCTTCTCGGGAGAGGTGATCAGGAGCGGCGTCGTGATCTTCGCGGCATCGTCTGGCTCGAGCCGGTAGCGCAGCATCTCGACCATCGTGTCGTACGGACTGTCCTTCCGGAACGGCTTCGCGCGGAAGTTCCACAGGCGCGAGACCGACTTCGAGTAGCGCAACGCCATCTCCATCCCGCGATCGAACTTCTCCTTCTCGCCCTTCTCGACGAGCTCCATCTCGGACTTCGGGATGCCGGCGCGCCACGACTGAGACACGTCGACGACTCCGGGGTCAGCCACCGCTGCCGCGATCCGGTGTTCGAACGCCAGGGCGCGGGGGAGCCAGTACCCGGCCTGGCTGATGCCGTAGGCCACGATACGGTCGGCATCCACGTCATCCCGAGCAACGAGCACGTCGACGACCGGTGTGATGACAGCCTCCCAGTCGTAGCGGAACGGGATGTCCTTGTCGAACAGCATCGACTGCTGACCGGGGCCGTCGAACATGAGCACGTTGTAGCCGCGCTGGAGGCCGCCGAGACCTCCGGTTGCCCACATGCTGCTGATCGATCCGTCGCTGCCGTTGACGAGGATGAGGGTCGGTGCCTTTTCGCCGTCCGTGCTCGCCGTGAACAAGTAGCCCGGCATCGTCGTGTCTTCGTACGGGATCGCGATGCGTTCGGCGCGGTATGGCGCGCGGTCGACAAACGCGTCCCATGCGGCCCGGTGGGCGCGGAAGGTGTGCTGCAGCTTGTCGGTGTCGCCCAGGGACGCCGCCGCGTTCACGGCGGGGGCGTAGGCGTTTGCTGCGCGAAGGTAAGCCGCCGCGGCGCTGGTGCGATGCCCGGCATCCGCTGAGGCCGCGGCCTGACCGGCGAGGCGTTCGCCGAGTGCGCTCCAGGCTTGGTGCCAGCCCTCGTGGTCACCATCCTTCACGTCGGCGATGGTCCGCAGCACCTCGCCGACATCCGCGCCGCCGTAGGGAGCCTGTCCGAGCTGGATTCGCACCTCGAAGTCGAAGTCTTCGCTGTAGAACCCCGTCTCGAAGACGTCGTGCGCGTGCCTGCTGAATAGATTCGCCACCATCTCTCCCCGAGTGCAGTTGGGGGCAGGCTATCGGGGCGAGCGCCGCAGCGGAAGTGGTGTGTGCGGACGCGGCCGGCGGAGCCTCCGGCGGCAGGGGCCCGCCTGAGGGGTGGTGTAGATACGGCGAGAGGACCGCCCCTTCGGGACGATCCTCTCGCCGTAACGTGCCCCCGCGCCCTACCGCCACTCCACGCGCCGCTGCGCGGCCCGCGGAGCCTCCGGCGGCAGGGGCCCGCCTGAGGGGTGGTGTAGATACGGCAAGAGGACCGCCCCTTCGGGACGATCCTCTCGCCGTAACGTGCCCCCGACAGGAATCGAACCTGCGACCTTTGGTACCGGAAACCAACGCTCTATCCCCTGAGCTACGGAGGCGTACCGATCGAGATTACCATCGCGCGCCGGGCCCGCCCTGATCACCCCGAACACGGGGCATCAGGACGCGTCATCCGCAGGTCCTCGCGGCGTGCGAGGATACTCCGGTGCATCGCATCGTGACCGCCGAACTGGACCTGGAACTCCGGGCATCCATCGACCTCATTTTCCAGATCGCCGTCGCCCAGCATGCACCTGTCCTGAGCGAAAACCTCACGTTCTCGCAGGGGGATCGGGTCTACACACCGATCGAGATCATCGACCAGACCGGAAGCCGCCTGCACCGCTTCTGCGGCGAGCCGGGAGTGCTCGAGGTTCGCTACGACGCCGTCGTCGACGAGCAGGTGACATCTCGTCCCACGAGCGATCTCGAGGCGATCACCTACCTGCGGCCGAGCCGGTACGCGCAGTCAGACGAGGTGTTCTCGCAGGCCCGGCGTCAGTTCCGCGGTATCAACGGCGAAGACCTCTTGCTCGCGGTGTCGGAGTTCGTGTCCGAAACCGTGACCTACACGCCGGGACTGAGCCTTGGCACCGACTCCGCAGTCACGACCCTGATGACGGGTCAAGGCGTGTGCCGTGACTACGCTCACCTGGTCATCGCCCTGCTGCGCGCCATGGATGTGCCCGCCCGCTACACCGCTTGTTACGCGCCGGGGCTGGAGCCGATGGACTTCCACGCCGTGGCCGAGGCCTTCCTCGATGGCGCCTGGTACGTCATCGATGCGACCCGGCTCGCCGACCGGCGCTCCCTCGTACGCATCGCGACCGGGCGGGATGCCGCGGACTGCGCTTTCCTCAGCTACCACGGCGGAAACCTGAGCCTCGATCGGATGCGCGTGGACGCCCGAATCTCCTCGCCCGACACGGATGCAGCACCCGAGGCATCCGTCCCCGACCACGCAGCATCCGACGACTTCGCTTCGCTCGTGCAGCTGGCCTGAGCGGCGAACATCCCACCAACGCGCTGAGAATTCGATTGGGCGCCTCTGACCGCAGTTCCCGAGCGGATTCTCGGCGCCGGATCGGATTCTCGCGGCTGAGGATTGCGGAATGAGGGCGGCGGGCCGGGCCACGAGCGGGGGCGCCGGGCCGCCGCGGCAGGGGAGGGGCAGTGCGCGCCTAGACTGGATCGGCCATGAACCCCGACGCACTCTCCGCCGCACTCCTCGCCGTGATCACGCCTCTTGCCGAGGCTCGACGCGACGGCGCGGCATCCGATCTCACAGTCGCAGACCTCCCGCTCGAGCGACCCAAGAACCGCGACCACGGCGACTGGGCCTCCAACGCCGCGCTCAAGCTCGCCAAGAGCCTCGGCGTGAACCCGCGCGAGTTCGCGGCCGAGATCGCCGCGGGGCTCTCGCAGGTCGACGGCGTCGCGAGCGTCGAGGTGGCGGGCCCCGGGTTCATCAACATCCGACTGGATGCCGCGGCCGCCGGTTCCCTCGCCAAAACGATCGTCGACGCGGGCGCTGCGTTCGGTACGTCGACGGCGCTCGGTGACCAGGTCATCAACCTCGAGTTCGTCTCGGCGAACCCGACGGGTCCGATCCACATCGGCGGCACCCGATGGGCTGCCGTTGGAGACGCCCTCGCCCGCATCCTTGCCTCGCAGGGCGCGAACGTGACGCGGGAGTACTACTTCAACGACCACGGCGCCCAGATCGACCGGTTCGCGCGCAGCCTCGTCGCCGCGGCGGAGGGGCGGCCGGCTCCCGAAGACGGGTACGGCGGGGCCTATATCGCCGACATCGCGGCGCGCGTCACGGATGCCTACGACGGTGACCTCGACGCCCTGGATGCCGACGCCAAGCAAGAGGCGTTCCGCGAGCTCGGTGTCGGGTTCATGTTCGACGAGATCAAGCAGAGCCTGCACGAGTTCGGCGTCGACTTCGACGTGTACTTCCACGAGAACGACCTGCACGCATCCGGTGCGGTCACCCGGGCCGTGGCGCGGCTGCGCGAGCTCGGCCATATCTACGAGGCGGATGGCGCGACCTGGCTGCGATCGACCGACTTCGGTGACGATAAAGATCGCGTTGTCATCAAGAGCGACGGTCAGCCCGCCTACATCTCGGGTGACCTCGCCTACTACCTCGACAAGCGCGAACGCGGTTTCAACCGCTGCATCATCATGCTCGGAGCCGACCACCACGGCTACGTCAAGCGCCTCATGGCGATGTGCGCGGCGTTCGGCGACGAGCCGTATGTCAACCTGCAGATCCTCATCGGCCAGATGGTGAACCTGCTGCGCGAGGGCCAGCCCGTGCGCATGTCCAAGCGCGCCGGGACGGTTGTGACCCTCGAAGACCTCGTCGAGGCCGTCGGGGTGGATGCCGCCCGCTACGCGCTCACGCGCAGTTCCACGGATTCGAACCTCGACATCGACCTCGACATCCTGCAGAAGCGCACGAACGATAACCCGGTGTTCTACGTGCAGTACGCACACGCCCGCACGCACAACGTGGGCCGCAATGCCGCTGCAGCAGGCGTTGACCGCAGCGTGTTCGCGCCCGAGACCCTCACGCACGAGACCGAGTCGGCTCTGCTGGGCGCCCTGCAGGAGTTTCCCCGCACTGTCGCGTTCGCCGCCGAGGTGCGCGAGCCTCACCGCATCGCCCGCTATCTCGAAGAGCTCGCGGGCCTCTACCACCGGTGGTACGACAACTGCCGGGTAATCCCGCTCGGCGATGACCCGATCGAGCCGGTGCACCAGACGCGGCTGTGGCTCAATGACGCCACCGGTCAGGTGCTGCGCAACGGACTGACGCTGCTGGGCGTTGGAGCCCCGGAACGGATGTAACCGATGACGGATGCCGAACACCCGACCGACCCGCTGCCGGACCTGCGCGCGGGGTGGGTGCTCGCGGTTCCCGAGGAGCCGAAGAAGCGCCGCCGGGTGTGGCCGTGGATCGTCGGGGTCGCGGCGGCGCTCATCGTCATCGCGGTGGTGGTCGTCGTCATCGTGGAGACCGTCGTGCGATCGACCATCGAGGCGGGCATTGCGAGCCAGGTGCGGACGAGTCTGGACCTGCCCACCGACCAACCCGTCGATGTGTCGATCGCGGGGCCGCTCACCCTGCAGCTGCTCACCGGCAGTCTCGATGATCTCCGGCTCTCCTCCGATGACGTTCCGCTCGGTCCGACGACGGCCGATGTCGACGTCGCCCTGCAGGGGGTGAGCACGACGGCGCCCTATACCGTGGGTGCGGGAGTAGCCACGGTGACCCTCGACCAGGCCCAGGTCGCAGCCCTCACCGACAGCGTCGCGCAGATCGACATCGTCGAGCTCACGCTGGAAGACCCCGCGATCGTCGTCGGAACCGAGCTGTCGTTGTTCGGGTTCGGCATCCCGATTTCGCTGTCGCTGGTGCCGAGCGCCGAGGCCGGCGAACTCGTGCTTCGACCCGACAGTTTGCAGGTCAGTGGACTGGCAGTCACCGCCGACGGGGTGCGCGACCAGTTCGGGTCTCTCGCCGACCCGATTCTGCAGGACTGGCAGATCTGCGTCGCGCAGTACCTGCCGGCCGCGGCGACGCTGACAGACGCCTCAGTCACGGATGACGAACTGGTCGCGACCTTCGACATCGACGGGCTGATGCTCGACGGCGCGTCGAAGACCGGCTCTTGTTCCTGAGGGGGAGTGGCGATCTCGCGTGTCTTCCTTTAAACAGATGTCTGACAACTGATATCTGAAATCAGATGGAAACCTGGCGGATGCTGCGACGAAACGCGCGCTCCGTACCGTCGGGGGAACCGGCGCATCCGTGCCGGCACCCTCGATCCCGGAGCCCGTTCAATGACCACCGCACCAGCCTCCCGCCGCGCTCGCCGCGCCGCCGGTCCTGCAGCAGTCCTCGCCGCCGCGCTCGCCCTCGCGGCGTGCTCGTCAGCTCCCTCGGACGCGTCAGGCACCCCTGCCGCCTCCTCGGACACCGTTGCGTTGACAGCGCAACTCAGCTGGATCTTCAACGAAGAGTTCGCCGGGGAGTACTTCGCCGAAACGTACGGCTACTACGAGGAGGCGGGCCTCGGGCCCGTCCAACTGGTGCCGGGTCCTTCGGCCGGGGTTCCCGAGCTCATCAGCGGAACCGCGGATGTGGCCTTCAGCGATGCAGCGACCGTCGGAGCGGCGGTCGCCCGTGAGCAGGCGCCGCTGAAGATCCTCGGCGCGGTCTTCCAGCAGAACCCTTTCGCGGTGCTCTCCCTGGCAGATGGTGCCGACATCACCTCGCCCGAAGACATGATCGGCAAGCGGATCGGCGTGCAGGACGGCAACGCCGCGCTGTTCGCGGCGCTGCTCGCGGCGAACGGCATCGATGCGGCAGAGGTCACCGTCGTCCCCGTCCAGTTCGATCCCGCCCCCCTCGTGAACAATGAGGTCGACGGATTCATCGCCTACCTCACGAATGAGCCGCTCGTCCTGGAGGCGCAGGGGATCGCGACGACCACGCTGCCCTTCGCGACGAACGGGCTCCCGTTCGTCGCCAAGACGATCACGGCGACCGACCAGTCCGTCGCGGACAACCGCGAGACGTTGAAGTCGTTCCTTCGAGCAGAGATCCAGGGCTGGGCGGATGCTGTGGGAGACGTCGATGAGACGGTCCGGCTCGTGACCGACGTGTTCGGCACGGCCCTCGACCTCGACCCGGTCGCCGTCCGGGCCGGCGCACAGGAGCAGAACGCCCTCATCGTCTCGGCCGACACCGTCGCACATGGGCTCTTGACGATCTCCCCGGAGCTCCAGGAGCGCACGCTCGCGAGTCTGGCCGCAGCGGGAATCGATGTCTCGGCGGAGGACCTGTTCGACCTGAGCCTGCTCGACGAGGTGTACGCGGAGTTCCCCGAACTCGCCGACCTCGGTTCCTGACCACATGCGGGGTCCGCGCTCCCAGCGCGGGCCCCGTCGGCGTTGCCCCTTCTGAGGAGAGATCCCATGACCCTGCGAATGATCATCGACACCGACACCGCCCAGGACGACGCCTTCGCGCTCCTGATCGGCCTGCGCCATCCGGGTGCGAGCCTCGAGGCGGTGACGATCAACTACGGCAATGTCGCGTTCGACCAGATGGTCGAGAACGCCCTCTACACGATCGAGGTGGCAGGGCGCGCGGGGCAGGTCCCCGTGTACGAAGGAGCCCGGCTACCGCTGCTGGCGCCATTCGACGACTCGTCGTACGTCCATGGTGCCGACGGCTTCGGCGGTGCGGGTTTCCCCCGCGCCCACCAACGCCCCGAGAGCGAGAACGCCGTGGTCGCGCTCCTTCGCCTCGTCGCGGCGAACCCCGGTGAGTTCACGATCATCGCTCAGGCGCCGCTGACCAACCTCGCCCTGGCAGCCGCGGCCGATCGGTCCTTCGCGGGGAACGTGAAGGAGCTGATCATCATGGGCGGCACCAACAACGCGGCGGGGAACATCACTGCGGCCGCCGAGGCGAACTTCTTCCACGATCCCGAGGCGGCGGCGCTCGTGCTGCGAGCAGGTTTTCGCACCACGCTCGTGCCGTGGGATCTGGTGATGCGTCAGGGGGTGTTCGACCTCGGGAAGCTGTCGCAGATCGAAGCGCTCGACACGCCAGCCTCCCGGTTCTTCGTGCGCGCGAATCGTGGCACGCTCGCGTACAACAAGAAAGCGCATGGCATGGACGGAAGCACCCACCCCGACTCCATCGCCGCCGCGATCGCCGTGGAGCCCGGGATCGTCACCAAGGCGAGCGACTACTATGTGGACGTCGAGACCGCGAGCGGCGTCGCAACGGGCTACTGCCTTGTGGACTCGGTCCGCCGGTCCGGCCGCGAGCCGAACGCGCGGGTGATCGAGGAGATCGACGAGGACCTGTTCTTCCAGACGATGCTCCGCGTCCTCGCGTGAACCCGCGATCCGGGGCGGGGACACCGTGATGACCGCTACGACCCTAGCCACGAGAGAAGGCTCCATGACCCTCGAGCCCTTGACTCTGACCGTCGGGCAGCCCCTTCGGGTCGCGGTCTACAACAGCATCTCCCGGGCTATTCGCAACGGGACCTACGCTCTGGGGTCCGTGCTGCCCAGCGACGCCGAGTTCTGTGCGTCGCTCGGCGTCAGTCGGCCGGTTGTGCGAGAGGCGATGCTCCTGCTCGAGGAGGACCGCTTGATCTCGACGAGGCGCGGCGTCGGTCGGTTCGTCAGCCACGCCCTTCCGCGCGTCGGTCTGGAGCGCGTGCGCGGATTGGAGTTCCTGCTCGGCGATCCTGCCGGCCCCGTCACCGTGGATCGCCTCAGCCACGAGATGCAGCAGGCTTCCGATCTGCTCTCGTGGGCTCTCGGGCTCGACGCGTGCGCTGCCGTCTGGACATGGGAATCCGTGCTCCGGCGAGGTGGGCGGGCGATCGCGCTGGCATTCGAGGCGGTTCCCGCGTCGGTGTCGTCCGCGTTCGCAGACCCGGCGAGCGACAGCATGCCCGGGGCGTCGGCGCTGACTCGGCTCCTCTCGTCGGTGGGCCCGTCCCAGGTCTCCAGTGCCTGCGATGTCTCGGTGGGCGTCCTCGGCGATCACCGCGCCGATGCGCTCGGCGTCGATCCCGACACGAGCGCGCTGATCCTCACGCAGCGTGTCTCCTACCGCGGCGCGGTGGTGCTCTTCGCCAAGAGCGTCGTCCTGTCCGAAGCCGGCACCATCTCGCTCCAGCAGAGCGCGTGATGGTCGCCACGCCTCTTCTGATCAATCTGCATTCCCACCTGGAAGGGCGGGTGCGGCCGAGCACGGCGGCGCAGGTCGCGCGAGAACTCGGGATGCCGGATGCCGAGCGCGACTGGGTGGCGGCGCTGCAGCTGGACGGCCCCGCAGATCTCACCACCTACCTCGTGAAGGTCGTCGCGACGTTTCCGTTCTTCTCGCGCCTCGACCTGCTCGAGCGGATCACGCGGGAGGCCGTCGAGGACGCCGCGGCCGACGGTGAGGATCACCTCGAGCTGCGATTCGGCCCCGCCTCGCATGCGTCGACGCTGTCGGAGCTCGACGCCGTCATCGGGGCGATGTGCACGGGCATCGCGGCCGGCACGGCTGACACCGGGATCTCTGCCGGGGTCGTCGTCGCGGCCTTGCGCAGTGACCCGACCGAGGTGAATGAGGCGGTGGCACGCTCCGCGGCCCGCGCTGCGGGAAGCGGTGTGGTCGGGTTCGACCTTGCGGGAGACGAACTGCTCTTCCCCGACCTCGAGCGCTATCGCGATGCGTTCGCGATAGCGCGCAGCGCGGGACTGGGCATCACATGCCACGCCGCGGAGGCGGCACCCGGGCATGCAGCTCAGCAGGCGGTGGAGCTCTTGGGCGCCACGCGGATCGGCCATGGCGCGCGCATTGCGCAGGAGCCGGATCTCATCCGCTGGTTCGTCGAGCGTGACATCGCCATCGAAGTCTGTCCGACCTCCAACGTCTACACGGGTGCGGTGTCGTCGATGGCGGAGCACCCGGCGGCGCGGTTCGCCCGCGCCGGGGCGCGCGTCGTCCTCGGCGACGACAATCCTCGTCAGACCGGCTCCCTGCTCTCGGGCGAGGTCACGGTGCTGCGTGAGCACCTCGGATTCGACGAGTCCATGATCCGGGAGCTGTCGCGCCACAGCGTGGACGCGGCTTTCGTGGCCGACGGCGTGAGGCGGCAGTGGCGGAGCCGTCTCGGCCCCCCGCCGGAACACGGTGCGCAGGCCTGAGCGTGCAGCCAGCGGATTCCCGGGCGAGGATACCCGGTGCCCTAGACTGACCGGAGTGTCTCGGCGCGTGCGCTGACCGCCCGAGACCTGCTCGCGCCGCTCGTTCGGCGCCGAAGACTTCACTGATTGGCTTCTGCGTGTCCGCCCACCCGACTTCCGCCCCGCCCGTGCCGGCGTGGCTGGACGTGCCGTCGGACCCCAACGACCTGGTCGATGGCGTGTGGCCGACGGATGCCGCGCGCGATGCCAGCGGCGAACTGGTCGTCGGGGGAGTGAGGGCGTCAGCGCTTGCCCGGGACTACGGCACGCCGCTCTATGTACTGGACGAGAGCGAGGTGCGCGCTCATGCATTGCGTGCTCGTGAGGCGTTCTCGTCCGCTGCGGCGCGTCACGGGGTAGCGGCGCGGGTCTATTACGCCGGGAAGGCGTTCTTGAGCACAGAGGTGGTGCGCTGGGTCACCGATGCCGGCCTCGCTGTCGACGTCGCCAGCGGTGGTGAACTCGCCGTCGCCGTGGCAGCAGGTGCCGACCCGGCCCGGATCGGGGTGCACGGCAACAACAAGAGTGTCGCCGAGCTCGAGCAGGCGGTCGCTGTCCGTGTCGGCTCGATCGTCGTCGACAGCTTCCAGGAGATCGAGCGTCTCGCTGCCGTCGCGGAAGCTGCCGGCGTCGTGCAACCCGTGCTCATTCGTGTCAATAGCGGTGTCCACGCCGAAACCCACGACTTCCTTGCCACAGCGCACGAGGACCAGAAGTTCGGGTTCACTCTCGCCGACGCAGCTCTGGCGGCGGCGCGGGTGCGTGAGATCGCCGGGCTGCGGCTGATCGGTCTGCACTGCCACATCGGTTCACAGATCTTCGGTACCGCCGGTTTCGCCGAGTCGGCAGCCCGCATCGTGGGGCTTTACGCAGATCTGCAGGGTGGTACGGATGCAGCCGAAGACCTCCGGGTCCTGAACCTCGGCGGCGGCTTTGGCATCGCCTACACCCGTGCCGATGCCCCCACGACGATCGAGGTTCTCGCCGACGGGATCGCCGACGCCGTGGCCGCCGAGTGCGCCGCGCGCGGCATCCGGATGCCGAATCTCGCCTTCGAACCGGGCCGCGCGATCGTCGGGCAGGCGGGGGTCACCCTCTACACCGTCGGGACGACCAAGGCAGTCGCTCTCGAGGACGGGCTCGAGCGTCTGTACGTGAGCGTGGACGGCGGAATGAGCGACAACGCGAGGCCGGCGCTCTACGGCGCTCAGTACAGCGCGCGCCTGGCGTCCCGGGTCAGCGACGCGGCGCCCCAGCTGGTCCGCGTCGTCGGCAAACACTGCGAGTCCGGTGACATCGTCGTGGATGCCGAATACCTCCCCGCCGATGTGGCGCCCGGGGACCTCCTGGCCGTCCCCGCCACCGGCGCGTATTGCTTTTCGCTGGCCAGCAACTACAACTACCTCCCGCGTCCAGCCGTCGTGGCGGTTTGTGCCGGACGCTCCCGCGTGATCGTGCGCGGTGAGACCATCGATGACCTGCTGGCGCGTGACGCCGGCATCCTCCCGACCGAAAGGACGGCATGACCGACTATCGCCGCCTCCGCGTCGCGCTGCTGGGCGCCGGGGCCGTCGGCTCCCAGGTCGCCGCGCTGCTGCGTCAGCACGCCGACGAACTGGCAGACCGCGCCGGAGCCCGCCTCGAACTCGTGGGCATCGCCGTGCGCAATCCTGATGCGCCGCGCGACGCCGACCTGCCGCGCGAGTTGTTCACGACGGATGCCGAGACCCTCATCCTCGGTGCCGACATCGTCATCGAACTGATGGGCGGGATCGAGCCTGCCCGCACGAACCTGCTGCAGGCAATCGGTTCGGGCGCAGATGTCGTGACCGCCAACAAGGCGCTGCTTGCCACGCACGGCCCGGAGATCTTCGAGGCCGCCGACCAGGTCGGCGCGCAGGTCTACTACGAGGCTGCAGCGGCGGGCGCGATTCCCATCATCCGGCCCCTGCGCGATTCGCTCGCCGGCGACCGGGTGCAGCGCATCATGGGCATCGTCAACGGCACGACCAACTACATCCTCGACCGGATGGACACCGAGGGCGCCGATTTCGGTGAGGTCCTCGCGCAGGCGCAGGCGCTCGGGTACGCCGAGGCTGATCCGACGGCGGATGTCGAGGGTTACGACGCCGCGCAGAAGGCCGCGATCCTCGCGAGCCTCGCCTTCCACACGTCGGTGCCGCTGGAGGCGGTTCACCGCGAGGGCATCACCGCGATCGACAAGCCGATGATGGATGCCGCGCGCAAGGCGGGGTACGTCATCAAGCTCCTCGCCGTCTGTGAGCGGGTCGCGAACGGCTCCGGGGACGCCATCTCGGTGCGCGTCTACCCGGCCCTCGTGCCTCGCGAGCACCCGCTCGCGAGCGTCCACGGTGCGAACAACGCGGTCTTCGTGCAGGCCGAGGCCGCCGGGAACCTGATGTTCTACGGTGCCGGAGCGGGCGGCGTGCAGACGGCATCCGCGGTGCTCGGCGACGTTGTCTCGGCAGCGCGCCGCCACATTGCCGGCGGCGTGGGTGTCGGCGAGTCGACCCGCGCGAACCTGCCGATCCTGCCGATTGGGCACGTGACTACCCAGTATCAGATCACCCTCGAGGTCACCGACGAGCCCGGTGTTCTGGCGACAGTGGCCGGCATCCTCAGCGAGGGCCGCGTCTCGATCGCGACTGTCGAGCAGTCGGTGGCTGACGCGTCAGCCGACCCGCTCGCGCGCGTCGCCGCCGACCCGACGGGCGTTGCCCGCCTCGTGATCGGTACCCACAAGGCATTGGAACAGGATCTCAGCGAGACGGTCGAGCGCCTTGCTGACAGTGACGTCGTGGACCGGGTCGTTTCGGTCCTGCGAGTAGAAGGAGATTGACGTGGCACACGTGTGGCGCGGAGTCATGAACGAGTACGCCGATCGCCTGGGGGTGACGGCGGAGTCGACGGTCGTCTCGCTCGGCGAGGGCGGCACGCCCCTCGTCCCGGCCCCGGCGCTCTCGAAGCGCACGGGAGCCCAGGTCTGGGTGAAGTTCGAGGGTATGAACCCGACCGGCTCCTTCAAGGACCGCGGGATGACCGTGGCCCTCTCTCGAGCCGTCGAGCACGGCGCCAAGGCCGTCATCTGCGCCTCGACGGGCAACACCTCGGCATCCGCTGCCGCCTACGCTGCCCACGCCGGGATCACGGCGGCAGTACTGGTACCCGAGGGCAAGATCGCCATGGGCAAGCTCAGCCAGGCTGTTGCGCACAACGGTCAGCTCATCCAGATCCGCGGCAACTTCGATGACTGCCTCGAGATCGCACGCGAACTCGCCGACAACTATCCGGTTCACCTCGTGAACTCGGTCAACCCCGACCGCATCGAGGGGCAGAAGACTGCTGCCTACGAGATCGTCGAGGTCCTCGGCGATGCGCCTGACTTCCACTTCATCCCGGTCGGCAACGCCGGCAACTACACCGCCTACTCTCGCGGGTACCGCGAGGAGGCCGAACGTGGTGTCGCCACGCGCGTTCCTCGGATGTTCGGTTTCCAGGCAGAGGGAAGTGCTCCGCTCGTGCGCGGTGAAGTCGTCAAGAACCCGGAGACGATCGCCACCGCCATCCGGATCGGAAACCCGGCATCGTGGGAGCTCGCACTCGAGGCGCGCGCGGCAACCGATGGCTGGTTCGGCGCGATCGATGACGAGCGGATCCTTGCCGCGCAGAAGATCCTCGCCGGTGAGGTCGGCGTCTTCGTCGAGCCGGCCTCCGCGATCAGCGTTGCGGGCTTGCTCGACCGTGCCGAGGCGGGAGTGATTCCGACGGGGTCCACTGTCGTGCTGACCGTCACCGGTCACGGACTCAAGGACCCGCAGTGGGCTCTGCGTAATGCTGACGGCACGGAAGCCCGGCCGACTGTCGTGGACGCGACCACCTCTGAGGTGGCCTCGGTGCTGGGGCTCGCGCGCGCAGGGGCAACCGCGTGAACGCAGCCCGGGTTGCCGAACGGTCGGTCGTGGTGCGCGTGCCCGCGACCAGTGCGAACCTGGGTCCCGGATTCGACACACTGGGGCTCGCGCTCAGTCTCTACGATGACCTGGTCGTGACCTCGCTTCGGGAGCCGGGCCTGGACATCCAGGCCCAAGGCGAAGGCGCCGACGAGATTCCCCGCGACGAGTCCAACCTTCTGGTGCGGGCAATGGCCTACGCCTTCGAAGCCGTCGACCGCCCCATGCCCGGCCTGCGTCTGCGGGCGCGCAACACGATCCCGCACGGCCGCGGCCTCGGATCTTCGGGTGCGGCAGTCGTGGCGGGCATCCTGGCCGTCAAGGGACTGCTGGAAGGCGATGTCGAGATCGGGCCCGACACGATGCTGCGCCTGGCAACAGAACTCGAGGGGCATCCCGACAACGTCGCACCCGCGCTGTTCGGCGGTCTCACGATCGCGTGGATGGACGAGGCGATGCCGCAGCACAAGAAGCTGCTGGTGCATCGCGGCGTTTCGCCCGTGGTGTTCGTTCCGAGCTTCACGATGTCAACGAGCGTTGCCCGCAGTCTCCAACCCCTGCAAGTGCCACGAGAAGATGCAGTCTTCAATCTCTCACGGTCGGCGCTGCTGATCGCGGCTCTCACGCAGAGCCCCGAGCTGCTGCTTGCCGCCACAGAAGACAAGCTGCACCAGAACTACCGCGCGCAGGCGATGCCCGAAACCGACCGGTTGGTGCGAACGCTGCGTGAGCACGGCTTCGCTGCCGTCGTCTCGGGGGCAGGCCCGAGTGTGCTGGTCTTGGCCGACGGGCCGGGTCGTCGCCTCGAGGCTGCAGCCGTCGCCGAACAGGTCACGGACACCCCGTGGGAGGCTCACATGCTGGCCGTCGACGTCAAGGGTGGTACAGTGAAGGAGCACGCGGGGGGTTCCACGTACTCGTGAATCTGGCCCCCGCCGCATATCTGCGAAGCCTCCGCAATTCCCTCGATCACCCGAATCCGGACATCTCTGCCCGGAAGGAATCGAGGAGAGGCAGATGAGCACGAGACGCTGAGTCCCGCTCAGCACGTCGAGCCCATCGCGGCGGCTTCTTCATACGTGCGGATCCGCACATCATTCGATTCACCGCACATTAGGTACACAAGGGAGTACTCGTGGAGTCCATCTCCGAGGTCCAGACCGACGCGTCCGAGAGCGACGCTGTCGACCAGACCACCCCCGCGGCCGAGGAGGCCGCCACACCGACCGAAACCGCAGCTTCGGAGGCATCGACCGACGAGGCAGCACCCGACGCAGGCGCGCCGGCAGCCGAGGCAGAGGCCGACGCTCCGGGATCTGAGGCAGAGGCAGCGGAGCCCGCGGCAGCCGAGGCACCCGATGCTGCTCCGGCTTCCGAAGCCGCCGCGGCGACACCCGCGGGCGAGGCTGCCGAGCAGCCCGCCGCCGACGCTCCGGCAGATGCAGCAGACGAGGCAGCCCCGGCGGAGGAGAAGCCCGCGGAAGCGCCGGCCAAGCCGGCACGCAAGCGTGCGCCTCGCCGGGCCAAGAGCACCGACGTCGCCGCCGAAACGACGGCTGACAAGTCCGCCTCTGAGACGCCGGCAGAGACGCCGGCTGAGCCGCAGGCCGAGAAGCCGGCTGAAGCGTCGAACGACAACTCCGCGGACCAAACCACGGACAAGCCCGCGGACGAAAACAAGAGTGCGGACAACAGCGACGCACCCGATGCCGCGTCAGCCGAGGCCGCAACGACCGACGAGTCGGCGACGAATGCCGAGTCCTCCGACGACGCCAGCGAGGAGTCCACACCCAGCCGCAGCCGCAGCCGCAGCCGGAGTCGTAGCCGCAACCGGGCATCCGGGGGCAGCGGCAACGGAGCGGGTAACAACGGCAACGGCAACGGTGGTTCTTCGGGCGGTGCCGAGCAGTCGGCGTCGACCGGTTCTGATGACGACAGCGGTTCGTCTGGCGGTCGTGGCCGGCAGCGCAACAAGCGCCGCGGTCCGAACCAGAACGACGAGTTCGAGCCCGAGGTCGGCGAGGACGACGTCCTGATTCCGATCGCCGGCATCCTGGACGTGCTCGACAACTACGCGTTCGTCCGCACGACCGGCTACCTTCCCGGCCAGAGTGACGTGTACGTCTCGCTCGGCCAGGTCAAGAAGTACAACCTGCGCAAGGGTGACGCCGTCGTCGGCGCTATCAAGCAGCCCCGCGAGGGCGAGCAGACCGGCCGTCAGAAGTACAACGCCCTCGTCAAGGTGGATGCCGTCAACGGCCTGTCCGTCGACGACGCCGCGAACCGCGTCGAGTTCGGCAAGCTCACGCCGCTGTACCCGCAGGAGCGTCTGCGCCTGGAGACGGCGCCCGAAAAGCTCACGCAGCGGATCATCGACCTGGTGGCCCCGATCGGTAAGGGCCAGCGCGGCCTCATCGTCGCGCCGCCCAAGGCTGGCAAGACGATCGTGCTGCAGCAGATCGCGAACGCGATCGCGACGAACAACCCCGAGGTCCACCTCATGGTCGTGCTCGTCGACGAGCGGCCCGAAGAGGTCACCGACATGCAGCGCACCGTGAAGGGCGAGGTCATCGCCTCGACCTTCGACCGTCCCGCCGAAGACCACACGACCGTTGCCGAGCTCGCCATCGAGCGCGCCAAGCGCCTCGTTGAGCTCGGCCGTGACGTCGTCGTGCTGCTGGACTCGATCACCCGCCTCGGCCGCGCCTACAACATCTCGGCGCCGACCTCTGGGCGCGTCCTCACCGGCGGTGTCGACGCTTCGGCGCTCTACCCGCCGAAGCGCTTCTTCGGCGCTGCTCGCAACATCGAGAACGGCGGATCGCTCACGATCCTCGCGACCGCGCTGGTCGAGACCGGTTCGAAGATGGACGAGGTCATCTTCGAAGAGTTCAAGGGCACGGGCAACAGCGAGCTGCGTCTGAACCGTCAGCTTGCCGACAAGCGCATCTTCCCCGCGGTGGATGTCAACGCGTCGAGCACGCGCCGCGAAGAGATGCTGCTCTCGCCCGATGAGGTCAAGATCACCTGGAAGCTCCGTCGCGCTCTCGCGGGCCTGGACCCCCAGCAGGCGCTCGAGGTCGTGCTCGGCAAGCTCAAGGAAACCCAGTCCAACGTCGAGTTCCTCGTGCAGATGCAGAAGTCGATTCCGGCGCCGACCTCCAACGGTCACGGCGCTGGCGGACACGGTCACGGGCACGAGAACAGCATCCGCTGACCCGGCGGCATCGAGATGGCCGAGCCGGCGATGTTCGACTCCGTCCGTGCGCTGATCGACGAGCACCGCGAGGTGCAGATTGAGCTGTCCGATCCGGCGGTGCACGCGGACCCCGCCCGCGCAAAGCGGGTCAATAGGCGGTACGCGGAATTGAGTCGGATCGTCGCTGCCCACGATGCGTGGGTGGCGGCATCCGACGACCTTGTCGCTGCCCGCGACCTCGCGCGCGAAGACGACGCCTTCGCCGAAGAGGTCCCGGCCCTCGAAGAGCGCCTCGCCGACACCCAGGAACGGCTCCGACGGCTCCTGATTCCGCGCGACCCGGATGACGCGCGCGACGTGATCATGGAGATCAAGCAGGGCGAAGGCGGCGCAGAGAGCGCCCTGTTCGCCGCTGATCTGCTGCGGATGTACCTGCAGTATGCCGCTTCGAAGGGGTGGAAGACCGAACTGCTCGAGCGCAACGAGTCAGACCTCGGCGGGTTCAAGGACGTCCAGGTCGCCATCAAGGGCTCCTCGAGCGATCCGGCGCAGGGAGTGTGGGCCCACCTGAAGTACGAGGGGGGTGTGCATCGCGTCCAGCGCGTTCCCGCCACCGAGTCACAGGGGCGGATCCACACGTCGACCACCGGTGTGCTGGTCTTTCCCGAAGTCGACGAGCCCGAAGAGATCCACATCGATCAGAACGACCTGAAGATCGATGTCTTCCGCTCGTCAGGTCCGGGTGGCCAGTCGGTGAACACGACGGACTCCGCGGTGCGGATCACGCACCTGCCAACCGGAATCGTGGTGTCGATGCAGAACGAGAAGTCGCAACTGCAGAACCGCGAGGCTGGGATGCGCGTGCTGCGAGCCCGGCTGCTGGCCAAGCAGCAGGAGGAGCGGGATGCCGCGGCATCCGATGCCCGGCGCTCGCAGATCCGAGGGATGGATCGCTCCGAGCGCATTCGCACGTACAACTTCCCCGAGAACCGCATCGCCGATCACCGTACCGGATACAAGGCCTACAACCTTGATCAGGTGATGGACGGTGCCCTCGAGCCGATCATCGCGTCGTGCATCGCCGCCGACGAGGAGGAACGGCTCGCGGCTCTGGGGTCAGGCGGGAACTGATTCCCCGCCACCCGGTTGGCCGCATAGCCCGCCCCGACGGTCTCTACCGCGCAACGATGGCCAGGCCAATCGTCCCGAGGTAGACGCCGGGAATCGCGACCCCTTCGAATCCGATGCCGCGACGATCGCGCACGAGAAGCCCGATCGCGAGGACCGCTGACATGAACGCTGTTCCCGCCAACAGCACCAGACTCGACGGACCTGCGGCCTCGTAGATGGTGCCGTCGCGGTACGACACATCGGCTATCGAGATCATCAGCGTGTCGAACACGTTCCCGCCGATGATGTTCCCGACCCCGAGGGTCAGAGCGCCCATCCGGACCGCCGCGATGAGGGTGATCAGTTCGGGCAGCGAGCTGATGGCAGTGGTCACCGTGAACCCGGTGACATCGCTCGGCCACTCCGTCGCCGCCGCAACTCCCAGCCCCGCGCGGCCGATGACCCATCCGGTCCCTGCCGTGACGAGGGCGAGTCCCGCGAAGGTGACCCACAGGCGGGGGAGAGATGTCGTCGGCTGCGTCGTGTCATCGTCGTCAACCGTCTGCGACGTCCGGCGCGGACTCCACATCTCGTCGGCCCGCATCCGTCGCAGCAGAAACAGGCTGTAAACGTAGATCACCGGGATCAGAAGTGACAGCGGGTGAATCCATCCCCACGAGAGGGTGGGTGTCGCGTAGGCGATCACCGGAATTGTCAGCAGTGCGACGAGGGTCAGAGATTGCCCGAGATTCTCGAGCGAGGCCGCGGCGTGCTCGAGGTTCGCGCGCCGGTAGAGGAGGTCGGCCACCGCCAGCCAGACTGTCTGAATCGCCACCCCGCCTACCGGGTTGGCAAGCGCGAACCCGGCATCCCCGGCGAGCGCTCCGGTGATCGTGGTGATGATGCCGGTCAGCGAGGTCACCGCGCCGAGGAACACAGCTCCCGCGATCGCACGCCCCATTCCGGTCCGGCCCGCCAGCTCGTCGGCAGTGCGAGCAAGACGGGTACCGGCGAACCAGAGCACGACGATCGAAGCGGTGAGTGCAACCGCACTCTGCCACAGTCCCCAGGTCCCGTCCACGGCGCCCCTTCCGCGATTCGCAGCCACACACGGTAGCAAGAGGAGCGCACAGAGCCGCAGGCCTTGACTTTCCCGGAGCGGCGCCGCACGGCATCCTGTCGCTGCGTGGGTCGACGCGCTACTGTCGGGGCGTGGTCATGTTCCTCATCCGCGCCCTGATCTTCGTGCTATCCGCAGCTGTCGGGCTGATCGCCGCCGACCTGCTGCTTCCGGGCTTCCGCATCGACTGGGCTGACTGGTGGGGCTTCGTCCTCGCCGTGCTGATCTTCGCGGTGCTCCAGAGCGTGCTCTCGCCGTGGATCGCGACGGTCGCCAAGCGCAACGCGCCGGCCCTGCTCGGCGGGATCGGAATCATCTCGACCCTCGTCGCGCTCGTGATCGTCGTGCTCATCCCCCGAGGCGGTATCAGCATCGGTGAGCCCTTCGTGCTCACCTGGATTCTCGCGCCCGTCATCGTGTGGCTGGTCACTGCCCTCGCGACGTGGCTGCTGCCGATGGTCTTCATCAAGAAGAAGGTCGAGGAGCGTCGCTCCGAGAAGTAGCGAGAGCCGCGGCCGGAGGCGGCAGACAGTGGGGGAGACATGGACGTCATCGTCACCGCGGGCACCATCATCACGATGGATCCAGCGCGCACCCGAGCAGAGGCTGTCGCCGTTTCGGACGGGCGCATCGTCGCGGTAGGAACAGCGGCTGACTGTCAGCAGGCGCTGCCCGGGGCGAGAGTGCACGATACGGGCGCCGCCGCTCTGCTGCCCGGGTTCGTCGAGCCGCACTCGCATCCGGTTCTCAGCGGCATGGCGACGATGCCTCCGGCGTACTGGATTGCGCCGTGGTTCGCGCCCACGTGGGATGACGTCGTCGCAGCCTTCCGGAAGGCCATCGACGAGACGCCCGCTGACCAGCCGCTCGCGTTCTTCGGCTTCGATGGCCTGCTGCAGCAGCACGCCGATCCGACAGCGTCCGAACTCGATGCGATCTTCGGGAACCGCATGGTGATGGTGTTCGGCAACTCGGGCCACACGTCCTATGTCACGACCGCGGTCCTTGAGCACCTCGGTTGGGTGAAGAACCCGCCCGAGGACCCCGTGGGTGGTTTCTTCGGCCGTAATGCCGACGGCTCCCTCAACGGCGTGGCCACCGAGATCCCCGCGGCGATGGCGCAGGCAGCTCCCGTTCTCGAGGCGATCGCCAAGGGGCCGCATCCGCTGCAGGGCGCCGTTGAGTACTACGTGCTGCTGTCATCAGCGGGGATCACCTCGACCTCGGAACACACGTACAAGACCGAGCTGAAGCCTGCGTACGAAGCTCTTGCCTCGCTCCCCAATAGCCCGCTCAGGATCTCGCTGTACCACATGTCGACGGAGGCAGACTGCGGAGATCGGTTCACCTCAGCTGCCCCCGACGACATGCTGCGCAAGCAGGGAATCAAGCTCTGGGCCGACGGATCGCCGTGGGTCGGCAACGTCGCGATGAGCTCGCCGTACCTTGACACCGAGGTCACCCGAGCCGCGGGGATCGCGCCCGGAATCCCCGGCGAGAAGATGATGAACTACACCCGCGACCAGCTTGACGCGCTGCTGGAGGCGCACGTCGGCGAAGGGTGGCAGATGGCGTTCCACGCCAATGGTGACATCGCGATCGACATCGTGCTGGATGCCTTCACGACGGTGCTCGGCCGCCACAACATGATCGAGAGCGATCACCGCTGGCGGGTCGAACACATCGGCGGTGCGCGCGCCGACCAGTTCGCCCGGATGGCCTCGATCGGCGCCGTGCCCTCGATGGGCCCCTTCCAGTTCTACTACTGGGGCGATCTGCTCGACGGGGGCATGTTCGAGCCGGCCGTGGGTGGGTCCTGGCAGCGATTCCGGGATGCCTTCGACGCGGGCCTGCCCGTCTCGTTCCACAATGACGGTTCTGTCACGCCTCCCACGCCGCTGCTGAACATGCAGGCTGCAGTCACTCGCCGGTGCTCGTCCGGAAACCTGCATGCCCCCGAACAGGCAGCGACGCTGGATGAGGCGCTGCGCGCACACACGGTCAACGCCGCGTTCGCTCTCGGGCGCGAGCATGAGATCGGCTCCATCGAGGTCGGCAAGCTCGCTGACTTCGTCGAGCTCGATGCTGATCCGTATGCCGTGGTGCCCGACAAGATCGGTGCCATCGGAGTCCTCGGCACATGGCTCGGCGGCTCTCGCATCGATCTCGGGGAGTTTGCCGCGGCATCCCACCAGGTCGACGACGCCGCGTTCGCGCAGTTGCGTACGTACGGCGTGCCGGCGTGCTGTCACCTTCCCGGAGCCGACGCGTGAGCGCTGCCTCCGCTGTCGGCGCGGGAGTCTCCCGTCGGCAGACGGCGCTCGCGATCCCGCTGCTGGGGATCATGGGTGGGGTCCAGACCGCTGATCCCACGATCGCGAGCACGGCGCTGGTCGAGTCCGCTCGCGCGCTGCAGAGGGATGCCGGACTCCAGGCGATCGCTGCCAGCGTGTCAACCCTGATGCTTGCGGCTACCGTCATCTCCACCGGCCTCCTCGCCGACCGGATCGGCCGGCGTGTCCCATGCCGGCGAGGGGCTCACCTCGCCGCTCACGTGGGCACCGCTGGCCTCGGGTGCCGCGCTGCTGGCCCTCTTCGCTGTGGTGGAACTGCGCGGCGCGCATCCGTTCTTCCCGATGCAGCTGTTCCGCAATCCCGGTTTCCTCGCCGCAATCGGCATGGGCATCGCATTCAATCTCGCGCAGGCCGTCGGCATCCTGCAGCTCGCCAACATCTGGCAATACGTCTACGGCTTCTCGACAGTCGAGGTGTCGCTGGGTCAGCTGCCGGTGACCGTCATTTCGGTTGCAGCGTCGATCTACATCGGTCGCAGGCTCAGCGCCGGGTTCTCTCCTGCCACCGCGATCCTGATCAG
The DNA here is from genome assembly GCF_020781975.1 of Microbacterium schleiferi. Taxonomy (GTDB): domain Bacteria; phylum Actinomycetota; class Actinomycetes; order Actinomycetales; family Microbacteriaceae; genus Microbacterium. Next base: position 165,074 of record NZ_JAJGNI010000003.1, read on the forward strand.
CGGGGGAGCGACACGCACGCACGAGCGAAGCCGCCCCGCGCGAAGTTCGCAGAAAGGCGTGAAGTTCGCACAATTGTCGCGGCATCCTGCGAACTTCGTGCGATTCTGCGAACCTCGGGGCCGGTGGCGCCGCGCACGACCGGCGTGAGAGTCAGATCTGGTAGTCGGGCATGGTCAGGATGGCGCGGGTGTCCATGCCGTCCTTGCGCTTGCGGGCTTTCGCCGGGATGCCGGTGAGGATGCTGTCTGCCGGCGCGTCCCGCGTGACCACGGCGTTCGCGCCCACGACCGAGCGGTCGCCGATCGTTATCGGGCCGAGGATCTTCGCGCCGGCGCCGACTGCCACCTCGTCGCCGATTGTGGGGTGGCGCTTGCCGCCCTCGCGCTGCCGTCCGCCCAGCGTGACCTGGTGGTAGAGCAGGACGTCATCGCCGATCTCGACAGTTTCGCCGATCACGACGCCCATGCCGTGGTCGATGAAGAAGCGGCGACCGATCCGTGCTCCGGGATGGATCTCGATGCCGGTGAGCCAGCGAGTGAGCTGTGACCCGGCGCGCGCAAGGAAGCGCGCGTTGCGGGTCCATAGCCAGTGGTTGATGCGGTGCGCCCAGATCGCGTGCAGGCCCGAGTAGAGCACCGCGATTTCGAGACCGCTGCGGGCCGCAGGGTCTCGGAGCTTGGCCGCTGCGATGTCCTCGCGGATGCGGCCGACGACGTGGAGCACCCCCACGCTCAGTCCTCGCGCAGGTGCTCGAACAGCGGCGTCGAGAGGTAGCGCTCGCCGTTGGAGGGGATGACCACGACGATGTTCTTGCCCGCAGCCTCGGGTCGGGCCGCGACCTGGAGGGCAGCCCACACTGCAGCACCGCTGGAGATGCCCACGAGAATGCCGTCCTTCGTGCCCACGGCGCGGGCGGTGGTGATCGCGTCGTCGAACTCGACGTCGATCACCTCATCGATGACATCCTGATCGAGGATCTCGGGGATGAAGTTCGGGCCGATGCCCTGGATCTTGTGGGGACCGGGGCGCCCCTCGGTCAGCAGCGGGGAATCCTTCGGCTCGACAGCGACGACCTTGACGCCGGGCACGCGCTCCTTGAGGACCTGGCCGACGCCCGTGATCGTGCCACCCGTGCCGATACCGGCAACGAAGTAGTCGACCTTGCCGTCGGTGTCACGCAGGATCTCTTCAGCGGTGGTCTTGCGGTGGATGGCGGGGTTCGCCTCGTTGGCGAACTGCTTGGCCAGAACCGCACCCGGCGTTTCGGCGGCGATCTCCTCGGCCTTCGCGACAGCGCCCTTCATGCCCTGAGCCGGGTCGGTCAGCACGAGTTCGGCGCCGTAACCCTTGAGCAGAAGCTTGCGCTCGGTCGACATCGACGAGGGCATCGCCAGGATGACCTTGTAGCCGCGTGCCGCACCGACCATGGCCAGTGCGATACCGGTGTTACCGCTGGTTGCCTCGACGATCGTGCCGCCCGGGGGGAGCTCGCCGGATGCTTCCGCAGCATCCACGATTGCGATGCCGAGGCGGTCCTTGACGCTGGAGGCGGGGTTGTAGAACTCGAGCTTTGCCAGCACGGTGCCCTCCACACCCTCGGCGACCCGGTTCAACCGGACGAGGGGGGTGTTGCCGAACGCACTGGTGATGTCGTTGTGGATGCCGGTCATTTCGGGGCCTTTCGGGCGACGTGGGTGACAGCCATTCAGCTTAGGCGAGCCTCACCGGCGGGGGCCCGATTGTGACGAAGAACGTCCCGGGGTCCTAGGCTTGGGGCGCCTATGCCTGCCCACAGTGCCCCCGATGACATCCGCCCCACCGAGACGATCGCCGGTGCCCTGTCCGCCGCGACCGACGCTCTGACCGCAGCTGGCATCGGCGATGCTCGCGTGGATGCCGAGTTGCTGCTGGCGCACGTTCTGCGCGTAGGTCGCGGTGAGTTGCAGGCAGCGGCCCTTCGCGGCGACACGCTGGATGCGGCATCCGACGCGCACTTCCACGGCCTGGTGGCGCGGCGTGCGAGCCGGGAGCCGCTGCAGCACATCACCGGAACTGCCCCGTTCCGCCATCTCGAGCTGCGGGTCGGGCCGGGAGTGTTCGTGCCGCGTCCGGAGACCGAGACCCTCGTGCAGATCGCGCTGGATGCGCTGCTCGCGGCGGCGTCACCCTCGCCGATCGCCATCGACCTCGGCACCGGGTCGGGCGCGATCGCTCTCGCACTGGCGACCGAGGCTCCGCACGCCCGCGTCTTCGCCGCCGAGAACGCCGTCGATGCCTTCGTGTGGGCAAAAGAGAACTTCGCTCATGTCGGTGCCCAGAACGCCGCCCTCGCCTTCATCGATCTCGCGCGCGCCTTTCCCGACCTCGACGGGACGGCATCCGTCGTGGTGAGCAATCCGCCCTACGTACCGGATGCCGCGGTGCCACGCGATCCCGAGGTCCGCTGGTTCGATCCGCCGACTGCTCTCTACGGCGGAGCAGACGGACTGGATGTCGTCAGGCAGGTCAGTGCGACGGCGCTGCGCCTTGCGCACCCCGGGGGGATCGTGGCGATCGAGCACGGCGAGAGCCAGGGCGCCGAGATCCGGGATCTGCTGAGTGCTGACGGATGGCGGGCTGCCGCGACCCACATGGATCTCACGCGCCGTGACCGGGTCACCACCGCGCTGCATCCGTAACCGCCTCCGCTTCCCGGAACAGCCCGCAGCTTCCGTAGACTGAGCAGGCCATGTCCGACATCTTCGACTGCCGTGACGATGCCCAGCTTCTGCCCGGCATGCGACAGGCGCGCCAAGCGATCGGCCGGGGTGCCCTTGTCGTCATCCCGACCGACACCGTCTATGGGGTAGCCGCCGACGCGTTCAGCGCTGCCGCCGTGCAGCGGTTGCTGGATGCCAAGGGTCGCACCCGTGAGTCGCCGCCGCCTGTGCTCGTCGCAGGAACCGCGATGGTTCGCGCCCTCGTGGCTGAACTGCCGGAGCCGGTCGAGCGACTCATCGAGAGGTTCTGGCCCGGGGGACTGACGATCGTGCTGCCCGCGCAGCCGTCCTTGACGTGGGACCTGGGCGAGACCCGCGGCACGGTCGCGGTTCGGATGCCCGATCACCGCATCGCTCTCGAACTCATTGAAGAGACCGGTCCGCTCGCAGTTTCCAGCGCGAATCTGACGGGTGAAGCGGCAGCCATCGACATCCTCAGCGCCCACCAGATGCTCGGCGACCGCATCGACGTGTATCTGGACTCGGGGCCGGTCGCCACGGGAGTTCCCTCCACGATCCTCGACGCCACGGGACTTGCCCGTCGCGAGCCCGGCACGGCGCGAATCCTGCGGGTTGGCGCGGTGACGGCTGATGAGATCCGCGAGGTAATCGGCGACCTGCTCGAGGACCCCGCTGCGCCGCCGGTCGAGACGGATGCCGACGTCACCGGATCCGCGTGAAGCAATACCTGTTCGTCGTCATCCTGACCGCGACCATCACCCTCGTGTTGGCGTGGGCGGTGTGGCAGTTGAGCATGCGCTACAAGCTCTATCCCGGCATCCGGGAGCGCGATGTGCACAAGACGCCGACGCCGCGGCTCGGTGGCGTCGCCATGTACATCGGCATCGTCGCCGCGTTTCTGGCCTCGTCACAGCATCCGTTCTTCTCGATCTTCTGGGCAGACCCCGCTGCGGTGTGGGCGATCCTCGGCGCAACGACGCTCATCGTCCTCGTCGGTGTCGCCGATGACATCTGGGACCTCGACTGGATGATCAAACTCGGCGCGCAGTTCGCGGCGGCGGGAATCATCGCCTGGTTCGGCAAGCTGCAGATCCTCTCGCTCCCGATCGGCGGGCTGACTGTCGGCTCGAGCTGGATGAGCTTCGTGCTCACGGTCCTGTCGATCGTGATCGTGATGAACGCCGTCAACTTCATCGACGGGCTCGACGGGCTCGTCGCCGGTGTCGCCCTCATCGCCAACGGGGTCTTCTTCGCGTACTCGTACCTGCTCGTCCGCGACGCCGGAGCGACCACCTACTTCAACCTCGCATCCTTCATCGCCGCGGCGCTCATCGGCGCCTGTATCGGGTTCCTGCCGCTGAACTGGACGCCAGCGAAGCTCTTCATGGGAGACAGCGGAGCCCTGATGCTAGGCCTGTTGATGGCAGTGTCGGCCATCGCGATCACCGGGCAGATCACCCCGTCACAGCTCGACCCCGACAACTTCGGAAGGTCGCAGCTGCTCGGTGCGTTCATCCCGATCCTGCTGCCGATCACTATCGTGCTGCTGCCGCTGCTGGATTTCGGTCTCGCGATCATCCGTCGTGTCGGCGCCGGGAAGTCGCCGTTCTCGCCCGACCGCAAGCACTTGCACCACCGGATGCTCGACATGGGTCACAGCGACCGGACCGCGGTGCTCATCTTCTATGCCTGGACCGCCATCGTTGGTCTTTCGATGTTGCTGATGTATATCGGAACCGCCTCCGACTGGCCGGGGGAGTACCTTCTCGGCGTCGGATTCGGAGTCGTCGGCGCTATCGCCTGCCTCGTTGTCACCCTCATGCCCCGGGGGCGCCGCCCCGCCCCCGTCACCACCGCCCAGGAGGCCTCGTGAGCACCGTGTCAAGCACCCCGATCCTGCGTACCACGGTGATCTGGTCGGCAATTGTGACTGGCGCACTCGCCGTGGTCGGTGCCCTCGTCGGCTACCTCGTCGCCGGCGAGTCCGGGCTCTGGAGTGCGCTGCTCGGCGTGCTGCTGGCAGCGGTGTTCCTCGGGATCACGAGCGTCAGCATCCTCATCGCCAACCGGTGGTTCGGAACCGACCTTTACGTTCCGATCTTCTTCGGCATCGTGCTGGGCGGCTGGCTGCTGAAATTCATCGTGTTCCTGGTCGTGCTGTTCGTGGTGCGCGACCAGCCGTGGGTGAACTCGCTCGTGTTCTTCCTTGCCATCGTCGCGGGGATTCTCGCTTCGCTCGCCGTCGACGTCATCGTGCTCACCCGAATGCGGTTGCCCTACGCGAGCGACACGAAACTGCCGACCGCAGACCCCGACGACACCTCCGTAAGGGAGTGACGCGGCGCCGAGACCCCTCCGGGTTTGCTAATGTGGTCTTGCGCCCGCCCGTTCGCCTGACGAGCGCTGCCGGGATCGCCAACTCATCGCCCATCGTCGCAACGGCTTATCCCCGGTGCCCCGAAGCTGGAGCCAGCGCTGTTTACTCAAGCTGCGAGCCTTATCGTGTCCACTGCCGAAGATGGCGGGGGTTTCCACGGCCCGTCCGTCGATGAGTTCTTCCCGGAGCCGATCTTCCATCTGTTCGGGATCGAGGCGCTCGCCGTCACCCGCATCAACCTGATTCAGTTCGCTGCGACGATCGCCATCGTCCTGATCTTCTGGCTCGGCACGCGCCGGATGCGGGTGGTTCCCGGCCGGTTCCAGAGCCTCGTCGAGATGGGCCTGGACTTCGTGCGCGTCAACATCGCCGAAGACCTGCTGGGCAAGAAGGACGGCCAACGGTTCCTGCCGATCCTCACGACGATGTTCTTCATGATCCTCTTTATGAACATCACGGGGATCATCCCGTTCATGAACATCGCCGGCACCAGCGTCATCGCCGTGCCCTTGGTGCTCGCGATCATCAGCTACGTGACGTTCATCTACGCCGGTATCCGCAAGAGCCCGAAGAACTTCTTCAAGAACTCGCTGTTCCCCTCGGGTGTTCCGTGGCCGATCTACATCATCGTCACCCCGATCGAGCTGATTTCGACCTTCATCATCCGTCCGGTGACGCTGACTCTCCGTCTGCTTATGAACATGATGGTCGGTCACCTCCTGCTCGTCCTCTTCTTCGCGGCTACCCAGTTCTTCCTCTTCGACCTCGGTGGCTGGTGGTCGGCTCTGGCAGCCGGCAGCCTCGCCTTCGGGTTCGTCTTCACTCTGTTCGAAATCCTGGTGGCCGTCCTCCAGGCCTATGTCTTCGCCCTCCTCACCGCGGTCTACATCCAGCTCGCGGTGGCGGAAGAGCACTAAGCGGGTCGGCCCGAAGCCGCCCTCAACCGAAAGGAAAAATCCGTGGACGCAACTACGGTTCTCGCCCAGGTCACCGGCAACGTCGCGACGATGGGCTACGGCCTCGCCGCCATCGGCCCGGCCATCGGCGTGGGCATCGTCGTCGGCAAGACGATCGAGGGCGTCGCTCGTCAGCCCGAGCTCGCCGGTCGCCTCCAGGTGCTGATGTGGATCGGTATCGCCTTCACCGAGGCGCTGGCGTTCATCGGTATCGCCACCTACTTCATCTTCGTCTGATCCGACTCACCCAGCCTTAAGGAGACAGGATGCTCACGGCTCTTGTCACGTACGCCGCCGAAGAGGGGGCTGCGCACAACCCGCTCATCCCGGCGTGGTACGACATCATCTGGTCGTCGGTGTGCTTCATCGTCATCCTCGTGCTGTTCTGGCTGTACGCTCTGCCGCGGATGAAAAAGCTGCTCGACGAGCGTTCTGCGGCGATCGAAGGCAACATCGCGAAGGCCGACGAGGCCCAGCGCAAGGCTGAGGCCGCCCTCGAGGAGTACACCGCGCAGCTGGCTGATGCCCGCCGCGAGGCTGGTGAAATCCGCGACGCCGCTCGCGAGGACGGCAAGAAGATCGTCGCCGAGGCCAAGGAGAGCGCGTCTGCCGAGGCCGCGCGCCTGACGGCTGCCGCGCACGCTCAGATCGACGCCGAGCGCCAGACCGCGTTCGTGTCGCTGCGCGGCGAAGTTGGCACCCTGGCCCTCGACCTCGCCGGCGGTGTGATCGGTGAGACCCTGTCGGACGACGCTAAGGCCAAGGCCGTCGTCGACCGCTTCCTCGCCGATCTCGAGGCATCCGAGACGGCGGCGAAGTAATGGGTAGCGCGACGAATCAGGCGCTCGCGGAAACGACCGCGGCGCTGGCTGCGGCTCGTAGCGTCGACCTGACCGTCGCCCGCGAGCTGTTCGTCGCCGCGCGTGAGCTCGGCCAGACCTCGCAGCTCAGCGGCGCGCTCGCCGATTCAGCGGCGGCGCCCGCCGCCCGCGCGAAGGTGATCACCGATGTCTTCGGGCCGTCGATGGCTCCGGCGACAGTCGGTCTGCTCACCAACGCCGTCCAGCAGCGGTGGTCGTCGGCATCCGATCTCATCGATGGGATCGAAGAACTCGCCGTTCGCGCCGCGACCTTTGCGTCCGATGCTGACGTCGAGTCCGAGCTGTTCGAGTTCTCCCGCACGGTCGCGGCGAACCCCGAACTCGAACTCGCGCTCGGGAGCCGCCTCGGCGATGCGTCAGCGAAGGGAGACCTCGTTGCGAAGCTCCTGAACGGACGCGCGAGCGAGGCGACGGTCCTCGTCGCATCATCGCTCGTGCAGCAGCCGCGTGAGCGCCGCGTGCGCCAGCTGCTGTCGCGGGCGATCCGCATCGTCGCAGACGAACGGGGGCGCGCCGTCGCCACGGTCACCGCGGCTGCACCACTGAGTGCGGAGCAGGTGACGCGCCTGACCGAGCTGCTCAGCCGTCGCTACGGCACCAAGATCTCCCTGAACACCGTGATCGACCCGACGGTCGTGGGCGGGCTGCGCGTGCAGATCGCCGATGACGTCATCGACATGAGTGTTTCCTCCCGGCTCGCCGACCTCCGTCAGCGACTGGCCGGCTAACGACACCGCCGACAGGCGCAGACTTCGGGTCCGACGCACGGAACCCGAGAAGGACCTTAACGAAGGAAGACCATGGCAGAACTCTCCATCAGCCCCGACGTCATCCGTGACGCGCTGAAAGACTTCGTCGCGGCCTACGAGCCCTCCGGGGCAGCGGCCAACGAGGTCGGCACCGTCATCGACGCCGCCGACGGCATCGCCCATGTCGAGGGTCTCCCCGGCGTCATGGCCAACGAGCTGGTGACCTTCGCCGACGGCACGCAGGGCCTGGCCCTGAACCTCGACGAGCACGAGATCGGTGTCGTCGTCCTCGGCGACTTCGCCGGCATCGAGGCGGGTCAGCAGGTCACGCGTACCGGCGAGGTGCTCTCGGTTCCCGTCGGCGACGGCTACCTCGGCCGCGTCGTCGACCCGCTCGGCAACCCGATCGATGGTCTCGGCGAGGTGGCCACGGAAGGCCGCCGTGCCCTCGAACTGCAGGCGCCGGGCGTCATGCAGCGCAAGAGCGTGCACGAGCCCATGCAGACCGGTATCAAGGCGATCGACGCGATGATCCCGGTCGGCCGCGGCCAGCGTCAGCTCATCATCGGTGACCGCCAGACCGGTAAGACGGCGATCGCTATCGACACGATCATCAACCAGAAGGACAACTGGGCCTCCGGGGATCCGACCAAGCAGGTGCGCTGCATCTACGTCGCCATCGGTCAGAAGGGTTCGACGATCGCATCCGTCAAGGGCGCGCTTGAGGATGCCGGTGCCATGGAGTACACGACGATCGTCGCGGCTCCCGCATCGGACCCCGCCGGCTTCAAGTACCTGGCTCCCTACACCGGTTCGGCTATCGGTCAGCACTGGATGTACGGCGGCAAGCACGTCCTGATCATCTTCGATGACCTGTCGAAGCAGGCTGAGGCCTACCGTGCCGTGTCGCTGCTGCTGCGCCGCCCGCCGGGCCGCGAGGCGTACCCCGGCGACGTCTTCTACCTGCACTCGCGTCTGCTCGAGCGTTGCGCGAAGCTCTCGGACGAGCTGGGCGCGGGCTCGATGACGGGTCTGCCCATCATCGAGACCAAGGCTAACGACGTCTCGGCCTACATCCCGACCAACGTGATCTCGATCACGGACGGCCAGATCTTCCTGCAGTCCGACCTGTTCAACGCGAACCAGCGTCCCGCGGTCGACGTGGGTATCTCGGTTTCGCGCGTGGGTGGTGACGCCCAGGTGAAGTCGATCAAGAAGGTCTCGGGAACGCTCAAGCTCGAGCTCGCTCAGTACCGCTCGCTCGAGGCATTCGCCATGTTCGCGAGCGACCTGGATGCGGCATCCCGCCGACAGCTGGCCCGCGGTGCGCGCCTGACCGAGCTGCTCAAGCAGCCGCAGTACTCGCCGTACCCGGTGGAAGAGCAGGTCGTCTCGATCTGGGCAGGCACCAACGGCAAGCTCGACACGATCGAGGTCGAGGATGTGCTGCCCTTCGAGCGCGAGCTGCTGGACTTCCTGCGCCGCAACACGACGATCCTCGACCGTCTTCGCGAGACCAACGTGCTGGATGACGACACCGTCGCCGAGCTCGAGAAGGTCGTCGACGACTTCGTGCTGGAGTTCCGCTCCGGCAAGGGTCAGGCGATCTCCAAGCCCGGCCACGAAGAGGTCGGCGCCGCGCAGGCCGAGGACGTCAACCAGGAGAAGATCGTCAAGGGCCGCCACTAAGGGCGCGCGAGGGCGATAAACCATGGGCGCACAACTCCGGGTCTACAAGCAGAAGATCTCTTCTGCCCAGACGACCAAGAAGATCACGAAGGCGATGGAGCTCATCGCGGCTTCGCGCATTCAGAAGGCGATGGGTCGCGTGCGGGCGTCAGCTCCGTTCGCTCGCGCGGTAACCCGCGCGGTGTCGGCGGTTGCCACGCACTCGAACGTCGATCACCCGCTCACGACCGAGCGCGAGGTCATCCGGCGCTCCGCCGTGGTGATCTTCGCCTCCGACCGTGGACTTGCCGGCGCGTTCAACTCGCAGATCCTCCGCGAGGGTCTGGAGCTTGCACAGCTCTTGCGCGACCAGGGTAAGGAACCTGTCTTCTACCTGGTCGGACGCAAGGCAGTCGGCTACTTCCAGTTCCGCAAGATGGCAAGCGCGGCGCAGTGGACCGGTGACACCGACACTCCGCACTTCCACACCGCCGAGGAGATCGCGGCAGCGCTGCTGGATGCCTACGACCGCGGGGGTGACGAAGGAGGGGTCGACGAGATCCACCTCGTCTACAACCGCTTCGTTAGCATGATGACCCAGAGCCCCGAGCAGGTCCGCCTGCTGCCGCTCGAGGTCGTCGAGGCCGAGGAGTCGGTATCCGCGCAGGTGTACCCGCTCTACGAGTTCGAGCCGGATGCCGAAACCGTGCTGAACCAGTTGCTGCCGGTCTACATCCAGAGCCGCGTCTTCAACGCGCTCCTGCAGTCGTCTGCTGCGAAGCACGCGGCGACGCAGAAGGCCATGAAGTCCGCGAGCGACAACGCCGACAAGCTCATCACCGACTACACCCGCCTGCGCAACAACGCGCGACAGGCCGAGATCACGCAGCAGATCGCCGAGATCGTCGGCGGCGCCGACGCTCTGGCGTCGGGCAAGTAGACCTGACACGAAAGAGAATGACCATGACTCCCACCGCAACCGCCGAGAAGACCGCGGTCGTCGGCCGCGTCGCGCGCGTCACCGGCCCCGTCGTCGACATCGAGTTCCCGCATGACTCGATCCCCGACATCTACAACGCGCTGACCACCACGATCACGATCGAGGGCGAGTCCAGCGAGCTGACCCTCGAGGTCGCACAGCACCTTGGCGACGACCTCATCCGCGCCATCGCGCTCAAGCCCACCGACGGTGTCGTCCGTGGTCAGGAAGTCCGTGACACGGGCGGCCCGATCTCGGTGCCGGTCGGCGACGTGACCAAGGGCCACGTGTTCAACGTGACCGGCGAGGTCCTCAACGCCGAGCCGGGCGAGAAGATCGAGATCACCGAGCGGTGGGGCATCCACCGCAAGGCGCCGGCCTTCGACCAGCTCGAGTCCAAGACGACGATGTTCGAGACCGGCATCAAGGTCATCGACCTGCTGACCCCCTACGTGCAGGGTGGAAAGATCGGTCTGTTCGGTGGTGCGGGCGTCGGCAAGACCGTCCTCATCCAGGAGATGATCCAGCGTGTTGCGCAGGACCACGGTGGTGTGTCGGTGTTCGCCGGTGTCGGTGAGCGTACCCGTGAGGGCAACGACCTGATCCACGAGATGGAAGAGGCAGGTGTCTTCGACAAGACCGCCCTCGTCTTCGGTCAGATGGACGAGCCGCCGGGGACCCGTCTTCGTGTGGCGCTCTCGGCGCTGACGATGGCCGAGTACTTCCGTGACGTGCAGAAGCAGGACGTGCTGTTGTTCATCGACAACATCTTCCGCTTCACGCAGGCAGGTTCCGAGGTCTCGACGCTTCTCGGCCGCATGCCCTCCGCTGTGGGTTACCAGCCGAACCTCGCCGACGAGATGGGTGTGCTCCAGGAGCGCATTACTTCCACGCGCGGTCACTCGATCACCTCGCTGCAGGCGATCTACGTCCCCGCCGACGACTACACCGACCCAGCGCCGGCTACGACCTTCGCCCACCTCGATGCGACCACCGAGCTTTCGCGTGCGATCGCCTCGCGCGGTCTGTACCCCGCGGTCGACCCGCTGACCTCGACCAGCCGCATCCTGGACCCGCGGTACGTCGGTGAAGACCACTACCGTGTGGCAACCGCGGTGAAGCAGATCCTGCAGAAGAACCAGGAACTGCAGGAGATCATCGCGATCCTCGGTGTCGACGAGCTCTCCGAAGAGGACAAGGTCGTCGTGTCGCGTGCGCGCCGCATCCAGCAGTTCCTCTCGCAGAACACCTACATGGCCAAGAAGTTCACCGGTGTCGAGGGCTCCACGGTTCCGATCAAGGAGACGATCGAGTCGTTCGACGCGATCGTCAAGGGCGACTTCGACCACGTGGCCGAGCAGGCGTTCTTCAACGTGGGTGGCATCTCCGACGTCGAAGAGCGCTGGGCGCAGATCCAGAAGGAGAACGGCTGATCATGCCGCTGCACGTCAGCCTCGTCTCCGCCGACGCCGAAGTGTGGTCGGGGGAGGCATCCCTCGTCGTCGCGAAGACCGTCGAGGGTGAGATCGGCTTCATGGCGGGTCACGAGCCGGTGCTCGCGATCCTCGCCGAGGGCCAGGTGCGCATCACGAAGGATGACGGCAGCAAGGTCGTCGCGAACGCTCAGGACGGCTTCCTCTCCATCGAGAGCGATGTCGTCACGATCGTGGCCGGCAACGCTGCTCTCGTCGCCTGACATCAGCATCCGCCCGGCGTAGGCCTCGGCCGCGTTGAACGGGCGTAGGAAGAATCGCCGAGGTAGGACGAATGCATCGTCATCCGTCCTACCTCGGCGATTTCGCCTTTCTCGGTGAGGAGATGCGGTGCTGATCCTGCTGCCTCCCTCGGAGACGAAGCGACCAGGCGGAGAGGGTGCGCCGTGGGATGCATCCCGTCTGGCGTTTTCTGAACTCACGCCGATCCGCGAGTCGGTGATCGACGCGCTGGTGCGGCTGAGCGATGACCCGGATGCCGCAGCCAAGGTCCTGAAGCTCGGGCCGAAGCAGCGCGGCGAGATCGAAACGAACCGGTCGCTGCGCACCTCCCCGACGATGCCGGCGATCGACAGGTACACGGGAGTGCTTTTCGACGCTCTGGATGCCTCGAGTCTCGACTCGTCTGCCAGGCGCTGGCTCGGCGACCATGTCGTGATCCATTCCGCGCCTTTCGGCCTGGTCGGTGCTCTGGACCCCATTCCGTCCTACCGGCTGGGTGCGGGCATCAGTCTTCCCGGCCTCGCCTCGCAGCGGCGCCTCTGGGCCGGTCCCGTCGCGGCAGCGCTCGCCCGTGACACCCGCGGGTTTGTGCTCGACCTGAGGTCCGAGGCCTACGTTGCGCTCGGGGCTGCACCGGTCGGGCGGAGCGCCTACGTGCGAGTCCTGACGCGGGCTCCGGACGGGCAGACGCGAGCGCTCAATCACTTCAACAAAGCCGCTAAGGGCCGGCTCACCCGCGCTCTCGCGGAGTCCAGCGCCGACCTCGCGGACACAGCGCAGTTCGTGAGATGGGCGAGCGACGCCGGGTTCGAGACGGCCCCCGACGGCGACGTCATGACGCTCATCTTGCCCCCACGCTGAGAATCTACTGACAGCTACGCTCAAGGATCGCTAGCATGTGGTGCAGCGGGCGAGTGCCCCGTCGCGCACCGGCTCGAGGTGCGAGTCCTGACCGTTCGGGAGGAACGTTCATGTTCGAAAACGTAGGCGCCTCGGTCGTCTATTACAACGACGGCGCGTCGATCGGCTTGCTGATCTTCTTCGCCTTCTTCTGGATCATCTTTGCCGCAGCGGGCTACGTCCTGACCTCGTTCTTCTTGATGAGGATCTTCGACAAGGCTGGCGTGCAGGGCAAGTGGCGCGCGTGGGTGCCCGTCTACAACGGCATGATCTTCCTCAAGCTCGGCGACCTCAGCCCCTGGCTGCTCCTCTACGCGATCGGTGCGGCGATCCTGCTCGGCTGGATCCCCGTCATCGGCCAGCTCATCGGCCTCGCCGCGTTCGTGCTGACGCTGCTCGCTGCCTGGCGCGTTGGCCTCAAGCTGCAGAAAGAGGCAGTCTGGCTCATTCTCTACTTCTTCCTCTCGATCGTCTGGCTCGGTATCGCGGCCTTCGACAAGTCGCGTTGGAACACGGCGATCCCGGCCGCGCCCTGGGCGGGCAACGGGTTCCTGGCAGACCGTACGAACTGGGACGGCATCCCCTCGCAGGTTCCGGCCGGTGGTTACCCCGCGAACCCGGCAACCAGCCCCGCAGCCGGCTACGCGGCACCGCCGGCTCCGCCGACCGGATACGCTCCTCCGGCCGCACCCCCTGCCGCGCCTCCCGCTGCTGCACCGCAGCCCCCGGCAAGCCCGGAGCCGCCCGCAGCGCCCGAAGAGCCCAAGGCCTAATCCCGCTTGACCCCAGAGGCCCCCACCGCACGGTGGGGGCCTCTCACACGTTCGGCTGTTGCAATCTCGGCCGTTCGCTGACGGCGCAGCCGAGTGATTTGCCTGCCGCAGGATGCCGGGCGTAGCGTCAGCGAGGACGTGTCCGCGGGGACCCGACCGTCCGTTCGGTGGAAGGACCTCCTCGTGCTCTGGACCCTCCTGGTGCGATACCTGCGACCCGCGTGGCCGCTCATCATCGCCGTCATCGTGTTTCAGCTCGCTCAGTCGATCGCATCGCTGCTGCTTCCGACTCTGAACGCTGACATCATCGACAACGGTGTGGTGACCGGCGACATCGCCTACATCTGGTCGACCGGCGGTCTCATGCTCGTCATCTCGCTCGTGCAAGTCGTGTGCGCGATCATCGCCGTGTACTTCGGGTCGCGACTTGCCATGGGAATGGGCAAGAACCTGCGGGCCGATGTCTTCCACCGCGTCGTCGCGTTCTCGCAGCGCGAGGTCGGGAGCTTCGGCGCGCCGTCTCTCATCACGCGCAACACGAACGACGTGCAGCAGGTGCAGATGCTCGTGCAGGTTTCGGCGACGCTGATGGTCTCGGCGCCGATGCTCGCGATCGGCGGGGTGATCATGGCGATTCGCCAGGACCCCGGCCTGTCGTGGCTCATGGCGGTAGCGGTGCCTGTGCTGCTGATCCTGGTCTCACTCATCGTCGTGCGAATGGTTCCCGCGTTCACGGTCATGCAGCAGCGGATCGACCGCGTCAATCAGATCATGCGCGAGCAGCTGAGCGGCATCCGTGTCGTTCGCGCCTTCGTCCGCGAAGACCACGAACGTCAGCGCTTCGACGTCGCGAGCCGCGATGTGATGGCGACAGGACTTCGCGCGGGCAACCTCATGGCGCTGATGTTTCCCGTGGTCATGCTCGTGCTCAATGTCTCGAGCGTTGCGGTGATCTGGTTCGGCGCCTTCCAGGTGCAAAACGACGGCGTCGAGATCGGAACCCTCTTCGCCTTTCTCACCTACATCATGCAGATCCTCATGGGTGTCATGATGGCGACGTTCATGTTCGTCATGATCCCCCGTGCCGCGGTCTGCGCGAAGCGGATCGGCGAGGTCCTGGACACGGAACCCTCGGTTGAGCCTCCCGCCGTCGCCGTGGCAGCCCCCGCGCCGCGCGGCCGGGTCGAATTCTCGCACGTCGACTTCGCCTACCCGGGTGCGCAGGATCCGGTGCTTCACGACATCACCTTCACGGTCGAGCCGGGCACGACGACAGCGATCATCGGATCGACCGGGGCCGGCAAGTCGACGCTCATCGGGCTCGTGCCGCGCTTGTTCGATGTGACGGCGGGGGAGGTGCGTGTCGATGGTGTCGACGTGCGCTCGTACGATCCCGATGAACTGTGGGCGCGGATCGGGCTGGTCCCGCAACGGGCGTTCCTGTTCTCCGGAACCGTCGCCTCGAACCTGCGGTACGGCGATGCCGCCGCCGATGACGCAAGTCTGTGGCGTGCCCTGGAGCTGGCGCAGGCGCGCTCGTTCGTCGAGTCCTTCCCCCTGGGACTCGAGGCACCGATCGCGCAAGGGGGCACGAACGTCTCGGGTGGGCAGCGACAGCGCGTCGCGATAGCGCGAGCGCTCGTGAAGAACCCGCCGATCTTCATCTTCGACGACTCGTTCTCGGCCCTCGATCTGCGAACGGATGCCGCGCTTCGCCGAGCCCTCGACACCGAACTTCCTGACGCTACGCGCCTGATCGTCGCCCAGCGAGTGTCGACGATTCAGCACGCCGATCAGATCGTGGTGCTCGACCACGGTCGGATCGTCGGCATCGGTAGACACGATGAGCTCGTGGGGACGTGCGAGACCTACCGCGAGATCGTCGATTCCCAGCTCTCGGCGGAGGCAGCGGCATGAGCGCGCCTCGTCCCGCTGCAGGTGCAGCTCCCGCGCGCGGTCCGATGGGGGGCGGCCCCATGGGACGCGGGATGGGGATGCCCGTGCAGAAGGTGCAGAATTTCGGCGCGAGCGCGAAGCGCCTGCTCGCGCATCTGCGCCGAGAGAACGCGCTCCTGGTCGTCGTTATCGTGTTGGGCGTCTTTTCGGTGGCACTGTCGGTGATCGGGCCGAAGCTCCTGGGGGAGGGCACCAACCTCGTTTTCGCTGGTTTCGTGTCGCTGCAATTCTCGGATGTTCCCCCGGGGACCACGCAGCAGCAGATCATGGACCAGCTCATCGCGAACGGTCAGCAGGAGCAGGCTGACCTGCTCTCGACGATGACCTTCACCCCGGGTGCGGGTATCGACTTCGCAGCCCTTGGCCAACTCTTGCTGCTCGTGCTCGCCGTCTATGTAGGCGCGAGCCTGTTCGGTTGGCTGCAGGCCCGCATCCTGAACGGCGTCGTCCAGCGCGCGATGCACCGCCTGCGCATCGAGGTCGAGCAGAAGATCCACCGCCTGCCGCTGTCGTATTTCGACCGCGTCCAGCGGGGCGAGCTGCTGAGCCGCGTCACCAACGACGTCGACAACATCGGCCAGAGCCTCCAGCAGACACTGTCGCAGGTCGTGATTTCGCTCCTGACCGTGATCGGCGTGCTCGTCATGATGTTCGTGATCTCGCCGCTTCTAGCGGTCATCGCGCTGGTCACCATTCCGCTGACGATCGTCGTCACCGTCCTGGTCGCGCGCCGTTCACAGGCCCTCTTCGTGACGCAGTGGCGGGCCACTGGCGTCCTCAATGCCCGCATCGAAGAGACTTTCTCGGGGCACTCGGTCGTCAAGGTGTTCGGGCACCAGCGTGAGGCCGAGACCGACTTCGCCGCCGAGAACGAAGAGGTGTACCGGGCGAGCTTCGGCGCGCAGTTCCTCTCGGGAATCATCATGCCCGCCATGATGTTCATCGGTAACCTCGTCTACGTCGCGATCGCGGTCGTCGGCGGGCTGCAGGTCGCCGGGGGAATGCTCTCGATCGGAGACGTGCAGGCCTTCATCCAGTACTCGCGGCAGTTCACACAGCCCCTGAGCCAACTCGGATCCATGGCGAACCTGCTGCAGTCGGGGGTAGCCAGCGCCGAGCGGGTCTTCGAACTGCTCGACGAGCCCGAGCAGACCGACGATCCCGAGCCAGCCGAGACCGTGCCGAGCGACGCGAGCACTCTCGAGTTCCGCGACGTGTCCTTCCGCTATGTCGCCGACACGCCGCTCATCGATGACCTGACTCTGCGCGCGGCATCCGGGAGCACGGTCGCGATCGTCGGACCCACGGGTGCGGGAAAGACGACGCTTGTCAACCTCGTCATGCGCTTCTACGACGTGGATGAGGGCGGCATCCTGCTCGGCACCGCGGCGGGGCTTCCAGACGGAGGCCTCGATACGCGACGGATGACGCGCGATGACCTGCGGGCGCGCACCGGCATGGTGCTGCAGGACACGTGGCTGTTCGCGGGCACGATCCGGGAGAACATCGCTTACGGCCGGCCGGAAGCGAGCGAGGAAGAGCTGGTGGCGGCGGCCTCGGCGGCATACGTGGACCGATTCGTCCATGCGCTCCCGGACGGATACGACACCGTGCTCGACGACGAGGCGACGAATCTGTCGGTGGGTGAGCGGCAGCTTGTCACGATCGCGCGAGCCTTCCTCGCTGATCCGCGCATCCTGATCCTCGATGAGGCGACGTCGTCGGTCGATACCCGCACCGAACTCCTGATCCAGCGCGCCATGTCCAGCCTGCGGCGCGACCGGACCTCGTTCGTGATCGCGCACCGTCTCTCGACGATTCGAGATGCCGACCTCATCCTGGTCATGGAAGCCGGCGCGATCGTCGAACAGGGGACGCACGAGGAGTTGCTGCGCGCGCGGGGGGCCTACTGGGCGCTCTACAACGCTCAGTTCGAAGCCCCCGCCGACGAGGGGGCAGAACCGGTCGGACGCGAGTGACTGCACGCCACCACCGCCGCACGTCCCCGCCCCGTGTCTGACGTTCGATTAGTATGTGACGGTCGGTGCCTCGCGCCGGCACCGACAACGACGAGGAAAGGGTCGCGTGGCCGAGGTTTCCGCCCATTCCCGCACCGTTGACCTGGCACGCGATCGCCTCGAGCTCGCCTGGGCCGCGGTGACAGACACGGGCCGTCGGCGTGAGGTCAATCAGGATGCCGTCCTCGCGGAGTTCCCCCTGTTCATCGTCGCCGACGGAATGGGTGGTCACATCGGTGGCGAGATCGCCAGCGCGAGCGCTGTCGAACGCCTCCACGCTGTGGCCGACACCGGCTCCGTCTCCACCAAGGCGATCGAGAAGGCCCTCGCGCGCGCGGTGAAAGACATCGCCGCTCGTCCGGAGGCAACCGACGAGGCGACCGGCACCACCGTGACCGGGCTGTTCCTTGACGTCTCGGGCGCCGAGGCATCCTGGGTTGCCCTGAACATCGGGGACTCTCGCGTTTATCTGCTTCGCGATGGCGCGATTGTGCAGGTCACGACTGACCACTCGGTCGTCCAGGAGCTCATCGCCTCCGGGCGACTGAGCCCGGAAGAGGCAGAGAACCACCCGTACGGAAACGTCATAACGCGGGCGCTCGGACCCAGTGAGAGCGTCACCCCCGACTACGTCCGCCTCGACGTGGTCGATGGCGACAGGTTCGTCATCTGCTCTGACGGGCTGACCAAGGAGCTCACTGACTTCGGCATCCAGCACTTCCTTGCCGAACATCCCGAGCCGGCGGCGGCAGTTGAGGCGATGCTGGATGCTGCGCTGGAGAACGGCGGGCGCGACAACATCTCGATCGTCGTTGTAAACGTCGCCCGCGTTCCGGGGGCCTGAGGTTCCGTTCCTCCCCAACGCGGCGATCGCTCCGCTCGGGCGCGACGGTGGGCCCGGTAGCGCGATCGCGCCGATCCGGGTGATGGGCTGGGGTGATGCGTTCACCGTCTGGAACCGCGCAGCGCCTGTCCCCCGTAACGAAGCTGCGCGCCCCCGCTCGTGCCGCGACCGGTCTTCCGATCCTTGCGACGGCGGTGCCGGTGCTCGGGGCAGTGGCGCTGTGGGCGGTGACCGGATCCGTGTTGAGCCTGTGGTTCGCTGCCCTCGCGCCGATGATGGCGGTGGCGGGGTTCGGGGACCGCGTGTGGGCGGCACGGCGTGCGCGGCGCCGGGATGATGCTGTAGCCGAGGCGGACTCTGCCTCGCTGAGCGCGGCGATCGAAAAGGAGGTCGTCCGTCGTCGCGACCGTGCATGGCGAGCCTGGCCCGACATCCGCCGGCTCCTGGAGAATCCGGAAGAGGTGTGGCGGGAGGTCGAGGGTCGCCAAGGCCACCTCGTGCTGGGAAGCGGCGACATACCGATCACGGTGGCCGCCGAGCACGTGTCCGACCTTCGGGCTGAGTTCGCGCCCGAGGTCGCCGCGCGAACTGCCGGCACGCCGAACCTGACGATGCCGGATGCCCCCGCGACTGTGCCGCTGCGCGGCAGCCTCGCCGTGGTCGGACCCGAGCCACTTGTTGCTGGGGCGGTGCGCGCGATGCTCGTCCAACTGTGTCTGGTCCATCCGCCAGGTGATCTTGAGATCACCGGGGACCTTCCGGGTGGTTTCTCGTGGGTCGAGGAACTCCCGCATCGGTTCACACCCGGGCAGCACCGGATCGCGCTGGATGTCTCAAGTGGGTGGGACGGCCCCGTCGGGGAGGTTGATGCCTCGATCCTCATCGGGCGGGGAGGTGGCGCCGGAGTTCGGGTTGTGCTCGGTCAGAGAGCTACCGGATCGGCGCACGCGACAGTGGACACCGGTGAAGACAGTCTCGAGATTCGCCCACAGATGCTCTCCGAGTTCCAGGCGAGCCTTCTGGCTCGCTCCCTGCGCGAGAAGATCTCGCGGACAGCGATGGACAGTGGCGAGCTCGCGCTGGACGGTCTGGTCGAGCCGCACCGAGCGTCCGAGCCCGGAGCGGGTGCTCGAAGCCTTGTGAGCGTCATCGGGACCTCGAATGCGAGCGCGTTCTGCCTCGACCTCGTCAGCGACGGGCCGCACGCGCTGGTCGTCGGTACGACAGGCAGCGGCAAGAGCGAACTACTGCGAACGTGGGTCGCCTCGCTGGCCGCGCACTACAGCCCAGAGGATGTGGTCTTCGTCCTCGCGGACTTCAAGGGAGGCACAGCGTTCTCATCGCTCCGGAGACTCCCGCACGTCACCGGTGTTCTGACCGATCTCGACGAGGCTGCGGCAACGCGAGGGATCGAGAGCCTGCGCGCTGAGGTGCGGCGGCGTGAGGGCGTGCTCGCGGCAGCCGGAGTCCGAGATATCGCCGAGGGGGCTGCGGATCTGCCGCGTCTGGTCGTGGTCGTCGACGAGTTCGCCGCGTTACTGAGTTCTCACAGCGAGCTTGCGAACCTGTTCATTGATCTCACCGCGCGGGGAAGAGCGCTGGGCATCCACGTGATCTTGGGCACGCAGCGCGCCACCGGGGTCTTTCGTGAGGCGCTTCTGGCCAATTGTCTGCTGCGCGTTGTTCTCCGGGCCGCCGATGTTGCCGATAGTCGCCTCATGCTCGGAGATGACAGCGGCTGTCGGGTGCCTGCCGGCGTGCGTAGCGCCGGGAGCGCCCTCGTCAGACGCGCGACAGACCACAGGCCGGTGCCGATTCGCATCGCGCTGGTGGGAGACGAGTTCGTGTCGCGAATCGCTGCCCGCTCCGAGGCCGCACCGGTACAGGCGCCCTGGCTCGAGCCCCTCCCGGTCACGGTGGCACTTCCGGGCGGGAGGAACGACGACACGCTTCTCATCGGGCTCGCCGATGAGCCGCATCTGCAGCGACAGGAACCCGTCGGGATCGCGAGATCAGTTCGGGGCCTGTGCGTCGTCGGAGCCGCCGGATCGGGCGTGACGACTGCGCTGCAGACTGTCGCGGCCCAGATCGGCGAGGTCGAGGCCTGGGTCGATTCCGATGATCTCGAGCGAGCCTGGGACGTCCTGAACCGTGTCGCCGTTACCCGGCGCGGCGCTGTCGTGGTCGATGACGCCGACGCGGTCTTGGCGGCGCTCCCGTCGGAGTACGCCCATGTCGCAGCAGGCCTCCTCGAAACGATAGCCCGCTCGTCCGGGGAGGGACATCCGTTCCTGCTCGGGCTGGAACGTCTCGCGGGGCCGATTGCTCGCGTCGCCGATCTCCTGCCGCATCGCCTGCTGCTTCGCCATTCCCAGCGCAGCGACTACCTTTCTGCCGGCGGGGTGCCGGGCCACTGTGATCCCACAGCTTCGGCGGGTCGAGGACGACTCGACGGGACGCTCGTGCAGGTATTCCAGGCCGAAACTGCTTCTCGAGGGGTGAGGGTGCCGAACGAGTCAACCTGGCGACCGCCGGCCGGACTGACGTGTTGGGTTACGCGCGCCACCCCCGGCGCTGAGCGCATCCAGGAGCAGTGGCTGGCTCGTGACGTGGTGGTCACGGGACCCGATCACGCGCTCGCCGGAGGCAGCCCGCAGGCGCTGGAGCCTGGACGCTCGCTCGTCGTGCGCGCTGAACCCGAGCAGTGGCAGAGGTTCTGGACGACGCTGACCACCCTGCGCGCGCAGGGTCCTCTTCTGGTCGATCCATCGTGTGCGGCGGAGTACCGCATCCTCACCGGGCGACGAGAGCTTCCTCCCCTGTGTCTTCCCGGCGCGCTGCGCGGATGGCTCCTCGAACCCGGGCGGGAGGTCAGTCGGGTGCGGCTCGGATGATGCGGATGACGATCAGAACGCAGGGGAGATCATGCCGACGTCGCGCTCGCCGCCGCGTACCCGCAGGGGCAGCTCTTCCCGCGCGCGTGAGACGTCGGCGGCGCTCAGTGCGCCAGTTCGCTCGAGAAGACGCAGCGCGACGATGGACGAGGCCCGGGCGGAGCCATCGAGCATCTTGAGGGCTACCGTCGTCCCATCCGGCGCGACCATGATCATCACGCCCTCGGCACCCCCCTTCGCGAAGACTCCCGTCTGTTCGATCGCGATGGTGTCGGCCCGTCCTGGGCCGTCAATCGTCCAGGGATGCCGGCGCACTGCCCCGACCAGCGCTGCCGCGTTGCGATGCAGCGCGAACGGCGACCGCTCCGAAGAACCGCCGATCCGGTGCGCTGCCTTGGCAAGGCCCGACAGAGTGAGGGCGAACACCGGAGCGCCGCATCCGTCGATGACCGATGCCTGAACACGCTCGCCGGTCAGTCGCTCGACGAGTTCGCGAATCTGAACCTGCAGCGGATGCTCGGGGTCGAGGTAGGTGGCAAGGTCCCACCCCTGTGCGACGCACGCCGCGAGCATTGCCGCGTGCTTGCCCGAGCAGTTCATACGAAGCCGCTCGGGCTCTCCTCCGGCGCGGACCAGGGCATCTCGTGTCGCCGTGTCGGATGGCCACGCGGGCGGGCACTGAAGGCTGCGCTCGTCCAGCCCGGCAGCGTCGAGAATGTCACGGACCACTGCGACGTGCCGGTCGGTTCCGGCATGGCTGGCGGTCGCGAGCGCCAGCGTCTCGTCAGCAAGCTGCGCGCCCGCGGCAAGGCACGCCAGGGCCTGGATCGGCTTCAAAGATGACCGCGGAAGGATGGGTGCGTCGGTGTCGCCGAGCCGCTCGATGGCCTGACCCTCGGGGTTCAGGACGATCGCCGCGCCGGCATGGCGGGATTCCACGAATCCGCCTCGTTCCACCCGCGCGAGCTCGACGGCAGCAGCAACAGGGAGGGTCTCAGGCACTCGAACAGCCTATCCGGGCCACTGACCCCGAGCAGGTGTCAGACTTGCCCCATGCTGGGTGAACACGACTACATCGTCCGGGCGGAATGGACCGGCAACCGTGGCGTCGGCACGGCGGGCTATCGGGACTATGCCCGAGACGTGACCCTGCGGATCGAGGGAAAGCCGGATCTTCTCGCCTCGAGCGACAAGCCGTTTCGGGGGGATCCATCGCGGTGGAACCCCGAGGATCTCCTCGTCGCCTCCCTCAGCGAGTGCCACCTGCTGTCCTACCTGCACGCGGCAGTCCAAGCGGGTGTCGTGGTCGTCGCTTACCGAGACACCGCTACCGGAGTCATGGTGCAAGACGGTCACGGTGGGGGGAGCTTCCGCGAGGTGACGTTGCATCCGGTTGTGACGGTAGCGGACGAGTCGATGCGGGCCGCCGCCGAGGCTGCGCATCAGCAGGCCAACACGTGGTGCTTCATCGCGAACTCGGTCAACTTTCCCGTCCACCACCGTCCTACGACGCTCGTGGCGGGAATCGACGGTTGAGCCGGGGAGTCAGCGGCGCTCGTGCGGGAGTACCTGCTTGATGCGTTCGATCGGCGACTGGGGCTGAACCTCGTTGTACGCGCCCGCGAGTTCCTGCCCGGACAGCGCGTGGATCGCGGCCATGATCTCATCGGTTGCGCCGCGGCGGGCGCGACCGGATGACGAGTCGCCATGATGGGACAGATCCAGCGGCTGACCGAACTTGACAGTGATGCGGTGCTTCGGGGAGGGCATCGTGGCTCCCTTCGGCATGACCTTGTCGGTGCCGATGAGCCCCACGGGAACAACGGGTGCGCCGGTCTGGAGCGCCAGGAAGGCGACCCCCGTGCGCCCCTTGTAGAGGCGTCCGTCCATCGAGCGCGTGCCCTCCGGATACAGCGCGACGGCGCTTCCCTCCTCGAGAAGAGCGCGCTGCTGCTCCAGGGCGTCGAGGGCTGCTTGACCTGCACCGCGGCGAACGGGTATCGCGCCGATGGAGGTGAAGAACTGCCGCGAGGCCCATCCTGAGAAGCCCGAGCCTTCGAAGTAGCTCGACTTCGCCAGGAAGTGAACCCGCCGCGGCGCGCCGACAGGGATGGCGATCGAGTCGATGAACGAGAGATGGTTGCTCGCGAAGATGACTGGTCCGCTTCGGGGCACCAGATGCTTGCCCTCGACACGGGGTCGATAGATCAGGCGGGCAAGCGGCGTGATCACCGTACGTCCGAGCGCATACGTGATGCCCATGCGGCGACGGGTCGTGTTGCCGTCGGCGGGGGGCTCCGCGTTCGTGCGAGCGGTGGGTTCGACGGTCACCCGTCGAGGTTACCGTCGGTTTCATTCCCCGATCGGAATGGCGCCGGGCTCGCGATTCCCAGGAGAGACAGAGGAATTGTGCGAAAGGATGGGGGCTCCGCCCACAGCAGAGGACCATTGTGCGCTCACGTTCCCTTCTCGCCCTGACCGTCGCCGCGACCGCGGCCCTTCTTCTGGCAGGCTGTACTTCCGCCTCCGAGAGCGACCCAACGGCATCCACCGCCGGCAACGGCGGACTGTGCGCCGCAGCTGCCGAGTCCGGCCCGGTTTCCGAGTCCGTGACGGTGGAGGGAGACTTCGGAACAGTTCCTACCGCATCCTTCTCGACACCGATCGCCGTTGACGGGATGCAGCGGTCCGTCGCCATCACGGGCGATGGAGCGGCGCTGACAGACGGCGCATATGTTTCGTACGCACTCACCGTTTTCGACGGTGACACGGGAGCGCAGGTGGATTCGGCCGGATATGACGACTCTGCCCCGCTGGCCCCGATCCCGGTGGAAGCCGGCACGGGCATCGACGAGTTCTTCGGATGCGCCACGCAGGGTTCGCGGATCGTTCTGGCAGTTCCGGGGCAGGGTGAAACAGCGGCGCAGATCTATGTGCTGGATGTGCTCGAGGTGACGCCAGCTGATCAGTGGTGCCAGGTCGTGGACGCTGACACGGCCATGCCGACCGTCACGTTCGACGAGAGCGGTGCTCCCGCCATCGCGATCCCGGCATCGGACCCGCCCAGTGGTGTTGTCGTCGACGTGCTCACCGAAGGTGACGGCGCTGTCGTCGAGCCCGGCGACAGCGTCACGGTGAACTACACCGGGGTGAAGTGGAGCGATGGGAGCGTCTTCGACTCCAGCTGGGAGAAGGGCTCTCCCGCGACGTTCCAGACGACACAGGTCGTGTCCGGCTTCCAGCGGGCGCTCGAGGGGCAGAAGGTCGGCTCGACGGTCCTCGTTTCGATGTCGCCCCTGTGTGGATATGGCGAAGCGTCGGTGACCAACACCAATGCACTGGCAGGCGAGACGCTCGTGTTCGTCGTGGAGATCATCTCCAGCGAGCCTGCGGCCGGCTGAGAGCTACCCTGGCGCGGCGCATCGCGAGGCCCTCGATAGGCTGAGCGCATGCGCCGCGTCATCATCCTTGGTTCCAGCGGCTCGATCGGCACGCAGGCCCTCGATGTGATTCGGGGGAACCGAGATCGCTTCGATGTCGTGGGTCTGGCGACCGGGAGCCAACGCGACGTGCTCGAGGCGCAGGCCCGCGAGTTCGGTGTCGAGAGTACGGCTGTCGGCATCCACGAGGCAGAGCAGCTGGTCCGTGACGTCGAGGCCGATGTCGTGTTGAACGGCATCACGGGTTCGGTTGGCCTCGGCCCGACCATCGCGGCTCTTGAGGAGGGGCGAACTCTCGCGCTCGCCAACAAGGAGTCGCTGATCGTCGGAGGAGAGCTGGTCACCGCGCTCGCGCGTCCCGGCCAGATCGTGCCGGTGGATTCCGAACACTCGGCTATCGCGCAGGCGCTGCGCTCGGGCGAACGGTCAGAGGTCCGCCGACTCGTGCTGACCGCATCGGGCGGGCCGTTCCGGGGCCGCTCCCGTGATGCGCTGCGGACGGTCACACCCGCCGAAGCGCTGGCACATCCGACCTGGAACATGGGGCGCGTGGTGACCACGAACTCGGCGACCCTGGTCAACAAGGGACTCGAGGTGATTGAGGCGCACCTGCTGTTCGACGTGCCGTACGCGCAAATCGAGGTCGTCGTGCACCCGCAGTCGGTCGTCCACTCGATGGTGGAGTTCAGTGATGGCTCCACGATCGCCCAGGCATCCCCGCCCGATATGCGTCTGCCGATCTCGCTCGGTCTTGACTGGCCGCATCGCATCGCTGGAGTGGGCCTCCCCATCGACTGGAGCACCGCGACCACCTGGAGCTTCGAGCCGCTTGAGGACACGGCCTTTCCGGCAGTCGAGCTGGCAAAGCGTGTGGGTCGCGCCGGCGGAACGTATCCGGCGGTCTTCAATGCTGCAAACGAGGTGGCTGTGGATGCCTTCCACGACGGGAGGATCGGATTCCTCGGCATCCTCGATACCGTCGAGCGGGTCGTCGAGGCCCACGAGCCCCCCGCCGCCCTGACCCGAGAGAGTCTTGCAGACGCTGAAGACTGGGCGCGGCGCACAGCGGCCGAGCTCCTGTAGCTCGCCTCCTCGTCGCGCGAACCCACAGGTCTCGGCGCGAACCCACAGGAGTCGCGCGCGAGAACGTGGGGGTTCGCGGCCGGGGGTGTGGGTTCGCGCCCAGAGGGGGAGGGGGGCGGTCAGTAGGTCATCAGGCCCCGGGCGCGGAACTGGCCGCGCACGCGTTCGATCAGCTCTGGCTCGGGGGCGCGGGTTTCGGCAAGGCTGTAGGCGCGCCCCAGGCGGTCCCACTTCGATGCGCCCATCTGGTGGAAGGGGAGAACCTCGACGCGCTCAACATTCGACCACCGCGAGACGATCTCGGCGACGGCGTCGACGTTGTCTTCGGCGTCAGTGAGTCCAGGCACGAGAACGAAGCGGATCCAGGTGGGAAGCCCCCGCGCGGCAAGGCGGTCACCGAAGTCGATCGTCGGTTGCAGCTCGCGTCCAGTGACCGTGCGGTAGGTCTCGGGGATGCCGGATTTCACGTCCAGCAGCACGAGGCTCACGTCATCGAGCATCGCGTCGGACGCGTTGCGGCCCAGGTAGCCCGACGTGTCGATGGCGGTGTGGATGCCTTCCGCTGCCGCTTCGTGGAGGATGCGGGCAACGAAGGCTGACTGCTGCAGCGGTTCGCCGCCCGAGATTGTCAGTCCGCCGCCGGTGGCCCGGAATACACCGGCGTAGCGGCGGATGCGTGTGACGATCTCGGCGAGTGTGGTCGGCGTTCCATCCTTCTGGAGCCACGTGTCGGGGTTCTGGCAGTACTGGCAGCGCAGGGGGCAGCCGGAGAGGAACAGCGTCATCCGGGTACCTGGCCCGTCGACGGCGGTGACGAGCTCCCAGGAGTGGACGCTTCCCATCTCGCCGGCGCGGGCCGCCTCGAGACGCGCGTGGTGCGTCTCGAGGCGGCCCGCGTGGACCGCCGGCTGCGGAAGCGCGACGGCGGCCATGTCACACCCCCGCGTGGAAGGTGCGGCTGATCACGTCGAGCTGCTGCTCGCGGGTCAGTCGGACGAAGTTGACGGCGTAACCCGACACCCGGATGGTCAACTGGGGGTAGTTCTCCGGGTTCTCCATCGCGTCTTCGAGCGTTTCCCGCGTGAGGACGTTGACGTTCAGGTGGTAGCCGCCAGCTGCCATCTGCGCATCCAGGAGCCCGACGAGGTTCGCGACCCGCTCGTCCGCGGTCCGGCCGAGGCCTGCGGGGACGACGGTCGTGGTCAGCGAGATGCCGTCCTGTGCCTGGTCGAAGGGGATCTTGGCGACGGAGAGGGTAGCTGCCAGCATCCCGTGCGTGTCTCGACCGTTCATCGGGTTCGCTCCCGGTGCAAAGGGGGCTCCGGCGCGGCGCCCGTCCGGGGTGTTGCCGGTGGCCTTGCCGTAGACGACGTTCGAGGTGATCGTCAGCACGGACTGGGTGTGCACGGCATCCCGGTAGGTCGGGTGCGAGCGCAGCATCTCCATGAATTCGGTCACAAGCTCCCGTGCAATGTCATCGACACGGTCGTCGTCGTTGCCGTACGTGGGGAACTCGCCCTCCACGACGTAGTCGGTGACCAGGCCGGTCTCATCGCGAACCGGGGAGACCCGAGCGTACTTGATCGCCGAGAGGGAGTCCGCCGCCACCGACAGCCCTGCGATACCGCAGGCCATCGTGCGCAAAACCTCCCGGTCGTGCAGGGCCATCTCGAGCCGCTCGTACGCGTACTTGTCGTGCATGTAGTGGATGCAGTTCAGTGCGTCGACGTAGGTTGCGGCAAGCCACTCCATCAGCGTGCGGAACTTGCCGCGCACGTCGTCGTAGTCCAGCACGTCGCCGGTCACGGCCGGCATGACGGGGGCTACCTGCTTGCCGGTGACCTCATCACGGCCACCGTTGATGGCGTAGAGAAGAGTCTTGGCGAGGTTCACCCGGGCGCCGAAGAACTGCATCTGCTTGCCGACGCTCATGGGCGAGACGCAGCAGGCGATGGCAGCATCGTCTCCGCACAGGCCCCGGATGAGGGCATCCGACTCGTACTGGATGGAGGACGTGTCGATCGAGACCTTCGCGCAGAACTCCTTGAACCCGCGGGGGAGGTCATCCGACCAGAGCACCGTCAGGTTGGGCTCGGGTGCGGGACCCAGGTTGTACAGCGTCTGCAGGAAACGGAACGCGGTCTTGGTGACCAAGGTTCGCCCGTCAACGCCCGTGCCCCCCAGCGACTCGGTCACCCATGTCGGGTCGCCGGAGAACAGGGCGTCGTACTCGGGCGTGCGCAGGAACCGCACGATCCGAAGCTTGATGACGAGGTCGTCGATGAGTTCCTGCGCTCCCGTTTCGTCGAGGATGCCGGCCTCCAGGTCGCGCTGGATGTAGACGTCCAGGAACCCGGTGTTGCGGCCGAAGCTCATCGCTGCGCCGTTTTGCTCCTTCACCGCGCCGAGGTAGGCGAAGTAGAGCCACTGCAGCGCTTCGCGGGCGTTCGCGGCGGGACGCGCGATGTCGTAACCGTAGGTTGCTGCCATCCGGGTCAGCTCCTGCAGCGCGCGGATCTGCTCGGCGTTCTCTTCGCGGCTCCGGATGATGTCCTCGGTCGAGAAGTGCATGTCGAGCTCGGCGTGTTCAGCCTTCTTCGCGTCGATCAAGGCGTCCGTTCCATACAGTGCGACCCGGCGGTAGTCGCCGATGATGCGGCCGCGGCCATAGGCATCCGGAAGCCCCGTGATGAGGTGGCTGCTGCGTGCCCGGCGGACGGCGGGCGGGTAGACGTCGAACACGCCGTCGTTGTGGGTCTTGCGGTAGGTCGTGAAGATCTTCTCCAGATCCGCCGGCACGTCGTAGCCGTAGGTCTCCAGGGCACCCTTGACCATCCGCCATCCACCGTTGGGCATGATGGCCCGCTTGAGCGGGGCGTCGGTCTGCAGGCCGACGATCAGTTCGTCGTCACGAGCGATATAGCCCGGTGCGTGCGAGGTGATCGTGGAGGGCGTCGTGGCGTCGACGTCGTACACACCGCGCTCACGCTCTGCGGGGAACATCGCGGTCAGTGTCTGCCAGACTCGCTGCGTCCGTTCGGTTGCCCCAGCCAGGAACGAGGCGTCACCGCTGTAGGGCGTGTAGTTGCGCTGGATGAAGTCGCGGACGTCGATGGCGTCCTGCCAGGGGCCGGCGACGAATCCGTCCCAGGCTGCGGGGATCGCGTCTGCCTGGTCGACGGGGGTGGGGGTTACGGTGCTCATGGTGACGCATCTCCTTCGTGGGTGTCGAAGTGTGGGTCACTCGTCTCGGCGACGGATTACGCCGCCGCGGGAGTGCTTCTGACACCGACGCTAGACCCGCGAAGGAACCCCGTCGGAAAGATGCACGAATCCCTACATCCATGTGGTCTGACCACACACATGTTTGTGGTCAGACCACAAGTGGTCAGCTGCGCTTGCGCCCGAAGATCAGACCGAACAGCAGGAGCACCACGATCGAGCCGATCAGCGCGAACACCCAGCCCGAGAAGTTCCAGAACGTCGTGTAGACATCCAGTCCGAACAGCCCGGCGATCCACCCGCCGACCATCGCGCCGAGCAGGCCCAGCAAGATCGCGACGAACCAGCCGCCGACCTGTTTGCCGGGAAGGATGATGCGGGCGATGATGCCCGTCAGGATGCCGAGAATGGCGAAGGCGAAGAAACCCACGGGACGGTCCTCTCGAGTCGGGCGAAGCGGGGTCAGTCGGGGTAGGGAACGGGCCAGCGTGGCTCGGGCACCGGCCAGCCGGCCTCGCGCAGCGCGCGGCGCGACAGCTCGCGCGCCGAGTATGGCGTGCGGACGCCCCGGATGTCGCGGTAGTCCTGATGGCCCGGCCCTGCCCAGAGGATCGCGTCGCCGTCGCCGACGAGCGCGACAGCCTCGACGATCGCCCGCTCGGGCGGCGAGTACTCGTAGATCTCGGCATCCGGACGCGCTCGCCGTGCACCCTCCAGCAAGGTCGCCCGAATCGAATCCGGGTCCTCGAATCTCGGGTGGTGGTCGGTGATGACCAGGATGTCGCTGCCCTCGACCGCGGTGCGGCCCATGTCGTGGCGTTTGCTCTTGTCACGGTCACCATCGGCGCCGAAGAGCATGAGCACGCGCCCCGGCGTGACGCGGCGGACCGCGGCGAGCGTCTTCTCGAAGGCATCGGGGGAGTGGCCGAAATCGACGTAGATCGCGGGACCAGTGGGGCCAGAGACGAGCTCGGTTCGACCGGGCAAGTACGCGCGGATGACGTCATTGTCGAGGGCCCGCGTGATGCGTTCCCAGTCGTAGCCGGCCTCGAAGATCATGACGATCGCCTGGGCGGCGTTGGCGGCCATGTGGCGCCCGATCACCGGCACCGTCGTGGACAGCGAGCGACCTCCGGGACCCGACAGGCGGAAACGTGTGCCGTCGGGCAGTTCGTCGAGGATCTCGACAGTCCAGTCCGCTGCTGCTGCCGCATCCGGGTCAGCGGCGATCGCGGGGGTTCCGATCGTGACGTAGGGCACCTCGCAGGCAGCGACGACATCGGCGCCCGATGCCGAGTCGAGGCAGATCACGGCTCGGCGCGAGCGGTCGGGGCGAAAGAGCGGGAGCTTGGCCTGAAAGTACTCAGCCATATCGGCGTAGTCGTCGAGGTGATCGTGCGAGAGATTGGTGAAGCCCGCAACGTCGAACACGATCCCGTCCACACGTTGGCGGCTCAGGGCCTGGGCGCTGACCTCGATGGCGACTGCCTCGACGCCGCGCTCGCGCATGAGGGCGAGCAGGGCGTGCATCTCGTAGGCCTCGGGAGTGGTGAGGCGGGACACGATGACATCGCCGGCGATGTGGCGTTCGGCGGTCGATGAGAGTCCGGCGGTGACGCCGAGCTGCGTCAGGATGCCCTCGAGCAGGTGGGACACGCTCGTCTTGCCGTTCGTGCCGGTCGTGCCGAACAGGATCGGAAGCGTGTCGTTCGGCCCGGTCGCATAGACCCACGCCGACAGGGCGCCGAGGCTCCCGCGGGGGTCGGGGACAACGATCGTCGGCAGGCCGCTGGCCAGGGCGCGCTCGCGGCCCTCGGCATCCGTGACGACAGCGACGGCGCCTCGCGCTGCGGCATCGTCCGCGAACTCCGCGCCGTGGCGCGTCCCTCCCTGGACGGCGACGAAGAGGTCGCCGGGGCGGAGGTCTGCGGTCGCGAGGGTGAGACCGGTGACGGATGCCGAGGCGTCGGTGTCCGCATCCTGATCGCCGCCGCCGACGCGCTGCTCGATCGGTGCTCCGAGGTGTGCCGCGAGGTCCGCGAGGCGGTGCGCGGGCGGGTTCTGCGGCCGGAGCACGGGCGGCAGGTTCGCGGGATCTGTCGTCATGGCGCCTCCATCTTCTCACCCGCGCACTGGGCTGACTCAAAGGCAGAGCCGATAGCGTGGCGGCGTGGATGTAGTCGCCTTCATCGTCGGTGTCGTCGTGCTCGTTGTGGGCCTGGCGGTGTCGATCGCGCTGCATGAGATCGGCCACCTCGTCCCCGCGAAGCGATTCGGGGTGCGCGTCGGCCAGTACATGGTCGGTTTCGGACCCACGCTGTGGTCCCGTCGCCGCGGCGAGACCGAGTACGGCGTGAAGGCGATACCGCTCGGCGGCTACATCTCCATGGCTGGAATGTACCCACCCTCGCCGGCTGCGCGCGCTGCAGACGGCGGAACAGTCTCGGGACGTGCCGGGGGCGGCTTTTTCGCGACGATGGTGCAGGATGCCCGCGCGGCGAACGACGAAACACTCGACGGCGCCGACGACGACCGCGTCTTCTATCGGCTGCCGGTCTACAAGCGCGTGATCATCATGCTCGGTGGTCCGCTCATGAACCTGGTTTTCGCGGTCGTTCTGATGACGCTTGTGCTCAGCGGCATCGGTGTGCAGACCGTGACGAACACCGTCGCGTCGGTGAGCGCCTGCGTCCCCGCCGAGGCTGGCCAGGAATGTCAGGCCGGCGATCCGCCGTCACCGGCGGCGGCAGCAGGCATCCAACCCGGCGATGTCATCGTGTCGGTGGGTGGTCAGGAGGTCTCTGATTTCGCCACGGCAGCTGCCCTCATCCAGGCAGCTCCGGGCCAGAGCGTACCGATCGTGGTCGACCGCGACGGCCAGCGTCTCACCCTGTCGGTGACACCCGACTCCGTGACCCGTCAGGTCGTCGATCAGGACGGGCAGCGTGTCGAGAACCAGGTCGGGGTCATCGGCGTCACCGGGACTCTTGACTACGTGCGTCAGCCGATCTGGTCAGGCCCCATCGCTGCGGTCGACAATGTCGGAACCGTTGCCGGGATCATCGTGCAACTTCCTGTCAAGGTCTACGAAACGGCGGCGACGCTGGTGACCGGTGCCGAGCGCGATCCGAACGGGCCGCTCAGTATCGTCGGCGCCGGGGCGATCGCGGGAGAGGTCGCGGCAACCGACGCCCCGGTCGTCAATCGCATCGCCGTGATCCTGTCGCTGCTGGCGTCGCTGAACATCGCGCTGTTCGTGTTCAACCTCTTGCCACTTCTCCCCCTGGATGGTGGTCACATCGTCGTGGCGCTGTGGGGCGGCATCCGCAACTGGTGGGCGCGGATTCGCGGGCGTGCTGAACCGGCCCCGATCGACGCGACCAGACTCGTGCCCCTGACGTTCGTCGTGGTGATAGCCCTGATCGCGATGACCGCGGTCCTGATCATCGCCGACCTCGTGAACCCCATCCCGCTCTTCGGCTGAGCGAGTCGCGCGGCCGACGCGCCGCGGGGATCACTCCGGGGCGAGGGCCCACTCGATGAGCTGATGCAGGGTCGACATGCCGTCGCGCGAGAGGATCGATTCGAGGTGGCCCTGCACCGAGGCGAATCCGGTGCCCCGAAGGGCGTAGACGTCGCCCGTTGCCGGATCCGCTGCGATCTCCACACCGGCAATCGTCGTTCCCGAAGCGCAGCGCGCCGTGAACGTGTTGTAGAAGCCGATCGAGGCGGGTTGTCCGAAGACATCGACGGTCAGCTGCAGGCCCTGGTGGGGTTGCGCCAGCGGAGCGAGGTCGATGCCGAGCTCGCTGGCGAGGATCTGATGGCTCAGACACACCGTCAGCAGCGGTGCCGATGCCGCGCGGCGCCGCGCGATGATCTCTCGCAGCCGGGCCATGCGGGCCGACGACGGATCCAGCGGGTCGCCGGGGCCGGGGCCCGAGACCAGCAGCTCCGCCGCGTCGACCTCGTCATCGGTAACGGCATCCCACGGCACAATCGAGACGTCGAGGCCGAGGTGGCTCAACTGGTGCGCGAGCATCGTCGTGAAGCGGTCTTCGGCATCGATGACCAGCGCGCGTCGCCCCGCGAACGGTCCGGCGCCTGCCTGTTCCTGCGGGTTCAGCCAGAACGGCGCGAGCCGGGCATTCCGGGACTCCAGGAGTGCGGCGATCGTCGGGTCGTCAGCCAACCGGGCAGGGGCAGCGGCGGGGGCATCCTCGTCGAGAATCACAACAGCGGGCCGGACTTCGCGCGGGATCGCGCCGATCGCGCCCAACACGCCCGCAGCCTTGCCATGTGTTTCGCTGACCTCGCCGTAGGGGTCGGAGTGGCGCACCAGCGTGGCGCCGACAGGCACCCGCAGGCGTCCGTTCTCGATATAGGCGGTGCGGATCAGGATCGGGGCGTCGAGGTCGTGGGTGACAGCGTCAGTTCCCTGGCCGGGGGCGGCGTCCGTGCGTGGCGTGAACAATGCGGCGACGCCCGAGTAGTAGCCGCGGGGTGTCGTCTCGTGACGGGTGATGACCGTGCACGCGTTCTGCATGGGGGAGCCGGTGACCGTGGGTGCGAACATCGTCTCGCGCAGGATGTCGCGCGGGTCCAGCTTGCTCGAGCCCCGCAGCATGTACTCGGTGTGCGTGAGACGGGACATCTCTTTCAGGTGCGGGCCGGTGATGCGTCCGCCGTCCGTGCACACGGCGCTCATCATCTTGAGCTCTTCGTCGACGACCATGAACAGCTCTTCGGTCTCTTTCGTGGAGCGCAGGAACTCGCTGAGGTTGTCGACGGTGGCCCCGCCCTCGGGGTGGCGGAATGTCCCCGATATCGGATTCATCGTGACGATGCCTGCCTCGGCGCTCACGTGAGCCTCGGGACTCGCTCCGACCGCCACGTGGCTGTCGGTCACCACCGCGAAGGTCCAGTAGGCGCCGCGCTCGTGCTCGAGCAACGCCCGGAACCAGGCGAGGGCCGCCACCCGCGGGTCAGCATCGACATCCGCCGTGAAATCGCGACGGATGACGAAGTTGGCGCCTTCGCCGCGCCCGATCTCATCGGCGATGACCCGGCGCACGATGTCGGCGTACGCCTCGTCGTCGATGTCGAACCCGGCGTCCCGCAGCGGGATGACGTCGTGGGGAAGGACGGCCAGCGCTTCGTCTCGCGGATACGTGGCGCGCTCCGTGATGACAAGACACCGCAACGGTGCGCCGTCATCGTGGCACGCGAATCCGCGCTCTCTCACCTGTCGGAACGGAACGAGCGCGAGAACCTCTCGCGGCGTGCCGTCGGCTGCCAGGAGCGGGATGTCGCGCAGCAGCTCCACGTCGATAACCTCGCCGGTGAGCACCTCGACGGTTGCGGAGTCACGGGCGAGGATCGCGAACGGCATGTCGCTGGTGGCGAGTCCGGCGAGGGAGGGAAGGGGAGTCCCGGTCATGGATCGGTCTTTCGTCGTGGGGCGGCCACCCTCACAAAGAAGACCGCCCCGGGGGCGGTCTCAGGATCAACGAGCACACCGCCTCAGACGGTGGGCCACCATGGGGTGCTCGCGAACATGCGCCGAAACTACCACAGCGCTGCTGCGCTGCGCCGAGTCTCTGGCGCTCGGGTGCCAGCTCGCAATACATTCGAGACATGACAGATCCGCAGGGTAGTGGTTCCGACGAGCTCCGCCAGCGCGCGGTCGCAAGTCTTCGCGCAAAGCAGGGGTTCTGGTACACCCTGGCGACATGGGTGGTGCTCTCCATCTTTTTTGTTCTCATTTGGGCGCTGACGGGGATGGGGTACTTCTGGCCCGCCTGGCCGATCGCTGGAATCGCGATCGGGGTTGCCTTCGCGGGCTTCAACGCGTACGGTCCGACCCGCGGCGCGCTCGCCGAGAGCAAGATCCAGGACGAGATGCGCCGACTGCAGTAGCGCCGACCCACCTCGGCGACCTCGGCCTGCCACCCAGCCGGAATGCGTAGGCTGGTCCCGTGCCAGCTGTGAACATCGGAATGCCGAAGGTCCCCGAAACCCTCGCTCCGCGCCGCAAGAGCCGCCAGATCAAGGTGGGTAAGGTCCTTGTCGGCGGAGATGCGCCCGTCAGCGTCCAATCGATGACGACGACGCCGACGACCAACATCAACGCCACGCTGCAGCAGATCGCCGAGCTCACGGCATCCGGATGCGAGATCGTGCGCGTGGCAGTGCCGTCGCAGGATGACGCTGACGTGCTGCACATCATTGCGGCAAAGAGCCAGATTCCGGTGATCGCCGACATCCACTTCCAGCCGAAGTACGTCTTCCAAGCCATCGACGCCGGTTGCGCGGCGGTTCGCGTCAATCCCGGCAACATCCGCAAGTTCGACGACCAGGTCGGGGCGATCGCGAAGGCCGCGCAAGCGGCTGGGGTGTCGCTGCGGATCGGTGTCAATGCCGGGTCGCTCGACCGGCGCCTGCTGGAGAAGTACGGCAAGGCGACTCCCGAGGCGCTCATGGAGAGCGCGGTGTGGGAGGCCTCGCTGTTCGAAGAACACGACTTCCACGACTTCAAGATTTCGGTCAAACACAACGATCCCGTTGTGATGGTCAAGGCCTACCGGTTGCTCGCCGAACGGGGTGACTGGCCGTTGCACCTCGGGGTGACCGAGGCCGGTCCCGCCTTCCAGGGCACCATCAAATCCGCTACCGCCTTCGGCATCCTGCTGGGTGAGGGGATCGGCGACACCATCCGCGTTTCGCTGTCTGCGCCGCCCGCCGAAGAGGTGAAGGTCGGGCACCAGATTCTGCAGTCGCTGAACTTGCGTGAGCGAAAGCTCGAGATCGTGTCGTGCCCCTCATGCGGGCGAGCCCAGGTCGACGTGTATTCCCTGGCCGACAACGTCACCGAGGGACTCAAAGACATGACGGTGCCGCTGCGCGTGGCTGTCATGGGGTGCGTCGTGAACGGACCGGGAGAAGCCCGGGATGCCGACCTGGGCGTTGCCTCCGGCAACGGCAAGGGTCAGATCTTCGTCAAGGGCGAGGTCATCAAGACGGTTCCCGAGTCCGAGATCGTCGCCACTCTCATTGCAGAGGCCAACCGGCTCGCCGACGAGATGGGCCCCGACGCCCCGCTCGGTACTGCGCAGGTCGTCACGAGCTGAGAAGCCCCGGACTCCCACGCGCCTGGGTCCGGGAGTCTAGGACCTCGCAACGCGTTCGAGCGCCTCCAGCGGGATCGAAACCCACGTGGGCCGGTTGCGGATCTCGTACATGACCTCGTACACCGCCTTATCAGCGACGTAAGCGTCCAGCAGCACACGGTGAGGCCCGGTGAGGTCCGCGCCGGTGTCGCCGTCGCTGCCGTCATCGGATGCCGCAGCCGCGACGTACGCCGCGACGAAGTGCTCGCGAGCGCGGGCTGACCACTCGCGCGCGCGCTCTGCTCGCAGAGCCCCCGCCTCATCGGTATCGGTGTCCGAAGCCCAGGACACCTCGATCATCGCCGCCGCGTAGTCGAACGAACGCAGCATTCCGGCAACATCCCGCCACGGCGAATCCGGAAGAGAGCGCTGCTCGAACGGCCGGCCCGGTTCACCCTCGAAGTCGACGATGCGCCATCCGTGCGAGGTACGCAGAGTCTGGCCGAGGTGCAGGTCGCCATGCACGCGCTGAACCTCGAGGGTGTCAAGTGCGGCGACAGCGTCATAGAGGGCGTGCAGTTGCGGGACGCTGGCCTCAAGCCCGGGGACCGACCGGCGCGCGTGGTCGAGGCGACCCCGCATCGCGTCGGCGAGCTCCGCCGTGGTGCCGGCACCGCGGCGCTCGGCGGGAAAGCGCGACCGCATCAGGGCATGGACCTGCGCGAGGGCCGCACCCAGACGCGCGGCCTCGCCGGCGAAGTCACCTCCGGAGTCCCCCGCACGCTGCTCGGGATCTGCGAGGAGCGCGCGAACGCTGGCGACGGCCAGCTCGAATCCGTCGGTCGCCGTCGCCAGGAACTCTTGCAGCATCGCCGTCTGCAGCAGCTGCCCCTCGACCTCGACCTCCACCCAGCCGTACAACTGTGCGATGTGTTCGGAGCCGCCGCGTGTGAGTTCCTCATGGATCTCGATGTCGGGGTTCGTTCCGGGGCTCACCTTGCGGAACAGCTTCATGATCGCGGTGTCATCGAACCGCGCCGACGAGTTCGACTGCTCACCGGTCATCGGTGACGAGACGAGCGAGTCGTCCAGGGGTTCGCCGCCTGCGACACGGTGGAAGCGCAGCCGATCGACCTGCGCGGTTCCCGTGGCCTCCGCCGCGATGAACCCGTCCAGCCAGATGCGCATCGCCTCGCGGTCGTGCACCGCGTCGTAGAGGTGGATGTGGCCGGCATCCGTGTCGATGCCCCCGAGGTAGGCGTGGCTGATTCGCTCTTCAACGTCGGGGTAGCCGCTCAGCGGCACCTGATACAGCTCGCTGCCGGCATCCTGATCGCGATAGGTCACCGTGAGGAGGTAAACGGTCAGAGACGGCCGCCCCTGGCGAGCAGGCACGTCCGCGATGCTGCGTACCTGTTCGACCTCGAATGGCCGCCCCTTGCCGCCGAACCAGCGGGTGCGTACCAAATAGCTCTCCAGGAGAGCGGCGTCGGGCGCGGTCACAGCAGCCCCACCTCCTCTGCATCGTCGGCCGGTGAGTGCAGTTGAAACCAGAAGAACCCGTGACCGCCGAGGGTGAGCAGGTAGGGCAGCTCACCGATCCGAGGGAAGGGAACGCCGCCGACGAGCTCGACCGGCACGAGCCCCTCGAAGCGGCGGAGGTCGAGTTCGACCGGCTGGGGGAACTGCGACAGGTTGTTGACGCAGATGATGACGTCCACGGTGCCGTCGTCGTTGGTGTGCTCGCGCGTGTAGGACAGCACTGACGGATTCGACCCGCCCAGGTCGTTGAAGCTCCCGAGTCCGAACGCCGGGTGGCGCTTGCGAGCCTGGATCATCTGACGCGTCCACTGGAGCAGCGAGGAGCGGTTCTCCTGCTGCGCTTCCACGTTCACAGCGAGGTACCCGTGCACCGGGTCCTGCACGATGGGCAGGGCAAGCTTGCCCGGGTTGGCGGTGGAGAACCCGGCGTTGCGGTCCGAGGTCCATTGCATGGGTGTGCGCACGCCGTCGCGGTCACCGAGCCAGATGTTGTCGCCCATGCCGATCTCGTCGCCGTAGTACAGCACCGGCGCGCCGGGCAAGGAGAGAAGCAGCGCGGTGAACAGTTCGATGCGATCGATGTCGTTGTCCAGCAGTGGTGCGAGGCGGCGACGGATTCCGATGTTCGCCTTCATGCGCGGATCCTGCGCGTACTCGTTCCACATGTAGTCGCGGTCTTCGTCGGTGACCATTTCGAGGGTCAGCTCGTCGTGGTTGCGCAGGAAGATCCCCCACTGGCATCCGGAAGGGATCGGGGGAGTCTCCGCGAGGATGTCGCTGATGGGATAGCGGGACTCACGACGCACCGCCATGAAGATGCGCGGCATGACCGGGAAGTGGAAGCACATGTGGCATTCGTCGCCGCCGACGTCCGGATCCCCGAAGTAGTCGACGACATCCGCCGGCCACTGGTTGGCTTCGGCCAGGAGCACGCGTCCCGGATACTCGCGGTCGACGATGCGGCGCACCTTCTTCAGGAAGTCGTGTGTTTCGGGGAGGTTCTCGCCGTTGGTGCCCGGGCGCTCGTAGAGGTAGGGGACGGCATCGAGGCGGAACCCATCGAGCCCCATGTCGAGCCAGAACCGCATCGCGTCCAGCACCGCGTCGTGGACCCGCGGGTTGTCGAAGTTCAGATCCGGCTGGTGCGAGAAGAAGCGGTGCCAGAAGTACTGCTGCCGCACCGGATCCCACGTCCAGTTGCTCGGCTCGGTGTCGACGAAGATGATGCGGGCATCCTCGTAGAGCTCGTCGGTGTCGCTCCACACGTAAAAGTCGCCGTACGGCCCGTCGGGATCGCGGCGGCTCTCTTGGAACCACGGATGCTCGTCGCTGGTGTGGTTCATGACGAAGTCGATGATGACCCGCATGCCCCGCTCGTGCGCGGCGTTCAGAAAGGCCTGGAAGTCTTCGGTAGTTCCGAGCCCCGGCTGGATGCCGGTGTAGTCGGCAACGTCGTAGCCACCATCGCGCAGGGGGGAGGGAAAGAAGGGCGGAAGCCACAGGCAGTCGACACCGAGCCACTCGAGGTAGTCCAGCTTGTCGATGAGGCCCCGGAAGTCGCCGGTTCCGTCGCCGTCACTGTCTTTGAAGGATCGGACCAAGACCTCGTAGAAGACCGCCGTCTTGAACCATTCAGGCTCCGCGCTTCCGGGTGTATCGGGGAACGGCTCCTGTGTCAGGATCGGGATGGAGACGGTATTTGTCGTCGGTTCCGCGGCGGTCATCTGTTCCTCCCGTGGTTCCGGATGTCGGAGGGCCTGTCGTCTGCCTAACCTGCCACACGCGCCTGTCCGATGCCATCCCCTTGCGCTCGCGCGCTCAGTCCCATAGGCGCCAATAGGCGTTGATCGCGGGCTGCCCGCCGAGGTGGGCGTACAGCACCGTCGAGTCTTGGGGAATGTCGCGGCTGCGCACCAGGTCGATCAGCCCGGCCAGGGACTTTCCTTCGTAGACGGGGTCGGTGATCATGGCCTCCAGCTGCGCGCCGAGCGCCATCGCGGCCATTGTCGAGTCGACCGGGATGCCGTACAGGTCACCAGCCCAGCCTTCGAGCACCTGGATCTCGTCGTCTCGGAGGTCGCGGCCTAGTTCGATGAGGCTGGCGGTGTTCCGCGCGATCCGCGCTACCTGCTCCCGCGTCTTCTCGATCGTTGCCGATGCGTCGATCCCGATGATCCGGCGGCGCACTCCGGTCAGCTCCTCCAAGGCTGCGAAGCCGGCGATCATGCCGGCGTGGGTGGACCCGGTCACCGTGCAGACGATGATCGTGTCGAAGAAGACCCCGAGCTGCTTCTCCTGTTCGGCGACCTCGAAGGCCCAGTTGGCGAATCCCAGTCCGCCCAGCGGGTGCTCTGACGCTCCCGCCGGGATCGGATACGGCACGCCGCCGGCATCCTCGACTTCCTGCAGCGCCGTCTTCCACGAGTCCCGGATGCCGATGTCGAACCCCGCGTCGTCGAGGCGCGAGTCTGCTCCCATCATCCGGGTGAGCAGGATGTTGCCCACTTTGTCGTTGGTGGGGTCCTCCCACGGCACCCACTTCTCTTGCACGAGCCGGGCCTTCAAACCGAGGTGGGCCGCAACAGCTGCCACCTGTCGCGTGTGGTTGGACTGGTAACCGCCGATGGAGACGAGGGTGTCTGCGCCCGAGGCGATGACGTCGGGGACGATGTACTCGAGCTTGCGGACCTTGTTACCGCCGTACGCCAGGCCGCTGGAGACATCCTCGCGCTTGGCCCAGATCTGCGCGCCGCCGAGGTGGTTGCTCAGGCGAGCGAGGTGGTGGACCGGGCTCGGTCCGAACGTGAGCGGGTAGCGGGGGAACTCATGGAGCTTCATGCGTGGGAATCCTCGGTTTCGTTGCTCGTGCCGGTGTCGGCGGTGGCGGGGTCCGAGACGTTGGCATCGCCCTCGGTAAGCAGGTAGGTCCAGATAGACTCGGCGATCTCCGCAGCGCCCAGCGCGTCACCGAGGGCGCAGCGCGCGATCAGCTGGTCGTGGCGCAGTGTCGAGAGCTCGGCGTGCTCCGACGAGAATTGTGCGCGTTCTGCTCGCAGGAGGACCGGTTCATACAGGCGCAGCACCGTTCGTATTGCATCGTTGTCGGCGATTTCGACCAGGATGCCGTGAAAGAGTTCGTCGGCGGCGATGGCGCCGTCGATGTCACCGCACCGGAGCGCTGCGGCGAACAGGCGATTCGCAGCACGCATCCGCTCGATCGTGTTCGAGTCGAGTCGCGGCACTGCTGCAAGCGCAGCGAGACGGTGCATGGCCGCTACGACATCGCGAGCCTCACTGGTGGCCCGACGTTCGATCGGCGAGATGATTGTCGCCCGTCCCGGTGTCGTCTGGACGAGTCCCGCGTGTGCGAGCTCGAGCAGCGCCTCGCGAACAGGTGTGCGGCTCACGCCCAGCCACTGCGCAATGTCGGCGTCACGCACCTGTTCGCCCGGCGCGAGGGTGCCGTCCACGATGGCGGCGCGCAGCCGTGCTTGTACCTCGTCGCGGAGGAGGGGGCGGTGGGTGCCCGCTGTCGAGGGGACCGGCATGCAATATATTGCATACGGAACGACGCGTGTCTGTCAACTCCGACCGGCGGGGTTCAGGCCAGGTGTCCGGCGGGGACGTCGAGATCGCTGGTGTACGTCAGCGTCGTGATCACGGCGATCTCGAGCGCGCGCGTGATGTCGGCTTGGGGGAGCGATGCCGCGCCGGGTGGTGCGTTCTCGGCATCCCATGGCACATGGATGAAGCCCGCCCGCAGTCCCGGGGTGTTCGCGCTCACGTGTGCGACCGTGAAGAATACGTCGTTGCAGACGAACGAGCCTGCCGATAGCGACACGGAGGCGGGGATGCCGCTGGCCGCGATCTCCGTGGCGATCGCCTTGACGGGGAGCGAGGATGCGTACGCGAGGGGCGCGCCGGGGATGCTGGCGGTGTCGACGGGCTGATGCCCCGCGTTGTCGGGAATGCGGGCGTCGCGCAGATTCACGGCGATGCGCTCCGGCGTGATGGCGTCGCGACCGCCGGCCAGGCCTGTCGCAATGACGACATCGGGCCTGTGTGTGGCGACGAGCTCGATCAGCTCTGCGCCAGCGCGCGCGAAATCCACGGGAAGTACTGCCGTGACCAGTCGAGCCGGCCCGTTCCACGCGGCGCCCAATCGCACTACCGCGTCGCCTGACGGATTCGTCTGATCACCGGCGAACGGTTCGAAGCCGGTCAGAAGCACGGTCGACATGCCTTCACGGTACGTCGAGGATGCCGGTAGAATATGCTGACACGATTTAGCAACGCGGAGGAGGTCGTCAGGACCGAGCCGCAGACGCCTCCGGAGTGCTCCTCATGACCCATCCGATCCAGCTCATCGCCTATGCCGACCGCCTGGGAGGGACGATTCCCGCGCTCGGTGAGGTAGTACGCGACCGATTCGCTGGAGCCTTCGGCGGCGTTCACATCCTTCCTTTCTTCACGCCCTTCGACGGCGCCGACGCCGGGTTCGACCCCGACGATCACACGACAGTCGACCCTCGGCTGGGCACGTGGGAAGATGTCCGCGCCCTCTCTGACGACCTCGATGTCATGGTGGATGTCATCGTCAATCACGTGTCTGCCCGCTCGCCGCAGTTCCGCGACGTCATCCAGAACGGGGACCAGTCGCGCTACGCGGAGATGTTCCTGACGATGGGAACCGTCTTCCCGGACGGTGCGACAGAAGCCGATCTGCTGCGGATCTATCGGCCCCGTCCCGGGCTCCCGTTCACTCCGTATCCGTGGGGCGAGTCGACCCGGCTGGTGTGGACCACCTTCACCGCGGCACAGGTCGACATCGATGTGCGCAGTGCTGCGGGGTCCGCGTACCTCATTTCGATCCTGGATGCCCTGCGCGATGCTGGCACACGGATGATTCGCCTGGACGCTGTCGGTTATGCGGTGAAGACGCCGGGCAGCTCGTCGTTCATGACGCCTGAGACCTTTGCTTTCATCGATGAGCTGACCGCGCTGGCGCACGAGCGCGGGCTCGAGGTCCTAGTCGAGGTTCACTCGTTCTACCGTCGCCAGATCGAGATCGCCCAGCGCGTCGACCGTGTGTACGACTTCGCGCTTCCGCCCCTGGTGCTGTTCGCTGCCGCGACTGGAGATCACGCGCCGCTGGCGCGCTGGATCGCTGAGCGGCCCGAGAACGCCGTGACCGTGCTGGACACTCACGACGGCATCGGCATCGTGGACGTGGGGCCCGACGCGGCGACGGGGGAGCCCGGGCTTCTGGATGCCACCCAGCTCGACGCGTTGGTCGAAGCGATCCACGACGCCACGGGCGGGCAAAGCCGGGCGGCAACGGGCGCGGCGGCTTCGAACCTCGACATCTATCAGGTCAACAGCACTTTTTACGACGCCCTGCGCCGCGATGATCGGGCGTACCTGGCAGCACGTGCAGTGCAGCTGTTCTTGCCCGGCATCCACCAGATCTATTACGTCGGGGCTCTCGCTGGAACCAATGACATGGATCTGCTTGGGCGCACCGGGGTCGGGCGCGACATCAACCGCCACATCTACAGTGACGCCGACGTGACGCGCGACCTTGAGCGGCCTGTCGTTGCCGCTCTGTTGGAGCTGTGCCGATTCCGCGCTGGCGCCCCGGGGCTCGACGGGGCCTTCCAGTCGCGGCTCGATGACGACGGATGGTTGCACATGCGGTGGGAGTCGGCATCCGGATGGTCCGAGCTGCGGGCGCGGCTGGACCAGGGCCAGGCCGAACTCCGCTGGGCGCGCGCCGACGGGCGCGAGCACGCTACGGCGGACCTGCTCGAGCAGCCTCCCACCGATGGGTGAGGCCCGGACGCCTTCGGCTCGCCGTTCGCTGAACCGGTGCGCCGCCGCGGCCTAGACTTGACGCTCGTGGTCACCCGTCTCTCGCATTACTTCCTCCGCACGCTTCGCGAAGACCCCGCCGACGCCGAGGTCACCAGCCACAAACTCCTGGTGCGCGCCGGCTACATCCGGCGTCAGGCACCCGGCATCTTCGCGTGGCTGCCACTGGGCCTGCGGGTCAAGGCGAAGCTCGAGCAGATCATCCGCGACGAGATGGCTGCCGCGGGAGCCTACGAAGTGCACTTCCCGGCGCTGTTGCCCCGGGAGCCCTACGAAGCGTCGGGGCGCTGGGAGTCTTACGGCGACGGTATCTTCCGCCTCCAGGATCGCAAGGGCGCCGACTATCTGCTCGCGCCGACCCACGAGGAGATGTTCACGCTCCTGGTGAAGGACCTCTACTCCTCGTACAAGGATCTGCCGCTGGCGATCTACCAGATCCAGGACAAATACCGCGACGAGGCTCGGCCGCGCGCGGGGCTGCTGCGCGGGCGTGAGTTCACGATGAAGGATGCCTACTCCTTCGACTACACGGATGCCGGGCTCGATGCGTCGTACCAGGCCCAGCGTGACGCGTATGAGCGAATCTTCCAGCGGCTCGGACTCGAGTACGTCATCGTCAACGCCGACAACGGGCTGATGGGCGGCGCTCGGAGCGAGGAGTTCCTGCATCCGACCCCCGTCGGGGAAGACACGTTCGTTCGCAGCGCCGGGGGATACGCCGCCAATGTCGAGGCCTTCACCACGGTCGTTCCTGCACCCCTGCCGTTCGATGGCCTTCCGGACCCGGTGATCTTCGACTCGCCCGACACCCCGACGATCGCCACGCTGGTAGACCACCTCAACGCGAACGAGGCTGCCCCGGCTCCCGGCATCGCCGGTCCCGCCACGGATGGCGACACGACGTGGACGGCAGCTCACACGCTGAAGAACGTGGTGCTCGCGC
Organism: Microbacterium schleiferi; assembly: GCF_020781975.1. Taxonomy (GTDB): domain Bacteria; phylum Actinomycetota; class Actinomycetes; order Actinomycetales; family Microbacteriaceae; genus Microbacterium. Next base: position 209,715 of record NZ_JAJGNI010000003.1, read on the forward strand.
TGACCCACCTCGACGGCACCCGCGAGATCGTCGTGGTCGGTATCCCTGGAGACCGCGATATCGACGACAAGCGCGCCGAGGTGGCCTTCGCGCCCGCCGCCGTCGAGGCGGCGACGGCTGACGATTTTGAGAACAGCCCGTTGCTCGTGAAGGGCTACATCGGTCCCTGGTCACCGACGGGGGCGATTCTCGGCGAAGAGTCGGCGACCGGCATCCGGTATCTCCTCGACCCGCGTGTCGTGGAGGGTACGTCGTGGGTCACTGGCGCGAACATCGACCAGAAGCATGTCCACTCACTCGTGGCGGGACGGGACTTCAGCGGCGACGGTTTCGTCGAGGTGGCGAACGTTCTGCCCGGCGACCCGGCACCGGATGGCTCGGGCCCCGTCGAACTGGCGCGTGGAATGGAGATCGGTCACGTCTTCCAACTCGGCCGCTTCTTCGCCGAGACGCTTGGCCTGAAGGTTCTGGATGAGAACGGCAAGCTCGTGACGGTGACGATGGGCTCCTACGGCATCGGCGTCACGCGGATCCTTGCGATCATCGCTGAGCTGAGCAACGACGAGAAGGGTCTCATCTGGCCGACTGCCGTGGCACCCTTCGATGTGCACGTCGTCGCCACGGGCAAGGACGCCGTCGCGTTCGACCTTGCGGAACAGGCAAGCGCGCGACTTGAGGCGGCCGGTCTCGCGGTCGTTTACGACGACCGCCCCAAGGTTTCTCCGGGGGTGAAATTCGGCGACGCGGAGCTTGTCGGCGTGCCACGCATCCTCGTGGTCGGACGGGGAGCGGCGGCCGGTGAGGTCGAGCTCTGGGATCGCCGCACCGGCGAGCGCGAGACGATGACGCTTGACGACGCCATCGCTCGCCTCGCGCCGTGAGGTATCAGTAGGCGATCTTCGCGTGCCGGACGATGTCGTCGTCCGGTGTGTCGCGGGTCACCAGCGCCTTCAGCATCCCGGCGGCCTGCGCCAACCGGTTCTGTCCGGGTTCCCAGAACTCCACTTCGACCGGGCTCACCCGCAGGAGGGTGATCCCGGGCGTATCGAGCCCGTCCTCGAACCACACCTCCAGCGACGGCGAGTACAGCTCTTGCATGAGTGCATCGTCGTGGACGACGCGGGCGTGACCGGCGACCGAGACGTAGCGCATGCCCTTCGGGTCGCAGTAGGACAGTCCGACCTCGTCATCTGCTTCGGCCTCGTCGACCTTCTTGGTGTGCTCGGCCGTGAAGAACCAGATGTCTCCGTTCTCGTCCATCCGGCGTGTGCTCATCGGGCGGCTCACCAGATTGCCGCCGTCATCGCGCGTCGTGAGCATCGTGATGTCGATGTCTTCGACGAGTTCCTTGGCGCGGGTGCGGGCTTCGGTTCCTGTCAATTCCGTCATGTCGGCAGGATGTGGGTCATCCCCTCGCGCGCGCGAGGGGATTGACACGGGTCACAGGTCTGCATATCGGGCGCGGAAGAAACAGAAGAGCCCGTATGCGGCGAAGCCTGTGCCGACGCCGATGACGAGTGCCGGGCCGGCCGGTAGCGCGAGCAGGGAGTGGATCGCTTCGTCCAATCCTCCGGCGGCGTCTGGGTCGGTGGTGACCGCCGCGATCACGACCAGGATGCCCACGACGGCAAGCGCGAGGCCCTTTGCGACGTATCCCACGATTCCGAGCACTGTCACCGTCATCCCGAGCCCCCCGCCCGGGTATGACATCTTCTTCTGGAAGCCGCGGGTCACGCCGACACCGGCGTAAGCAACGCCGGCGATGAGGATGCCGATCCCCAGGATGCCGAGCACGATCGGTCCCGCGAACAGCGAGAGCACGCCCTCGCTGGCATCCTCCGCGCTCTGTTCACTGTTGGGCCGCGCGCCCAGTGCAATTGCTGCCGCCAGCACCGCAAGGATCAGGTAGACGACCCCGCGGCCCCAGGAGGCTATTCTGCGCCGCCACCTGTCGGGCTCATCAGAGCCGCGTACGACAAGGCCGTCCGCGAGCTGATGGGCGCCGAGCACGGCAAGCAGCGCGGCAATCACCCAGACGAGGATGATGCCGAACGGCGCCTCGGCAAGTGCGGTGAACGCCCCGCTCTGGCTGGTCTGCTCGCTCGATCCTCCCAGCGCGACAGTGATCACGAGGGTGCTCAGGAGCAGATGCACCAGGCCCATCGCGACGTATCCGCCTCGGGCGAGCGCTCGAACGGCGGGATGAGATTGCGCATCGCGCGCGGTCTTTTTCACGCTGCCGGGGGCCATGGGCCGAGCGTATCTGCGGTCGGCACGGTCGCGGAGACGGTTGACGTCAGCGCGAGCCGATGCAACAGGCGATCGTCAGTGGGCTCAGAGTCCGAACTCCGCACGCACGTGGTCGCGGATCTCGACATACTCCGGGCGATCCCAGAAGAAGAGAAGCTTCTGCGCGATCACCGTGTCGTCGTCGGGTTCGGGCTCGAGCACGAACGTCATGAAGCTCTCGGCGAAGTCTTCGACCACATTGGTGGCGGCGTAGTCGCTGACGAAGTCCTCTTCGTGATCGAGATAGAACTCGTAGGCGAGGTCGGCGTCTGCATTACCAGGATCCGGAGCATCCGACCCGTACCGGGCCCAGAACTCCTGGTCGAAGCCCCACAGCGCCGAATCCGGCTCTGCGCACCCCTCGTCCAGCTGCAGCGTGTCGCAGCTCCACGCAGCGGGGTCGGTCTGGCCCGGAGACAGGCTCAGAATGTGCGCGTACTCGTGGATCATCGTGGGCAGCAGCACATCTTGGTCTGCCCCGTCAGCGAGGTTCACCACGAGTGTCCACCGCGCGGGATCGTCAGTCTGGCGTACGTAGGCCCCCAGGTCGCTGGAGTCTGAATCTCCGACACGGAAGTCGCGGATGACGCTGACTGCCACCTCGGGGGTCGCGATCCTCACAAACATGTCCCAGACCGACTCGGTGGTCTCGTCGCCGGTGGGTGACAGCGAAGCATCCGGCTCGACGGTGTAGACCTGGACGACGCCGAGATCCTCGTCATCCTCGGTGTAGACCTCGCCGTCGCTGTACTGGCCGGAGCCGCTCTCGTCGACGACGCCGAAGTCGGTGAACGCTGTCAGCGAGCAACCCGACAGGGCAAGAAGAAGGGCGACGAGGGCGGTTGCGGCGGCGGGCAGTGTTCGCCTGCGGGTCATTGCTGTGCTCCGTGGAGGTGATCGCGGTGCTTCTGGGACTGCCGCTTTTTGGTGATGAGATCCAGCGGACCGGTGACGGTGAGTTCGTCTTCCCAGCACTCGATCCCCGTGACGCCGGGCAGCAGGTCGCGGGTGAAGACGGGATCGCGGCCCTCCCGGCGTTGGCGGGTGTAGTCGCGCAGCAGGCGGAAGGCGATGCCCGACAGCAGCGCGATGGCGATGAGGTTGATCAGTGCCATGACCCCCATGACGCCGTCCGCGAAGCTCCACACCAGGTCGGCAGAGGCGAGCGAGCCGAGGAGCACGGCGAGAACAACGGCAACACGGTAGGCCGGGAGGATGCCGCGTCGGGTGGTGATGAACTCGATGTTGGACTGGCCGTAGTAGTAATTGCCGAGGATCGACGAGAACGCGAGCAGGAAGATGATGATGCTCAGCGCAATGTTCGACCACTCTCCGAGCGTGGAGACAAGTGCCCCCTGGGTGAGGGCGATCCCTCGCGATGCGCCCGCCAGATCAGGGACAGACACCAGGATGATGAAGGCGGTGATCGAGCAGACCAGGAAGGTGTCGAAGTAGACGCCCAGCGACTGCACCAGACCCTGCTTGACCGGGTGCGTGACGGCGGCGCTGGCACCCGCGTTCGGAGCTGAACCGAGGCCCGCCTCGTTCGAGAACATGCCGCGTCGTACACCCGTCAGCACGATGTATCCGAACGTCGCGCCGACGACTTCGTTGAACCCCCACGCCTGCGTGAAGATCTCCCCGAAAACGACAGGGAGCTGATCGATGTGGATGGCGACCACCGCAAGGCCGAGCAGCAGGTAGGCGAGCGCCATGAGCGGCACCAGGGTCTGGGTGACTGACGCGATACGACGGATGCCGCCGAAGACCACGAGCGCCGTCAATAGGGCCACAATCACCCCGGTGACCGGGCCGACCCATCCGGCATCCGTCCCGAAGCTCGACGAGACCGTGTCGGCGATCGTGTTGGCCTGCAGGGATGAGAACGCGAACGGGAAACAGATCAGCAGGATGACGGCAAAGAGCACACCCATCCACCGCGCGCGCAAACCTCGCTGCATGTAATAGGCGGGTCCGCCGCGGAAGCCGCCTTCGGCGTCGCGCACCTTGAACAGCTGCGCGAGCGAGGACTCGATGAAGCTCGATGACGCGCCGATCAGCGCCATGAGCCACATCCAGAACACTGCTCCGGGTCCGCCCAGCGCGATCGCGGTTCCCACCCCCGCGATGTTGCCGACGCCCACTCTCGAGGCCGCCGAAATCGTGAAAGCCTGGAACGACGACACGGACTGCGGTGCGCCGTCGGTTGTTCGCGGCGTCTTGTCGGTGAGGGTGCGGAACATCTCCGGGAAGAGCCGGATCTGCACGACGCCCGATCGCACCGTGAAATACAGGCCCAGTCCGACGACGATCGGAAGCACCGCCCAGGTCCAAAACAGGTCACCCCACTCGACGATGAGGGAATTGACGTCATCCACGGCATCAGTATGTCGGTCCCGGGATGGAATGAGCGACCAACACGGGACGAGCAAAGGAGCGATCGGGTAACGTGGGATGATTCCGCGCGGCGTGTGATTCGCGACGGGTAGAGCTGAATAGGGAGGTCACGATGGACATCGATCTGACACTGCTCAGAACGGTCGAGCGCGAGAAGGACATTCCGTTCGACGAACTCGTTCGCATCATCGAGCAGGCGATTCTGACCGCCTATGCAAAACACACCTCGCCAACCGGCGAGGCACCCGAGGGCGCGCGCGCTCAGCTGGACCGTAAGACGGGCCACGTCGCGATCTTTGTGCCGCTGCTGGATGACGAGGGTGTGGTCATCGGCGAAGAGGAGACCACGCCCGAGAACTTCGGTCGCATCGCGGCCTTCGCCGCCAAGCAGGTCATCAGCCAGCGCCTGCGAGACATCGCCGACGACGCCGTCCTCGGCGAGTTCCGGGGCAAAGAGGGCGACATCGTCGCCGGTGTCGTCCAGCAGGGACCGAACCCGCGCATGGTGCACGTCGACCTCGGCACGGTCGAGGCGATCCTGCCCCCCGAGGAGCAGGTGCCCGGAGAGGACTACGCCCACGGTTCGCGGCTGCGGGTTTATGTGACATCCGTCTCGAAGGGAACGAAGGGTCCGTCGATCACCGTTTCCCGGACGCACCCGGGCCTCGTTCGCAAGCTCTTCGCTCTCGAAGTTCCCGAGATTCCCGCGGGGCTCGTGGAGATCGTGTCCCTCGCGCGTGAGGCGGGGCACCGCAGCAAGATCGCGGTGAAGGCCAACGATCCGTCGATCAACGCCAAGGGAGCCTGCATCGGGGAGCTGGGGCGGCGTGTGCGCGCGGTCACCGAGGAACTTGGCGGCGAGAAGATCGACATCGTCGACTACAGCCCTGACCTCGCGACGTTTGTCGGAAACGCGCTCTCTCCGGCGAAGGTGACCTCCAGTTTCGTGCTGGATGCCAAGACCAAGGCCGTACGGGCACTGGTGCCGGACTATCAGCTTTCTCTTGCCATCGGCAAGGAGGGACAGAACGCGCGGCTTGCCGCAAAACTCACGGGCGCGAAGATCGACATCCAGCCCGACAGCATTCTCGACGAGTCCTGATCAGCACGCTTCGCGTGGGCTGGCCCGGGAGGGCAGGTGTAGGATGGAACCTGTACGAACGTGCGTCGGATGTCGCACGCGTTCTTCCCGATCGGCGCTTCTTCGCGTCGTGGCCATCGAATCCTCACTCGTCTGGGACGAGCGGGCTTCGATGCCGGGGCGGGGTGCGTGGGTTCATCCGACGCGAGAGTGCGTCGACGCGGCACTGAAGCGTCGGGCCTTCGTACGCGCGCTTCGCGCCCCAGGTTCTCTGGATTCGCAAGCGCTCACGAAACGGCTGAACGAGAAACGGCTGAATGGCAATGGACACAAAGTGAACGGCTCGAAATGAGACCCGTCCGCAACTAGTGGTCCGCCCCTGTCTGGGTGGACCCCAGACAGGAGAACTGTGGCAAAACCACGCGTGCACGAGATCGCATCCGAACTCGGCATTGACAGCAAAGTGGCTCTCGCGAAGCTGAAGGAGCTCGGCGAATTCGTCAAGAGCCCCTCTTCGACGATCGAGCCTCCCGTCGCGCGGAAGCTGCGCGCGGCGTTCGAGGGACAGGGCGCTGACGCAGCCAAGGGCAGCGGCACGACCGCACCCTCGAGCGCGTCAGGCGCGCGCCCCGCCCCACGTCCCGGCGCGACGTCAGGTCGCTCGGGATCGCGCCCGGCTGCAACTCCCGGGGCTGCGACCCCGGGACCGCGTCCCGGCCCGCAGCCGGCGGAGAAGGCGGAAGCTCCCGCCCCGGCGGCATCCGCACCCGCTGCGCCTACGGGGTCCAGCGCGCCGGCGTCCGAAGGCAACTCCGCCGACACGGGATCCTCTGCTGCTCCGACGCCGCAGGCTCCGCGTCCCGGTGGCGCACCGCGTCCGGGCAACAACCCGTTCGCGTCGCAGCAGGGTATGGGCCAGCGCCCGGCCGGCCCGCGTCCGGGCAACAACCCGTTCGCGTCGCAGCAGGGTATGGGCCAGCGCCCGACTCCTGCCAACATCCCGCGGCCTCAGGCTCCGCGTCCCGGTTCGCCCGGACGCCCCGGTGGCCCCGGCCGGCCGGGCGGCGCAGGCCGTCCCGGCGGTGGCGGTCGCCCCGGTGCACCGTTCCAGCAGCGTCCCGGCGGCGCCGGTCGTCCCGGTGGCGGCGGTGGGTTCGCTCGTCCCGGCGCGCCTGGTGGCGGTGGCGGTTTCCCCGCCCGTCCCGGTGGCGGCGGCCGTGGCCGCGGTCCTGGCGGTGGCACCGCCGGTGCCTTCGGTAAGGGCGGTGGCAAGTCCAAGCAGCGCAAGTCGCGTCGGGCGAAGCGTCAAGAATTCGAGATGAGGGATGCCCCGCAGGTCGGCGGCGTCAACGTCCAGAAGGGCAACGGCGAGATCATCCGCCTGCGCCGCGGCGCGTCGATCTCGGACTTCGCCGACAAGCTCGAAGCGATCCGCGGCTACACGGTGCAGCCCGGCACCCTCGTGACGATCCTGTTCAACCTCGGTGAGATGGCAACTGCCACCGAGTCGCTGGATGAGGCGACCTTCGAGGTCCTCGGTGAAGAGCTCGGCTACAAGATCCAGATGGTCTCGCCCGAGGACGAGGACAAGGAGCTGCTCGAAGGCTTCGGTCTGAATCTCGAGCAGGAGCTCGCTGAGGAGGACGACGAAGACCTCGAGATCCGTCCTCCCGTCGTGACCGTGATGGGTCACGTCGATCACGGTAAGACCCGCCTGCTCGACGCCATCCGTCGGACCAACGTCGTGGCGGGTGAAGCCGGTGGCATCACGCAGCACATCGGTGCGTACCAGGTGTGGACCGAGCACGAGGACATCGAGCGTGCCATCACCTTCATCGACACCCCGGGTCACGAGGCCTTCACGGCCATGCGTGCCCGAGGTGCGCAGGTGACCGACCTTGCGATCCTCGTGGTCGCTGCCGACGACGGCATCATGCCGCAGACGGTGGAGGCGCTCAACCACGCGCAGGCGGCGAACGTGCCGATCGTCGTGGCGGTCAACAAGGTCGACAAGCCCGACGCCAACCCGCAGAAGGTCCGCCAGCAGCTGACCGAGTACGGTCTGGTGGCCGAAGAGTATGGCGGCGACGTCATGTTCGTCGACGTGTCAGCGCGCCAGGGAACCGGCATCCAGGATCTGCTGGACGCCGTCCTGCTGACCGCGGATGCCGGCCTGGACCTGCGTGCGAACCCGAACAAGGACGCCCGCGGTGTGGCGATCGAAGCCAAGCTCGACAAGGGCCGTGGTTCGGTGGCGACAGTGCTCATCCAGTCCGGAACGCTGCGCGTCGGTGACGCGATCGTCGCGGGTACCGCGTACGGCCGTGTCCGCGCGATGGTCGACGAGAACGGCGATCCGGTCGAGGAGGCGGCTCCCTCGCGTCCGGTCCAGGTGCAGGGTCTGAACTCCGTGCCCCGCGCCGGTGACGTGTTCATCGTGACCGACGAGGACCGTATGGCCCGGCAGATCGCCGAGAAGCGTGAGGCCGCCGAGCGCAACGCCCAGCTGGCCAAGGCGCGCAAGCGCATCTCGCTCGAGGACTTCACCCGTGCCCTCGAGGAGGGCAAGGTCGAATCGCTCAACCTCATCATCAAGGGCGACGTCTCCGGTGCCGTCGAGGCGCTGGAGGAGTCGCTGCTGAAGATCGAGGTCGACGACTCGGTGCAGTTGCGCATCATCCACCGCGGTGTCGGTGCGATCACCGAGTCCGACGTGAACCTGGCGACGATCGACAACGCGATCATCCTCGGATTCAACGTGCGACCGGACTCGAAGGCTCGCGAGCGCGCTGCCCGCGAAGGTGTCGACATCCGGTTCTACTCGGTCATCTACAACGCGATCGACGACGTCGAACAGTCCCTCAAGGGTCTGCTCAAGCCGGAGTTCGAAGAGGTGCAGTCGGGCGTGGCCGAGATCCGCGAGGTGTTCCGCTCCTCGAAGTTCGGCAACATCGCCGGATGTATCGTCCGCAGCGGCACGATCACCCGCAACGCCAAGGCGCGCGTCATCCGCGAGGGTGTCGTCATCGCCGACGGCCTCGCTATCGAGTCGCTCCGCCGGTTCAAGGATGACGTCACCGAGGTTCGCACCGACTACGAGTGCGGTATCGGGCTCGGCAAGTTCAACGACATCCAGGTCGGCGACGAGATCGAGACGACGGAGCTCGTGGAGAAGCCGCGCGGCTGAGGACCACGACACGCTGTGACTCGGGATGTCCCGCCCATTGAGGTCGGGACATCCTGAGTCTCGGCGGTTGGAAGCGCAAGGAGAGATGAGATGACTGGGGAACGTCAGGCACGCATGGCCGACCGGATCAAGGTGCTCGTTGCCGAGCGTCTCGAGAAGGGTCTGCGCGATCCTCGCATGGGGTTCGTGACGATCACTGATGTTCGCGTCACGGGCGACCTGCAGCACGCGTCAGTGTTCTACACGGTTCTTGGAAGCGACGAGGAGAGGGCATCGACAGCTGATGCCCTGCGCGCGGCAACCGGCATGCTCCGCAGCGAGGTCGGGCGAAAGCTCGGCGTGCGGTTGACCCCGACTCTCGAATTCATCCACGATGGACTGGCCGAAGACGCCGGGCACATCGAGGAGCTGCTTCGTGAGGCGCGTGAACGGGACGATGCCGTTGCCGGTCTTGCAGCATCGGCGACGTATGCCGGCGATGCCGACCCGTACGTGGCGCCCCGCATCCTTGCCGACGACGAGGACTGAGTTCCCTCAGTCGAGCACCGTTCTGCTCCGCACGGAGCCGGACACACCTGAGTACAGCGAACGTCCCCAGTGGCGGGCGCGCTCGAGTTCACCGGTTACGAGTGGGCCCTGGACATCGGTGACATAGAAGCTGCGTGATGCCACGGGAATGAAGCCGCGCGTTCGGCCTTCCTTTGCCGCAGCCCGACTGGCCGATCCCGGCACCCACCGCTGTTTGGTGTGGGTGTCGAACGTGGCGAGGGGAACGGGCACGGCGAGGCTGACGGCCGCGAGCCAGTCGCGGAGCCCTCCGGCACTGCCTCTGACGGCCCCCCGTGCGACGGCGTCGTGGCGTGTGGTCTCGCGCGACATCGAGAACGCGTGGGTCGGGCCGCCGGCAACGACCAGAGTGGCATCAGCCGGGACGGTCAGCAGCGCGCTGTCGACATCCGTGATCGACACATCCGACCACTCAGCCAGCCCCTCGGCGGTCGCTCGGGCGATGTCTCGGGTGTTGCCGAACATCGACTCGTAGATCACGAGAGTCTTCACGAGTGTTGAGGTTAGGGTGTCGCGCGTGCCTCGCCTAGGGACTTTCGCCCCCGCGGCAGGCAGGCAATGTCGTCTTCGAGCTCGATGAGGCCATCGGCGATGAGTGAATCGATCGCGCGGTCACGTTGTGTCCGATCCGGCCAATCCGGCGCGAGGGTTTCGGCTGCGACGGGGGAGGGTGCGGCCTCGCGGAGAGCCCGCAGTACGAGGCCGCGAACCTGGCGGTCACTTCCCTCATACGCTGCCTGTCGCGGGCGTCGGTCTCCGGTGTCGGGGTAGCCGGCAGCTCGCCACGCGCATCTCTCTGCGACCGGGCACGCATCGCAACGCGGCGCTCGGGCCGTGCACATCGTCGCGCCGAGCTCCATCGTCGCGGCATTGAAGAGCGCGGCATCCTTCCGCTCGAGGGGGAGGAGGGCTGCCATGGCATCGAGGTCACGCCGGGACGGAGGACCGGGCTGAGATCGTCCGTCGATCACGCGCGCGAGCACTCGGCGCGTGTTCGTATCGACGACCGGATGCCGCTCACCGTAGGCGAAGACCGCCACCGCACGGGCCGTGTAGTCGCCGATGCCGGTCAGTGCCAGGAGGGCTTCCACGTCGCGGGGAACCACACCGCCGTGTCGTGTGGTGATCTCTTCAGCTGCACGGTGCAACCACAGCGCGCGCCGGGGGTATCCGAGATTGGCCCACTGGGTGACGGCCTCGGCGGGAGACGCCTCCGCGAGATCGGCGGGCGTCGGCCAGCGCTGCAGCCACGCTTCCAGGTGCGGAATCACACGAGCGACCGGTGTCTGCTGCAGCATGAACTCGCTGACCAGGATCGCCCACGCACCCGTGCGCGGTTCCCGCCAGGGTAGGTCTCTCGCGTTGCGCCGGAACCACTCATTGAGATCGGAAGCGAGCGGATGCACGGCCCTCAGCCTATGCGTCCCGCGCTGAGGTCGGATTGCGGTGGCTCGGGCGGGCCGCAGGGGAGTCGGCCCTCGCCGAATAGGCTGGAGGCATGCGTCTGCCCGCCACACCGACAGTGACGCTGATGCGTGAACTTGTCAGTGCGCTGCCCCGGCGGCGGCTGGCGGGCCGTTCGATCGTCGCTGTAGACGGGGCTGACGGGGCCGGGAAGACCGTGTTCGCGGACACCCTGGCCGCTGTCATGAACGACCTCGGCGTGGTGGCGATCCGCGCATCCATCGACGGATTCCACCGGCCTCGCGCAGAGCGCTACGCGCGCGGTAGGCGCTCGCCCGAGGGGTTCTACCTCGACTCCTACGACTACGCGACGTTCCGCCGCGTTCTGATCGACCCGTTTCGCGAGGGCGGGCTGACCGGAGCGACCACGGGCTTTCAGGTGGCGGCGTTCGATCTCGAGCGCGACATCCCCGTTGAAGCAGAGTGGACGACGGCGCCGCAGGATGCCGTGCTCGTCGTCGACGGCATCTTTCTGCACCGGCCCGAGCTCATCGACGTCTGGGACTGGTCGTTTTGGCTTGATGCTCCGGCTACCGTGCGCTTCGCTCGTATGGCGGAGCGCGACGGCACCGACCCCGACCCGGATGCGGCGTCGAACGAGCGCTATCGCGTGGGCCAGGAGATGTACATCGCACGCGTGGATCCCGCAGCTCTCGCCGCGGTTCGCATCGACAATTCCGATCCGACGAACCCGAAGGTCATCAGATGAGCGATCCGAGCGGCATCCTGCTCGTCGACAAGCCGGGTGGCATGACCAGCCATGACGTGGTTGCCCGCGCGCGGCGCGCGCTCGGCACGCGAAAAATCGGCCATGCCGGAACCCTCGATCCGATGGCCACGGGACTGCTCGTGCTGGGTGTCGGGGCATCGACACGCCTGTTGACCTTCATGGTGGGACTTGACAAGACCTATGAGGCGACGATCCGCCTCGGCGTCTCGACCGGCACCGATGATGCGGAGGGCGAGGTCATCGCGGCGGTGGCGGCCGATGCGGTGACCGACGCCGACATCCGCACCGGCATCGACGCGCTCACCGGGACGATCGACCAGATTCCCAGTTCCGTTTCCGCGATCAAGGTCGACGGGCGACGCGCGTACGACCGCGTACGAGCGGGTGAGCAGGTAGAGCTTGCGGCTCGCACTGTGACGGTGTCGCGATTCGAGGTTCGCCACACGCGCCGGGCTGCGACGGATGCCGATGGTGCCGCGCTGCCGGTGATCGATCTCGGTGTCTCGGTCGATTGCTCGAGCGGAACCTACATCCGCGCACTCGCCCGAGACCTCGGCGCTGCCCTGGGCGTGGGGGGACACCTGACCGCGCTGCGACGCACCCGCATCGGCCCGTTCCTGGTTGCCGATGGGACGAGGATCGACGACATCTCAGCCGTTCGACTGCTCCCACCGGCGGCGGTCGCCGGGACGGTTCTCGGAGCGGTCCCCGTGTCAGCGGAGGAGGCGCGCGACCTCCGTCAGGGCAAACGGATCCTCGGGGCGGCGGAGCGGCTGTCGTCGGGAACTGCGGCAATCGACCCTGACGGGCGGCTCGTCGGCATCCTGGAACGGCGCGGCAATGATCTGAAGAGTGCGATGAATATGGCGGAGGGGTCATGATCCTGTGGTTCACCTACGTGCAGGTGGGAGTGGCAGTCCTGGGAGGTCTGCTGTGCGTCATCCTGGGTCTTGCCGGGCGTCGCCCGAGTGACTACACCGTTGGGGCCCTCGCGCTGTTGGAGCTTCTGCTGGTGGCGCAGGTCGTCATCGCCATCGTGGCTCCCTTCGTCGGTAACCTTCCGACCGGGAGCGTCCTCGAGTTCTGGGTCTACCTCGTCTCGGCGGCGCTTCTTCCGCCAGCAGCGGTGATCTGGGCCCTGCTGGAGCGCAGCAGGTGGAGCACCGTCATCATGGGGATCGCGGCTCTTTCCGTTGCGGTGATGGTGTGGCGGATGCAGGTCATCTGGACGATCCAGATCGGATGAGGCACGTCCGCGAGGTCGCGGCTCGCCCCGAGACCGGCCGCGCGGGACGTAGGATGAATGCCGCTATGACTACGCCTTCCCGACCCCGCATGACCGGAATCGGACGGGTACTCGTGATCGTCTACGCGATCATGGCTCTCGCGGCCACCGGTCGCTCGTTCGTCCAGATTGTGCGCGAATTCGATGAGGCACCTGTCGCATACACGCTGTCCGCGCTCGCCGCGGTCGTCTATATCCTCGCTACCCTCGCGCTGATCTTCGCAGGACGCCGCGGCTGGTACATGGTCGCCTGGATCGCCATCTCTTTCGAACTGGCGGGCGTCCTCATCGTCGGGACGCTCAGCTACCTCGTCCCCGATATCTTCGGGCATCCGTCGGTGTGGTCGTACTTCGGTGGTCTTGGACCGGACGGCTATATCGGATACCTCTTCGTCCCCCTCGTCCTGCCGTTCCTGGGGCTGTGGTGGCTGTGGTCGCACCGTCCTGCCCGCGTCGCCTCTCTCGACGACGTCGCCGCGGTGTCATGATCGTTTTTCGGGACCCCGCCGAGGTGCCGCCGGGCTTCGGTCCGAGCGTTGTGGTCATCGGTAAATTCGATGGTGTGCACTCCGGCCACCGCGCGGTGATCGACCGAGCGCGGGTGAAGGCAGTGTCGCTCGGCGCGACAGTGGTCGCCGTCACCTTCGACCGCAATCCGCTAGCGCTGCTGGCCCCCGACAAGTGCCCCGAGAACCTCATTGGGGTGAACCAGAAAGTACGTCTGCTTGCCGATACCGGCGTGGACGCCGTGCTGGTGTTGCGCTTCGACGAAGATCTCGCGTCTCTGGCAGCTGACGAGTTCGCCAGTCTCGTTCTGGTGGACGCATTGGCCGCCGAGGCCGTGTTGGTCGGCGCCGACTTCCGCTTCGGTCGGGGTGGCGTCGGTACTGCGCAAACCCTCACCGCTTTCGGTCTCAGCCACGGCTTCGAGGTTGACGTCGTCCATGACGTGCGAGCTGCCGACCGAGGCAGGCGCGTCTCGTCGACATGGATTCGGGAGCTCCTGAGCTCCGGGGACGTCGTGGGCGCGCGCAAGTTGCTCGGCCGCGACCATTCGGTCGTCGGCGAGGTCGTTCACGGACTCAAGCGTGGAAGAGAGATCGGGTACCCGACCGCGAACCTCAGCGACGACCTCGAAGGGTTCGTTCCGGCCGACGGTGTGTATGCCGGCTGGCTCATCGATCAAGCGGATGCCAGTGGCCTGCGCCCCGGCATCCGATACCCGGCGGCGATCAGCATCGGCACGAACCCGACGTTCGATGACGTCGCATCGCGGCAGGTCGAGGCGTACGTGCTCGACGAGACCGATCTTGACCTTTACGGCCGTCAGATCGAGCTGCGGTTCGTCGAGCGCATTCGCGGCATGGGCGCATTCGAGGGCATCGAGGCCCTCGTCGCCCAGATTGCGAACGATGTCGAGCGCACCCGCGAGATTCTCGCGCGTGATCAGTCAACGGACTGACCACCGCCGCTTACCGCTCAGTAGGAGGACTCGTCCACCGCGCCGCTGGCCGTTCCGCCGGCAGCGATTCTTCGAAGCTCGCCGAGGATCGTCGCGCTGCCGCTTGTTCCCAGTCGGGTTGCGCCGGCGTCAAGCATCGCGATTGCGTCCTGGAGACTGCGTACCCCACCTGACGCCTTCACCTGCGTGTCCGGCCCGACGGTTCGCCGCATGAGGCTGACAGTTTCGACCGTCGCGCCCCCGCCGGCAAAGCCCGTCGAGGTCTTCACGAAGTCGGCCCCGGCTTCTTCGGCGAGCCGGGAGCCGCGTTCGATCTGCTCATCGTCGAGGAGGGAGACCTCGAGGATGACCTTGGTGACGGCACCGCCCGCGGCCTCGACGACGGCGCGGATGTCGTCACGGACCACATCATCGAACCCCGAACGCAGCGCGCCGATGTTGACCACCATGTCGAACTCGCTAGCTCCGTCCGCGGCGGCCTGTCTGGTCTCCGCCACCTTCGCCGCTGTCGAAGTGGTTCCGTGCGGGAAGCCGATGACGGTGCCGACAGCGACGCCGGACCCCTCGAGGAACTGCACAGCATGGGCGATGTCGGAGGGGCGGACGCACACGCTGAAGACCTTCCAATCCCGGGCGATCGTGAGCTGCTCGTCGACGTCGTCGCGGGTGAACTCCGGCTTGAGGATCGCGTGGTCGATCGTGGCTGCCAGCTGCGCCTCGGTGATCTGTTCGGTGGTCTCGCTCATGCCTTCAGCCTACGCACCGGTCGGCGCGGGGGACACCGGATCAGGCAAGCGCGAGGTATCGTCGCTCGTGCTGTCGAGCCCAAGGAGAACAGGATGCGTTCGAGATCCCTCGCCGCCGTGGTGCTGATCGCGGGCGCCCTCGTGCTCGCTGGCTGTGACGCACTGCCTTCCGAGACTCCTGCGCCCACGGCATCCGAGTCCTCGGCTGCCCCCGCTCCGAGCGAAACGTCGTCGGCCACGCCCTCGCCGACCGCGGAGGCGGGATTCACGCTGCCGGGAGCGTGCGACGCGCTGTACTCGCCCACAATGCTCCAGGAATTGAACAGCACCAACCCGCCGCTGAACGACCCCGGCATCACGATCTACGCGACGGAGAACGTTGCTGCCCTGGAGATCCTGAACTCCGGGATCCCGACGTTGCGTTGCTCCTGGGGTGCCGCCGGGGCGCCGGGGCTCGTAACAAACGTCTCGGTCGTTTCAGCCGACCAATCCACGGCGCTCATGGATGCTTTCGCCGGCTCCGGCATGGCGTGTGAGGAACTCGGCGCCGGCACGGTGTGCCGCATCGAGCAGCAGACCATCGATCGCAATGACAACATCGTGACGATCGGTGAGACGCACTACCTGCAGGGCGATGGCTGGGTTGCAACCCACTGGGTGGACTTTTCGCCCGACGGCTACACGGAGGACATCGTCGCCACGCTGTGGCCCTGACGAGTCCTGCGATGGCGCGCGGGCCACTCGCGCTAGACTAGGGGAGACGCCGCGTCACACTGCACGGTTCGCAGAAGCGAGTGCCCGTGTTGTCGTGAGCCGCAGGTGTCGATGTTCGAGTGAGATCGCGTCTTTGCAGGCGCTCATCCGACGCCACGATGGCGGCGGTCACAGATGTACCAACGCTCAGGAGGAGCATGCCGGCTACGGCAACCGCCGCCCAGCGGCGCAAGAAATCCTCGTCCGCACGCCGCGACGACGAGGCCCCGATCATCCCGATCCTCGCGCGCAAGGTGCGCGAGGTCGAGGCGAAGGCCCAGCGCGGCAAGCTCGGGCCGACCAACCGCGTGAAGTTCCAGGTCATTGCGTTCCTCGTGCGCGAGGAGCGCGCCAGGGTCAAGGCCGATACGTCGCTCACGGATGCCGCGCGTGTCGAATTGCTCAAGCGGCTCGACGGTGTCGCGACGATCCTCGCCAAGACCGCTGCGCGGGACACGTCCCTCATCCAGCTGCTCGAAGTCGATCAGGCGACCTCGCCCGTGGCGCGTCGTATGCGCCGCGACTGGCTGCTGGAATCAGGCGCCGAACTCCCGCCGGACGAACTCATCATCACCGACACGCCGGCTCCCGCGCAGCAGGTGGTGCCCGCAGCGCTCGCCGAGCGTCAGGTGGTCCCTGCCTCGATCGAGGCGCGACAGATGGCGAACCCGTTCCTCGCTCCGGATCTCACCGCCCGCGCTCCGCGAGACACCCCCCGTCGCCGCCTCGACGGATGGGAACTCATGGGTCCCCTCTACAAGGCGTTCGAGACCGGCGCCGGAGGCGCGGCGGCATCCATGGAGCTTCCGCCGGTTCCCGAGTTCGATCGGCTCTCACCGCGCGGCCTCGAGATCATGCCTCACCAGTCACGGTTCCTGGAGTCGGTGCGCGAGGGGCACCGCACGTTCCTGCTGGCCGATGAGCCGGGCCTGGGCAAGACCGCGCAATCGGTGCTCGCGGCATCCGTCGCCGGCGCCTACCCGTTGCTTGCTGTCGTGCCCAATGTCGTCAAGATGAACTGGGCTCGCGAGGTTGAGCGGTGGACGCCGCACCGGCGCGCCACGGTCATCTCGGGCGACGGTGAAGATCTGGATGCCTTCGCCGACGTCTTCATCGTCAACTACGAGATTCTCGACCGGCACCTGTCATGGCTCGGCTCGATCGGGCTGAAGGGCATGGTCGTTGACGAAGCCCACTTCATCAAGAACCTCACGTCGCAGCGCTCGCAGAACGTTCTTGCGCTGGCCAGCCGTATCAAGGAGCAGGTCCACAATCCGCTGCTGCTCGCCTTGACCGGTACACCGCTGATCAATGACGTCGAAGACTTCGACGCGATCTGGCGGTTCCTCGGCTGGACCACGGGCGACAAGCCCGGCGCAGAGCTGATGACCAAGCTTGACGAGACGGGGCTCACCCCGGCCGACAAGGCGTTCTATCCCGAAGCGCGCTCCGCCGTGATCTCGATGGGCATCGTGCGGCGCAAGAAGAAGGATGTCGCCGCCGACCTGCCCGACAAGCTCATCGCCGACCTGCCGGTGGAACTCGACGACGAATACGGGCGGTCGATCCGGCAAGCCGAGCAAGAGCTCGGTGCGCGTTTGGCGGCCAAGTACCGGCGCATCATCGACGCGCGCGGCGATCGCGGGCTCGCGCCCGGCGAGATCGACGGGGACATCGTCCGGCTCGTCGCGGAGGGCGAACTCGAAGAGTCGAAGGCGGCCGGTACCGGCAGCGAGAACGTGTTCACGATGGTTCGCCGTATCGGCCAGGCCAAGGCCACTGTTGCCGCCGACTACGCGGCCCAGTTGCAGCGCTCGGTCGGCAAGGTCGTGTTCTTCGCCAAGCACATCGATGTCATGGACGCCGCCGAGCGCCACTTCGCGCAGGCGGGCCTTCGGACAGTCTCGATCCGTGGCGAGCAGACCACGGCAGCTCGCCAGCAGGCGATCGATGCGTTCAACGAGGACGCCGGTGTCGCAATCGCGGTGTGTTCGCTCACGGCGGCCGGCGTCGGCCTGAACCTGCAGGCAGCCTCGAACGTGGTTCTCGCAGAACTCAGCTGGACGGCTGCCGAGCAGACGCAGGCGATCGACCGCGTGCATCGCATCGGACAGGACGAGCCGGTCACGGCGTGGCGGATCATCGCCGCGCACACGATCGACACGAAGATCGCCGAGTTGATCGACACCAAGCAGGGGCTCGCGCTGCGCGCTCTCGACGGTGAAGCTGTCGACCCGGCCTCGAGCGACTCCGTGCAGCTTGCGGCGCTGATGCACCTGCTCCGGCAGGCGCTGGGCGAGGTCGACTGAGCGCCGCGCGCCGGCAGCCGGGGGTGCGTCGAGTAATCACGGCGGCCCGGGGATGGATGCTGCGCGGTGCGGACGCTAGTGTCGGTGGAGGCAACGTCGCCACCTTGCATCCGGAAACACCAACAGGGACGGCACATGAGAATCGGCATCCTCACCAGCGGCGGCGATTGCCCCGGCCTGAACGCGGTCATTCGCGGCGTGGTCCTCAAGGGCACAACGGCGTACGGGCTCGACTTCGTCGGCATCCGTGACGGATGGCGCGGCGTGGTCGACGGCGACTTCTTCCCGCTTTCGCGCCACGACGTGAAGGGCTTGTCGAAGGTCGGCGGGACGATCCTCGGAACCAGCCGCACCAACCCGTACGAAGGTCCGCGCGGCGGCGCCGAGAACATCGCTCGGACGCTCGAGGATGCCGGAATCGACGGCATCCTGGCTATCGGCGGCGAGGGCACACTCGCCGCTGCCGACCGCCTCTGGAAGGACGGGATCAACGTTCTCGGCGTTCCCAAGACGATCGACAACGACCTGCGCGCCACCGACTATTCGTTCGGCTTCGACACGGCCGTCAACATCGCCACCGACGCGATGGACCGGCTGCGTACGACCGGCGACTCGCACCAGCGGTGCATGGTCGCCGAGGTCATGGGCCGGCATGTCGGTTGGATCGCCCTGCACGCGGGAGTAGCTGCTGGCGCTCACGTCATTTGCATCCCCGAGGTGCCCATGTCGATCGACGAGATCTGCCGGCAGGTCACGAGCGCTCATGATCGCGGCCGCGCGCCGTTGGTCGTCGTCTCGGAGGGCTTCACGATCACGGGCATGGATGAGGCGCACAGCCACAAGGGCCTGGACGCGTTCAACCGCCCCCGCCTGGGCGGTATCGGTGAACTCATCGCGCCCGAGATCGAGCGCATCACTGGCATCGAGACCCGCGCGACCGTGCTCGGTCACATCCAGCGTGGGGGATCGCCCTCGGCGTTCGACCGTGTCCTTGCGACGCGCCTCGGTCTGCACGCCGCCGACGCGCTCGTCGACGGCGCGTGGGGCCAGATGGTCGCAATGCGCGGAACCGACATCGTCCGCGTCTCGTTCGAAGAGGCGCTCGGCGAGCTCAACACCGTCCCGCTTTACCGCTACGAGGAAGCTGCCGCCCTCTTCGGCTGATCCGCGACATCCGCCCGAACGCTGCCGCTCGCGCACGAGGGTAGGACTTCTTCGCAGCGTAGGACGTGTTGACGTCGATTCGTCCTAGGCCGGGGATTTCTCCTCCCTTTGGTAGGGGCGCGTCGTTCCTCCCCGGGTGGCATACGACCTGCGGCATCCACACTCTGCGTATCCGAACGCTCGCGTCGGGTCGCGCACGCAAGAGTCGACGGATGCGGAGCGTGGACGAGCTGGTGGCATGGGTCGACGGATGCGGCGGCGCCGCGCACTCACGGTCGATTGCCGCCGCTGGCTTCACCATGCACGTGGTGCGTACTGCTATCGCGCTCGGGGTGCTCGAGCGCGTGCGGCGCAGCTGGCTCGTGGGTCCTGGCTGCGATCCGGCGCGGCGAACCGCGGCGACGGCTGGCGGACGACTCACCTGCCTGAGCGCAGCATCGGCGCTGGGACTATGGACCCCACACCACGACGACGTGCACGTAGCCGTGGAGCCAACGGCGTCGCGGGTCCGTGCTCCCGGAGTACGGCTGCACTGGGGTGGTGGGCCGGCGCCGACCTCGCCGACTCAGACCGCCGAGCCGCTCGTCAATGTGCTCTTCCATGTGGCTCGCTGTGTGCCGCTGGCTGACGCGGCCGCCGTGTGGGAGTCAGCGCTGCGCAGCGGTCGCACCGACCGGTACGTGCTGGAGCGCGTCCAATGGGGGAGCGGGCGGGCGCGGCGGCTGGCGGAGGTGGCATCGCTCCTGTCCGACTCGGGGATCGAAACACACTTCCTCCATCTCATGCACGGCATCGGCGTAACCGTTGCGCAGCAGGTCTGGGTCGACGGACACCCGTTGGACGGGCTGATCGGCGATCGCCTCGCCATTCAGCTCGACGGGTTCGCTCATCACCAAGCATCCGATCGCCGCCGGGATCTTCGGGCTGATGCTCGACTCGCCCTGCGCGGCTTCACCGTCTTGCGCTTCGACTATCATCAGGTCCTGTTCGAGCCCGATTACGTGACGGCGACAGTCACGGATGCCGTCGCTCAGGGCCTCCATCGACAGCCGCTCGCATCCCGCAGGTGGGCGTTCTCGCGGAGGTAGGAGGTGTTGGCGTTGAATCGTCCTACGCCGGTGATTTCTCCTACCTGCGGGAGGAGGCGGGAGGCCGCAGGAGGCGGGAGGCGGCGGCGCGCGCCAGCGGATCAGGCGTCGGCAACCCCGAGGACGTCGAAGATCCAGGCCAGCTCGTAGGCCCGCTCGCGCCACGAGTTGTAGCGCCCGCTGACACCACCGTGCCCGGCTGACATCTCGCATTTCAAGAGCGCGTCGGCACCGACCTCGCGCAACCGCGCGATCCACTTGGCCGGCTCCACGTACATCACGCGGGTGTCGTTGAGGGAAGTGACGGCGAGGATTCGGGGGTAGGTGACGCCCTCGCGCACGTTCTCGTAGGGCGTGTAGCCCTTCATGTACGCGTAGACATCCGGATCCTCGAGGGGATTGCCCCACTCGTCCCATTCGATGACCGTCAGCGGCAGCGACGGATCGAGGATGGTCGTCAACGCGTCAACGAACGGAACGACAGCCAGGATGCCGGCAAACAGTTCCGGCGCAATGTTGGCGACCGCGCCCATGAGCAGGCCGCCGGCGCTGCCGCCCTCGGCAACGAGGTGCTCGGCATCCGTGTAGCCGTTGTGGACGAGGTGCCGGGCTACCGCGACAAAGTCGGTGAACGTGTTGCGCTTGCTCAGCAGCTTGCCGTCCTCGTACCAGCTGCGCCCCATCTCGCCGCCGCCGCGCACGTGCGCGACAGCGAACACGACACCCCGGTCGAGCTCCGACAGCCGCGCTATCGAGAACGCCGGATCGATCGAGTGCTCGTACGACCCGTAGCCGTAGAGGTGCAGTGGGCGTGGCTTCTCGCCCGGCTCCCCGAAGGAGCGCCGCCACACGAGCGAAACGGGGATCCGCGTGCCGTCCTCGGCGAGTGCCCATACCCGCCGCTGCCCGTAGGCGGCAGGGTCGTAGCCGCCGAGCACCGGCTGCTGCTTGCGGATGCGGCGCTCGTCGGTCGCGACCACGAGGTCGACCACCGTTGAGGGCGTTACGAACGATCCGAACGCGACGCGGATCATCGGCGGTGCCCACTCGGGGTTTCCTGCAGTCCCGACGTCGTACAGCTCCTCGTCGAAGGCGATTTCAGTGGGCGACCCGGTCGCATAGTCAAAGGTCGCGAGCCGAGAGAGGCCGTCGCGCCGGTAGGCCAGCACTGCCCAGTCTCGGAAGGTTGAGATGCCGAGCAGGCGCTGCCCGGGCTCATGCGCGAGCACGACCTCGCGCGGGCCCTGCGGATCGGCGGCGCGAACCCGAACGAGTTCGAAGTCGAGCGCCTGGTCGTTGTGAACGATGTAGAGCACGTCTTCGCCGTCAACGACAGCGTGGGAGCTCGAGTACTCAACGCCTTCTTGTCGGGGCCACACGACGCGGGGCTGCCCCGACAGGTCGTCGGCGTCCACCAGCCACTCTTCCGAGGTGATGGAGGAGCCGAGCTCGATGACCAGGTAGCGGTCGCTGCGCGTGAACCCCGCGCCGACCCAGTAGCGGTCATCGGGTTCGTGAAAGAGCGTGCGATCCGCGGATGCCGCGGTGCCGACCTCATGGAGCCACACGGTGTCGGGACGCCACGCCTCGTCGACCGTCGTGTAGACGATATGGCGGCCGTCGGGTGAGAACGTCGCCCCCGCGAACGTATCGGGGATTTCGTCGGGTAGCAGGTCGCCGGTCTCGAGGTCGCGCACCCGGATCGTGTAGCGCTCGTCGCCGACCGTGTCGACGGCATAGAGCAACCGGGTCGTATCGGTGGACACCTCGAAGCTGCCGAGGGCGAAGAATTCGTGGCCCTCGGCCTCGCGGTTGGCATCCAAGAGCACCTGCTCGCCTGGAACCTCACTACCTGGGGAGAGGGCGGGCGGGTCCCAGTCGTCGGGTGAGCCCAACGGTGCGCGGCAATGGATGCCGTACTGCTGCCCCTCGACCGAGCGGGTGTAGTACCACCACTGCCCCCGTCGCACCGGCACCGACATGTCGGTCTCGAGCGTGCGGGAGCGAATCTCCTCGAAGATCTGCTCGCGAAGCGGCGCGAGGTGCGCGGTGCGCGCCTCGGTGAAGGCGTTCTCGGCCTCCAGGTGGGAGCGGACGCCGGCGTCGTCCTTCGCTCGGAGCCATTCGTAGGCATCCTCGACCTCGTCGCCATGGTGGGAACGCGGGACGGGGCGGCGGGCGGCGCGGGGTGCTTCGGGGGCGGATCTCACCCGACCCACGCTAGTCGAGAGGGCCGCGTCGCCCGTGCGACGTATGCTGGCGGCATGGCTTCGGCTCCCGTCCGTTTCGGTCAGTATCCGCCCGCACTTCGGACGATCGTGCACCTGAGCGACACGCACTTTCTCGATGCCAATCGGCCGCTCGGCGGGCGTTTCGACACGGCGGCGAACCTGGGCAGGACCCTGCAGAAGGTGCGCGGCCTCGGCATCCGTCCCGACGCGATCGTCGTCACCGGAGATCTCACCGACGAGGGCGAGCCCGGCGCCTACCGTGACCTGCGTGAGCTCCTGGAGCCCCTGGCCCGGGAGCTTGCTGCACCGCTGGTCTGGGTGGCAGGCAACCACGATGAGCGGCCAGCGCTCCGCGAGCAGCTGTTGGATGCCGAACCGACGCAGGAGCCGGTGACCGGTGTCTGGGATCTGGATGGCCTGCGGCTTATCGCCCTCGACACCTCAGTGCCGGGCTGGCATCACGGCAACCTCGACGAGGGCCAGCTCGGCTGGCTTCGGGAGCAGCTCGCGACTCCCGCCCCGCTCGGGACGCTGATCGCGATGCACCACCCGCCGATCCCATCGCATCTGCCGTTCTTCGACATTCTCGAACTGCGCGACCAGCAGCGTCTCGCCCGCGTGATCGCAGGCACCGATGTCCGCGGCATCCTCGCAGGCCACCTGCACTACTCGACGAGCGCGACCTTTGCGGGCGTTCCCGTGTCAGTGTCGGCAGCCACCTGTTACACCATGAATCTGGCCCGGCCCGCGCAGCAGGTCAACGGCATGGACGCCGGGCAGTCCTTCCACCTCGTACACGTGTACGAGGCGACGATCACGCACGCCGTCGTGCCGGTCGTCGACGCTGACACCGGCGACTACTTCTCCGAGGAGTGGGTCGAGCGGATGGCGGCACTCACCCCCCACGAGCGCCTCGAGGCCTTCTCTCGAAAGCGCTCATGAACGGCAGGAACAATGACGCACCACACCGCCGCCCCGACGCGCACCGAAACTGATTCTCTGGGATCGATGGAGATCCCGGCTGACGCGTACTGGGGAATCCACACCGCACGCGCCCTCGAGAACTTCCCGATCTCGCGACGCCCGATCTCGGTGTACGCCGATCTCGTGCGCGCCCTCGCGATGGTCAAGCAGGCGGCGGCGCGAGCCAACGCCGAGATCGGCGTGCTCGACCGCGAGAAGGCGGTGCTGATCGACCGGGCGTCTCAGCTGGTCATCGACGGCGGCTACCACGACCAGTTCGTGGTCGGAGTCGTGCAGGGCGGCGCGGGCACCTCCACCAACATGAATGCGAACGAGGTCATCACCAACATCGCGCTGGAGCTTGCCGGCAGGCCCAAGGGCGACTACGCGTTCCTCTCTCCGATCGACGACACCAACCGCAGCCAGTCCACCAACGACGTCTATCCGACGGCCATCAAGGTCGGCTTGAGCCTTGACCTGCAGACGCTCTTGGAGGAGCTCGACCTGCTGCGGCAGTCGTTCCTGCGCAAGGCGAGCGAGTTCCACAACGTCCTGAAGGTCGGCCGCACGCAGCTGCAGGATGCCGTCCCCATGACTCTCGGGCAGGAGTTCCACGGTTTCGCAACGACGTTGGGTCAGGACTACCAGCGCCTCACCGAGAACGCACATCTGCTGTTCGAGGTGAACCTCGGCGCGACCGCGATCGGCACTGGCATCACCGCGCATCCCGACTATGCGGTTGCGGTTCTGCGACACCTGCGCGAGATCACGGGCTTGGATCTCGAAACCGCATCCGACCTCGTGGAGTCGACCAGCGACACCGGGGCGTTCATGTCGTTCTCGGCATCCCTCAAACGCAACGCCATCAAGCTCTCGAAGATCTCGAACGACCTTCGGCTGCTCTCGTCGGGCCCGCAGGCGGGTCTCGGTGAGATCTCGCTACCTGCCCGCCAGGCCGGATCCAGCATCATGCCCGGAAAGGTGAATCCGGTCATCCCAGAGGTCGTGAATCAGGTGGCGTTCGCCGTCGCCGGCGCGGACCTCACCGTCACAATGGCCGTCGAGGGCGGCCAACTGCAGCTGAACGCCTTCGAACCGATCATCGCTCACTCGATCTTCCAATCGATCACCTGGATGCGACGCGCGATGCGCACACTGCGAGTGAACTGCGTGGACGGCATCACGGCGAATCGTGAGCGGCTTGCGGCGTCGGTCGGAGCCTCGGTCGGTGTCGTGACAGCGTTGACGCCGTTCATCGGCTACGCGGCTGCTGCTGCCCTGGCAAAGTCTGCCCTCGTGTCGGGCCGGAACATCGCCGATCTGGTGGTCGAAGGCGGACTCATGTCACGCGCGGAAGTCGACAAGCAACTCTCGCCCGAACGGCTCTCGGGACTTCAGGCCGTGACCGCGGCGATGCCCATCATCGGATTCGAGAACGCTCCCACCGGAGACACTGACCTGTAACCCAGATTGGGGCCGTTGCGGAAGCTGGGAATTAGCCGCTAGATTGCGGCGAGGTCGCTCAATGGCGTGCGACCACCCTCACCCGCAATGGACGCAAGGAGTCGCCCATGTCTGATTCACCCGCCTACCAGCCTGCCCCGCAGGCTCCCGCAGGAGCGTCGGCCCCCGTGCCGGGAAAGACGCTCGGCATCGTCGCCCTGATTCTCGCCTTCTTCTTCCAGCTGCTCGGCCTGATCCTCGGGATCGTCGCGCTCGTGCAGAGCCGCAAGGTCGGAGCCAAGAACACTCCGGCACTGTGGGCCATCATCCTCTCGATCGTGTTCATGGTGATCGGGAGCATCATCGCGATTGTCATCGTCAGCTCGCTCGGCTCGGCGCTCGCTATGTGTTCGGAGCTGGGTACGGGTGTTCACGACGTGAACGGCGTCACGGTCACCTGCGGCTGATCCTGCAAGTCACCTGACGCACTGCCGGATCAGCCGATGATCCGGCAGTGCGTCGTTAACGCACCGATGCCTTCGACCCCGACGGTCACGGTGGAACGGTCGCGGAGGAAGACCTGCGGGTCGCGGGAGTATCCAGCACCGCCCGGACTGCCGGTGGAGATGAGGGTTCCCGGTAGGAGGGTGACGGATGCCGACAGATGCGCGACGAGTGTGGAGACCGGCCTGACCATTTGACTCGTCGAGGCATCCTGCAGCGTGTGTCCGTCGAGGACCGTCCAGATCTGCAGGTCCTGCGGATTGGGGATCTCATCGGCTGTCACGACAACGGGGCCGACGGGAGTGAACCCGTCGAAGGACTTGCAGCGCGACCACTGCGCCTCGGCGAACTGAATGTCGCGTGCCGTGATGTCGTTGACGACCGTGTAGCCCCAGACGTGGTCGAGCGCCGTCTCGGGGGCGACATCCTTGGCTGGCTTGCCGATGACCACGCCGAGCTCGGCCTCGTAGTCCACGGACTCGCTGAGTGTGCGGGGCCAGCTCGTCGTGCCGTCGTGGCCGGTCAGGGAGTTGGGCCACAGCACGAACACCGTCGGCGCCGTGTCGGTCTTCAGACCGAGTTCACTGGAGTGCGCCGCGTAGTTCAGGCCGACGGCGAGGATGACGGGCGGCCGAGGGACAGCGGGGCCGTACACGGCGCCCTCCAGGGAGACCCGGGGAGCGTTCAAGGCCGTCGTACGCACGCGTTCGAGCAGCTCGTCGCCGCCCTCGATGAGTGCGTTGAGTGTGGCGGGCGCCCCGTCGAAGAGCAGTGACACCACGGCTGCGCCGTCGTCATCGACGGTCACGAGCTGCGGCGTGGCTGACCCGGGAAGGGAAACGTGGGCGAAGCGCATTCAACCACGCTAGCGCTGAACAAAGACTCAGCGCCCGGTGCCGCGGCGATGCCTGCGAGTCGAATCCGGGCGCTGAGTAGATCTAGAACAAGCTTCTCGCTGCATCCGTGCCCTGTCAAGAGCCCCGCGGGCGAGCTGCGTCAGCGACCGATATCGGATCCGATCTCCCACGGCGCGATGGGTGAGGAGGTGAGGATCCAGGCCTCGATGTCTTGCATCAGGCCGGTCGCGATGAGGATCCCGATGACGATGAACAGGATGCCGAGCCCCCTCCGGAACCAACCGTGCGGGTCAGCCGCCCACCGCATCCGGCGGACGGCCCGTTGTCCCGCCAGCGCGATCACGAGCAGGACGGCCATCAGGCCGACGACGTAGGCGCCGAGCAAAGCCAGTCCTCGTGCCGGCTCCGCGGGAAGCACTGTCACGATCACATAGGCGAACAGGGGGCTGCACGAGGTGAACACGGGACCGAGAGCGGCGCCGGTAAGGATCGCGCCGGCGGTGCCGCCGCGTCGGTGGGCGGCATCCAGGTTCCGCGTGGAGGCGCCGGTCAGTCCGGTGCGCTGCGAGATGCGGTCCCACGCCGCGGGGAACACCGAGAACAGGCCGAGGACGATGAGCAGGATGCCGCTGGCAATCTGCCACACCTGGGTGGGGATATCGATGAGCGCCGTGGTAGCTCGAAGCAGCAGCGTGAAGACCGTGACACTCGCGCCAAGCGACAGGGTGACCGCGAGGCGCTTGGCCACTCAAACGCCGCGCTCGTCATGGGTCTGTAAGAACTGCGTGATTCGCCGGAAGCCGCAGGCTCACCGTGCAGCCCTCGGCGGGTGCGGTCCCGACGATCGTGACGGCGCCGCCATGGGCCCGGGCCACCTCGTCGACGATCGCAAGGCCCAGGCCCATGCCTCTGCCGGATCGGGCGGAGTCGCCGCGCCAGCCGGGTTCGAGGAGGTGCGGAAGACCGCCTGCCGGAATGCCCCCGCACGCGTCTGTGACCGAAACCACGGCCCAGCCCTCAGCACGTGTTGTCGTGAGCAGAACGCGACCTCCTGCTGGCGTGTGCTGTACGGCGTTTCTGATGATGTTCGTCACGGCGCGGGTGAGTTCGCGGACATCGACCTCGACGATCTCACCGCCGAGGGCAGTCGCTTCGATCCGCACTCCCTCGGCCGTCGCGAGCGGAGAGACCGAGGCCACCGCGTCCGAGACGATGTCATCGAGCGCGGCAGCGGTGATTTCTCGCCGGCTCTGGCCGTGGAGCCGCGAGAGCTCGACGATGTCATCGACCATCGCGTCGAGTCGGTCGACTTCGCGGACGATGCGCGCGGGCGGGTCGTCGGGGGAGTCATCCTGTGCGGCGGACTCGGCCAATGCTCGGATGCCGGCCAGCGGCGTTCGAAGGTCGTGGGAGAGCCACCTGACCGTTTCTCGCCGGGAGTCCTCGACCTCGCGGGCCCGCTGTCTGTCGGCTCGCTCGGCGGCTGCCTCACGCTCCACGGCGCGGGCTCGGCGCGCCAGGACCAGGCCGACGAGGAGTGCAAGCGGTGCGCACGCTGCCAGCACAATGAGCAGTGTCTGGGAGGTGTGATCGTCGATGAGCATCTGCCGGGTCGCTACGGCCACGCCGGCGGCAAGCGAGGCGACGACGACGAACGGTGCTGCGATGGCAGCCACGACGGGCTTGGAGCGGGGAAGCGCCGCCACGATTGCGGTGCCGACCAGCCCGACGCCCGCTGTGGTGAGGATCGACAGAACGACGGCGTTCTCGTCCGGGGTCATGGTGTGCCCGCCGAGCCGTCAGTGTCCCAGCGATACCCCTTGCCGAATACTGTCGCCAGCCGCGTGGGCCGGGATGGGTCGGTCTCGACCTTCTCACGGAGGCGTCGAACGTGCACCGTCACGGTGGAGGGATCTCCGACGTTCCATCCCCAGACTTCGCGGATGAGATCTTCACGACTGTGAACGACTCCCGGGTGCTGCAGGAACCAGACCAGCAGATCGAACTCTCGCGCGGTAAGGGTCAGGGCCTCCCCGTCTCGAACGGCCCGGCCGGCAGCGACCTCGACGCGCAGATCCCCGTCGACGAGGATGTCGGAGGTCGCCCGGGGTGTCGTGGTGGCCCGGCGCAGCAGGGAACGGATGCGCAGGTCAAGCTCTCTCAGGCTGAACGGTTTCGTGATGTAGTCGTCGGCTCCGGCGAGCAGTCCCTGGACCCGCTCGTGCTCCTGCGTGCGCGCCGTCACCATGATGAGGGGAAGATCGCGCCGCATCGCGCGGAGTCGTCTTGTCACTTCGAGCCCGCCTGTTCCGGGCAGCATCAGGTCGAGCAGCACCAGGTCGACGCCGGACTCGGCGAACCGCGATATCGCTGCGTCTCCGTCGGCGACCGCGACCACGTCGTGCCCGGCGCGGGCCAGGTAGGCCGCGACAGTCTCGCGCATCGTCCGATCGTCTTCGACCAGCATCAGGCGCACCACGGCCCCACTATAGGCATCCGCCGCGTGCGCGACACCCACGCAAGCTCTGCCGTCAGGAGTTCGTAATGACCGGCGAAAGAACGGGTGCTCACACGAGAGCGCTCAGCGCTTCGGCCGACCGCGGTGCCGCATTGCGCGCCGCGACCGGCTCTGGTGGGATGGTGAGCATGACTGATGACCGCACCAAGCCCGACATCGATGCCCCTCAGGGCCCTGCTCCGTCCGAACTCGTCGTCCGCGACCTCATCGTCGGTGAGGGAGCAGAGGCGAAGCCCGGCGACAGCGTCACTGTGCACTACGTCGGCGTCGAGTACGACTCGGGTGAGGAGTTCGATTCGTCGTGGAACCGCGGTGAGAGCATTCAGTTCCCGCTGCGCGGGCTGATCCAGGGGTGGCAGGACGGCATTCCGGGGATGCGTGAGGGCGGTCGCCGTGAGCTCGTGATCCCACCGCACCTGGCGTACGGCCCCGCCGGTGGTCACTTCCTGGGCGGCAAGACCCTGATCTTCATCATCGACCTGATCTCGGTCGGCTGAGTCTCGCTGGCTGATCACGCGGCGGCGGATGCTTCGGTATCCGCCGCCGTTTCGTCGCTACCGTGACCAGGAGATGACGCGCTCGGAAATTTTTCCATTCACGGGAATAGAGTCCGCTGGTGGCTTCGTTGGGGCTCTTGTCGCCGACTGGCGGCACAGACAACTCCCGAGGAGAGAGCATGACCGAAACGACAACCGTCGAGATCCCCGGCTACCGCGTGGGAACGTGGCAGCTTGATGCGTCGCACAGCGAGGTCCACTTCACCGTCCGGCACATGATGATCTCGAAGGTGCGGGGCACCTTCGGTGTGAAGAGCGCGACGTTCGTGACTCCCGCGAACCCCCTCGAGACCACCGTGACTGCCTCGGTCGACGTGACGTCGGTTGACACCAAGGATGAGGGCCGCGACAAGCACCTCGCCTCGGCCGACTTCTTCGACGCCGAGCAGTACCCGACGATGGACTTCGTTTCCACCGGTGTTCGCATCGAGGACGGTGACTTCTTCGTCGACGGCGACCTCACCATTCGTGGCGTCACCAAGCCGGTGACCTTCGAGGTGGAGTTCGGTGGCTTCGGTAACGACCCGTGGGGCAACTACAAGGCCGGCGCCACGGCCAAGGCTGTCATCAACCGCGAGGACTTCGGTCTGACCTGGAACGCTGCGCTCGAGACGGGCGGCGTGCTCGTTGGCAAGGACGTGACGATCGAGCTTGACCTGCAGGGCGCCCTCCAGGCCGACTGAGGCGACGCGCGACTTTCCGGTGGGGCGGATGCTGCGGCATCCGCCCCACCGTCGTTCGTCGGCGTGCCCGATCAGGGAACCGGATTGTCAGCGTCGTAGGCGCGGAAGCCTGGGCTCAGGCGCACGAGCGTGGTCACGATCGCCAGGATGAGCAGGCCGCCGAGCAGTGGCGGGAACCAGAGGGTCGTGAACGTTGCGAGCGTTCCCGCGTAGAGCGCCCCCACTCGGGGTCCGCCGGCGACGACGACGATGAAGATCCCCTGGAGCCTGCCCCGGATGCTGTCGGGCACCGCAGACTGCATCATGGTCGACCGGTAGATCGCGCTGACATTGTCGGCGCCGCCTGCGACAGCTAGAACCAGCACGGCCAGAACGATCAGCGCGATGTTGGGCGAGGTCTCGCTGACACCGCCAGCGGCGCCGACGCCGAAGGATGCAGCCAGGAGCACGGCACCGAAGGCCAGGATCGCGACGCCGTAGACGAGGATCGCGCGCTCGATTCCCAGCCCGTGCGCGCGGTACCGTCCGATGCGGCCCGAGAAGAGGCTCGAGAGGAAAGCGCCGGCCGCGAAAGCCGCGGTGAGAGCGCCGGTGGTGATCGCGCCGCCACCCAGAAGCACGGCGCCTATCGCGGGAAACAGGGCGAGGGGCTGACCGAACGTCATCGCCGTGATGTCGAGGATGTACTGCAACCGGATGTTCGCGGCGCGCCGGAGGAACGCGATGCCATCACGCAGCGACTCGAGGCCGGGTCTGACGATCTCGCCTTCGGGGACGATGCGGGGGAGCGTCCAGAGCCCCAGGAACAGCGAGGTCATCAGCACGACATCGGCGGAGTAGGTCCACGCGTAGCCGACCGTTGCAACGAGCACCCCGGCAAGCGCCGGGCCCGCCATGACCATGATGCCCACGGTGATGCCCTGCAGGGCGGCAGCCGCCGGGAGAAGCTGCCGCGGTAAGAGTCGAGGGACGATCGCCGAGCGGGTCGCGAGAACCACGGAGTTCGCCGCGGAGTTGACGATGCTGAGCGCGTAGAGCGACCACACTGTCTCGGACTGGGTCCATGCGAGGATAGCCAGCAGCGCGGTGGAGGCGAAGGTGATGGATGCCGCCAGCAGTGCGACCAGGCGACGGTCGAATGCGTCGGCAAGCATTCCGCCGTAGAGCCCCGCGACAACCATCGGCACGAGCCCGACGACGGCGATCATGGAGACCGCAAAGGTGCTCTGCGTGAGGTCGTAGACGTGGAGCATGACCGCGACGATCGTGAGCTGCCCGCCCAGCCCGGCCAGGGTGGAACCGATCCACAGTCGCGCGAAGGCGGGGCTCGCGCGGAAGGGGCGAAGATCGAGGAACTGGTCTCGCGAGATTCGCGCCATCACAGGTCGATCTCGACCTGTTTGATGCGCGCCGAGTGTCCCCGAACGATTGAGACGCGGCTCGGCGAGGTATCGAAGTGTTCTGCCAGCACTCGGGGGAGGGCGGCGTTGGCCTCGCCCTCACGGGCCGGCTCCCGGAGATACACGACGAGATCGGATCCCACCGTCTCGACCAGGGGGCCGCGCCGGCTCCCGGGTTTTACTCGGACGGTGATGCGCACCCGATGAGGCTACTCCGCGCACGCGCTCGCGGGCTCTGCCCTGGGCTGGTAGAGTTGTTCGGTTGCCGTTAGATCGGCCGCGGAGAAAGAGAGCTCGCACAGCAGGTGACGGGCACCGCGCAACGAAGAGAGAGGGGATCGTTCTATGGCACTGGAAGCAGAGACCAAGAAGGCGATCATCGAAGAGTACGCAACGCACCCCGGTGACACCGGATCCCCCGAGGTGCAGGTCGCGCTCATGACGCAGCGCATCAAGGACCTCACCGAGCACCTCAAGGAGCACAAGCACGACCACCACTCGCGTCGTGGCCTGTTCCTGCTCGTCGGTCAGCGCCGTCGTCTGCTCGGCTACCTCCAGGACATCGACATCGAGCGTTACCGCAAGCTGATCGAGCGTCTCGGGCTTCGCCGCTAAGCGCGAACCGCGTATATCGCTTTCTCGAAGGGTCGTCCCACGGTGTGGGGCGGCCCTTCGTCGTTGATGTGGGGGTGCGGGTGGGAATTGCTCAGCCGAGGGGCGGGGGAGTAGTCTCGGAACGCTTAGGTAAGGCTTACCGAATTCACCCCGAGGATCCGCGTGCTCGCTAGCTTTCTGATCGGCCTTCGCGAAGGGCTCGAAGCGGCGCTTGTCGTCGGCATCCTGGTGGCGTATCTCACACAGCTGGGGCGCCGCGACGTGCTGCCGCGCCTGTGGCTGGGGGTCGCGGGTGCGATTGCGCTGGCGCTCGCGATCGGAGCCTTCTTCACGTTCGGTGCCTACGCTCTGACCTTTGAAGCGCAGGAGATCATCGGGGGACTGCTGTCCCTGCTGGCTGTCGCGATGGTCACCTGGATGATCTTCTGGATGCAGAACCACGCGCGAACGCTCGCGAGCGGACTGCGCAGCGGCGTCGACCGGGCTATCGCCACCGGCGGACTGTGGGGCATCGTCGTTCTGGGGTTCGTCTCGGTCGCCCGGGAGGGCGTGGAGACGACGCTTCTGCTGTGGTCGATGGTGCAATCGTTCGGTAACGCGCCGGAGTCGCTCGCCGGCGCCGTGCTCGGCATCCTGTGCGCGGCAGTCCTCGGCTGGCTCGTCGCCCGCGGGATGCTGCGCCTGAACCTCCGCCGCTTCTTCACCTGGACCGGCGCATTCCTGATCGTGGTCGCGGCGGGCGTGCTGGCCTACGGCATCGGAGATCTGCAGGAGGCGGGCGTCCTCCCGGGTCCGAACACAGTTCTCGCGCCCGTCGTGGACGGAGTCGTCG
This sequence comes from Microbacterium schleiferi, assembly GCF_020781975.1. Taxonomy (GTDB): domain Bacteria; phylum Actinomycetota; class Actinomycetes; order Actinomycetales; family Microbacteriaceae; genus Microbacterium. Next base: position 242,840 of record NZ_JAJGNI010000003.1, read on the forward strand.
CGGTCGGTTGGTCAGGATTCCCGTTCGGCTGGGCCTTTGATCTCACCACCGCGTTCGACCCCACGAGCCCGGCTGCCGTCATCCTGCAGGCAACCATCGGATTCACCGCCCGCATGAGCTGGTTACAAGTGATCGCCTGGATGCTCTACGTCGGGGTCGTCGGCGCTCTCTTCCTCGTGCGCGCGGTCACCGCGTCGCCGTCTCCGGCGCCTACACCGCCGACCGCCGGCCCCACGACGGACACGGCCGACTCGAACCTTCACTCGTCCGCTCTCAGTCCCCACAGCAAGGAGACCCATGAACACCCTCTCTCGTAGCCTCACCCTGGTCGCCGCGACCGCGGTCGGCTCCCTCGTCCTCGCTGGCTGCGTGGCCCGCGCCGATCAGGCAGCAGGCGACGCGCTCACCGTCACCTCGACGGATGACTCGTGCGAGATCTCCTCTGCCAGCTCTGCCAGTGGCACGCTGAACTTCGCGGTGACGAACGCAGGCTCGGAGACCACAGAGTTCTATCTGCTCGCCAGCGACGGGCTACGGATCGTCGGCGAGGTCGAGAACATCGCCCCCGGCGCATCGCGCACTCTCACGGTTCTGGCCCAGCCCGGCGACTACTACACGCTGTGCAAACCGGGAATGATCGGCGATGGCGTGGGCCGCGCGGCTTTCGCCGTCACCGGTGAGGCAGTCGAGGTGGACGCTCAGGATGCCGAACTCAAGCAGCAGGCGGTGGATCTGTACGCGGCATTCGTGAAGGATCAGGTGGGTCAGCTCGTTCCCGCCGTCGACGATTTCGTCGCAGCCTATGTCGCGGGCGACGACGACACCGCCCGCGCGATGTTCCCGCAGGTGCGCGCGTATTACGAGCGCATCGAGCCCGTGGCAGAGGCGCTGGGTGACCTCGACCCCCGCATCGATTTCCGTGAGGTCGACGCCGTCGCGGACGGCATCGACTGGACGGGCTTCCACCGGATCGAAAAGGATCTCTGGGTCCCCGCGACCGATGCCCTCAACTCCGATGGTGTGACCCTGGCATGGCAGGACTGGGCGCCGTCGACGCCCGAGCAGCGGGCTGACTTCGGTGACCTGCTCATCGCCGATGTGCAGGAACTGTACGACTACGTGCACGGTCAGGAGTTCGTGGACACACTCGAGTCGCAGGGCATCGCGGGCGTTTCCAACGGCGCAATCGCCCTGCTCGATGAGGTAGCGACCGGCAAGATCAGCGGCGAGGAGGACTGGTGGTCGGGTACCGACCTGTACGACTTCGCCGCCAACGTCGAGGGGTCGAAGATGGCCTTCTCACTCGTCCGCGACTTCGCGCTCTCGAGTGGCCCCGACGGGGAGGAACTCGTCGCGCTGATCGACGATGGATACGCTCAGCTGGAGGCGGAGCTGGCGGAGTTCGGCTCGCTCAGCGACGGATTCGTCTCATACGGCACACTGACGGAGGCTGACAAGCGCACGCTGTCCGACCAGATCAACACCCTCGCCGAGCCGCTGTCGCAGCTGACGGTGACAGTCCTGGAGTGAGTATGACCAATCCTGCATCGCAGGAACGCCCGGTGGCCGGGCTGAGCAGGCGAGGCCTGCTCGGCCTGGCGCTGGGTGCCGGCGCCGCGGGGGTCGCCGTCGGCGTCGGCGGCGCCGCGGTGGTGGCGCGCGTCTCGGACGCGCAGGCCGCGCCGCGCGCCGACACGCACCCCTTCTTCGGGGAGCATCAGTCCGGGATCACGACGGAGGTGCAAGACCACCTTCACTTCGCAGCCTTCGACGTGATGGACACGACCAGCCGCGAGGAACTGGTCGAACTGCTCCAGGACTGGAGCTATGCCGCGTCGAGAATGATGCTCGGGCTCGAGGTCAGCGCCTCCGGAGCCGTGGGCGGCTCACCGGAGGCGCCACCGGACGATACCGGTGAGGCGCTCGGGCTGCCGGCGAGCAATCTGACCATCACCTTCGGTTTCGGGCCTACGCTGTTCCGCACCGCGGACGGAGCAGATCGTTTCGGAATCGCAGCCCAGGCGCCTGAGGCGCTCGCGCCCCTGCCACCGTTCCTCGGTGACGACCTCGACCCAAACCACACCGGTGGCGACCTGTGCATCCAGGCCTGTGCCGATGATCCGCAGGTCGCCGTGCACGCCGTGCGCAACCTCAGCCGCATCGCGTTTGGACGAGCGCGCCTCCGTTGGTCGCAGCTCGGGTTCGGTCGCACCTCACGAACGTCAGCGCAGCAGCAGACCCCGCGAAATCTCTTCGGGTTCAAAGACGGCACCGCCAACCTCCTGGCGACCGACGAGGATGCGCTCGCCGAGCACGTCTGGGTCTCGTCCGAGGATGGCCCAGCCTGGCTCGCCGGGGGCTCGTATCTCGTCGCCCGCAAGATCGCGATGAAGATCGAGACGTGGGACCGGGTTCGCCTCGTCGAGCAGGAGCAGATCACCGGCCGCGCCAAAGGCAGCGGTGCCCCCTTGAGCGGAGGCGACGAGTTCACCGCTCCTGACTTCGCCGCGCTCTCGGCATCCGGTGGAACCGCCATCGACCCTGCATCCCACGTCGCGCGGGCGCATCCCGACCACAACGGCGGCATCCGGATGCTGCGTCGCGGCTACAACTACGTCGATGGAAACACCGTGCTCGGCAGGCTGGATGCTGGGCTGTTCTTCCTCGGCTACGTGCGCTCGCCGGATCGGTTCATCACGGTGCAGCGCTCGGTCGCAACCGACCTCATGATGGAGTATCTCCTCACGATCGGATCGGGCATCTGGGCCATCCCGCCGGCGCCCTCGGAAGGCTCGTTCGTCGGCGCCGCGCTGTTCTCGTAGGCCGGAATACTGCCTGCGCGAGCGCTGCTGGAGTAGTCTCGGGCGTCGATGACGCTTACCGATGACGCCCGCGAGCGGGATGCGGCGATTCCCGACCTCGACTGGCGGGTCTTCCCCGCCGGGACTGTGCGTGACCAGTTCGATGCCCCGAGCGGGAAGCTCGCACGGGTGAGTCTCGGTAGCGGCGCGCGCGGACGGGTGGTGCTCTTTCCCGGCGTGACAGGTTCCAAAGAGGACTTCACGCTCATGCTGCCGCTCCTCGCCGAGGCAGGCTACCGTGTGGAGGCGTACGACCTTGCGGGCCAGTACGAGTCGAGGGATGCCGGCCCCGAGAACCTCGATCCGCCCCGGACCCGCTACGACTATCCGCTGTTCATCGAAGACCTGACCGCCGTCCTTGAGAACGGCGCGAGCGCCCACGTGCTCGGGTACTCCTTTGCCGGACTCGTGTCTCAGCTGATCGTCGCCGAGCGTCCGGAACTGTTCGCAACACTCACCCTGTTGTCCACTCCGCCCGCCACCGGGCAGGTATTCCGGGGCGTGAAGCGAATCGGCCGGTTCAGCAGTCTCGCGGGCCCGCGAAGCGGCGCCTCACTCCTGCTGTGGGGCATCCGGAACAACCTCAACCGGGTCCCCCCGCAACGCATCGCCTTCGTTCGTGCGCGATTCGCTCTGACCCGTCGCGAAAGCGTCGATGACATCGTCGGGCTCATGATGCGGATGCCGGATGTCGCGGATGCGGTGCGCGCGGCATCCGTGCCCACGCTCGTCGCGACGGGGGCACATGACCTGTGGCCCACCGAGCAGTACGTCGCGTACGCGCGGCGCATCGGCGCGCAAGTGGCGGTCTACGAAACGGGACATAGCCCGTGCGAGACGGCGCCCCATCAGCTGGTGCGCGACATGCTCGCGATGTTTGCCGAGGTCGACGGTCTGCCCGATCCTGTCGATGCCGGGGAATAGATTCGCCGGCACCGCGTTGCACAAGATACATTCACTTGCATAGATCGGCCGCACACCCCGCGACCGGGAGCGGAGAGCACGATGAGCCAGATGCAGTTCGGGATCTTCACCGTCAGCGACATCACGGAAGACCCCACGACAGGTCACACTCCCAGCGAGGCTGAGCGGATCCGGGCGACGCTGCAGATCGCCAAGCACGCCGAGGAGGTGGGACTTGACGTCTTCGCCCTGGGCGAGCACCACAACCCGCCGTTCTGGTCTTCTTCGCCGACGACGACCCTCGCCTACATCGCGGGCCAGACCGAGCGCATCCTGCTCTCGACTGCCACGACCCTGATCACAACCAATGACCCCGTGAAGATCGCTGAAGACTATGCGATGCTCCAGCACGTCTCAGGTGGCCGGGCTGACCTCATCCTCGGTCGCGGCAATACGGGCCCGGTGTATCCGTGGTTCGGAAAGGACATCCGTCAGGGCCTGAACCTTGCCGTCGAGAACTACGCACTGCTTCACCGACTCTGGCGCGAGGATGTCGTGGACTGGCAGGGTCAATTCCGCACGCCGCTGCAGGGCTTCACGTCGACGCCGCGGCCGCTCGACGGCGTTCCCCCGTTTGTCTGGCACGGCTCCATCCGCACCCCTGAGATCGCCGAGCAGGCCGCGTACTACGGCGACGGCTTCTTCGCGAACAACATCTTCTGGCCCAAGGAGCACTTCCAGCGGCTGGTCACCCTCTATCGCGAGCGGTTCGAGCACTACGGTCACGGCACCCCGGAGCAGGCGATCGTCGGGCTCGGCGGGCAGGTATTCATGCACCGCAACTCCCAGGAGGCGGTCCGCGAATTCCGCCCATACTTCGATAACGCGCCGGTCTACGGCAACGGACCGAGCCTGGAGGACTTCACCGAAATGACGCCGCTGACGGTGGGTTCGCCGCAGCAGGTCATCGATCGGTACGCGGCGATGCGGGAGCACTTCGGTGACTACCAGCGCCAGATGTTCTTGATCGACCACGCGGGCCTGCCCCTGAAGGCCGTTCTCGAGCAACTCGACATGCTCGGCGGCGAGGTCGTGCCGGTGCTCCGTAAGGAGCTCGCGAAGGATCGCCCGGCAGGCGTCGCCGACGCTCCGACACACGAGAGCCTGGTAGCAGCGGCCGGGGGAGCGCGTGAAGCTCGGCCGCGGCCCAACCGCGGCGACAACGTCACCGGCGGCTCCCCGTACCGTGACAGCGCGCCGCTTGCAGGTGCCGCATTCGGTGCCGCAGCGACACGTCAGGGGGCGTGAGATGACCACGCGCCGCATCGCGGTCGTCACCGCGGGGCTCTCGAACCCGTCATCGACGAGGCTGCTTGCCGACAGGCTGGCGGAGGCCGTTCGTGCACAGCTGGCAGAGCGTGAGATCGAGGTCGGGGCGGATATGATTGAGCTGCGCGAGCACGCTCATGCGATCACCGACAATCTCCTCACCGGGTTCGCGCGCCGGGGGCTCGCTGAGGCGATCGAGACCGTGACCTCGGCAGACGCCCTCATCGCCGTCACGCCCATCTTTACGACGAGCTACTCCGGTCTGTTCAAGTCGTTCCTCGACATCCTGGATCCGGACTCGTTGCGGGGGATGCCGGTGCTGCTGGCAGCCACCGGCGGGTCACCACGCCACTCGTTGGCACTCGAGTACGCGATGCGCCCGCTGTTCACCTACCTGCACGCCAACCCGGTCTCAACATCCGTGTTCGCGGCATCGGAAGACTGGGCCGGCGGCGAGGGAGCATCCTCGCTACGTTCGCGCACTGAGCGGGCCGCGGGAGAGCTCGCGGATGCCGTCGCCCGTCGGGGCGCGACAGTTGGTGAGGACCCGTTCGACCCGGCGACCTACCTCGGTGAGGGTCGCTCGTTCGAGAGCCTGCTGGGCGGACTCAGCGCCGACTGACGCAGATACACGATGCCCCGGCCGCACCCGACGGCCGGGGCATCGTGAGTTCTCAGGCTCGGGCTGCGCCGCTGGCGAGCACGCCGCTGGCCTCGGTGTCGTCGGCAGCTCCCGCGGCCTCGACAGTCGCGGCGCTCGGCCGGCGGCCGATGCGCTTGAGGCCGATGACCGCGACAGCGGTGATGACGGCGCCGATCGCGATCGACAGCAGGAACCACAGGATGTTCCCGATGGCGAAGAGCACGAAGACTCCACCGTGGGGTGCCTGCGAGGTGACCCCGAAGGCCATCGAGAGCGCACCGGTCACGGCGCCACCGAGCATGGATGCGGGGATGACGCGCAGCGGGTCGGCTGCGGCGAAGGGGATCGCACCCTCGGAGATGAAGGATGCACCGAGCAGCCACGCCGCGACACCGTTCTCGCGCTCCACGGGAGTGAACTGCTTGCGGGCAAGCACCGTCGAGGCAAGAGCGAGTCCCAGCGGCGGCACCATGCCCGATGCCATGACGGCAGCCATGATCTCCAGAGGCACCTGGTTGGCCAACGACGCAGCGCCGAGGCCCGCGACGGCGAACGAGTAAGCGACCTTGTTGACAGGTCCGCCGAGGTCGAAGCACATCATGAGGCCAAGGATGACGCCCAGCAGCACGATCCCGACGCCGGTCAGGCTGTTGAGCCAATCGGTCAGTGTCGTCATCAGCCAGGCAATCGGTCCGCCGAGGAAGAGGATCATGGCTCCGGATGCGGCGATCGATGCCAACAGCGGAATGATGACGACCGGCATCAGGCCACGCAGCCAGCGGGGTGCCGGGATGCGGGTGAGCGAGGCTGCGACGAGGCCCGCGAGGAGGCCGCCGACGATGCCGCCGAGGAAGCCGGCGTTCATCATGACGGCGATCGTGCCGACCACGAATCCCGGTGCGATGCCGGGGCGGTCGGCCATTGCGTAGGCGATGAAGCCCGCAAGCGCGGGGACCAGGAAGCCCATGGAAGCTGCACCGATGACAAAGGCGACGGCGCCGATATACGTCCAGAAACCGCCGTCGGGGAGGTTCCACAGGGACGACGACGCGACGATGTCGCTGGCCGTCGCATTGATGTCGTATCCCGCGAGGCCGAAGCCGATGGCGATGAGCAGGCCACCGCCGGCAACGAAGGGGATCATGTAGCTGACGCCGGTGAGCAGCCAGCGTTGCAGCTTGCGCCCGGCGTGTTCGCTGGCGGTATCGGTTGTCGCCGTCGGGGTCTCGGTACCCGCGACCCGCGCAGCATCCGGGTTCGCGGCCGCGGCCAACGCCTCATCGATCATGGCTCCGGGAGCTTCGACGCCTCGCTTGACGGGCCCCTGGACGACGGGCTTGCCGGCAAAGCGCCCGCGGTCCCGCACATCCACGTCTACCGCGAAGATGACGGCGTCGGCTGCGGCGATCACGGCGGGATCGAGCGCCGTCGATCCGCTTGATCCCTGCGTCTCGACCTCGAGGCGGATGCCGCGCTTTTTCGCCTCAGCCACGAGGGCATCGGCAGCCATGTAGGTGTGGGCGATGCCGGTCGGGCAGGCGGTGACGGCCACGAGCACGCGCTGATCCGACGACGCCGGCGCCGCGGCGTTCGCGGCAGGAGCGGGGGCGATCGCCTCGTCGATCAGGGCGACGACTTCGGTGGCCGAAGTCGCGGCGCGCAGGGAGTCGACGAACTCTTCCCGCACCAGTGCGCGGGCGATCGTGGAGAGGATCGCGAGGTGGTCGGTGTCGGCACCGATCGGTGCAGCGATGAAGAACACCAGGTCGCTGGGATCGTCGTCACCGAAGTCGACGGGATCCGACAACCGGGCGAACGCGAGCGTCGGCTCGGTCACGGCGGCCGTGCGGCAGTGGGGTATAGCGATCCCGCCGGGCATCCCGGTTGAGGTCTGCGCTTCGCGGGCGTGGGCGTCTGCCGCAAGCGCGTGCGCATCAGTCGTGCGTCCTGCGCCCGCGACGATCGTGCTGAGAGCATCGATGACGTCGCCGGATGTTGCGCCCAATGCAACATCGAGAGCAACGAGCTCCGGGGTGATGATGGACATGTTCTCTCCTTCGAAGAACGTCACGGTGCTGTGACCGTGGCGGGCTGGTGTAGTTCGGTGACCGTGACCTGGTCAGGGTGGGTGTCTGAGGGGCGGGGGATGGTCGTCCCGGGCAGGGCGACGGCAGCGGCGCCGTAGGCAACCGCGTGCGCGAGCCGTGCCGCCGGGGAGCACCCGGCAGCATCGGCGATGAGGTAGCCGGCAAGGGAGGAGTCACCGGCACCGACGGTGCTGCGGGCGGTCACCGGTGGGTGGGTGGCGTGCCACGCGCCCTCTGCCGTGGCGAGAACGGCACCGGCAGAGCCGAGGGTTGCCAGGACGGCAGCGATGCCGCGCGCTCGCAGTGCATCGCAGGCGTCCGCGACCGCGTGCGGATCGGTGAGCGTCGCGGGGTCGGTTCCGGTCAGCTCGGCGAGCTCCTCGAGGTTCGGCTTGATGAGATCGATGTGTACCCCCGCGGTGCGCAGCGCGGTCAGCGGAGCGCCCGATGTGTCGACTGCCACGCGGATGTCGGGCGTCGCGATCCGGGCGGTGCGCGCCAGGTCGGCAAGCAGCTCGACATCCGCCGCCGGAGGCAGTGAACCGGCGAAGACCAGCCACTGTGCCCGGGGGGCCTCAGCAGCGACGACGTCGTGCAGGGCCGCTACAGCCGATGCGCTCAGCGGCGAGCCGGGTTCGTTGATCTTCGTCGTGGTGCCGTCGGGTTCGACGAGAGAGATATTGGTGCGCACGCTCGCGCCGGGATCGACCGTGACCACGGCCAGCCCGCTTTCGACGAGTTCACGAACATAGGGGTCGTGGTAGTCGGCGCGAACGATGGCGCGGGTCGCGACGGATGCGTGAGCCAGCGCTCGCGAGACGTTGACGCCCTTGCCGGCTGCCTGCGAGGTGACGGCGCTCGCGCGAAGGACCGCATCGCGAACGAGGGGCGAGGGGAGCTGAATGGTGCGATCGACGCTCGGGTTGATCGTGACGGTGACGATCATGCGCGCACCAGATCCACGTCGGCTGCGCGCAGGGCAGCGCTCAGGTCGGCATCCGGTTCGCCGTCGGTCACGAGGGCGTCGATGTCATCGAACCCTCCGAACCGCACGAGAGATTCTTCGCCGAGCTTCGATGCGTCAGCGACGACGATCACCCGCCGCGCCGAGGCTACCGCGGCCCGCTTGACCTCGGCCTCGGCTTCGTCGGGCGTGCTCAGCCCGAACTGGGCGTGCACGGCATTGGTTCCGATGATTGCCACATCCGGCCGCAAGCCTGCGATCTGGTCGATCGCTCCCGCGCCGACCAGGGCACCGGTCAACGCCCGGAGCCTTCCGCCGATCACGCGCACGGCCGGGGTCGTGAGATGGCTCAGGGTCGATGCGGTGATCACCGAGTTCGTGATGAGGGTGAGCGAGGCGTTGCCGTCTTCTCGAGCTGCCAGGAGGCGGGCGACGCGCGCTGCCGTGGAGCCGGCATCGATGTGGACGGCCCCGCCCAGGCCCCGAGGGATCAGGTCGATCGTCGCCGCAGCGATCCGTTCCTTGGCCTCGGTCGCGGTGGCTTCGCGTGCCGCGAGGCTCGGTTCGGCGGCGCTTGTGCGGCCCGCTGGAACGGCGCCACCGTGCACCCGCAGCAGCACGCCATCGGCCTGTAGTTGATCGAGATCGCGGCGGATCGTCTCTTGTGCGACCCCGAACAGACCAGACAGGGCGGTGACCGATGCCCGGCCCTCGTCGGTGACGATTCCCGCGATGCGGTGTTGGCGCTCCGTCGCGTACATGAGTGTTCTCCCGTCCGATGTCATCCGTGACATCGAAATCTGTGTATGTGTGAGATTAGCTGTGTATGTGTGTGTTTACAAGAGTGAATCTGCATTTCGGGCGCGCGACCGCGGATGCCGGTGGTGTGCTGGATCCGCCCCCGGAGGCTGGGGCACGGCCGCCGCGGGCATCTCGAACTGCGGCGCGAGCTACGCGGAGGTGTCTTTAGCGCCGGGGGAGCGGCTGCCCTGCGCGGATGAGATGCGCGTCACGATCAGGTCGATGACGATCCCCAACACGATCGCGATACCGATGGAGATGAGGACGGCGACCACGGGTCCACCCGGAACCAGTCGTCCGACGATCGCTCCGACGGCCGCTTGGTACACCGCCCATCCCGTGGCGGCCACGGCAACAAGAATGAGGTATCGAGGAGCCGGCACCCGCGATGCTCCAGCCGTCAGATTCACCGCCAATCGGGCGAACGGGATGAACCGGGCGGTGAAGACCACCGTCGCGCTCGAGCGGTGCAGTCGCCGGTGCGCCCACCCGATCGCGGCGCTCACCCTGCGGCCCCGCATCCACCCCCACCGATCCAGCCCGACGCGGCGCCCGACGACGTACACGATCATGTCGCCGAGGAACGCTGCGACCGCGGCCAGTAGCACAACGCCCAGGAGTGGCGGTGAGCCGACGGTGACAGCGAGCGCACCGAAGGCGGTCACGGCGACCTCTCCCGGGACCAGCACCAGGAGGCTGTCGGCGAGGACGAGCGCGAACATGAGAGGGAGCGCCCAGGGGCTGCCGGCAACGTGCGTCAGCACCTCATCGATCACACCTCTGGGTAACACGGGATGGTGAACGGAGACGGAACGGGGCACGTCCGGTGACGCGATGGCGTGCATCCGGTGAACTCTCGGCGACCGTGCCTGCCTCAGCGTGTTCGGCGATCCGACAGGCGTCACCCTGGAGCCGTGAGAGTCGCGGTATTGGCGGAATCGTTCCTCCCCCACATGAACGGAGTCACCGGCTCGGTGCTCCAGATCCTTCGTCATCTGGCAAGCGAAGGGCATGAGACGCTCGTCATCGCTCCCAAAGCTGGCGATGTCGAGGCCGACCTGCGCGGCGCCGACCTCTCTGGCGCTCGCACGACCATGCTCCGGTCCGTGCCCTTGCCCTCCTACCCTCAAGTTCGTGTGGTGTTCGCCCGCGCTGCGAAGCTGGCGGCGCACCTGCGTGAGTTCCGGCCCGATGTCATCCACCTGGCATCGCCGTTCGTGCTCGGATGGCAAGGAACCGCTGCCGCCGACGCGCTCAAGGTGCCCGTCGTCGCGGTCTACCAGACCGACGTGGTCGCGTATGCCCAGAAGTACGGGCTTCCGGCGGCGACCTCGATCGTGGAGTCGCACCTGGCGCGCTTGCACCGGCGTTCGACGTTGACCCTGGTGCCGTCTTCGGCGAGCATGTCTCAGCTCGAAGGTCTCGGCATTGATCGCCTCCGCCGGTGGGGGCGGGGAGTGGATGCCATCCGATTCGCTCCCGAGCACCGGAGCGCTGCGTGGCGCCAGCGCGTGGCCCCGGGTGAGACGATCATCGGCTACGTGGGCCGGCTCGCCCCCGAGAAGCAGGTCGAAGATCTCGCCGCGCTGCACGATCTTCCGGGAAGCCGCCTCGTGATCGTCGGTGACGGACCGTCAAGACCAGCGCTCGAACGGTCCCTCCCGCGCGCTGTCTTTCTCGGACACCTGTCCGGCGACGCTCTCGGCGAGGCGATGGCATCCTTCGATGTCTTCGTTCACCCCGGCGAGAGCGAGACGTTCGGCCAGACGATTCAGGAGGCTCTCGCGGCTGGAGTTCCGGTCGTCGCGACGGGAACAGGCGGTCCGGTCGATCTCGTTCGCAGCAGCGTCGACGGATGGCTCTATCGGCCGGGTGACCTGGCCGACCTCCGCGCGCGCGTGTCAGACCTCATCGGAGACGAATCCAAGCGGCGAGCCTTTGCGGCCGCGGCCCGCGAATCCGTGCGCGAGCGCACCTGGGAGGCTCTGGGCCGCCAGCTTGTCGGTCACTACGCAGAGGCCCGGATGCTCCGCCCGATCGATGACGCCCTGTTCGCGCGTGCGGCGACTCGCCCCGCAGCTCCGCCCGCACCCGCGACGGAGGGAACCCCGCGGTGGTCGCGTTTCGTTGCCCTCGGTGATTCCTTGACCGAGGGGCTGTGCGACACATCGCGGATGCCGAAAGGTCAGTATCGCGGGTGGGCCGACCGTCTCGCGGATCTGTTGGCCGGCGCCCGAGAGGCGAGACTTCCAGCGAGCGCGGAGCCGTTCCGGTACGCGAATCTCGCTGTGCGCAGCCGCAAGATCCGGGACCTCCTCGACGAGCAGCTCCCGCGCGCGCTGGGGATGGCACCCGATCTGGTGTCGGTGTTCATGGGCGCAAACGACCTGGTCAGCCGCGGAGCCGATCCGCTCATCCTGGCGAAGGGGCTCGAACGGGCGGTCGTGGATTTGCGGTCCCGCGGGATCGATGTGCTGCTGGTGAGCATCGTGCTTCCCCGGCGGCCCGCAGCCATGATCTTCGCTCGCCGCGTTGCGGTCTACAACTCCGAAATCAGACGCATTGCGGCCAGCACCGGCTGCATGCTGCTCGATCTTGAGGCCCAGCCGGCGATCAGTGACCTCGACATGTGGGCCGACGACAAGGTCCACTTCCGGTCGAAGGGTCATCGCTTCGTTGCCTACCGGGCTGCCGAGGCGCTCGGCGTCCCGTACGCTGACGAGCTGGCGACGCTCGACTCGGCTTTCCATGACGATGACGACCCGAACCCGCGCGGCTGGGTTCGTCGCGATGCGGTGCCCTGGCTCTGGCGGCGACTCCGTGGGCGAACCGCGGGGGACGGCTTGAGCGCGAAGCATGCGGATTACGTAACGATCTCGCGGCGGCCGGCGACCGTTTCCGAGTCGCCGGTCGTGCCGGATGCCGGAGCGAGCCCGGTGCGTGACGGAGCGGAGTCGCCGGGCGCCGACCCGACACGGCGAGTGCGCCCCTGATAGGATCGTTCGGGTTGCCTTACGGCATCCGCTCAACTTCACAGTGAGCTTCATGGAGCAGGCCGGCAGGAAGCTGGTCCCCTGTGGTGGGTTCCCCGTCGTGTTGCGCCGGGTGGTCTTCTACTGGTGGCCAGCGCCGACGATTCACGCGGCGTTATGCCGCACGCTCGATACTGCCTGTTCCTGCTCCTTCGCATGTGCTCGCGCGCCACACGGGTGCGCGAGTCAAAACAAAGAAGGAGAGACCTCTTGGAAGGTCCTGAAATCACCGCCGCTGAAGCCGTTCTCGACAACGGCCGCTTTGGCACCCGCACCGTCCGCTTCGAGACCGGACGCCTGGCCCAGCAGGCTCAGGGCGCTGTTGCCGCGTACCTCGACGAAGAAACCATGCTGCTCTCGGCGACGAGCGCCGGAAAGCACCCTCGCGAGGGCTTCGACTTCTTCCCCCTGACGGTGGATGTCGAAGAGCGCTCCTACGCCGCCGGAAAGATCCCCGGTTCGTTTTTCCGTCGTGAGGGTCGCCCCTCGACCGAGGCGATCCTGGTCTGCCGTCTGATCGACCGTCCGCTGCGCCCCTCGTTCGTCTCGGGGCTGCGCAACGAGGTGCAGATCGTTGTCACGGTGCTCTCGATCGCGCCGGGTGAGTTCTACGACGCGCTCGCGATCAACGCAGCGTCCCTGTCGACCCAGATCTCGGGCCTGCCGTTCTCGGGTCCGATCGCCGGTGTGCGCCTCGCGCTCATCCCCGGCCACGGCGAGCACGCCGACCAGTGGGTAGCGTTCCCCAAGGCCGAGCAGCTCGAGGATGCGGTCTTCGACCTGATCGTCGCCGGGCGGGTCCTGCCCGACGGTGACGTCGCGATCATGATGGTCGAGGCTGAGGCAACCGAAGGTAGCTGGAACCTCATCAAGGGCGGCGCCACCAAGCCCAGCGAAGAGATCGTCGCGCAGGGCCTGGAGGCCTCCAAGCCCTTCATCAAGGAGCTCGTGGCCGCGCAGAACGTCGTCGCGAACACCGCCGCGAAGGAGATCCAGCCCTACCCGGTCTTCCCCGCGTACGCCGACGAGACCTACGACTTCGTCGCCGGTCGCGCTTACGACAAGCTCGTCCCGATCTACCAGATCGCCGACAAGGTCGAGCGTCAGAACTCCGACGATGAGCTCAAGGATGCCGTCAAGGCAGAGCTCGTCGCCGCCGTTGAAGCCGGTGAGCTGCCCGAAACGGCTCTGGGTGAATTCTCGGCAGCGTACAAGTCGGTGACGAAGAAGATCGTTCGTGGTCGCATCCTCACCGACGGTGTCCGCATCGACGGCCGTGGGCTTGCCGACATCCGTCCGCTGGATGCCGAGGTCCAGGTGATCCCGCGTGTGCACGGTTCAGCGATCTTCCAGCGCGGTGAGACCCAGATCCTGGGCGTCACGACGCTGAACATGCTCAAGATGGAGCAGCAGATCGACTCGCTCTCGCCCACGACGAGCAAGCGGTACATGCACCACTACAACTTCCCGCCGTACTCGACCGGTGAGACCGGTCGCGTGGGAAGCCCGAAGCGCCGCGAGATCGGCCACGGGTTCTTGGCCGAGCGTGCGCTCGTGCCGGTGCTGCCCCCGCGCGAGGAGTTCCCCTACGCGATCCGTCAGGTGTCCGAGGCGCTCGGCTCCAACGGATCGACCTCGATGGGCTCGGTGTGTGCCTCGACGCTGTCGCTGCTGAACGCGGGTGTGCCGCTTCGCGCGCCCGTCGCCGGTATTGCGATGGGCCTCGTCTCGGACGAGGTCGACGGTCAGACCCGCTACGCGGCGCTCACCGACATCCTCGGTGCAGAAGACGCTCTGGGCGACATGGACTTCAAGGTCGCCGGCACGAGCGAGTTCGTCACCGCTATCCAGCTCGACACGAAGCTCGACGGCATCCCGTCGTCGGTGCTCTCGGCTGCGCTCACGCAGGCCAAGGAAGCGCGCCTGACGATCCTGAACGTCATCAACGCCGCTATCGACGGCCCCGATGAAATGGCTCCGACGGCGCCGCGCGTGATCAGCGTGCAGATCCCCGTCGACAAGATCGGTGAGCTGATCGGGCCCAAGGGCAAGACGATCAACGCCATCCAGGATGCGACCGGCGCCGACATCTCCATCGAAGAGGACGGCACCGTGTACATCGGCGCGACCGACGGTCCGTCGGCCGAGGCGGCCCGCGCCCAGGTCAACGCGATCGCCAACCCCACCAACCCGGAGGTCGGCGAGCAGTTCCTCGGAACCGTCGTCAAGATCGCGACGTTCGGGGCGTTCGTCTCGCTGCTTCCGGGCAAGGACGGCCTGCTCCACATCAGCGAGGTCCGCAAGCTCGCCGGTGGCAAGCGTGTCGAAAACGTCGACGATGTCCTGTCGGTCGGGCAGAAGCTCCTGGTCAAAATCACCAAGATCGACGACCGCGGCAAGCTCTCCCTTGAGCCCGTGATCGACGAGCCCGCCGATCAGGAGGGCCGTGCCGCAGCAAACGAGGGTCCCGAGGCTCCCGCGGAAGGCTGATACCCGTTGTCGAGAACGCCCGTCCCTCCGGGGGCGGGCGTTCTCGCGTTCGGCGTGATCGAAGCGTTATGTAATATTCACGCCTGTGTTGCCTGGCGTCGCCGCGCCACCGCCGGTACGCCGTAACCTCGAAACACGCGCCGGGGAGCGCGTCGGCATCCGTCACTCACCACCACGGATACCGTGAAGGGGGTGAGGGAATGGCTGCTTTTGGCCTCGGTGCCGCGGCAACGGCAGGAGCCGGAGCGGTGAACCCCGCCCACCCGTCAGCCCCAATCCCCGTCCTCGGGCAGCCGCTCGGCTCGAGCGTGCGCGTCGACCTCGGCGAGACGGGCATGTCGGTCTTCCCCCTCATTCTTGGCGGCGGTGAGTTTGGCTGGACGGTTGACGCGGCTACGAGCCACGAGATCCTCGACACGTACGTTCGGGCAGGCGGCAACGCCATTCACACTGCCGATAGCTTCTCGGGCGGGCGCAGCGAGCACATCATCGGCCGATGGATGGCAGACCGCGGCATCCGGGATGACATCGTTCTCGCCGTTCGCGTCGGCGCCCATCCCGACCACCCGGGACTCGGGCCGGTAGATCTCGTGCGCGCTGCAGAGGCTTCGCTCACGCGGCTCGGCACCGACCGCATCGACGTTCTGTACCTTGACGCTCGTGCTGACACGACCACCGCGGTCGAAGAGACACTCGCCACCGCGGAGTGGCTCATCAGCGCGGGTAAGGTGCGCGCGATTGGAGCGATCGGCTATCAGGCTGCGCAGCTCGTGGAGGCGCGCATCCTGTGCTCGGCGGGTTATCCGCGCATCTCGGTGCTGGATGTTCCCTTCAACGTGTTGCGGCGGCATGAGTTCGACGGCGACCTGCGTCTGGTGGCCAACGCCCAGTCGATGGCGGTGACACCCTCGCACGCCCTCGAGCACGGGTTCCTCTCGGGGTTGCACCGCGACCGCATGAACGGACCGCTGTCGGTTCGCGCGAAGCAGATCACCGCGAACGTCAACCGCCGCGGTACACGCACCCTGAAGGCCCTGGACGCAATCGCGGCGGAACTGGGTGTCACGAACGCCTCGGTAGCCGTGGCCTGGCTTCTTGCGCAGCGCATCATCACGGCGCCGATCATCAACGCGTTCGCCCCGCATCAGGTCGACGAGCTCGTCCAGGGCGTGGGCGTGCGACTCACCCGCGCCCAGCTGGCAGATATCGCCCGCGCGGCAGACTGAGACACCCCGCCTCGGGGCCGAGAGGTTAGGGTAGGACTGTTCCGAGCACGTCGAGGAAGCGGCCCCGTGACCCACTACATCTACCTCGTTCGCCACGGTGAACATCTGGATGCCGAGCATGGCCTGATCGACGGACCCCTCTCGCCGCGCGGCAAGCGCCAAGCAGCGCTCCTGGCCGACCGCCTCTCGGGAATCCCCTTCAACGCGCTGTGGCATTCCCCGCTCGACCGTGCCGCCGAGACGGCGCGGGCGATCGCGGAGCGGATGCCGGCGCTGACCCCGACGCCCTCCGCTCTGCTGTTCGACTGCGTTCCCACCGGCATGGTCGAGGAGACCCCCGCCGTGTTCGAGCCGTTCTTCGGAGCTGTCACCGAGGAAGAGATCGAGGCCGGCCGTGCGCAGATGGCCGACGCCGTCAATGCGTTCCTGGTGCGTAAATCCGGCGAAGTCCATGAACTGCTCGTGACGCATAACTTCGTCATCGGGTGGTTCGTCCGCGAGGTCCTGCAGGCTCCCGAGTGGAAGTGGATGACGCTGAATCAGGCCAATTGCGGTCTGACGGTGCTCGCGCAAAAGCAGGGAAGGCCGTGGACCCTGCTGTCGCACAACGACCTCGCGCACCTGCCGGTCGAAGACCGCACGGGGCTTCCCGAGGCCTACGCGTTCTGAGCTACGCCGAGACTGCCGGCTGCCGCGGATAGGCTGGAGCCCATGACCACACGCGTCGCCATCGTCGGTGCCACGGGAAAGCTCGGCGGAATCATCCGCGACGTCGTTGCTGCTGAGCCCGGATTCGAGGTCCACTCCGAGCTCGATTCGCGCTCAGCGATGTCAGCGCTCGATGGCGCCGACCTCGTCGTGGATGCGACAACTCCCGCGGTGTCGATCGACATCGTCAAGGCCGCAGCCGAGCGGGGCGTCGACATCATCGTCGGGACTTCGGGGTGGTCGGCCGAACGCATCGCGCGGGTGCGGCCCGAAATCGAACAGGCCGGGATCCGGGCGGTGTTCATCCCGAATTTCTCGCTCGGATCAGTGATCGGCTCGGCGCTGTCTGCTGCTGCGGCCCCCTTCTTCTCGTCGATCGAGATCATCGAAGCCCACCGTGAGACCAAGATCGACTCGCCGTCGGGTACGGCGGTGCGCACCGCCGAACTGATCGCTGCGGCCCGTGCGGATGCCGGTCCCGTCGCCGCCCCCCATGTCGACCAGCGGGCGCGAGGGCAGCAGGTTGCGAGCGTTCCCATCCATTCCCTCCGGAGGCCCGGAGTGGTCGCGAGCCAGAGCGTCCTGCTTTCGGGACCGGGGGAGACGCTCACCCTCACCCACGACACCATCGACCCTGCAGCCGCCTACGCGCCAGGCATCCGCCTCGTGCTCGGAGCAGTCTCGCGGCGCGTCGCCGGAGTCGAACCCGGCCGAGTCCTGATCGGGCTTGACGCTTTCCTCGACATCGGGGTTCGCCTACCGGCGTTCGTCGACCAGCCGCCCGTGGATGAGGGCGGCGTGCCGGGGCAGGTAGCCCGCGCCACCGGCGCATGAGTTCGCGCATCGCCGTCGCGGTGATGGCTGCGCTCCTGCTGCTGTACATCGCCCTGGTAGCCCAGCGGGCGTGGCTGCTGCTGGTCAGCGGGGACCCGGTCGGGGTGGCGATGGGAGCGGTGCTGGTGGTGCTGCCGGTCATCGCGATCTGGGCGCTTGCGCGGGAGCTGTGGTTCGGTGTGCGGGCCGAGCAACTCGGTCGGCGCCTCGAGGCCGAGGGTGAGCTGCCTGATGATCTCGTCGCGGTGCGCCCGAGCGGGCGCGTCGTGCGCGAGGACGGGGATGCGCTTTTCCCCCGTTTCAAAGCGGATGTCGAAAGCGCACCCGACGACTGGCGGGCCTGGTATCGGCTCGGGATCGTCTATGACGCGGCTGGCGACCGACGTCGCGCACGGGCCGCAGTGCGAACCGCAATCCGGCTCGAGCGCGGGCGGGGTCAGCAGAGCTGACCGATAACCGTCAGCTCTGGCCGACCGCCGCCCGAACGGCGTCCTCCGCGCTCTCGTGCGTCCACGAGAAGCCGGAGGCGGCGAGCACCTCGGGGATCACGTAGGCGTCCGTGGTCAAGAGCGACTCGGTCGGGTCTGACCCCAGTACAAGCTTCAGGCCCCACTCCGGGGCGCGCAGCAGGTACGGTCGGTTCAGCTCTCGCGCCAGGGCGAAGCCGATGTCGTTCGCGGTGGCTCGGGTCGGGCCGCACAGGTTCACGGGCCCCGTCGTGCCGGTGTCGATGACGTGCCGGATCGCTCGGACCTCGTCATCCAGCGAGATCCACGGCCACACTTGCGTGCCTCGCCCCAGCGGCCCGCTGAGCCCGAGCTTCGTGAGCAGGATCAGGGGTTTGAGCACACCATCACGGTGAATGATCGGCGCTGTTCGCAGCGTCGTGACGCGCGCATTGTCGCCGGCGCCGTACGCGGCGCTTTCCCACTCGCCGCACAGATCAGCGAGGAATCCGTCGCCGCGGGGGGCGTCCTCGGCGATCGGGCCACCGGGATGCGTGCCGTAGTAGCCGACGGCGGATGCCGACACGAAGTGCGGTGCGCTCTCGCCCAACTCCCGTACGGCGCGTGCCACGGCGCGGGTCGGCGTGACGCGCGACCACAGCAGCGTGTGCTTGTACGACGACGTCCAGGGGAATCGGCCGATGCTCGCTCCGTTCAACCCGATGACCGCGTCAGCGCCGTCCAGCACTGCCGGGTCGAGCACGTCGGAGTCGACGAGCCACGGCACCTCGTCAGCACCCGCGTCGCGCGTGCGGACGAGGGTCGTCACGCGGACGCCGTCGGCCCGCAGACTCGCGGCGAGCGTCCGGCCGATGAGGCCGGACGCTCCACCGATGACGACGTGTCGCGGAGCCGACTCAGGCAAGCGTCGCCTCGAGGGTGATTTCAATTCCCGCCAGAGCTGCCGAGACCGGGCATCCGGACTTCGCGGCGTTCGCGATGCGATCGAAGTCTTCCTGGGAAAGGCCCGGGACCGACGCGTGCACGTTGAGGTGGCTTCCGGTGATGCCGGTGCCGGGAATGAAAGTGACAGCTGCCGAGCAGCGCACTGACTCGGGGGGCGTGCCGTTCTGGGTGAGCTCGTGCGAGAACGCCATGCTGAAGCAGGACGCGTGGGCTGCCGCAATGAGTTCTTCGGGTGTGGTGACTGTCGAGGACCCTTCGCTGCGGGCCTTCCAGTTGACATCGAAAGTGCCGAGGTGCGAACTGTCGAACGTCACTGTTCCCGATCCATCGGTCAGGCTGCCGTTCCAGACGGTGGTGGCTTCGCTCGTCACGGACATGGGGACCTCCCTGGTCGTCATGCACCCGGAGTGGGCGCTTCCGCGGTCAGCCTAACGGCGTTTCGCGGGGGAGGGCAGGCTCCTGACCAAACCCGCGCCGCCGGCCGGATATCCGGCTTAGGCGGCGCTGGGGTTGCGTCGACCGAGTACCCCGGCGCGCTGCAGCACGAGGTACAGCTGGCATCCCAGGCACAGCCCGAACACGGCGTTGAGGAACGCCGCGACGAATGCTGCAGCGGCAGCTGCCGGGACTCCCCACGGCACGCCGACGACGAACAGCAGGATGCCGATAGCGGCGACGAACAGACCGACCCCCTGCGCGAAGCGCGGCGGGCGCGGGTCTTCAAGCTCGCTGGGCGGCGCCAGGCGGGGCTGGATGAGGCCGCGATAAAGAGCGCCCCACGGAGCCGTGCGCGGCGACACGACCCCCCACAGGAATAGCAGGGCGATCGCGACCAGCAGCACGAAGGCTGCGACGGTGGCGCCGGTCAGCCCGAGGAACACGTCGACGAGCAGCAGGACGGATGTGATCGCGGCGGCGAACCGCGGACCCCGAGGGTCGATACCGCGGGCTTTGTCAGGCATGGGCGCTCTCCGTCGTCAGTCGCTGAAGCTCGAGCTCGAGCACGTGGCGGTTCGGCACGCCGCCGAACCGGGTCTGGACTGCGCCGTCACGGTCGAGCACGAGGGTTGTCGGGGTCTGCAGCACGTTGAAGTGGCGCGCGATATCGGGGCGATGAGTGAGGTCGACATCCAGGTGAAGAACCCCGGGACGCGAGGCGGCGATTTCGCCGAGCGTCCGGTGAACGCCGGGGCATCGGCTGCACATCTCCGTGCTGAACTGCAGCAGGGTTGCAGCGTCCCCGAGCCGGTCGGCACCGAGACGGGACGGCTCGACGATCTCATGGTTGACATCACGCCGCAGGCGCCCCTGTCGGCTGCGCAGCAGGATGCCGATCACGGCGGTGACCGCGACCAGAGCGGCGATGCCGAGAAGAGCAGAGAGGGGTTCCACGGCATCCCACACTAAGCGACCGGAAGGCGGGAGGGGCGCGCGTGACGGACTGTGACACTGTGCTGGAGCACCCAGATCGCAAGAGGCAGGACGCGCCCGGCGCGCAGCGTGCCACGCGGGCTTGCGCGAGTAGGGTGTGAGCCGTGACCGACATCGAGTTTCGCAGCGACGTGACAGTCGAGCTTGTCCGAGCCAGTGCAGCAGATTCCGACGTTCTCTTCGCGGCGCGCGTGTCGACGCTCGGCGAACAGACCCTCGGCGACGCAGCAGCCGGGGTGGAGGCATCCGACCGGGATCGGGGGCTCATCAACTATCTGATGCGTGACCGGCACGGTTCCCCGTTCGAGCACAACTCGATGACCTTCTATGTGCAGGCGCCGATCTTCGTCTTCCGCGAGTTCATGCGGCACCGGATCGCCTCCTACAACGAGGAATCCGGTCGCTACCGCGAACTGCGGCCGGTGTTCTACGTGCCGGCTCCCGAGCGAAAGCTCGTTCAGGTCGGAAAGCCCGGTGCATACGACTTCATCGACGGCACCCCCGAGCAGACCGAGATCGTCGATGAGGCGACGCGGGAGGCATCCGCGCACGCGTTCGCGGCGTATCAACGGATGCTGGATGCCGGCGTTGCCCGCGAGGTTGCGCGCATCGTGCTGCCGCTGAACACCTACTCGTCGATGTACGTCACGATGAACGCCCGGTCGCTCATGAACTTCCTGTCGCTGCGGACGAAGGTCGAAGGTTCCCACTTCCCGTCGTTCCCGCAGCGGGAGATCGAGATGTGCGCCGAGAAGATGGAAGACCTGTGGGCGACCCTCATGCCGATGACACACTCGGCGTTCGCGGCGAACGGCCGCGTGGCTCCGTGACGCCGATGACCTGCTCCGAGATCGGCTGAGCGCAATGCCGAAGACCGTTCTGGTCACCGGGGCAAGCTCGGGCCTCGGCGCGCAGTACGCCCGCCGCCTCGCAGCGCGGGGAGCGGATGTCGTGCTCGTGGGTCGGGACGGGGCAGCCTTGGATGCCGTCGCCACAGAGATCCGCGATCGCTGCCGCGTTCAGGCCGAGGTCCTCGTCGCCGACCTGACGAAACCGCGCCAGCGGGCGAAGGTCGAGGCCCGGCTGACAGATCCCGAGCGCCCCATCGAGGTTCTGGTCAACAACGCCGGCTTCGGCCTTCCCCTCGCGTTCGAACGTAACGACATCGAGGACGAAGCCCGTCACCTCGCGCTGCATGTCGAGGCACCGATGCGGCTCATGCACGCAGCCCTCGGCCCCATGCTCAGCCGCGGTCACGGACGCGTCATCAACGTCGCGTCGGTTGCCGCGTACACGCCGCGATCGACCTACGGCGCTGTCAAGCGGTGGGTCGTCGAGTTCTCGCGCTGGGCCAATGCCGCCTACTCGCCCTCGGGGGTGACGGTGACCGCGGTCTGCCCTGGCTTCACCCACACGAACTTCCACGAACGGATGGGGCTGGCGCCAGGCCGCGAGGGCGTGGCCGACTGGCTGTGGCTCGACGCTGAGGTCGTCGTCGAGCAATCCCTGCGCGATGCAGCGCGCGGCCGGGCACTCTCGATCCCGTCCCTGAAGTGGAAGCTGATCACCGCCGTCGCGCGCCTGCTGCCGGCATCCGTCGCTGCAGCCGCGGGCAGCCGCGGTCGGTGAGTCCCGTCAGCTCACGCGCCCGAGGTGGATGGCGGCGAACATCAGCGCCGCGATTGTCTCGCCGTCGGTGATCTGGCGGTCGCGAATCATCCCGAGCACCTCAGGAAACGGAACCCACGACACCTCGTCGATGCCCTCCTCGTGGCGGTCTGTCGCATGGGCACCGGGAACGGGCTCCAGGCCGGTCGCCAGAAACACGTGCTCGGGGGCGTCGGCGATGCCGTTGAGGGCATACATGAAGCCGATCTCGGTGAGCTCGCCAGCCCGCAGGCCGGTTTCCTCGCGGAGTTCTCGCTCGGCAGCCTCGCGGGGGGACTCCCCATCGGTGCCCCCGGCGGGGACCTCGATCGATCTCGTGCCGGTGGGGTAGCGCTCCAGGGCGACCAGGCACACCCGGTCGTGCGTATCGACGGCTACGACGAACACAGCGGGATGCTGCATCCGGACGACGCCGTAGATCCCCGCGCCGGCAGGACCGCTGACGCCGTCCTCCCGAACCGCGATCCAGCGGTTCTCATAGACCGATCTCGAGGATTCCGTGCGCCACGACATGCCACCAGGCTAGAGTCCCGCAGGTGCCGGTCGCGGTGACCCCGGATGCCGAACCGATAGCCTGAACCCATGACGCACTCGACAAACCCGTTCGGGCAGGTGCTCGTCGCGCTGGTCACTCCCATGACCGCCGACGGCGAAGTCGACTGGCCGGCCGTCGAGAAGCACATCGACGATGTGATCGGCGCAGGGGCCGACGGCATCGTGGTGACCGGAACGACGGGGGAGACCTCGACCCTGACCGATGCCGAGAAGATCCGCCTCGTCGAGGTCGGCAAAGACGTCGCAGCCGGACGGGCGAAGATCATCACCGGCGGTGGCTCCAACGAGACAGCCCACGCGATCGAGCTGTACAAGGCCAGCGAGAAGGTCGGTGCCGACGGCATCATGATCGTCACGCCCTACTACAACAAGCCCACCCAGGCCGGCATCCTGACCCACTTCCGCCTCGTCGCCGACGCCACGGATCTGCCCGTCATCCTCTACGACATCCCGGGCCGCACGGGCGTGCCCATCCGGTACGAGACCATCCTGCGGCTGGCCAAGCACCCGAACATCCTCGCGATCAAAGACGCCAAGGGCGATTTCAGCGAGGTGAGCCGCGTGCTCAACCAGACCGACCTGCTGTACTTCTCCGGCGATGACGCCAACGTGCTGCCGCATCTGTCGATCGGAGCATCCGGCCTGATCGGCGTCACGGCCAACATCGCCGCGCAGCCCTACCGGGAGATCGTCAACGCCGTGAACGCGGGAGACCTCACCGCTGCCACTGCCGCCCACCGCAAGCTCGAACCGCTCGTGCGCGCCGTCATGACGCACGTTCCCGGCACCGTCTCGGCCAAGTACATCCTCCACGGGCTCGGCCGGATCACCAGCCCTCGCGTGCGGCTGCCGCTCGTGGGCCCGGAGGAGTGGGAAGCCGCCAAGATCGAGGATGAACTGGCCCTCGTGTCGGGCGTTCCCGGTGCCGATTTCTCGAACTTCCGCCCCGACCGCAACGCTGCCGCCGGCGGTGCCCTGCCCAAGGTCTCGGGCACCACGCGCTGATCCCCAGCGCCGATAGGAGTCGCATGTCCAACGCTGTTCTCGCCCCACCCCCGCTCGAATCGGGGACGCTGCGCGTCATCCCGCTCGGGGGCCTCGGCGAGGTCGGCCGCAACATGACGATCTTCGAGCTCGACGGCAAGATCCTGGTCGTGGACTGCGGGGTGCTCTTCCCTGAGGAGCATCAGCCAGGAGTGGACCTCATCCTTCCCGACTTCGAGCCCCTCAAGGAGCGCCTGGACGACATCGTCGGGGTCGTGCTCACGCACGGTCACGAAGACCACATCGGCGCGGTTCCGTACCTGCTAAAACTCAAGGGCGACCTTCCCTTGATCGGCTCGGGCCTGACCCTCGCGCTCACCGAAGCAAAGCTCAAGGAACACCGGCTGCGCCCCTACACCCTCACGGTGAAGGAGGGCCAGGTCGAACGGCTCGGCCCGTTCGAGCTCGAGTTCGTCGCGGTCAACCACTCGATTCCCGACGCGCTCGCGGTAGCCATCCGCACCCACGCCGGCACGGTGCTGGCCACCGGCGACTTCAAGATGGACCAGCTCCCGCTGGATGGGCGCCTGACCGACCTTCGAGCGTTCTCGCGCCTGGGCGAAGCCGGTGTCGACCTCTTCCTCGTCGACTCCACCAACGCCGACGTCCCCGGATTCACACCCCTCGAGAAGGAGATCGGCCCGGTCCTCGACCAGGTCATCGGCAAAGCGCCGCGCCGGGTCATCGTCGCGAGTTTCTCCAGCCACGTCCATCGCGTTCAGCAGGTGATGGATGCCGCTGCCGCCCACGGACGCCGCTTGGCGCTGCTCGGCCGCAGCATGGTGCGCAATATGACGATCGCCGAAGACCTCGGCTATCTGAACGTGCCGGACGGCCTTCTCATCGACTACAAGAAGGCCCGCAACCTTCCGGACGATCAGATCGTCTACATGTCGACCGGATCGCAGGGCGAGCCGATGGCGGTGCTCTCGCGCATGGCCAACCTCGACCACGAGATCGAGCCGGGTCCGGGCGACACCGTCATCCTCGCCTCGAGCCTGATCCCCGGCAACGAGAACGCCGTCTACCGCGTCATTGACGGGCTCACCAAGCTCGGTGCCAATGTCGTGCACAAGGCCAACGCCAAGGTCCACGTGTCGGGCCACGCTGCCGCCGGCGAGCTGCTCTACTGCTACAACATCCTCAAGCCCCGAAACGTGCTCCCCGTCCACGGCGAGTACCGGCACCTGATGGCCAACGCCCAGCTGGCGCAGCAGACCGGCGTTCCCGCCGAGAATACGATCGTCGCCGAGAACGGGTCTGTCATCGATCTCCGCGACGGTGTCGCGCGCAACGTCGGTCAGCTCGATCTCGGGTTCGTCTACGTCGACGGGTCGAGCGTCGGTGAGATCACGGATGCCGACCTCAAGGACCGTCGCATCCTTGGCGAAGAGGGCTTCATTTCGGTGATCGTCGTCGTGGATGCCGCAACCGGCCGCATCATCTCCGGTCCCGAGGTCCACGCCCGAGGTTTCGCGGAGGACGCTGCAGTGTTCGAGAGCGTGAAGCCCAAGATCGCTGCGGCACTCGCGGAGGCAGCGCAGTCCGGTGTGCGCGACAATCACGCGCTCTCGCAGGTCGTGCGTCGCACGATCGGCCGCTGGGTGAATCAGTCCCTGCGGCGCCGGCCGATGATCGTGCCGCTGGTCATCGAGGCCTGAGCTTCCAGCGCCGCTGGTCGGCGGATGCGCGACCTGTCGCGCTCGCTACAATCACGGCATGCCCGCCACCTTCAGCATCCGCCCCGCGACGGCTGCCGATGGCGCGTTCCTGGGTGACATGGTCGTCGAGGCAGCCAACTGGTCGCCGGGACGCTCTCGTCCGCGATACGAGGTGCTGACTGCCCCCGAGCACGGCAGGTATGTCTCGGGCTGGATGCGTCCCGGGGACGCCGGGTTCGTCGCGTCGGATCCGCAGGGGGAGCCCATCGGGGCGGCGTGGTATCGGATGTTCCCGCGATCCGACCCCGGATTCGGCTACGTCGGCACTGGTGTTCCCGAGCTGATCATCGGGGTGCGGCCCATCTGGCGGGCACACGGGGTCGGCCGCGCGCTTCTGCGCGCCCTGTCCGACAACGCTCGCGCCGCCGGGTTCGCGCGTCTGAGCCTGAGCGTCGAGCGGGGCAACTTCGCCGCGGTCTTCTACCGCACCGAGGGCTTCGCGGTAGTCCAGAGCGGTTTCGGTCGCGACACCATGGTCAAGCGCCTGCGCTGACGGATCGTCGAGACTGCATCGTGCCCGCGAGGGCGCGTGAGGCGCGCACTGGCTCGCGGGCACACTGCAGTTTCGCGGCGGACGCATCGGGCGGATGCCGACAGGCCGCGTCGTTCCGCGGATTTGTCGGTGGTCGCACCTACCGTGGAGGTCATGCCGAGGAGTAGCACCAAGACCTCGACCTCTGGTCGTGCGCCCGCGAAGGGCTCGCGTTCGCGCGCGTCAGCGCCGGCGCCCAAGCGGTACGTCGGCGACGAAGAGCGCCCCGCACTGATCGTGCGGATGTGGCTGGGCCTGGCTCACGCGACCGGCGGCGTGTTCCGCGCGTTCGGTCCCGAGACCCTCGAGAAAGACCAGCGGCGCGACGGATTCCCCTTCTTCTTGGTGCTGCTCGCGATCGCCGGCGCAGTAGTGGAGTGGTTCTTCATCGGGTCGGAGGTCGGCGAGACGATCTCGGCCTACTCGGTCGGCGCGCTTGTCGGACGCGTCGCGTTCGTGCTGCCGGTGCTGCTGGTGATCCTCGCGGGCTGGCTGTTTCGTCATCCGGCATCCGTCCACGACAACGGCAGGATCGGGATCGGCTTCGGTCTCATCATCCTGGTCATCGCGGCTTTCGCCCATGTCTACGGCGGCCGCCCGCAGCCGCGCGACGGCCTCCCGGCACTGAGTGCGGCAGGCGGCGTCTTCGGCTGGATGCTGGGCGAGCCGCTCGCGCTGGGATTGACCTTGATCGGCGCCGGCATCGTGCTGGCCCTGCTCGGCATCCTCAGCATCCTGATCCTCACCAAGACGCCGCCCAACCGCATCGGCAGGCGCCTGGGCGACCTCTATGCCTGGATGTTCGGCGCGGAGCGCGCGACGCGACCCGCCGAGTCGGCCGACACTGACGAGACAGAGTCTGGCGAACGCACGTCCTTGCCCTGGTGGCGCCGTAACAGCTCGGGACGCGAGCAGGATGCCGACGGCGGTCAGTCGACCGAGGACTTCCTCACCGAACTCCTGCCGCCGGGCCCTCCCGAGGGAGGCTTCGATCAGGCCTTCGCGGCAGTTGCATCGGATGCGCCGGCACCGGATGCCCTCACCGAGGTCATCGATCCCGCCGTCCTCGACGGCGCGAAGAAGGCGGTCAGCGGATCGCACACGGGGCTCCAGGACGACGATGCCGACGACGAGGATGCCGCCCTCCCCGGCGTGATCGGCATTGGCAGCGATGCCCCCCGGTCTGCTCCGACCGCGCCCTACCGACTCCCGTCGGTCAACAACCTCTCGGCGGGGACTCCCGCGAAGTCGCGCTCGGAGGCCAACGACGCGGTCGTCCGGGCGATCACAAGCGTCTTCGAGGAATTCTCGATCAACGCACGGGTGACCGGGTTCTCGCGCGGGCCGACAGTCACGCAGTACGAGATCGAGCTCGGCCCCGGTGTGAAGGTCGAGCGCATCACGGCGCTCACGAACAACATCGCTTACGCCGTCGCCTCCAACGAGGTGCGCATCCTCGCGCCGATCCCCGGCAAGAGCGCGATCGGTGTCGAGATCCCCAACACCGATCGAGAGATCGTCACGCTCGGTGACGTCCTGCGCTCGGCGGCTGCCACTCAGTCCACGCATCCGATGACGATCGGCGTGGGCAAGGACGTCGGTGGCGGCTTCGTTGTGGCGAACCTCGCGAAGATGCCCCACCTACTCGTCGCCGGTTCGACCGGCTCGGGTAAGTCGAGCTTCGTGAACTCGATGATCACGAGCCTGCTGATGCGCGCCAAGCCCTCCGAGGTGCGGATGGTGCTGATCGACCCCAAGCGCGTCGAGTTGACTTCCTATGCTGGCGTGCCGCACCTGATCACCCCCATCATCACGAACCCCAAGAAGGCGGCGGAAGCCCTCCAGTGGGTCGTGAAAGAGATGGACATGCGCTACGACGACCTCGCGTCGTTCGGGTTCCGCCACATCGACGATTTCAACCGTGCGGTCGTCGCTGGCGAGGTGAAGCTGCCGCCCGGCAGTGAACGGGTCCTCAAGCCCTACCCCTACCTCTTGGTCGTGGTTGACGAGCTCGCCGACCTCATGATGGTCGCCCCACGCGATGTCGAAGACTCGATCGTGCGCATCACACAGCTGGCGCGAGCGAGCGGCATCCATCTGGTACTGGCGACACAGCGACCCTCGGTCGACGTCGTGACGGGCCTCATCAAGGCCAACGTCCCCTCGCGTCTCGCTTTCGCGGTGACCAGCGTCACCGACTCCCGCGTCATCCTGGATCAGCCCGGCGCCGACCGTCTGATCGGCCAGGGCGATGCGCTGTTCCTGCCGATGGGGGCCTCGAAGACCCTGCGCGTGCAGGGTGCGTGGGTGAGCGAATCCGAGATCGAGAAAGTCGTCGCGCACGTGACGGGGCAGGCCCGCCCCGAGTATCGATCGGACGTGCAGGCGGCTGCCGAGAAGAAAGAGGTGGATGCCGACATCGGTGACGACCTTGAACTGCTGCTGGCTGCAGCAGAACTCGTCGTCTCGACGCAGTTCGGTTCGACCTCGATGCTCCAGCGCAAGCTCCGCGTCGGCTTCGCGAAGGCGGGGCGGCTCATGGACCTCCTCGAATCACGCGAGATCGTCGGTCCGTCTGAGGGGTCGAAGGCGCGCGATGTGCTGGTGACAGCGGAGCAGCTGCCCGACGTGCTCGCTCGTCTTCGCGGTGAAGATTCGCCGGGTGCGGCATCCGAGGACCCGTACGGTCCGGATGCCGTGGACAGCCAGTTCGCAGGGTACGAGGTCGTCGACGGCGACGACGGCAGCGAAGATGCCTGGGGGCTGACAGGGCGCGACTGACCGGTCTCGTCCCGCGGTAGGCGGGGCCTCTCGCAGTAGGCTCGGCCCATGGCGATTCCGCGGCAGCTTCCCAACGCGATCACGATCGTGCGCATCCTCATGGCGCCGATCTTCCTGTGGATGCTGCTCGCCGACGGGGGATCGGACGGTGCACTCCGATGGTGGGCGGCGGTGATCTTCATCGTCGCCATCGCCACCGACGGGATCGACGGGTATCTCGCCCGCAAGTACGAGATCGTCACCGACCTCGGCAAGCTCCTGGATCCGATCGCCGACAAGGTGCTCACCGGGTTCGCGTTCATCGGTCTCTCGATCCTCGGCGAGTTGCCGTGGTGGATAACGATCGTGGTCCTGATCCGCGAGGTCGGAATCACGATCTATCGGTTCATCGTCGTCAGCGATCATGTGCTCGCTGCAGCCTGGATGGGAAAGCTCAAGACAGTGGCGCAGGCCGTTGCGCTCTCACTCGCCCTCCTGCCGCTGTGGAACCTCGTGGGCGAGTGGATCTTCTGGGTCAACGGCGTTGCCATGACCATCGCCGTCGTTCTCACGATCGCGAGTGGAATCGACTATGTCGTCACGGAGATCCGGGCAGCTCGGACTCGACGTGGTGAGGTAGCGCCGTCGGCGGAATCATGACGGGCGACGCCTCCGCGAGTGCGTCCGAGGTTCTCGCGACGCTTCGCTCCCGAGGATGGCGGCTGGGTGTTGCCGAGTCGCTGACCGGCGGCGCGCTCGCTTCGGCTCTCGTGTCGGTCCCTGGCGCTTCGGACGTTTTCCGTGGCGGCGTCGTCGCGTACGCCACCGACCTGAAGGCGAGCCTGCTCGGGGTGGAGGCCGCGCTCCTGGGCCGCGAGGGTGCGGTGCACCCTGAGGTTGCGATTCAGATGGCCCGCGGCATCCGGGTTGCTACAAAGCCAGCCGGTGTTCTCACCGAGGTCGGGGTGGCCACGACCGGCGTTGCCGGGCCTGACCCGCAAGATGACGCACCGGTTGGCCGCGTTTATGTCGCTGTGGTGACACCGGAGCGCGAGTCAGTCACCGAGCATCAGCTCGCCGGTGACCGAGCGACGATCCGCGCGGAGGCGGTCCGAGCGGCACTCGAACTGTTGCGGGTTTCGCTCTGAGAGAGCGGAGGTCGCTCGCGGGAACACCTGATGTTTCGGATGCGTTACTTTCGGTGATTCCCACCCATTCCCCAGAAGGCGGCATTAGTGTGACCTACATCGGTGTTGTACTGTTGTCCACCCGCGACACCAGCGGAATCGCCACCAACAGAAGCAGTCAGTGAGGAGGGGACCCGAGATGGTACTGGTACGTCAAGAGATCGGCGAAGTCCTTCGTGACTTCCGCCAGCAGAAGGGTCGCACCCTCCGTCAGGTCGCCAGCCGCGCGAGCGTCGCGCTGGGCTACCTGAGCGAGGTGGAGCGTGGTCAGAAGGAAGCATCGAGCGAAATCCTCGCTTCGGTCGCTGAAGCGCTGGATGTTCCTATCTCGACGATCATGCGTGAAGTCGGTGACCGCCTTGCAGTGCTCGAGGGCCTGCAGACATTCCCCGACGTCGTTCCCGACGAGCTTGTCGCGTCAATGGACGCCGAGCTCTCGCTGCGCTGACCAGCGCTGCGCTCTGCATGCGTCGCAGCGAATTCGACCGCGCCGTCACCGACGAGTTCGGTCCTCAATCGGCAGCGCTTCTGGCCGACCTGGTTCTTTCCGGCGTCGGCGGGCGAACCGCCACTGAGGCCATCGCGGCTGGTGTTCCGCCGCGCGATGTCTGGCTCGCCCTGTGCGCCGAGACCGATGTGCCCGCCCAGCGGCGGTACGGCGTCGGTCGGCTCGAACCTCGCCGCTGAAACGACGGCGTGTCGTCGAATATCTGTTCGATGACCGCGTAGTCTCCTGCACAAGTGGAGTCGAGAAGGCGTTCCCTCACGACACGCGGACAGGCCGGCAGCAATGTCGGAACCCCCACGTACCGTGAGCAGCGTCGAACGACACCACACGCCTTGTCGGGCTCATGCTCATTCGAGCAGCGGCGCGACAGCCTACAGGCGGCCGATTCTCCGGAGCCGGACACACCGACGACGGACCGAGTGCTGAAGGAGCACACGCCATGCCCACACCCGCTGACCGCGAGAAGGCGCTCGATTCAGCGCTCGCGCAGATCGACCGGCAATTCGGAAAGGGCTCGGTGATGCGACTGGGCAGCGACGAGCGCGCTCCGGTCGAGATCATCCCCACGGGCTCCATCGCCCTTGACGTGGCCCTCGGCGTCGGCGGCCTGCCACGCGGCCGCATTATCGAGATCTACGGTCCGGAGTCATCGGGAAAGACGACTCTCACGCTCCACGCGATTGCGAACGTCCAGAAGGCAGGCGGCATCGCCGCATTCATCGATGCTGAGCACGCGTTGGACCCCGACTACGCCCAGAAGCTCGGCGTCGACATCGATCAGCTCCTCGTCTCGCAGCCCGACACGGGAGAGCAGGCGCTGGAGATCGCTGACATGCTGATCCGCTCCGGCGCCATCGACCTGGTGGTCATCGACTCGGTGGCAGCGCTGGTGCCCAAGGCCGAGATCGAGGGCGAGATGGGTGACTCCCACGTCGGCCTGCAGGCTCGCCTGATGTCCCAGGCACTTCGCAAGCTCACCGGTGGCCTGAACCAGACCAAGACGACGGCGATTTTCATCAACCAGCTGCGCGAGAAGATCGGTGTGTTCTTCGGATCGCCCGAGACCACGGCCGGTGGTAAGGCGTTGAAGTTCTATGCGTCAGTGCGACTGGACATCCGCCGGATCGAGACGCTGAAGGACGGAACGGATGCTGTCGGTAACCGCACGCGCGTCAAGGTCGTGAAGAACAAGATGGCGCCGCCGTTCAAGCAGGCCGAGTTCGACATCCTGTACGGCACGGGGATCTCTCGCGAGGGGAGCCTCATCGACTTCGGTGTCGAGCACAGCATCGTGAAGAAGTCCGGCGCCTGGTACACCTACGACGGCGAGCAGCTGGGTCAGGGTAAAGAGAACGCTCGCAACTTCCTCATCAAGAACGAAGACATCGCTGCCGACATCGAGACCAAGATCAAAGAGAAGCTCGGTATCGGCGGGGCCAAGCCCGCGGGTGATGTCGAGGACGAGCTCGCCAAGCGGCGCCCGGCCTGATCATGACGCGTGAGACCGGGGGCGAGCGGTCGCTCGCCCCCGTCATCCCGCTTTTCGGTGACGGGGCCTTCTCTCGCGGCTCAGTCTCCCGCGGCTCAGTCTCCCGCGACAACGGCCTCCTCGGCGAAGATCGCGGCGAAGCGTGCGCGGAACTGTCAGCAGGCACATGGCACTCGACGTGGGTCGATGACGACGATATCGGTGAAGATGATGACGACCGGTACCTCGACGATCCCTACGGGGAATCGCGCGCGTCGTCGGCTGTCACTCGTGCTGCGCTCGATCGCCTGATCAAGCGTTTGCGTCGGCGCGGACTGTCGGAGGCTGAGGCCACCGACGAGCTCGTCGCTGATGGCGTTGAGAAGGCTGTCGCAGAGGTTCTCGTGGCTGACCTCGTGGGTAAGCGATGGCTCGGTGATGCCGACCTCGCAGAGCAACTCGTGCATACCGCCGTCACCAGACGTCGCGAAGGCCGGCGGGCGATCGCCCAGGTGCTGGCCAAGCGCCGCATTCCCCGTGACGTCGCCGATGCGGCTCTGGCGACGCTGCCTGACGACGACGCCGAGCGGGCTCTCGAGTTCGCACGCCAGAAGGCTGGCGGCTACCGCGGGGTGGCTGTCGACGTCGCCATCCGGCGCCTCGTGGGTCAGTTGCAGCGACGCGGCTACCCGCCTGGGGTGGCGATGACGGCGGCGCGGCTTGCGCTGGCTGAGCCGCGCGACTGAGGTCGACCCTCGGATCAACGGCTGCCCGGGCATCGGTGGCTGGTAGCCACTGGAACCCAGGTAGCCCGCGCTCGGCCGGTACCCGGGAGCGGCTCGTAGAATGGCAGGCACTATGACCATGCCCTCCGCTTCGCCGACGTTCATCGCGCCGTCCGCCGCAGCCGTGTCATCCACGGGCGCCGCGCGCACGTATGAGGTGCGGACCTTCGGCTGCCAGATGAACGTCCACGACTCCGAACGACTCTCCGGGTCGCTCGAGAGCGCTGGCTACGTGCGTGCCGCGGCCGGCGACGAAGCCGACATCGTCGTCATCAACACGTGCGCGGTCCGCGACAATGCGGCCGGCAAGCTCTACGGCACCCTCGGGCACCTCAAGTCCCGCAAAGACAAGCGTGAGGGAATGCAGATCGCCGTCGGCGGATGCCTCGCGCAGATGGACAAGGAGCGCGTCCTCGAGAAGGCGCCGTGGGTCGACGTCGTCTTCGGCACGCACAACATGGGGTCGTTGCCGACCCTGCTCGAGCGCGCACGGCACAACGAGGAAGCCGAGCTCGAGATCCTCGAGTCGCTGGAGGTCTTCCCCTCGACTCTTCCCACCAAGCGCGACAGCGCGGCCTCGGGGTGGGTGTCGATCTCGGTCGGCTGCAACAACACCTGCACCTTCTGCATCGTTCCGAGCCTTCGCGGCAAAGAGAAAGATCGGCGGCCCGGCGACATCCTGAACGAGATCCGACTGCTCGTCGATGACGGAGCGATCGAAGTCACGCTTCTTGGGCAGAACGTGAACTCCTACGGTGTCGAGTTCGGCGACCGGCAGGCCTTCGGCAAGTTGCTGCGCGCCGCGGGCGAGATCGAGGGCCTCGAACGTATTCGGTTCACCAGCCCTCACCCCGCCGCGTTCACGGATGATGTGATCGATGCGATGGCCGAGACTCCCGCCGTTATGCCGCAGTTGCACATGCCGCTGCAGTCGGGAAGCGACCGGATCCTGCGGGCCATGCGCCGCTCCTACCGCAGCGACAGGTTCCTCGGCATCCTCGATCGCGTGCGTGAGCGCATCCCGCACGCCGCGATCTCGACCGACATCATCGTCGGGTTCCCGGGTGAGACCGACGAGGACTTCGAAGACACGATGCGCGTCGTCGAGCGCGCCAGGTTCGCAAGTGCCTTCACGTTCCAGTACTCGATTCGCGAAGGGACCCCGGCTGCCACCATGGCCGATCAGGTTCCGAAAGCAGTAGTGCAGGAGCGCTACAACCGCCTCATCGAACTCCAAGAGCGCATCAGCCTCGAAGAGAACCAGGCTCAGGTCGGCCGTGAACTCGAGGTGCTCGTCTCGACCGGCGAGGGCAAGAAGGATGTCGAGACCCGGCGGTTGACGGGCCGCGCCCAAGACAACCGGCTTGTGCATTTCGAGGTACCCGAAGGGTCGGACGTGCCCAGGCCCGGCGATGTCGCGACCGTCGAGGTGACCCACGCTGCACCGTTCCATCTGCTTGCCGATGCGCCCGAGGGTGGGCGTCTTCGGATTCGTCGTACGCGCGCTGGCGATGCCTGGGACCGGTCGCTCGCCGAGTCGTGTGCTGTGCCGAGCCCGTCCGCGACCGGTGAGCGCCGTGCGGTCTCGCTGGGCGTGCCCTCGCTCCGTGTGAGCGCGTGACGCGAGCCCTGCCGGTGGCGCGTCGCAGCGAGTGCGGCAGTTCGGTGCAGTTGCTGCGTATTCTTCCGCCGCGGATGCACCGAACAGCAGCACACGCGGGGTTGGACCTGTGCGGACGGGAGCGTTGACGTGACAACAGAGCCGACGCTGTGGGTCATTGTTGGCGCCACCGGAACCGGCAAGAGCGAAACGTCTCTCGCTCTCGCTGAGGAGCTGGGCCGGCGCGGGAGGCATGCAGAGATCATCAACGCTGACGCTATGCAGCTGTACCGCGGAATGGACATCGGAACGGCCAAGCTGCCGGAGCGCGAACGGCGGGGGATTCCGCACCACTTGCTCGACGTGCTCGCCGTCACCGAAGAGGCCGCCGTCGCGACCTATCAGCCCGCGGCTCGCGCCGCTATCGCCGAGGCCCAGGCTCGGGGAGCGGAAGCGATCCTCGTCGGGGGATCAGGGCTCTACGTCTCAAGCGTCATTTACGACTTCCAGTTCCCTCCTCGTGACGCCGGCCGCCGAGCCGCGCTCGAAGCGGAAGCTGCCGAGCAGGGCATCGGCGTCCTCTTCCAGCGCCTTCGCGCCCTCGACCCCGCCACCGCCGCGAGAATCGATCCTGCCAACGAGCGGCGGGTGATCCGCGCGCTCGAGGTCGTCGAATCGGGAAGTGCCGGCCACGGCGCTGCGCTGCCGGATCGGCCGGTGCTGTGGCATCCGCGAACGCGAATCATTGGGCGACGGATGCCCCGAGAGGACCTCGTCGCTCGCCTCGATGCCCGTGTGGAACGGATGTGGGAAGACGGACTCCTCGGCGAAGTGGAGACACTTCGCGCTGACGGCATCGAGCGTGGCGTTACGGCGCGCCGCGCCATCGGCTACGCCCAGGCGCTGGCGCAGCTTGCGGGAGAGCTCTCGGAGAACGAGGCTATCGCTCAGACCCAGGCCCTCACGCGCCGATACGCACGTCGTCAGGTGTCGTGGTTCCGGCGGTACGTCGGCGTCCACTGGCTCGAACCTGACGATGACGCCGCGCGGATGCTGGATCGGTGAGCGGGTCGCCCCGTCCCGGGAGCCGGGCCGCGCGATCCTAGACTGAAGGCATGTCGACCCCCATCTCGTTCACCAAGGGCCACGGCACCGGCAACGACTTCGTCATCGTGCCCGACGCCGACGGGGAGCTCGACCTCTCCGACGACCAGGTCGCGGCGCTGTGTGACCGCCGGTTCGGGGTCGGCGCCGACGGACTGCTGCGGGTTGTGCGGGCCGCGGCGATCCCCGAGGGTGCTGCGGCTACAGCCGCTGGCGTCGAGTGGTTCATGGACTACCGGAACGCCGACGGGTCTGCTGCGGAGATGTGCGGGAACGGCATCCGTGTCTTCGTGCGCTACCTCACGGCGGTCGGCTGGGCGGATGCCGACGCCGGGCCCGTGCTCGTGGGCACCCGAGCAGGCATCAAGCCCGTGACGGCACACCAGCGCGGCTTCGAAGTGGATCTCGGTGCCTTCCGGATCGACGAGTCCGAGGTGCTGGTTCGCGCACGCCATCTCGATGTCGCCCGGCCCGGAATCGGGGTGGATGTCGGTAACCCCCACGTCGTGGTAGCGCTCCCCACGGCCGAAGAACTCGCCGGCATCGATCTTTCCCGCGTCCCGCAGCTGGACCCGGCTCCCGCCGCAGGCGCGAACATCGAGTTCGTCGTGCCGAACGATCCGCTCGTGCAGGGCGGCACCGGGGGCCTGAGCATGCGGGTTTTCGAACGCGGCGTCGGTGAGACGCTCTCATGCGGCACGGGGGTCGCTGCGGCTGCGCTTGCGGTCCGCCACTGGGCGGGTGCTGCAGCTCCGGATGCTTGGCAGGTCGGCGTCCCCGGCGGTGAACTCGGGGTTCGCGTGGCGTCAGTGGACGGCGAGTCGCACGTCTTCCTCGCGGGGCCTGCGACCCTGGTCTTTTCCGGCGAGATGGCCCTGGCCTGACCGTGCGGCCAGGCGTCAGACGACGTCGATGGCAGCGGTCGGCGTCGACCCGTGGCGACGCACGCGTAGCACCCGAAAGCCCTTGGCGGTAGCAGAGCGATGCACCGAGTAGCCGCGGTGGAATGTCGTGGCCATCCACCGCTGCAGGGAGTCCGAACCGAGGTTGCGCGAGACGACGAGCCACGCATCCGAGCGCTCATCCAGTCGCGGAATCCACTCCTCGAGTAACCCGTGCAGCTGGTCCTTGCCGACCCGGATCGGGGGGTTGGAGCGGATCGTCCGAAAGACGACATCATCGGGAACATCGCCCGGCAGCACGGCGTTGACATTGGCAAGGCCGAGTTCGCTCGCGTTGGAGCGCACGAGGTCGAGAGCTCGTTCGTTGACGTCAACGGCCCACACCGTGGCGTGCGGAGCATCCATCGCGAGGGTCAGCGCTATGGGACCCCACCCGCACCCGAGGTCCAGCAGATGCCCGCCCGCAGGCGGGGGAGGAGTGTTCTCGAGCAAGACGGTGGTGCCGGTGTCGATGTGATCCGGACTGAACACCCCGCCGGCCGTAGTGACCTCCACCGGATGCCCCGCGATCGAGACACGGATGCGCCGGAGGTTTTCGGGACTGGAAGGCGACGACGAGAAGTAGTGATCGCTCTCCATGGCGACGAGCGTAGCGGAGGACGGGCCGCCTCCGGGAGGCTAGAGTTTACGGATGCCTGATGCCGGGCATCCCACGGAAATGATGATGGACGAGATCCCAGACACCCAGAACGCCCCAGCGGAGCAGCCTGTCGACCCTGTTGACCGGGTGCTTGAGCGCGCCCGCGGCCGATCCGACGTGTGGGTGTTCGGGTCGGCTCAGGCTTTGCAGGATGCCGCGACGGCTGGAGGAGCGGACTCCGACGGCGACCAGTGGGATCGCGAAGAACGCGCGGCGCTCCGACGCATCCCGGGCCTGTCGACCGAACTCGAAGACGTCACCGAGGTCGAGTACCGCCAGCTTCGGCTCGAGAACGTCGTTCTTGTCGGCGTCCACCCCCAGGGTGAGCAGGAGAATGCCGAGAACTCCCTTCGGGAGCTCGCCGCGCTCGCCGAGACTGCCGGAGCCGTCGTGCTCGATGGCGTCCTCCAGCGCCGCCCTCACCCGGATCCCGCCACCTACCTCGGACGAGGCAAGGCCGAGGAGCTCCGCGACATCGTCGCCTCGCTTGGCGCCGACACTGTGATCGCCGACACCGAACTCGCGCCGAGCCAGCGGCGCGCACTCGAGGATGTCGTCAAGGTCAAGGTGATCGACCGCACCACGGTCATCCTCGACATCTTCAGCCAGCACGCGAAGAGCCGCGAGGGCAAGGCGCAGGTCGAACTCGCACAGCTTGAGTACCTCCTGCCGCGCCTTCGCGGCTGGGGTGAGTCGATGAGCCGCCAGGCCGGTGGCCAGGTCGGTGCAGGCGGCGCCGGTATGGGTTCTCGCGGTCCCGGTGAGACCAAGATCGAACTCGACCGCCGCCGCATCCGTACTCGGATGGCGCAGCTGCGGCGGCAGATCCGTGACTTCGCACCGGCGCGGGATGCCAAGCGTGCTGAGCGTCGGCGCAACACGGTGCCGTCGGTTGCGATCGCCGGGTACACGAACGCCGGCAAGTCGAGCCTTCTCAATCGGCTCACGAACGCCGGAGTACTGGTCGAAAACGCCCTGTTTGCGACGCTGGATGCGACGGTGCGCCGTACCGAGGCGTCCGATGGTCGGGTCTACACCCTCACCGACACCGTCGGTTTCGTGCGCAATCTGCCGCACCAGCTGGTTGAAGCCTTTCGGTCGACTCTCGAGGAGGTCGGCCAATCGGACGTGATCGTGCACGTCGTGGATGCTTCACACCCCGACCCCGCGGCGCAGTTGGCTACCGTTCGTGACGTCATCGGCGATGTCGGAGCGCGTGACCTGCCGGAGATCGTCGTCTTCAACAAGGCCGACCTCGTCGACGAATCGACGCGCATGGTTCTTCGGGGGCTGGAGCCCGCGGCGCTGTTTGCCTCTTCCCGCACGGGGGAGGGCATAACCGAGCTTCGGGCTGCCATCGAGCGGGCTCTTCCGCTTCCGGCGGTCGAAGTCCACGCGATCGTTCCCTATGACCGCGGCGACCTGATCTCCGCCGCACACGAGTCCGGGCACGTCATCGCCATCACCCACGAGGAGTCCGGGACGGCCCTCCACGCATTCGTATCCGAGAAGCTTGCAGCCGAGCTCGCGCCTTTCAGCTCAGCGTCAGCGGCGCGACGCCTGGGGGAGTGAACCCGAACACCGCGCCGAGGAAGGCAAGCTCCGTTTCGATGGCGTGGATGACGGTCTCGGCGCGCCGGAAGCCGTGAGCCTCTCCCTCGTAGAGGACGTAGGCATGCGGGATGCCGCGCGCAGCTAGCGCTTCTCGAATGGCCTCTGCCTGTGCTGGGGGTACGACTTCGTCCTCCGCTCCCTGAAGCAGGAGCATGGGAACGTCGAAGCCGTCGGGATGCGAGAGCGGAGAGCGCTCCAGATAGAGGTATTCCGCCTCGGGGAGCGGGCCGATGAGGCCATCGAGGTACCGAGCCTCGAAGTCGTGGGTATCGGCAGCGAGCGCGCGAGCATCGCCGACGCCGTAGCGGGACACCCCGGCGGCGAACACGTTGGTCTGGACGATCGCTGCGAGGACTGTCCAACCGCCCGCGGATCCGCCGTCGATCGCTATGCGGGCAGGATCTGCCAGTCCGGCCTCCGCTAGCGCAAGCGCCGCGTCGCGCACGTCCTCGACGTCAACGACACCCCACTGCCCCCGGAGCCTCTCGCGATATTCGCGCCCGTACCCGGTTGAGCCGCCGTAGTTCACGTCCAGCACACCGATTCCACGGCTGGTGAAGTAGCTGATCTTCGGGGATGCCGCACCGCCGACATGGCCCGTCGGACCACCGTGTACGAGGACGATGTAGGGCGGAAGCTTTCCCTCCGGAGCGGCCGCCTCCGGGTTCGTCGGGGGGAAGGCGAAGGCGTGGACCTCACCCCGGGGGCCTTCGGTGCTTAGCTCGATCGGCCGCGGCGTCCATTCGGCAGGCCAGGCGCTTTCACCGCCGGCGACCGGCTCCCAGCGCGCGCTGTCGATATCGACCAGCCACACGCCGGCGGCGCCGTCCGTCCGGGAGCCGATCACGAGGGCACGCCGGCCCGCGGCATCCTCGACCGACACGTCGGAACTCACCGGTCCGCCGAGATCGTGCATATCGCCGCCGGGAGCGACGGCGACGACCCGATCGGTGCCCTGGGTGCGGACGCAGACAGCGGTGCCGTCTGCCCCCAGGGCATACCAGCGCCCCCCGAGGGACCACAGCGGCCCTCCGGTGTCCTCCGGGGCCGGGGCGATGGGCGTTGCGCCGTGAGAGGCCGACCAGGAGTGCAGGTTCCACCGACCATCGGGGTCGTCGAGGAACACGAGTCTGTCGGTGTCCAGCCACTCGG
Organism: Microbacterium schleiferi; assembly: GCF_020781975.1. Lineage (GTDB taxonomy): Bacteria > Actinomycetota > Actinomycetes > Actinomycetales > Microbacteriaceae > Microbacterium. The sequence continues at coordinate 282,861 of NZ_JAJGNI010000003.1, forward strand.
GTTGCAGGGGCGCTCGGTCTGGGCCACCGGCGACGGTCTGCCACTTCTCGATACGGCCGTTCACGAATCGACCGAGACGGAGCTCGGTGCTATCCCATGGCATGGCTGGATGATTCCAGGCGATCCAGGCGAGGTGGGATCCGTCGGGCGAAACCGCGGGGTGGGCGACGAAGTCACTCCCCGCCACCACGGAGACGATCTGATCCACATCGCTCGCGGCAGAACCGTTGCGCGGAACTCGCACGATGTCGCGAGCGGGAACGCCGGGCCGTGTGTGGTCTTCTCGGATCGCCCACAGCTCTCCGGCGGCGAACCGCAGTCCACCGAATCGCATCCGCGTCCCGGCCGGTGTCAGGGCGCGCGGCTCAGAATCCGGGGCGAGGATCCAGATCCGCTGGTCAGTCTTCTCGACGAAGCACAACGCGCCGTCATCCGTCGCTGCCCACGGGCCGCCGCCGTACTCGTGCACACGAGACCGAGCGTTCCACGGGGCGGGCAGGAGCTCTTCGACAGTCCCATCGGCCAGGCGCCGTCGGACTGTCGTGCGCCCACTCTCGGCTGGAACGCTCTGTCCCCACCAGATCTCCTCGCCGTCTGGGGCCGCGACGAACGCCGCACCTTCGTAGCGCGGGGACGCCGCGGCGACGGATGCTGCGGAGATCGGAGACGGCCAGGTGCCGTAGGGGAGCCGGGGAAGGGAGGAAGCCATGGTCCCCACGCTACGCGCGGTCGCTGGCGCGCTCCTCGACGACGATCTCCTCGGAGCCGTCCGCGTCGGCCACGTCCACCTCGATGACCTCGACCTCGACGATCTCGCGCCGCTGCAGCAACTCGAGGACCCACGCGACGATCAGCGTCACGAGGAACACCAGGACGACGTCGCTGAAGGAAAGTGGGCGGAGCGCAAGAAGCCAGATGACCGCGAGGACGACCAGCGCGATCCGGATCGCGACGCGGTACCGAGCGAGGAAGCGTCCGAAGGCGCCAGTGTTGAGTCCCCGCGCGGCGAGAGCGCCGCGGATAGTCGCGTTGAAGCCGCTTACGCCGCCACGGGTGGCGGTGGCTGAACGGCTCGACCCCATCAGCCAGCCGATGACCGCGATCACGAGACCGAGCAGCGCGATCACAAGCGCGCTCTGCGCCATGGATGCGGTGAGCTGCGCATAGATCACACTGAGGGCCGACGGGGAGAGGTCGAGCTGGCCGGCTACGACGGTACTTGCTGCAGCGCCGATACTGAATCCGGCAGCGAGCATGCCGCCGCCGATGAACAGTCCGACCCCCGTACCGATTACCGCGACGCTGCGGCGCCGCGCGATGACGATGGCCAGGACGAACAGCGCGATGGTCACGATCGAGAGCCACCAGCCGACAGCATCAGCGAGCGCATAGACAGTCCGGAACGCGATGAGCGCCTCGCCGTCGCCGATGATGATGGTCTTGTCGATGCTGGGGATGAGCCCGGCAACGCCGACCCCACTCTCGGTGAGCCGTTCCTTGACCTGGTCGATGATCGGGCCCAGCGCGATCCCGAGGCCGTCGTTGTCGAGGACGAGGATTCCGCCGCCGTCGGCTGTCGCGACGGTCGTGATCGAGCGGTGGACACCCCGAAGCGCGAAGGCCCAGACATCCGAGAAGGCATCTGACTCCACGATGCGTTCGACCGCGGAGTTGACCAGGTTCTGCACGCCCTGGGCAGCCGGCGCGCGCAGTGCGTTGAGCGCTGTCGATGCCGCGGGAGGCAGTCCCAGGTCCTCAATGCCGTCGAAGACCTGGTCGGTGAGGCCCGCGAAGTCGACCTGCGCATCGATGGCTGCCGTCGCCTCATCGACGATGAGTTCCTGGACGGCGGGATCCTCGGTCAACGGGGCGAACGTAGACACGAAGGCATCCTCGTCGACCAGCTGCACGCGTGCCCACGTGGTGACCACCGACACCGGCACGAGAATCGTCGCGATCACGATGACGAACGCCGACAGGGCGGCGCGCCACCACCCACCGGACGGGGAGGTGCGGACCGTCAGACGCGCGTTTTCAGCCTCGAGGGCGCGGATCCGGGATTCGAGGTCTTCGGGTGTCGGCGAGCTCATGGGCCCCATTTTGGCGGAAGACCACTTTCACCGCCTCACCCGAATATGGCGATCTGTGCGGCTCAGACCGCGCGAAGGACCGCCACGACCTTGCCGAGGACCGTCGCTTCGTCGCCGAGGATGGGTTCGAAGGCTGAATTGCGGGGGAGAAGCCAGGTGTGTCCATCCCGCTGGCGAAATGCCTTGACCGTCGCTTCACCGTCGAGCATCGCGGCGACGATGTCGCCGTTCTCGGCGGTCGCCTGGGAGCGTACGACCACCCAGTCACCGTCACAGATCGCAGCGTCGATCATCGATTCGCCGCTGACCCGCAACATGAAAAGCTCACCTTTGCCGACGAGCTGTCGGGGAAGCGGGAAGATCTCTTCGATCTGCTGATCAGCGGTGATCGGCACGCCAGCGGCAATGCGCCCGACGAGCGGCACCATCGCTGCGTCGCCGACAGACGGCGCGGTGTCTGCGGGGTTTTCAGCGGCCATGCCCGGTAGGTCGATGAGCACCTCCATTGCGCGCGTCTTGCCGGCATCGCGGCGAAGGTATCCGCTCAGTTCCAGCTGGTTGAGCTGATGCGTGACGCTCGAGAGGCTCTTGAGCCCGACGGCATCGCCGATCTCACGCATGCTCGGCGGGTAGCCGTTTCGGGCGATCGAGCGCTGGATCACCTCAAGAATCGCGAGCTGTTTCTCGCTGAGGCTGCGCCGCCGCCGCGTACTAGCGCGTTCCCGTACCGGCTCCTCGTTCATTGCCCCGCTCCTGTCGCTGCTCGCATCTGCCCGCACTCGTCTTCGAATGTCGGAGGTTGGTGATGACCTGTCTTCATCGAAACCGTAACCGCCTCAATACCCTTTCGGGGATACCCGGCCCGCGTGTCGTGTTCGAAACATCCCCGGGAGGAATCCGACTTGACAGCCAGAATACTCGAAGATAACTTCGGAAGAGAGCTTCGCATCCGCCACTCCTGGCCGGGCGGTGGATGCGAATCTCTCCTCGAGATGACGGAGGATGACATGACGACGATTGCTCTCGGCACCGCACCCACGACGATCGCCGCGGCCCGACCCGCCGCGAAACGGCTTCGACTGACTGCTCGTGGTCGAGCCGTCCTCACGGCGCTTGCTGCGCTGCCGGCGGTCATCGTCATCCTCGGCGTCATCTGGGGTGGCGGTGCCGCCCTCGCCTCCCTTGATTCCTCGGCGCCGGCGGGGACGTTCGAGACGGTCACCGTTTCGGCGGGGGACTCCCTGTGGTCCATCGCGCAAGAGATCGCACCGGATGCCGACCCCCGCGACGTCGTGGCCGAGATCTCCCGCCTGAACGGTCTGACGGGAAGCGTTGTGAGCGCGGGGCAGCAGCTCGCTATCCCCCTCGCCTACAGCGAGTGAATCCTGCTGAAGAACCGAGTGCGGCCTCATCAGGCACCGTACGATGGGACGGGTGACGATTCGCCTCGATGATCTTCCGCTCCGCGATGACCTACGGGGTCTCACCCCGTACGGCGCACCGCAGGCGCCACTTCCTGTCGCCCTGAATGTCAACGAGAACACTCACCCGGTGCCGCGGGAGGTAGCCGACGACATCCTGGATGCGATCGGACGCGCCCTCGGCGAGATCAACCGCTACCCGGACCGCGAGTTCCGGGAACTGCGTGAGGGATTCGCCGAGTACCTTCGCCATGGCCTCGTCGCCGACCAGATCTGGGCGGCGAACGGATCGAACGAGGTGCTTCAGCACGTTCTCCAGGCGTTCGGCGGGCCGGGGCGTCGCGCCTTCGGGTTCGCTCCCACCTATTCGATGTACCCCTTGCTGACGCGAGCGACCGGGGCCGAGTGGGTCTCCGGAAGCCGAGGTGCCGACTACACCGTGGATGCCGTATCGGCGGTCGACCAGATCGCTGCCGCCGATCCCGACATCGTGTTCCTGTGCGCCCCCAACAATCCGACGGGGACGCCGATGAGCCTCGAGGTGATCGAGGCCGCCTACGAGGCGACGCGCGGGATCGTGATCGTCGATGAGGCGTACTTCGAGTTCGCGCCTCGAACGGCGCCATCCGCGCTGTCGTTGCTGCCGGGCCGCGAACGCCTCCTCGTTTCGCGCACCATGAGCAAGGCGTTCGCCTTCGCCGGAGCCCGCGTTGGCTACCTCGCTGCCGATCCCGCCGTGATCGATGCCTTGCGGTTGGTGCGGTTGCCTTACCACCTCAGTTCGCTCACGCAGGCGGCGGCGCTCGCTGCGCTTGCCCACGCCCCGGTGATGCTCCAGATGGTGGATGAGATCGTGATGCAGCGCGATCGCATCTCGGCGACAGTCGAAGCTCTCGGCTACCGCGCCTACGAGTCGTGGACCAACTTCGTGCTGTTCAGCGGGGTAGAAGACCCCGGACGCACGTGGCAACAGCTTTATGATCGCGGCATCCTCGTTCGTGACATCGGCATCCCGCGCAGCCTGCGGGTGTCGGCCGGCACCGCCGAGGAGACCACCGCGTTTCTGGAAGCACTCGCGTCGATAGACTCTCGCGCATGAGCAGCAGCCGCACCGCATCGGTCACGCGAGCCACGAGCGAGTCGCGCGTCGAGTTGAGCCTTGACCTCGATGGCACCGGCGCCAGCACGATCGACACCGGCGTCCCGTTCTACGATCACATGCTCACGGCGTTCGCGAAGCACTCCCTGACCGACCTCACGGTGCGTGCCGAAGGTGACGTGGAGATCGACGCTCACCACACCGTCGAGGATGTCGCGATCGTGCTCGGTGACGCCATCCGTGAAGCCCTCGGCGACAAGTCGGGCATCTCGCGTTACGGCGACGCGCTCGTTCCGCTGGACGATGCCTTGGCCCAAGCTGTCGTGGACATCAGTGGACGTCCTTACCTCGTGCACGACGGCGAGCCCGACGGGTTCGCGCTTCACCTGATCGCCGGTCACTTCACGGGGTCGCTCGTGCGGCACACCTTCGAGGCGATCAGCTACCACGCCGGCCTCACCGTCCACCTCCGGGTTCTGGCTGGCCGTGATCCGCACCACATCGCCGAGGCCGAGTACAAGGCCTTCGCGCGCGCTTTCCGCCAGGCCAAGGCACTCGATCCCCTCGTGCGCGGTATCCCGAGCACGAAGGGTGCGCTGTGACCTCGGCGTCGACAACGACCGCGCGGCCGACGGTCGCCGTTCTGGACTACGGATCCGGCAATGTTCACTCTGCGGTCAAGGCGCTGGCCCTGGCGGGGGCTGACGCCCGCCTGACCGATGACAGCGATCTGATCATGGCTGCGGACGGTCTGGTCGTTCCGGGCGTCGGCGCCTTCCGCTCCGTCGTGGATGCGCTGCGCGAATCCCGTGCGGATCAGCTCATCGAGCGACGCTTGGCGGGCGGACGACCCGTGCTCGGGATCTGCGTCGGTATGCAGGTGATGTTCGAGCACGGTGTCGAGCGCGGAGCCGACAGTCTCGGACTCGGACAGTGGCCCGGCGCTGTCACCGAGCTCGATGCGCCGGTACTCCCGCACATGGGGTGGAATACCGTGGCGGCGGGCGCCGGGTCGACGCTGTTTCGGGGCATCGAATCGGAGCGGTTCTACTTCGTCCACTCGTATGCCGCCCAGCACTGGACTCTCGAAGCCCAGGACCCCTTCCCCAGCGCGGTAGTGACGTGGGCAACCCATGGGGTTCCGTTCGTGGCGGCCGTCGAGAACGGGCCGCTGGCGGCAACGCAGTTCCACCCCGAGAAGTCGGGGGAGGCTGGCATCCGTCTCCTCGCGAATTGGATCACGAGCCTTCCCGCGGCTACCCTCTGAACTCGTGCCTGCCCCCGATTCTCATCGGCGTGCCGCGGGCTCCGTGAACCCGCCCGAGGAACCATGAACGACTTCGCGTCAACGCCCGAACTGATTCTGCTGCCCGCCGTCGATGTCGCAGACGGCAAGGCGGTGCGCCTGACCCAGGGTGCTGCAGGCTCGGAGACGAGCTACGGCGACCCGGTCGAAGCCGCCGTGGATTGGGCCCGCCAGGGCGCGCAGTGGATTCACCTCGTCGACCTGGATGCCGCCTTCGGGCGCGGCAGCAACGCGGGAGTGATCCGCAAGGTCATCAAGCAGGTCAAGGGCGTTCACGTCGAGGTTTCGGGAGGCATCCGGGACGACCGGAGCCTCGAGCTTGCGATCGAGTACGGTGCCGAACGCGTCAACCTCGGCACCGCAGCACTGGAGAACCCGGAGTGGGCTGCCGACGTGATCGGCCGGTACGGCGAACTTGTCGCGGTGGGGCTCGACGTGCGCGGCACGACCCTCGCAGCTCGCGGCTGGACGCAGGAGGGCGGGGACCTGTGGGCGGTGCTCGACCGCCTCGAGGATGCCGGGTGCAGTCGCTACGTCGTCACCGACGTGACCAAAGACGGGACGCTCCGCGGACCCAACCTCGATCTGCTTCGCGAGGTCACGACCCGCACCCCGAAGCCGGTCATCGCCTCGGGCGGTGTGGCAACGCTTGATGACATCGCGGCGCTGCGCGAGCTCGTCCCCCTCGGTGTCGAGGGTGCGATCGTCGGGAAGGCGTTGTATTCGGGCGCCTTCACCCTGGCCGAGGCACTGGATGTCGCCGGAGGCTGAAGACCCGCAGCGGCATCCGCACGCGCACACCCACGGATCGGATCACACCGCCGACTCCGCCGGTTTCCCCTGGGCCGGGCGCAGCTTCGAGGCAAACCCGTTCGCCGGTGATGATGGGTCGGCTGACCCCGCGCTGATCGGCGCGATCGAGCGGTTCCGGGCGGGTGATGCTGCTGTCGTCGAGGTGACAGACGCCTACCGATCCGCGCGCCTTCTCATTCCCCTCGTCGCTGAGAAGGGCGACGAGGGTGTCGGCGCTCACGGGCTGACGGTCGACAAGACGCAGGAGCTGTCGATCGTCACTGTCGCCGCGCCCGACGGCAGGCGCGTGCTCCCGGTGTTCTCGTCGGTCGCGGCAATGGGCGCGTGGGACCCCGCCGCGCGGCCTGTCCCCGCCGATGGCGTGCGGACCGCGGCAGCCGCTGTCGATGACGGCACCGACCTCATCGTTCTCGACCCGGGATCCGAGACCGAGTTCGTCATCCGTCGGCCCGCGGTCTGGGCGATCGCGCAAGGTCAGGCCTGGGAGCCCGCGCACACCTCACCAGAGGTCTTCGCCGGATTCCAGGAGAGCATCGGTGCGGAACTTGCCGTCCTCGATCTCTCGCTGGCGTCAGCCGACCCGCAGGCGCGGGGGAGAGGCCCCGAGGTCCAGGTTCAGCTCGACATCATGCCGGGCCTTGACCGCGAAGAACTGGATGCCGTGCTGCAGCGGCTCGCGAAACGCTGGGCAGCTGACGACCGCATCGCGGTTCTCGTGGACTCCCTCGCCGTGAAGATCCGGCGCTCATCGGTCTGAGCTGGTGCGGACTGGCGGGGCCTGACGAGACTCACTCAGGTGACCGGACCTGTCCATTTCTCGCCGGGTCCCTTGCCGATCGGGTCGGGGATCACTGACGCTTCGCGGAACGCGAGCTGGAGTGAGCGCAGGCCATCGCGCAGCGAGCGAGCGTGCATGTCGCTGATCTCCGGGGCGCCGGCGGTGATCAAGCCCGCGAGTGCATTGATGAGCTTGCGGGCCTCGTCGAGGTCCTTCTGCCTATCGGGGTCGTCGGCAAGCCCGACCTTCACGGCTGCGGCGCTCATGAGGTGCACGGCAGTGGTCGTGATGACCTCGACAGCCGGGACATCAGCGATGTCTCGGGACGCGGCGGCGGCAGCCTCGGCATCCTCCTCCCAGCGCTGCTCGCGCTCGCGGTCTCGGCGGTCGACCGACTCGCCGTCGGATGCTGCGGGGCCGGAGAAACCGGAAATCGTCGACACGTGATGCCTTCTGCTAGACTCGTGCGGGCTCCGGAGCACTATGCCCCGGACACGAAAGAGGATCACATCCCACCCGCGCTTGCCGCTCAAGGCTACCGGGTCCACGAACTCCGCTTCGCCTCGCAATCCGATTGCCAGGCGAGGTAGCGCTCGAGAAACCATCGGGCGTCAGGGTGAATGAAGCCGATGCAGTGCGTCGAGCGGGTGGAGTGTTCTGATCTCACCCGCGGCGCATCCCGTGTCGCGGTGGCTTACACCCGCACGAAGAGGAGTTCCGCATCAGCGATCCCCGCATCAACGAGCGCATTCGCGTGCCCGAGGTCCGTTTGGTCGGTCCCGGCGGCGAACAGGTCGGTGTCGTTCGCATCGAAGTCGCGCAGCGTCTGGCCCAGGAGGCCGATCTCGACCTGGTCGAGGTCGCCCCGAACTCGAAGCCGCCCGTGGTCAAGATCATGGACTACGGCAAGTTCAAGTACGAGGCTGCGCAGAAGGCGAAGGAAGCGCGACGCAACCAGGCCAACACGGTCCTGAAGGAAGTCCGGTTCCGCCTGAAGATCGAGCCGCACGACTACGAAACCAAGCGCAAGCACGCGGAGTCGTTCCTGAAAGCCGGCGACAAGGTCAAGGCGATGATCCTGTTCCGTGGTCGCGAGCAGTCGCGCCCCGAGCAGGGTGTGCGCCTGCTTCGCAAGTTCGCCGAGGACGTCGCCGAGTTCGGCACCGTCGAATCGAACCCCACGATCGACGGCCGCAACATGACGATGGTGATCGCACCGCACAAGAACAAGTCCGAGGCGAAGGCCGAGCAGAACGCCCAGCGCGCTGCCACCAAGGAGGCTGCACGTCAGTCCGCCCGCGGTGAAGCCCCCGAGCCCACGGCCGCTCCCGCCGAGTAGGCCCCCAGACTCCCGCCCGGCGGGAACCACAACGAAGGAAAACAAGATGCCGAAGCAGAAGACCCACTCGGGTGCCAAGAAGCGCTTCAAGGTCACCGGAACCGGGAAGATCAAGAAGCAGCAGGCGAACCTCCGCCACAACTTCGAGGGCAAGCCCACCAAGCGCACGCGCCGTCTGTCGGCAGACAAGATGCTCGCCCCCGGTGACGCGAAGGTCGCCAAGAAGCTCCTCGGCATCTGAGCGCCCCGGTACGAACAGGAACGAAACGAAATGGCTAGAGTCAAGCGGGCTGTCAACGCCCACAAGAAGCGTCGCGTCATCCTTGAGCGCGCGTCCGGCTACCGCGGGCAGCGCTCGCGTCTGTACCGCAAGGCGAAGGAGCAGGTCACCCACTCGCTCGTTTACGCCTACCGCGACCGCCGCAAGCGTAAGGGCGACTTCCGTCGCCTGTGGATCCAGCGCATCAACGCCGCGAGCCGCCAGAACGGTCTCACCTACAACCGCTTCATCCAGGGCCTGAACCTGGCAGGTGTGCAGGTCGACCGCCGGATGCTTGCCGAGCTCGCGGTCAACGAGCCGAAGGTCTTCGCTTCGCTCGTCGACACCGCCAAGAAGGCGCTTCCCAGCGACGTCAACGCACCCAAGTCGGCCTGATCGGTCGTTCTTGCCCGAAGGGCGCTTCCCGAAAGGGAGGCGCCCTTCGTTGTCGTGTCGGCATCCGTCGCCTGCTCTCACGTGTGCGGCACTGTCGTGCGACTGCGGCACAGAGAATCGCCGCACTTGCACGGATGTGCCGCACACGCGGTGCCTCGGACCGTAACCTTCGCGGAATATAAGCTCGTCGCGCCCGTGATCGCGCCGGAATCGCTGTCGCCGTACCTCTAAACTGGGCCCGTGCTGGAGAACCCGCGATCGCCGCGCGTGCGCGCGGTCGCGAAGTTGTCCAAGCGCAGCGCACGCCAGGAGACCGGGCTGTTCCTGCTTGAGGGACCGCAGGCAGTTCGCGAGGCGCTGACCTACCGGTCCGACGCGCTCGTGGAGCTTTACGCGACACCGGGCGCACTGGATCGGCACGGCGACATTCGGGATGCTGCGCGTGCCGCGGGACTGGACCTGGAGCTGGCAAGCGAAGCTGTCCTGGACGCGATGGCAGACACGGTGACTCCGCAGGGAATCGTGGCGGTCGCACGCCAGACCCCGTCCAGCGTCGCTGACGTGTTCGCAGCCCGGCCGCGGTTGGTCGCGATCTGCGAGCAGGTGCGTGACCCGGGGAACCTCGGGACGATCATCCGCGCGGCCGATGCGGCGGGCGCCGATGCCGTGATCCTCACCGGCAAGTCGGTCGACCCGTACAACCCGAAAGTCGTCCGTTCCACGACCGGCTCGCTCTTCCATCTCCCGATCGCCGTGGGGGTGGACCTGCCGGAGGCTGTTGAACAGGCCCATGCCGCTGGCATCCGCGTGGTGGCCGCAGACGTGGACGGGACCGACTTCCTGGCGTCCCGGGACCTTCTCGCGGAGCCCACCGCGTGGCTGTTCGGCAACGAAGCGCGCGGGCTCGAAGAGGATGCCCTCTCGCACGCGGACCTCTCGTTGCGGCTTCCCATTTACGGCAAGGCTGAGTCCCTCAATCTTGCGACGGCGGCGAGTGTCTGTCTTTACGAGACCGCGTTCGCCCAGCGCAGCGCGCTCGCCTGAGCTGCGTTTCGACCAATACTCCCGAGAGTGTCAGGCGGGAGGCGGTGGTGAAAGAGACTCCCTGAGGTCTGAGGGTGCCGCGGCTCCTGGATGGGGAGACCGAGGCGCCGAGGCCATCCTGTTCGTCGCCCTGGCAGAAGAGAAGCGGCACTCTGTTGCCTCGGTAGACTCGACTCTCGTGTCCGACGCACTAGAGATCACTCCCGAGACCGTCGCTGCAGCGGCTGATGCCGCACGCGCCGCGATAGCCGCGGCTGCCGATTCGGCATCCCTCAAGCAGGCGCGAGCCGCGCACGTCGGGGAGGGGTCGCCGCTGGCGCGCTTGAACGCTTCGCTGCGTGATGTTGCTCCCGAGCGCAAGGCCGAGTTCGGCAAGCTCATCGGGCAAGCTCGCGGTCAGGTGACGCAGGCGCTCGCTGCCCGCGAGGCCGAGCTTGAGGCCGCCGAGCTGGCGGCACGTCTGGATGCCGAAGCGATCGACATCACGGCGTTGCCGACGCGCGCGCGGGTCGGTGCCCGGCATCCGCTCACTCTCTTGCAGGAGGAGATCTCGGACGTCTTCGTCGGCATGGGCTGGGAGGTCGCGGAAGGACCCGAGCTCGAACACGAGTGGTTCAACTTCGACGCCCTCAACTTCGACGTCGATCACCCCGCCCGGCAGATGCAGGACACGTTCTTCGTCGACCCGATCGATCGGCACCTCGTGATGCGCACGCACACGAGCCCCGTGCAGGTGCGTTCCATGCTCGATCGCGAGCTTCCGGTCTACGTCGTCTGTCCTGGACGGGTGTATCGCACCGACGAGTTCGACGCGACGCACCTCCCCGTCTTCTCGCAGGTCGAGGGCCTCGTCATCGACAAAGGCATCACGATGGCGCACCTGAAGGGCACGCTCGACCACTTCGCGCGCGTCCTTTTCGGCCCGGAGGCCAAGACGCGTCTGCGCACCAACTACTTCCCGTTCACGGAGCCGAGCGCGGAGCTCGACCTGTGGCACCCCACCTTCAAGGGCGGTGCGCGGTGGATCGAGTGGGGCGGATGCGGCATGGTCAACCCGAACGTGCTCCGAGCTGCCGGAATCGATCCCGAAGAGTACTCCGGGTTCGCGTTCGGGATGGGGATCGAGCGCACGCTGATGTTCCGCAGCGACGTGAAGGACATGCGCGACATGGCCGAGGGTGATGTGCGCTTCAGTGAGCAGTTCGGGATGGTGGTGTGATGCGCGTTCCGCTGTCGTGGCTGCGTGAGTTCGTCGAGGTGCCCGCCGAGGCAACTCCCGAGGATGTCCTCGCAGCACTGGTGTCGGTCGGCTTCGAAGAAGAGGACGTTCACCGCTTCGATCTGTCGGGTGCGATCGTGGTGGGCGAGGTTCTCGAGTTCGTCGAGGAGCCGCAGTCCAACGGCAAGACGATCCGGTGGTGCCAGGTGCGCGTTGCAGACGGAGAGGGCACGGATGACGCGCCAGCCGTCCGCGGCATCGTGTGCGGCGCGAGCAATTTCTTCGCCGGCGACAAGGTGGTCGTGACGCTGCCCGGAGCGGTGCTGCCGGGACCCTTCCCGATCGCCGCGCGCAAGACCTACGGACATGTCTCGGACGGCATGATCGCGTCGGCCAAGGAGCTGGGGCTCGGTCAGGACCACTCGGGGATCCTGCGTCTGGTCGAACTCGGCATCGACGCTCCCGTGGGCTCGGATGCCATCGCGCTGCTGGGGCTTGACGATGAGGCAGTCGAGATCAACGTGACCCCCGACCGCGGCTACGCGCTCTCGATCCGGGGTGTGGCGCGCGAATACTCGCACGCCACGGGGGCGGCGTTCCGCGACCCTGCGGACCGGCCCTGGGAGGACGTGGATCCCGGCGAGGGCTTCCCGATCACCGTCGATGACCCCAACCCCATTCGTGGTCAGGTCGGAGCCTCCGAATTCGTTGTGCGTCTCGTGCGTGATGTGGACGCTTCCAAGCCCACACCACCGTGGATGATCACGCGGCTGACCCTCGCCGGCGTGCGGCCCCTCGGCATCCTCATCGACATCACCAACTATGTGATGCTCGAGCTCGGGAACCCCATCCACGGGTACGACTACGACACCCTGCGGGGCGGGATCACCGTCCGACGCGCCCGCGCCGGTGAGAAGCTCGAGACCCTCGATGGGCAGGTGCGCACCCTCGATCCCGAGGACCTCCTGATCACCGATGAATCCGGTCCGATCGGTCTTGCCGGAGTGATGGGCGGGGCCACGACAGAGATGGGGCCCGCGACGCGCACCGTGCTCGTCGAGGCGGCTCGGTTCGACCCGGTGTCGATCGCGCGGACGGCGCGCCGACACAAGCTGTCGTCGGAGGCTTCGCGCCGCTTCGAACGCGGCGTGGACCCCGCTATTGCCTTCGCGGCCGCTCGTCGGGTAGCAGACCTGATGGTGGAGCTGGCTGGCGGGACGCTTGACACGTCGTTCGGGGGCGCGCTGCGCTCGGGTCACGAACAGGCGGCGATCGAGCTGCCACGCGGCTTCGTCTCGGGTCTGATCGGCGTCGACTACACGGCCGACCAGGTCGTCGAGGCGCTCCGACTGATCGGTTGCGACATCCAGGATGCCGGCACCGACGCGGCCGCGCCCTGGCTGGTCTTCCCGCCGTCGTGGCGTCCCGACCTCACCGACCGGTGGACCCTTGCCGAAGAGGTGGCTCGCATCCATGGGCTCGATCAGGTGCCCTCCGTGCTGCCCACTCCGCCGTCGGGGCGCGGGCTCACCTCGGCCCAGCGCGCGCGCCGACGCGTCTCGAACGCGCTGGCAGCCGCCGGCTACGTCGAGACGCCGTCGTTCCCGTTCGCCACCGTCGAGAGCAATGACCTTCACGGCAGCGCCGACGGGGGCCATCTTCCGAGCATCAAGCTCGCGAACCCGCTGGACGGCCAGTTGCCCTTCCTGCGCCGTTCGCTCGTGCCGGGCCTGCTGCAGGTCGCGCACCGCAACGTGTCGCGCGGACTGGTCGATCTCGCCCTGTTCGAGACCGGGGTCGTGTTCCTCCCCGCTGCGGGCGTAGAGTACGGGACGCCGTTCGTGCCGCCGCTCGGCGTTCGCCCGGATGCCGCCACGCTCGCAGGACTTGACGCGTCGATTCCGTCGCAGCCGCGCCATGTCGCGGTGCTGCTGACCGGAGCGCGGGTGGCCAAGCAGCCCGGTCAGGGCGCCGAGGCTGCAGACCTCGCCGATGTCATCGACGCCGTTCGCACCGTCGCTTCGGCGGCGGGCGTCGACGTGACGATCGTCCAGACGCGGCGCGCTGCGCTGCATCCGGGGCGCGCGGGCGACGTTCGTGTCGGTGATGTCACCGTCGGCTATGTCGGCGAGCTCCTGCCCGCCGTGGCAGCAGACGCCGACCTGCCCGGCCGCGTCATCGTTGCCGAGCTGGACCTGGATCTCATGATCTCTCTCGCGGGGGAGCGGGTTGTCGCGGCGTCCCTGTCTGGGTTCCCGGCTGCGACGCAGGATGTCTCGCTCGTCGTGTCGGAGGCGGTTCCCGCGGCCGAGGTCGAGGCGGCGCTCGTCTCGGGCGCCGGTGACCTGCTCGAGGCAGTGCGTCTGGTTGACGACTACCGCGGGCCGGGTGTTGATCCGGGCACGAAGAGTCTGACCTACGCGCTGCGCTTCCGGGCCCCCGACCGTACTCTGACGGCGGCGGAGGCCACCGAGGCGAAACTGGCAGGTGTCGCTGCTGCTGCCGAGCGGTTCGGGGCGCGCATCCGGGAGTAAGACGCATCGGTCGTCGTGATCGCGGCGCCGGTTCCTGCACTAACGGGGACCGCCCGCTACGCTGGCGAAGGGTCCGGGCGCAGAGGCCGGCCCCTCGCCGCGACCACACGACCCGATAGGAGCCGCGCCGATGTCGTCGTTCCTCTACCGCGTGGGCCGATTCGCGGCCCGTCGTCGGTGGACGGTCATCGTCATCTGGATCGCCGTGGTCGTCGGTGCTTCGGCGCTGGCCGGTGTTCTCGGCAACCACCTGCAGTCGAGCTTCACCGTGCCGGGCACCCAGGCGCAGTCGGCGCTGGACGCCCTGGAGCAGCGCTTCCCGCAGATCAGTGGTGCCAGCGCCAAGGTCGTCGCCGCCGCGCCGTCGGGGGACCAGATCTCCACGAGCGAGGAGCTGATCTCCACCGCTTGCGAGAACATCGCCGCCCTCGCTGATGTCGTTGCTGTCACGTGCCCGTACCCGATGGCCGAGAGCGGCTCGACGGCGGCATCCGATGGGGCGTCCTCGCAGATCTCCGCGAACGGTGACATGGCCTTCATCGCCATTCAGCTCTCGGTGGCCGCCACCGACATTCCCGACTCGCTCGTGGCCTCAGTCGGGCAGGCCACCGCGCCGCTGTCGGATGCCGGACTGACCGTTGCCGTGTCGGGACTGGCCGCGAGTTCATCGTCGGGGGTCGACTGGACGGAGCTTGCCGGGATGGGCATCGCCTACATCGTGCTGGCCATCACGTTCGGTTCCCTCCTTGCCGCGGGGATTCCCCTGGTCACGGCCGCGCTCGGTGTCGGACTCGCAGCGAGTGCCATCACGATCGTCGGTGCCCTCGTGCCGGTCTCCTCGACGGCTCCGGTCCTCGCGACGATGCTGGGCCTTGCTGTCGGTATCGACTACGCCCTGCTGATCACATCCCGGCACCGCGACAACCTCCGGGAGGGGATGGATCCGGCCGAGTCGGTAGCGGTGGCCATAGCAACGGCGGGCACGGCTGTCGTCTTCGCGGGGATGACGGTCATGATCGCCCTGGTAGGCCTCGGGGTGGCCGGGATCCCGTTCCTCACCGTCATGGGGCTGGGAGCTGCTGGCGCGGTGCTCACGGCGCTGTTGGTGGCTGTCACTCTGCTTCCGGCGATCCTCTCGCTCCTCGGCCGCCGACTCATCCCACGGGGTCGGGCCGTTCGTCGGGCCGCTCGCCGCGGCGCGGAGCCGGGACACACAGCGCGCTGGGTGAAGATCGTCACTCGTCAGCCGCTGCTGACCGCGCTCGGTGTCACCGCGGTGCTCGCGGTGATCGCGATCCCGGCATCCGGACTTCGTCTGACGCTGCCCGATGCCGGATACGATCCGCCCGGATCCGAGGCGCGCGTCGCCTACGATCTGCTCGACGAGGGTTTCGGACCCGGCTTCAACGGCCCGCTGCTGGTCACCGCCGACATCTCTCGCACGCTCCAGATCGAGCAGGCTCTCACCGCGCTCCAGGATGCATTCCAGGGCGTGCCCGGGATCACCGCGGTCTCGCAGGCGTTCCCGAACGAAGCCCTCGACATGGCTGTCGTGACGATCACTCCCGACAGCTCCCCGTCATCCGATCAGACCGCTCAGCTCGTGCAGACCCTGCGCGATCGCGCCGCGGCGTTCGAGGAGGCGAACGGCTTCACCTACGAGATCACCGGACAGACTGCCCTCGCCATCGACATCTCCGATCGCCTGGGCGCGGCGATGCTGCCGTTCGCGATCGTGGTCGTGGGGCTGAGCCTGGTGCTGCTGACGATCATGTTCCGCTCCATCGCCGTGCCGATCACCGCGACCTTCGGCTACCTCCTGACAGTGGGGGCGGGGCTCGGGATCGCCACCGTGGTCTTCGAATGGGGCTGGGGTGCATCCCTTCTGGGGGTCGGCAAGGTCGGCCCGGTGATCAGCTTCATGCCGATCCTCGTCATGGCTGTGCTGTTCGGACTCGCGATGGACTATCACGTGTTCCTCGTCTCACGGATGCGCGAGCGGTTCGTCGACACCGGCGACGCGCACGCCGCGGTACTCCAGGGCTTCTCCGCCTCCGCGCGGGTCATCACTGCCGCCGCGCTCATCATGTTCTCCGTCTTCTTCTCGTTCGTCCCCGGGGGAAACGCGATCATCCAGCCGATCGCTCTCGCGCTCGCGGTGGGGGTGCTCATTGATGCGTTCGTGGTGCGGATGACCCTGATCCCCGCCCTCATGGCACTGCTCGGTGCGCGCGCGTGGTGGTTGCCGCGCTGGTTGGTACGGGCATTGCCGGATGCTGACATTGAGGGTGAGGCAGTGCGCCGCATGCTCGATCAGCGAACCTGGCGCGAGGCCGATCGGGAGACGCGAGGGCGCGGCATCCATGCGCACGAGGCGACGTTCGGTGACTCGGCGCCGCTCACCGTCGATCTGCCGGAGTCCGGCGTCCTTGTGGTCCACGGCCCCGAAGCCGCAGCCGTCTGCGCAGGTCTCTCGGGCCGGATTCCCGGCATCGGCGGCGACCTTGCCGTCGGCGGTCGGCTCATCCCGTTCGAGAGAGAGCCGCTCTCTCGGGTCTCGGTCCTGGTTCCGGCGCTTCCTACGCCCACTGACGCGAGCACTCTCGTCGAACATGTGCGGCGACAGGTACGCCTGAACGGCAGCGGTGGTGATCACCGTGATCGGGTGCGCCGCGCGATCGAGCTCTGGGGGGAACTGACGGGCGGGCCGAACGTTCTCGACGAGGTCGATGTGCCGATGTCGCGTCTTGACGAGCACCAGCGGTGGACCCTCGATGCCGCTGCCGCGCTCGCATCGACGCCCGAGGTGACGGTCCTCGATCTGCAGCGCAGGCGAGATCAATCGGCGCTGCTTGACCGCATCCTGCGCACCGCGTCGGCCTCGACGACGCTCGTTGTCGCTGTCAGTGATCCCGTGGCCGAAGATGCACTTGCCCTGACCCCTCACGGCCGCGTCGTGAGGGTCCTCCTTGCAGACCGGTCACCTGAAGGTCGCAGCCGGCAAGACGTAAGCGACGAGGTGGTCGTATGACCGGGCTGTCGGGGCTGTTGACCGGTGGCGGTCGGGGCAGGGCGATCGCGCTCGCGGTCTTCGCGATCCTGATACCGCTGCTGGTCATGCTGACGCTGCTGCCGCGTCAGACCCAGGAACAGGTTCCCGTGGCGATCGTGAATCTTGATGTTCCGATCGGGGACGGGGGCACGCCCGTCGCCGCGGGCAAGCTCGTCACCGAGAACCTTCTGACAGCCGACGACGCGATCGCGTGGACCCTGACGGACACCGCGACAGCCGACCAGGGGCTCGCGCAGGGCACCTATCTCGCGGTGGTGACGATCCCGGCCGACTTCTCCCAGGACGTCGCAACCCTCGGCACTGATGCGCCGACGCAGGCTTCGCTGACAGTGCAGACCAGCACTCGTCACGGGTATCTCTCGGGCGTGCTGGCCGAAGCTCTGGCAGCGGGCCTTCCGCGCGGAGTGGAAGCTCAGCTCACGTCGGGGTATGTGTCAGGCACGCTGGCGGCCTTCACTGAGTTGCACACCGGAATCGGGCAGGCAGCCGACGGCGCGAGCGAACTCGCGAGCGGCATCGGGGACGCCGCGGGGGGAGCGGCAGTGCTCGCAGAGGGGCAGCGGGAGCTGGTCGCGGGGCTCGAGGGGATTGGAACGGTGCTTCGCGCCCTCCCGACAGGGGTCCGCGACCTGGGTGCGCTGAGCGCCGCAGCCGGGTCGGATGCCGCGGCTCTCGCGGGGTCGCTGGCCGGCGCTGCGATCGACGCCGAGGCGCTCTCGCTCGCGCAGGATCTCGGCGTCGCCGATCTCGACGCCCTCGCTGCGGTGATCTCCGCGGACCCGACCGTGCCAGCCGGCGACCTGCTCGATGACATCCTGGCCCTCCGCAGTGGGGCCGCCGCGATTGCATCGGACCTTCAGAATCAGGCCGGCGCTCTTGCCGGCGACGCCGTGGATGCCGCCGAACTCGCCGTCGGCGCCGACGCCGTGGCCGACCTCGCGGGGCCGGCGGCGTCAGCGCTCACCCAACTCGCGGCGGCTCAGCAGGAGGCGGTGTCCGGTGCGTCTGATCTCGCGGCCGGCGCTGCAGACCTTGCCAGCGGGCTCGATACCGCGGCCGGCGCCGCTGGTGAACTCGCGAGCGGCCTGGGTGAGGCGGCATCCAGCATCCCGAGTTATTCGAGTGCCCAGCAGCAGAGCATCGCGGCAACCGTCGCCTCGCCGATCGGCGTCACCACCACCAGCATCGGTGGCCCGGATTCCGCTCTGGCCGCGGCGGTGGCAGCGCTGGCGCCGGTGTCGCTGTGGCTGGGGGCGCTCGCCACCTTCCTCGTCGTTTCTCCCTTTGCGCGGGCGTCGCTCGTGACCCCGGCAACGTCCGCGCACATCGCCGCTGACGCTGCACTGGTTGCGATGGGAATCGCCGTTGTGCAGTCGGTGCTCGTGTGGCTGGGGGTTGCCGTCCTCGGTGTCGTCCCCGATCGGATCGCCGTCGCCTACGGGCTGACCCTTGCCGCCGCGGTGTCGTTCACGCTGTTCCACCAGGCACTCACCGCCCTGTTCGGTCGAGCAGGTCTCATCGTGTCGGTGCTCGCACTGGGTCTCCAGCTGGTGGCCGCAGGCACCCTTCAACCGGTTACCGAGGGTTCGCTGGCTGCCACGCCGTTCTCGATCCTGCCGTTGAGCGTTGCCCTGCAGGGCGCCGACGCTCTGGTGGGCGGGTCGCTACACGAAGTGCTCGGGGCTGCAGTCGGACTTCTGCTGTGGGCTGCGGTCGCCTTCGCTGGCACGGTCATCGGGGTGCGCCGCGCGCGCTCACGTGCCGTGAGCGCCCTGCTTCCGGCGTGAGCTCGCGCGTCGATTTGCGGCGTCGAGGCCTAGATCGGTACTCTCGCGACATGCTTCCGGCACCGCACGACCTCGTTGCTTTCGCGACGACGGTTCGCGTGCTGCGCCGACGTCTGGGCGGTCGCCGACTCTAGGCGACCCCGCTGCGCTGTCGCGCGCGGCGGTGTCGCCACCTCCGGCTCTGTGCTTTCGATGCACGACGAACCCAGACAATAAGGTGGAATCCATGACCTACTCGGTCGCCGTCTCTGGCGCCTCCGGATATGCCGGCGGCGAGATCCTGCGGCTCCTAGCCCAGCATCCTGATGTCGATATCCGCACCGTCACCGCCCACTCCAACGCCGGGCAGCCCCTCATCGAGCACCAGCCGCATCTGCGCTCGCTCTCGCATCTGACGTTGCAAGACACCACTCCCGAGACCCTTGCCGGCCACGACATCGTGGTTCTCGCATTACCGCACGGACAGTCAGCGCAATACACGGATGCCCTCGGAGATGTGCCCCTCGTGATCGACGCCGGCGCCGATCACCGGTTGCGCGATGCGGCAGCGTGGGAGCAGTTCTACGGCGGGGCGCACCCTGAGCCCTGGGTCTACGGCGTTCCCGAGCTGCCCGTCGCGAGCGGGAAGATCCGTGACACCCTCGCGGGCGCGACTCGCATCGCCGCACCCGGCTGCAACGCCTCGACGGTGAGTTTGTCGCTCGCGCCGGGGGTGGCTGCCGGCGTGATCGATCCGAGCGACATCGTCAGCGTGCTCGCCGTCGGCCCGTCGGGGGCAGGGAAGAGCCTCAAACCGCACCTGCTGGCAAGCGAAGTGCTCGGCAGCGCGAACCCGTATGCGGTCGGCGGCACACACCGGCACATCCCCGAGATCCGTCAGGCGCTGCAGGATGCCGGAGGGACCGACGTCCGGATCTCCTTCACGCCCGTCATCGTCCCGATGGCCCGCGGAATCCTTGCGACTTCCACCGCGCCGATTGCTCCGGGCGCCACGGATGCCGACATCCGCGCGGCCTGGGAGCTGGCGTACGCCGACGAGCCGTTCGTCCAGCTGCTGCCGGAGGGACAGGTCCCTCGCACGGCCGACGTGGTCGGGGCCAACACTGCGCTCCTCGGGCTCGCGATCGACCGGGCCGCAGGCCGGGTCGTCGTCGTCGCCGCTGTCGACAACCTCGTCAAGGGCACGGCCGGTGCCGCGGTCCAATCCATGAACATCGCGCTCGGCCTTCCCGAGGGCCGCGCCCTCACTACGAACGGAGTGGCACCGTGACCGTCACCGCGCCCGCAGGGTTCGAGGCGGCAGGAGTTGCCGCCGGACTCAAGTCGACCGGAAAGCCGGATGTCGCCGTGGTGGTCAACCGCGGGCCGCTCACCGTCGGCGCTGCCGTCTTCACGAGCAACCGCGCCAAGGCAAACCCGATTCTCTGGTCCGAACAGGCCATCCAGGACGGCGTCGTCGAAGCCATCGTGCTCAACTCCGGCGGCGCGAACTGTTTCACGGGTTCGTTCGGGTTTCTGACGACCCACCTGACCGCGGAGCGCGCCGCCGAGCTGCTCGGAGTGAGCGCCGGCGACATCCAGGTCTGTTCCACCGGCCTCATCGGAACCGGCGATCAGGTCTTCCGCGACAAGGTCCTCGTGGGAACCGAAGCCGCGATCGGTGCCCTGTCGCCGGATGGCGGCGAGGATGCTGCCCGAGCGATCATGACCACCGACTCCCGCCCGAAGACCACCACCATCACCGTTGACGGCTGGACGATCGGCGGAATGGCCAAGGGCGCCGGAATGCTCGCGCCCGGGCTCGCGACGATGCTCGTCGTTCTCACCACCGATGCCGTCCTGAGCGCGGCAGAAGCCGACGGCCACCTGCGTGCTGCGACGCGCGTGAGCTTTGACCGCCTCGACTCCGACGGGTGCATGTCCACGAACGACCAGGTGACCTTGATGGTCAGCGGTGCGAGCGGCGTCACGCCCGAGCCGGGTGCCTTCCGCACCGCGCTCATCGCGGTCTGCACCGACCTCGCGACCCAGCTGCAGTCAGACGCCGAGGGGGCCAGCCACGACATCACGATCGAGGTGATCCACGCGGCATCCGAAGACGACGCCGTCGAGGTGGGACGCTCGGTTGCGCGCAACAACCTCTTCAAGGCGGCGATCTTCGGCAACGACCCGAACTGGGGGCGCGTGCTCGCGGCGATCGGGACGACGGATGCCGCATTCGACCCCTATGCCGTGGATGTCACGATGAACGGTGTCCGCGTGTGCTCCGACGGCGGTCCCGACCAGCCCCGCGAACTCGTGGATCTCACCCCTCGGGCAACGAGCGTCGTCATCGACCTCAAGGTGGGCGATGCCTCGGCCACCATCTACACCAACGACCTCACCCACGACTACGTTCACGAGAACAGCGCCTACTCGTCATGACTGACCTGCAAGAGACCACGCCCGACGAGGCTGCCGAGAAGGCAGCCGTGCTGATCGAGTCGCTGCCGTGGCTCAAGCGCTTCCGCGACCAGATCGTGGTCGTCAAATACGGCGGCAATGCGATGGTGTCCGAAGAACTGCAGCGCACGGTCGCCGAAGACATCGCGTACCTGCGTTACGTCGGCGTCAAGCCCGTGGTGGTCCACGGGGGAGGCCCGCAGATCTCCCGCATGCTGGAGCGCCTCGACATCCCGAGCGAGTTCCAGGGCGGATACCGCGTCACGAACACCGAGGCGATCTCGGTCGTGCGCATGGTCCTCACCGGCCACATCAACCCGCAGCTCGTATCGAAGATCAATGCGCACGGCCCGTTCGCCGCCGGCCTCTCGGGTGAGGACGCCGGGCTGTTCGGCGGCCGCCGCCGCGGGGTTGTCGTCAACGGTGAAGAGGTCGACCTCGGGTCGGTCGGGGATGTCGTTCACGTGAACCCGACGGCGGTCCTCGACCACCTCGCGGCGGGCCGCATCCCCGTCGTGTCCTCGATCGCGCCCGACCTGGATCGTCCGGGACACACCTTGAATGTCAACGCCGACGCGGCGGCGGCGGCGCTCGCGGTGTCGCTGAATGCCGCCAAGCTCGTCATCCTCACCGACGTCCCCGGACTGTACGCGGACTGGCCGAATCGTGACTCGCTGGTCTCTCACCTGACCTCGACGGAGCTGCGAACGATGCTGCCGACGCTGGAGTCGGGAATGGTCCCCAAGATGCAGGCGTGTCTGGACGCCGTCGACGGGGGAGTCGACACGGCGGCGATCATCGACGGGCGCGTGCCGCACTCGCTCCTGATCGAGGTCTTCACGAGTAAGGGCATCGGAACCGAAGTGGTGAGCGCATGAGTGCAGTACTCCCCGAGACGAAAAGAGGCGCAATGAACGACGAGGCACCGACCACGGCATCCTGGCAGCACGATGCCCGCCGCGACCTTCTTGCCAACGCCGGAGACCGCCTTGCGCTGTTCACCCGCGGTGAGGGCGCCTACCTGTGGGATGACGCGGGTAAGCGCTACCTGGACTTCCTTGCCGGTATCGCGGTGAACTCGCTCGGGCACGCACACCCCGCGTTCGTCGAGGCGGTTTCTGCTCAGGCCGCGACCCTCGCGCACGTGTCGAACTACTTCGCCACCCCGCCGCAGCTCGGCCTGGCCGCGAAGCTCAAGCGACTCGCGGGAACCGGTGATTCCGGCCGCGTGTATTTCTCGAACTCGGGTGCGGAGGCCAACGAAGCGGCGTTCAAGCTCGCCCGGCTGCACGGCGGAACTGACCGGCCCCGGATCCTCGCCCTCACCGATGCCTTCCACGGGCGGACGATGGGCACCCTCGCCCTCACGGGAAAGCCGGCCATGCAGGAACCGTTCCTTCCGATGGTTCCTGGTGTGGAGTTCCTGGACTCGACGATCGAGGCTCTCGAAGCCGCGATGGATGACTCGGTCGCAGCCCTCATCCTCGAACCGATCAAGGGTGAGGCTGGCGTGCTCCCGCTCCCGGACGGCTATCTCGAAGCCGCGCGCGAGCTGACCCGCCGCCACGGTGCGCTCCTCATCCTTGATGAGATCCAGACCGGGGCCGGTCGCACCGGCGAATGGTTCGCCTTCCAGCACACCGGTATCACCCCGGATGCCATCACCGTGGCAAAGGGTATTGGCGGCGGATTCCCGATCGGGGCGCTCATCACCTACGGCGAGGCGAGCGAGCTGTTCTACCCCGGTACCCACGGGTCGACGTTCGGGGGGAACGCGCTGGCTACCGCGGTCGCGGGGGCGGTGCTCGACGAGATCGAGCGCGCCGATCTGGTGACCAACGCCCGCATCCGTGGCGGGCAGGTGCGTGAGGGCATCCTCGCGATCGACTCCCCGCTGATCGCCGGATGCCGCGGGCAGGGACTGCTCCTGGGCGTGGCGCTGACCCGCCCCGTCGCGAAGGCCGTCGTCGCCGCGGCGCAGGAACACGGACTCATCGTCAACGCCGCCAACGACGACACGATCCGGATCGCGCCGGCCCTGACGATCGGCGACGTCGAGATCGACGAGTTCCTGACCCTCTTCACCGCGGCCCTGTCCACCGTGACCGACGCCCTCATGCTCGACGAGACCTCGCAGCCCGACGAGACCTCGCAGCCCGACCACAAGGAAGCCGCGCAATGACCCGCCACCTGCTTCGCGACGATGACCTGACCCCGAAGGAGCAGGCAGAGATCCTTGCCCTTGCGGCAGACCTGAAGAAGGACCGCTGGAAGGTTCAGCCGCTGGCTGGCCCGCAGACCGTCGCGGTGATCTTCGACAAGTCATCCACGCGTACGCGCGTGTCGTTTGCTGTCGGAATCGCCGATCTCGGCGGGTCGCCGCTGATCATCTCGACCGCCAACAGTCAGCTGGGCGGCAAGGAGACCCCCGCCGACACCGCCCGCGTGCTCGAGCGGCAGGTGGCCGCGATCGTCTGGCGCACCTATGCGCAGGCAGGCCTCGAAGAGATGGCTGCCGGCACGCGGGTGCCCGTCATCAATGCGCTCAGCGACGACTTCCATCCGTGTCAGATCCTCGCCGATCTGCTCACAATCCAGGAGCACAAGGGCGAGCTGAAGGGCCTCACGCTCGCCTTCTTCGGGGACGGGCGCACCAACATGGGGCAGTCCTATGTGCTCGGCGGGGTCACGGCCGGCATGCATGTGCGCGTCGCCTCCCCGGTGGAGTACGCACCGCGTGAGGATGTCGTGGCCGACGCCGACCGCCGCGCCGAGCAGACCGGCGGTTCGGTCGCGCTCTACACCGACCCCAACGAGGCTGCCGCCGGCGCAGACATCATCGTCACCGACACCTGGGTCTCGATGGGCAAGGAGGACGAAAAGCTCCAACGGCTTCGCGACCTCACGCCCTACAAGGTGTCGCAGGAACTCATGAGCCTCGCCAAGGACGACGCGAACTTCATCCACTGCCTCCCCGCCGACCGCGGGTACGAAGTGGATGCCGAGGTGATCGACGGCCCGCAGAGCGTCGTGTGGGACGAAGCCGAAAACCGACTCCACGCGCAGAAGGCGCTGCTGGTGTGGCTGCTGCAGCAGCAGTAGCCGACCGGGTCGTCGGGAATCTGCGCCGCCTGGACGGGCCGCCGCGGATTCCGGGGCTGGACCTTGCCCGCGGGCTCGCCGTGATCGGGATGCTCGCGGCTCACCTGTTCACGCTGCCCGAGATCGACTGGACCGATCCGGTGACCTGGGGTGGGATCGTCGGCGGTCGCTCGTCGATTCTGTTCGCGACTCTCGCCGGCGTCTCGATCTCGATCGTCACCGCCGGCCCACGCGCCCCCCGCGCCCCGGGCAGGTGGCTGGCCTGGCGAGCTCTCGTGCTCTGGGTCATCGGAATCGCACTGATCCTCACGGGTGTGCCGGTGTACGTCATCCTGCCGGCGTACGCGATCCTGTTCGCCGCGGCGATTCCTTTCGTGCGCGTGCGCACAGCGACGCTGTGGGTCTGGGCTGTCGCGGTGGCGCTTATCGTGCCGTGGCTGCTTCCGCCGATCGAGGCGGCGCCGTTCTGGGACACGGCGCCGGGCGAAGCGGTGTTCCTCCTGACCGGATGGGCCTACCCAGCTCCGCTCTGGCTTGCGTTCCTGCTGGCCGGAATGGCGGTCGGCCGCCTCGACCTCGCGCGGGCAGGAGTGCTGTGGGTCACGGCGGGCGCGGGTCTTGTGACTGCCGCGGTAGCAGAGACCCTCGCGGTCGTTGTTCCAGCCCCCGACGGGTACCTCGGCCAGGTGTGGCGGGCCAGCGGGCACAGTGGTGGCATCCTCGAGGTGTGGGGCTCGGGTGGGTTCGCCATCGCGATCATCGCCCTGTGCGTGCTGCTGTGCCGTACTATCCTGCGCGCCGTCGTGCTTCCGATCCGGACCCTGGGCGCGATGCCGCTGACGGCATACTCTGCGCAGATCGTCGTGTGGGCGGTGTGGGCGCTCATCGCACTGGGGACGACATCCGACCTGTTCGGGTTCCGGGCCCTGAACCCGTTCTGGCCGATGACGCTCGGGATCATCGCAGCCTGCTTCGCGTGGGCACTGCTGCTCGGGCGCGGCCCTCTCGAGCGGCTGGTCGATACGGTGTCGCGGCCGCGCGCGGATAGGCTGGCACGATGACTGCGACGGGTGATGCAACGCACGATGGCGCCCTCTGGGGTGCGCGATTCGCTTCGGGTCCATCGCCCGAACTTGCGGCCCTGAGCGTGTCCACCCACTTCGACTGGGCACTCGCCCCTTACGACATCCGGGGATCGCGTGCCCACGCGTCAGCCCTCGAGGCTGCTGGCTATCTCAGCGCCGACGAAGCTGCCAGCATGCGCGCGGGGCTCGATGAGCTCGCTGCTGCAGTCACCCGCGGCGAGGTCGTTGCCCGGCCTCAGGATGAAGACGTCCACGGTGCGCTCGAGCAGGCGCTCATCGAGATCGTCGGTCCCGAGCTCGGCGGAAAGCTCCGAGCCGGGCGCAGCCGAAACGACCAGATCGCGACGCTGGTGCGGATGTACCTCCTCGACCACACGCGGACGCTGGTACGTGAGATCGTCCGTCTCATCGATGCCATCGTCGCCCAGGCTGAGGCCCACCCGGCTGCGATCATGCCGGGGCGAACTCACCTGCAGCACGCCCAACCCATCCTGCTGGCGCACCACCTGCTCGCTCACGCGTGGCCGCTCGTGCGCGACCTCGAACGGCTCCGCGATTGGTCGACGCGGGCATCGGTGTCGCCCTACGGCGGGGGAGCGCTCGCCGGATCCACTCTGGGACTTGATCCCGCGCTTGTCGCTGCAGAACTGGGGCTCTCTCGGCCCGCAGAGAACTCGCTGGATGGAACCGCGGCGCGCGACGTCGTCGCCGAGTTCGCGTTCATCGCCGCGCAGATCGGGGTCGATCTGTCGCGCTTTGCCGAAGACATCATCGTGTGGAACACGCGGGAGTTCGGCTTCGTCACGCTCGACGATGGCTACTCGACCGGCTCGAGCATCATGCCGCAGAAGAAGAACCCTGATATCGCGGAACTGGCGCGGGGCAAGGCGGGGCGCCTGATCGGAAACCTCACCGGGCTGCTGGCCACGCTCAAGGGCCTGCCCCTGGCGTACAACCGTGATCTGCAGGAAGACAAGGAACCCGTCTTCGATTCGGTGCGGACGCTCGAGACGGTGTTGCCCGCCTTCGCCGGGATGGTGGCGACCCTGCGTTTTGACACCGACCGGATGGCGGAGCTTGCACCGCAGGGCTTCTCTCTTGCCACGGATGTCGCGGAGTGGCTCGTTCGGGAGGGCGTTCCCTTCCGTGATGCGCATGAGATCTCCGGGAAGCTTGTGCAGGCGTGTGAAGTTCGGGGGATCGGACTCGAAGACGCCGACGACGACCTGCTTGCGCGGGTCTCGCCGCGGCTCACGCCGGGAGTCCGCGAGGTCCTGACGATCGAGGGGTCGGTTTCCAGTCGCACCGGCGTGGGCGGAACCGCTCCGGAGCGGGTTGCCGAGCAGCGCGCGGAACTGATTTCGCGTGTGCAGGACGCTGCGCACGCGCTGGGGCTGTGACGGGACTGATAGACCCAAAAAATCAGCCCGGGGCTTATTATCTCGCTTCATAAGCGATAGACTGCTTGTGTGACCGTCGCGGTGATCGCAGATATCGTCGGATCCCGGCGCCTCGCCGACCGGGATGCCGCGCAGCGCGAGCTCGAGGCGACTATCGCGCGCGTCAACGCTGACCGGCCGACAGCGATCGTCCCGCTGACGGCGACGTTCGCCGATGAATTCCAGGCGGTCTTCGCGGAACTCGATCACGCGCTCGCGTGGCTCCTGTTGCTCCAGCTTGCTCTTCCCGAAGAGATCGAGCTGCGCTTCGGGATCGGCATCGGCACCGTGGGGGCCGTTTCGTCAGCAACCGACCGCATCTCCGACGGGCCCGGTTGGTGGTCAGCCCGGGATGCCGTCGAGGCCGTGCACCGCCTCCAGGATCGCGCCGTGCCGCGCGCGCGGACGCGCGTTGTCGCAGCTTCGGGGGAGGATGCCGCCATGGCCGAGCGTGTCCGATCCGTCAACGCATACCTGCTCGTCCGCGATGAGATCGTCGGCGCGATGACGTCACGCACGCGCCGCCTCGCTTATGGTCGCTGCCTCGGTCGAACGCAGCACGACCTCGCCGCAGAGGAGGGGATCACGCAGTCCGCGGTCTCCCAAGCGCTCGCCGCCGGCGGAGCCGCAGGACTCGTGGCCGGCTTCCAGATCCTGGACGAAGCGTCCGGATGATCGCCGCCGGCATCGTGCTCCTGACAGTCGGTGGCGTCGACCTCACTCGGCGTTCGCTGACCGGGATGCGTCGCGCGATCGTTCTGGCCGTGCTCGGACTCGTGTTGCTGATCGCCTCGGCTGGCGCGGATGCCGCGGTCTGGAGCTTCGTCGCCGTCGGCGTGGCCGCGGTCTGGGCTCTGGCCACCCCGGATCGCCGGGGCGGGCGAGCCGGGTTCTGGCCGGTCGCGCTCGTGGTAGCTGTCGCTGCTCTCGCCGTCGCGCTTCTCGGCGTCCGAGAAGACCAGGGGCCGCTCGGCGAGGTGTGGCCCTCCCACTCGCCGCTGGGCGCGGTGAGCCTGGACGTCGCAGTGCTCGTCGCCGGAGCGTTGGTCTTCCTTCTCGAATCCGGGAACGTGATCGTGCGAATCGCGCTCCGAGACGGCGACGTGCCCGTTGAGGAGCGTGCGGCGACGCTGAAGGGCGGACGACTCATCGGTCCGATCGAGCGGGTGCTCGTCTTCGCCCTTACCCTCACCGGCGCGTTCACGCTCCTGGCCGCGGTGCTTGCAGCGAAGGGCATCGTCCGCTTTCCCGAGATCTCCCGGGACGGAGAGGGCGGCATCCGCGCGGAGTACTTCCTCATCGGGAGCCTCGTGAGTTGGACGACTGCCCTCGCTGTAGCTTTCCTCGTATGGTGGGGGACCTCGATCTGACGCCGCGGTCAGCGGTGGGCGCGCTGCTAGCCTGAGATTCGTGGCAGAACTCACGACCGATTCCCCCGTCCGCGCGTTGGAGCCCGCGAACGACCCTTCGTTCGAATCGGTCTGGGACGAGATCGTTTGGCGTGGTTTGGTGCACGTTTCCACCGATCAGGAGGCGCTGCGCGCGCTGCTGGGGGGCGGCCCGATCACGTATTACTGCGGCTTTGACCCGACGGCGCCGAGCCTGCACCTGGGTAACCTCGTGCAGCTGCTCCTGCTGCGTCGGCTGCAGCTCGCGGGGCACCGACCGCTCGGCCTGGTCGGGGGATCGACCGGCCTGGTGGGCGATCCGC
Source organism: Microbacterium schleiferi (assembly GCF_020781975.1). Taxonomy (GTDB): domain Bacteria; phylum Actinomycetota; class Actinomycetes; order Actinomycetales; family Microbacteriaceae; genus Microbacterium. Next base: position 311,798 of record NZ_JAJGNI010000003.1, read on the forward strand.
GACCGACAGCCGAGCGGACCCTGAACACGCGCGAGACCGTTGCCGAGTGGGTGTCGCGACTGCGCAGCCAGGTGGAGCGCTTCCTCAGCTTCGAGGGGGAGAACGCCGCACGCATCGTCAACAACCTGGACTGGACGGCGCCGCTGTCGGCTATCGACTTCCTTCGCGAGATCGGCAAGCACTACCGCGTTGGCACCATGCTGAAGAAAGACGCGGTCAGCGCTCGTCTGAACTCGGAGGCGGGGATCAGCTACACGGAGTTCAGCTACCAGATCCTTCAGGGGCTCGACTATCTCGAGCTGTACCGGACCTACGGCTGTGTTCTGCAGACCGGCGGCAGCGATCAGTGGGGGAACCTCACCAGCGGCGTGGATCTGATTCACCACGCCGAACATGCGTCGGTTCACGCCATCGGCACGCCGCTGATCACCAACAGCGACGGTACGAAGTTCGGCAAGAGCGAGGGCAACGCCATCTGGCTGGATGCCTCCATGTGCTCTCCGTACCGGATGTACCAGTTCTGGCTCAACACTGACGACGCCGACGTCATCACGCGGATGAAGATCTTCACGTTCCTCACTCGCGAGGAGATCGACGAGTATGAACGACTCGTCGAGGTGGAGCCCTACCGCAGGGCCGCGCAGAAGCGGCTCGCCCTGGAGGTCACGACGACGGTGCATGGTCCGGAGGCGACGGCAGCAGTGATCGCCGCATCCGACGCGCTGTTCGGGCAGGGCGATCTCACCTCGCTGGATGCCGAGGTCCTTCGCACCGCACTGGAGGAGTTGCCGCACGTGCAGGGGGCGCTGGAGATGACCGTCGTTGAAGCTCTTGTCGCAACCGGACTGGTGGCCAGTCTCTCCGAGGCTCGGCGGGCCATCGCGCAGGGCGGGGTCTCGCTCGACGGCATCCGCGTCGACGACGACGGCGCGCGGGTGACCGGTGGGCTCCCCGGGGGAGTGTCGGTGCTGCGTCGCGGCAAGAAGACGCTTGCTGGAGTCTTCCTCGGACCGCGTGAATCCGCGTGATGCGGCGCGACACGCCCGGGATGCGGGCAGGATTTGTCACGTTGTTCATATCCGCGTATTGTCTTTCTTGTTCGCCCCAAAGGAGCGCGGTGAGGCTGAGAGCCTCCCCTCCTCAAGCAGTGAACCACCCCCCAACACACAGACTCCTTGAGAGTCACAGACCTCCGGGTCTACGATGGGGGATCCGCTCTTCGCGGTGGTCTTGTCGACCGCTCGAGCGAGTCTGAGACTCGCCGGACGCCGATTTGACAGCGACGAGGAAACGGATAAGATAGAGAAGTTGCCCTGCGGGGAGGTCGAGAGGCCGAAAGCAGGAGCATCCGATCCTTGAGAACTCAACAGCGTGCACTTGTCAAATGCCAAAAAACCTCGATTCAGCTTCGGCTGAATGAGATTCCTTTGGATCAAAGTCCGGCACTTCGGTGCCGGCAACGGATAGTCAGCAATGACATCCATTTGGTCAGATCAAACTCGCTGCTTCAGTCAATTTCCGGCTGATCGCAGCAACATTTCTTCACGGAGAGTTTGATCCTGGCTCAGGATGAACGCTGGCGGCGTGCTTAACACATGCAAGTCGAACGGTGAAGCAGAGCTTGCTCTGTGGATCAGTGGCGAACGGGTGAGTAACACGTGAGCAATCTGCCCCTGACTCTGGGATAAGCGCTGGAAACGGCGTCTAATACCGGATACGAGCTGCGAAGGCATCTTCAGCAGCTGGAAAGAATTTCGGTCAGGGATGAGCTCGCGGCCTATCAGCTTGTTGGTGAGGTAACGGCTCACCAAGGCGTCGACGGGTAGCCGGCCTGAGAGGGTGACCGGCCACACTGGGACTGAGACACGGCCCAGACTCCTACGGGAGGCAGCAGTGGGGAATATTGCACAATGGGCGAAAGCCTGATGCAGCAACGCCGCGTGAGGGACGACGGCCTTCGGGTTGTAAACCTCTTTTAGCAGGAAAGAAGCGAAAGTGACGGTACCTGCAGAAAAAGCGCCGGCTAACTACGTGCCAGCAGCCGCGGTAATACGTAGGGCGCAAGCGTTATCCGGAATTATTGGGCGTAAAGAGCTCGTAGGCGGTCTGTCGCGTCTGCTGTGAAAACCCGAGGCTCAACCTCGGGCCTGCAGTGGGTACGGGCAGACTAGAGTGCGGTAGGGGAGATTGGAATTCCTGGTGTAGCGGTGGAATGCGCAGATATCAGGAGGAACACCGATGGCGAAGGCAGATCTCTGGGCCGTAACTGACGCTGAGGAGCGAAAGGGTGGGGAGCAAACAGGCTTAGATACCCTGGTAGTCCACCCCGTAAACGTTGGGAACTAGTTGTGGGGTCCATTCCACGGATTCCGTGACGCAGCTAACGCATTAAGTTCCCCGCCTGGGGAGTACGGCCGCAAGGCTAAAACTCAAAGGAATTGACGGGGACCCGCACAAGCGGCGGAGCATGCGGATTAATTCGATGCAACGCGAAGAACCTTACCAAGGCTTGACATATACGAGAACGGGCCAGAAATGGTCAACTCTTTGGACACTCGTAAACAGGTGGTGCATGGTTGTCGTCAGCTCGTGTCGTGAGATGTTGGGTTAAGTCCCGCAACGAGCGCAACCCTCGTTCTATGTTGCCAGCACGTAATGGTGGGAACTCATGGGATACTGCCGGGGTCAACTCGGAGGAAGGTGGGGATGACGTCAAATCATCATGCCCCTTATGTCTTGGGCTTCACGCATGCTACAATGGCCGGTACAAAGGGCTGCAATACCGCGAGGTGGAGCGAATCCCAAAAAGCCGGTCCCAGTTCGGATTGAGGTCTGCAACTCGACCTCATGAAGTCGGAGTCGCTAGTAATCGCAGATCAGCAACGCTGCGGTGAATACGTTCCCGGGTCTTGTACACACCGCCCGTCAAGTCATGAAAGTCGGTAACACCTGAAGCCGGTGGCCCAACCCTTGTGGAGGGAGCCGTCGAAGGTGGGATCGGTAATTAGGACTAAGTCGTAACAAGGTAGCCGTACCGGAAGGTGCGGCTGGATCACCTCCTTTCTAAGGAGCATCTGGCACCCTCGGGTGTCCAGGCGCCGGATCGAGACATACGTTCTCGCCGGTTAGCTCATGGGTGGAACATTTGACGAGGTGTCGATCGAAGATCGCCCCGCTCAGTACGTCCTTCGGGACTGGAACCGCGGATCGTGAACGATCGGCACATGCACGCTGTTGGGTCCTGAGGGACCGGGTGTCGCGAATGCGGCAGCTGAACCTCAGGGCCTTTTCTGGCGGTCGCAGTGCGACACGCGGAGAAGGTACCGCCCGTACTTTGAGAACTACACAGTGGACGCGAGCATCTTAGAGACGATCTTCGGATCGTTTCACAAAGATGATCTTTATAGATCATTAGTCAATTTCTGATCCGGCTTCGGTCGGATCCGATTCTTGATAAAACTCATGTGATTTCAAGTCTTTAAGAGCAAACGGTGGATGCCTTGGCATCTGGAGCCGAAGAAGGACGTAGCAATCTGCGATAAGCCTCGGGGAGTGGATAAGCACACTTTGATCCGAGGATCTCCGAATGGGGAAACCCCGCTGGGCGGCGTGCCGACCCAGTGACTCCCGCCTGAATATATAGGGCGGGTAGAGGGAACGTGGGGAAGTGAAACATCTCAGTACCCACAGGAAGAGAAAGCAACCGCGATTCCGTTAGTAGTGGCGAGCGAAACCGGAACAGGCTAAACCGAGTACGTGTGATATCCGGCAGGAGTTGCGTATTCGGGGTTGTGGGACTTTTCGTGTTGTTCTGCCGAACAGCAAGCGTTACAAGAAGGTATAGACGAATGGCATTGAAAGGCCAGTCATAGAGGGTGCCAACCCCGTAGTCGAAATGCCTCCCTTGGCGCGAGAAGTATCCCAAGTAGCACGGGGCCCGAGAAATCCCGTGTGAATCTGTCAGGACCACCTGATAAGCCTAAATACTCCCAGATGACCGATAGCGGACAAGTACCGTGAGGGAAAGGTGAAAAGTACCCCGGGAGGGGAGTGAAATAGTACCTGAAACCGTTTGCTTACAAACCGTTGGAGCAGCCCTAGCAGCTGTGACAGCGTGCCTTTTGAAGAATGAGCCTGCGAGTTAGCGATATGTGGCGAGGTTAACCCGTGTGGGGTAGCCGTAGCGAAAGCGAGTCTGAATAGGGCGATTCAGTCGCATGTCCTAGACCCGAAGCGAAGTGATCTATCCATGGCCAGGCTGAAGCGACGGTAAGACGTCGTGGAGGGCCGAACCCACTTAGGTTGAAAACTGAGGGGATGAGCTGTGGATAGGGGTGAAAGGCCAATCAAACTTCGTGATAGCTGGTTCTCTCCGAAATGCATTTAGGTGCAGCGTTGCGTGTTTCTTGCCGGAGGTAGAGCTACTGGATGGCCGATGGGCCCTACAAGGTTACTGACGTCAGCCAAACTCCGAATGCCGGTAAGTGAGAGCGCAGCAGTGAGACTGTGGGGGATAAGCTTCATAGTCGAGAGGGAAACAACCCAGACCACCAACTAAGGTCCCTAAGCGCGTGCTAAGTGGGAAAGGATGTGGAGTTGCTCAGACAACCAGGAGGTTGGCTTAGAAGCAGCCACCCTTGAAAGAGTGCGTAATAGCTCACTGGTCAAGTGATTCCGCGCCGACAATGTAACGGGGCTCAAGCACGCCACCGAAGTTGTGGCATTGACATTATTGGTAGGCCTTCGTGGTCCAGCCGTGTTGATGGGTAGGAGAGCGTCGTGTGGCCAGCGAAGCGGCGGTGTGAACCAGCCGTGGAGGCTACACGAGTGAGAATGCAGGCATGAGTAGCGAAAGACGTGTGAGAAACACGTCCTCCGAAAGACCAAGGGTTCCAGGGTCAAGCTAATCTTCCCTGGGTAAGTCGGGACCTAAGGCGAGGCCGACAGGCGTAGTCGATGGACAACGGGTTGATATTCCCGTACCGGCGAAGAACCGCCCCAATCAATCCAGTGGTGCTAAGTGCCCGAATCCCTTTGTACGATCCCTTCGGGGTGAGGCATTGGGCCTAGCGCACGACCCCATGCTGGTGCGGTTAGCGTATTAACAGGTGTGACGCAGGAAGGTAGCCCAAGCCAGGCGATGGTTGTCCTGGTGCAAGTGCGTAGGCCGAGTGATAGGCAAATCCGTCACTCATATGGCTGAGACACGATGCGGATAAAAAGTGGGTGATCCTATGCTGCCGAGAAAAGCATCGACGCGAGGTTCTAGCCGCCCGTACCCCAAACCGACTCAGGTGGTCAGGTAGAGAATACCAAGGAGATCGAGAGAATCGTGGTTAAGGAACTCGGCAAAATGCCCCCGTAACTTCGGGAGAAGGGGGGCCTTCGACGTATTAGGACTTGCTCCGAAAGCGTTTGGAGGCCGCAGAGACTAGTGGGTAGCGACTGTTTACTAAAAACACAGGTCCGTGCCAAGTCGCAAGACGATGTATACGGACTGACGCCTGCCCGGTGCTGGAAGGTTAAGAGGACGGGTTAGCGCAAGCGAAGCTCAGAATTTAAGCCCCAGTAAACGGCGGTGGTAACTATAACCATCCTAAGGTAGCGAAATTCCTTGTCGGGTAAGTTCCGACCTGCACGAATGGCGTAACGACTTCCCAACTGTCTCAACCGCGAACTCGGCGAAATTGCACTACGAGTAAAGATGCTCGTTACGCGCAGCAGGACGGAAAGACCCCGTGACCTTTACTACAGCTTGGTATTGGTGTTCGGTGTGGCTTGTGTAGGATAGGTGGGAGACTTTGAAGCAGGGACGCCAGTTCTTGTGGAGTCATTGTTGAAATACCACTCTGGTCACTCTGGATGTCTAACTTAGAACCGTAATCCGGTTCAGGGACAGTGCCTGGTGGGTAGTTTAACTGGGGCGGTTGCCTCCCAAAAAGTAACGGAGGCGCCCAAAGGTTCCCTCAACCTGGTTGGCAATCAGGTGGCGAGTGTAAGTGCACAAGGGAGCTTGACTGTGAGACTGACAGGTCGAGCAGGGACGAAAGTCGGGACTAGTGATCCGGCAGTGGCTTGTGGAAGCGCTGTCGCTCAACGGATAAAAGGTACCTCGGGGATAACAGGCTGATCTTGCCCAAGAGTCCATATCGACGGCATGGTTTGGCACCTCGATGTCGGCTCGTCGCATCCTGGGGCTGGAGTAGGTCCCAAGGGTTGGGCTGTTCGCCCATTAAAGCGGTACGCGAGCTGGGTTTAGAACGTCGTGAGACAGTTCGGTCCCTATCCGCTGCGCGCGTAGGAAGTTTGAGAGGATCTGACCCTAGTACGAGAGGACCGGGTTGGACGAACCTCTGGTGTGTCAGTTGTTCCGCCAGGAGCACCGCTGATTAGCTACGTTCGGGATGGATAACCGCTGAAAGCATCTAAGCGGGAAGCCGGCCTCAAGATGAGACTTCCATGCCTACGGGCGAGAGGCTCCCAGCAGACTACTGGGTTGATAGGCCAGATGTGGAAGCGTGGTAACACGTGCAGCTGACTGGTACTAATAAGCCGATGACTTGATAACACACCGTTTTTGGTGCTTGCGTCCACTGAGTGGTTCTCGATGTACGGTCGAGAACCGCATGACAATGACTTTTGTTGTGCAGACTGAAACATCAATAGTGTTTCGGCGGCCATAGCGAGAGGGAAACGCCCGGTCCCATTCCGAACCCGGAAGCTAAGCCTCTCAGCGCCGATGGTACTGCAGGGGGGACCCTGTGGGAGAGTAGGACACCGCCGGACTTCTTTTAAGAAATGGCCACCCAATGCTGGGTGGCCATTTCGCGTTAACAGGCCACTGCATCGCTGATGTACGCCACGTGGAAGGATCGGGCACGAGATGGTAGAGGACAGCGCGCCGAACGCGGATGATTCGGACCGTCGCGACCGCAAGGATCGAGCGGGTCGTCCGTATCGCGAGGGCAGTTCTGCGCGTGGTGGCCGACCCGATCGGGGTGGTTCGGATCGTCGGGCTGGTGCTGGGCGGAGCGCGTCCGGTGACAAGTCAGCCCGCGGCTCGTCGCGAGGCCCTCGCGACGGCGGCGCGAGCGGAGGCGAAGCCCGTCCTCGCTACAGCGATGACCGCGGCCGGCCCCACGGCTCGGCCCGCCCCCGCGGCGCGGGTGAGCGTGACGCCGACAGGCCGCGCTCGTCTGAACGAGGTGGTCGGCCGTCCGATCGTGGAGGACGGCCGTTCGAGCGAGGTGGTCGTCCGTCCGAGCGCGGTGGTCGTCCATCGGATCGTGGAGGCCGCCCCTCGGAGCGCAGGGGCGATACGGACCGCGGTCGCGCAGATCGTCCGCAGCGTAGGGAACGCCCACCTCGCGACAACGAAACCCGCGAACGCGCGCCCGAGATCCCTGAAGAGATCACCGCCCGGGACCTCGCTGCGCCCGCCCGCAATGAGCTCAAGACCTTGAGCAAAGAGAACGCGGACGCCGTTGCCCGGCACCTCGCCATGGCGGCGCGGGTGATCGATACCGATCCGGCCCTCGCGCACGAGCACGCGCAGGCCGCGGTCAAGCGTGCGGGTCGGATCGCCGTGGTCCGTGAGACTGCCGCGATCACCGCGTACGCGACCGGGGACTTCGCCCTCGCGCTGCGTGAGCTGCGGACGTATCGCCGCATCTCGGGCAAGGATGACCAGATCGCTCTGCTCGTCGACAGTGAACGCGGGGTGGGGCGTCCCGACCGTGCCCTGGAGGCGGGCCGGGCCGTCGACCGCGACGCGCTCCCGTCGGGGGTACGTGTCGAGCTCGCGATCGCGATGTCTGGCGCGCGCCTGGATCTGGGCGAGCCCGAGCGCGCGCTCAGTGAGCTCGATATTCCGGAGCTCGACCCGGATCGCGCCTTCGAGTGGTCACCCGCGCTCTTTGCCGCCCGTGCCACGGTTCTGGACGAGCTCGGACGCGTCGATGAGGCACAGGAGTGGCAGCGACGGGCGATCATCGCCGCCGATGCCCTGGATGCGGCAGCCGGCTTTGCCGAGAGCGAAGAGCTGTTCGTCGAGGACATTGAACCCGAGGAACTCTCGTCCGAAGGGCCCACCGCCGCGCCGGCGGCCACCGCCGAGCCGACCTCGCGTCCCGCGACTGAGACCGAGCGCGCCGACGGAGAGGGCTGATGGCGATGTTCTCGCGGCGGCGCACGTCATCGACGCCGCTCGATGGAGTGGATGCGGTCCTCGCCGACCTCGACGGTGTCGTCTACGCCGGGGCCGGCGCATTGCCGTGGGCAGTGGAGAGCCTGTCAGCGCTGGGGGAGCGGCGCCTCGGGTTCATCACGAACAATGCATCCAGGACCGACGAGGCTGTCGCCGAGCACCTTCGGGAGCTTGGCCTTGCGACGCAGGCATCGGACGTGGTCACCAGCCCGCAAGCGGCAACGCGTCTGCTGCGTACCCGCGTAGAACCGGGCGCGACGATTCTCGTCGTCGGTGGTGAGGGGCTGGTCGTCGAACTCGAGAACGCCGGGTACGCCGTCACCCGGAGTGCTGAGGATTCGCCGGCGGCTGTCGTGCAGGGTTTCGCCCCGGATGTGGGGTGGAAGCAGCTGGCGGAGGCGGCGTTCGCGCTGAAGACCCCGGAGGACGAGGGTGGCATCCCCTGGATCGCCACCAACACCGACTGGACGATCCCGCAGGCCCGCGGGATCGCACCGGGCAACGGCACGCTCGTCTCGGCGGTGCACACTGCCGTCGGGCGCCTGGCGACCGTCGCGGGAAAGCCCGAGACGCCGATCTTCGAGGAGGCTGTCGCGCGTTTCGGGGCGCAGCATCCGTTGTTCATCGGTGACCGCCTCGACACCGACATTCTCGGCGCCTGCCGGGCCGGAATCGCCTCGGCTCTGGTGCTGACGGGAATCGACCGGCCCAAGCACGTGCTGGCAGCCCCCGCCGGATCGCAGCCCACGTTTATCCTCGGTGATCTTCGCGAACTCTTCGAGCCGTACCCCGAGGCTGTGACCCATGACGGGGTGACGGAGGTGCGGGGTGCTCGCGTTCGCATCGATGGTCCCGATGTGGAAATCCTCGCGGAGGGGGAGCGCCCCATCGACCTCCTGCGTGCCGGGGCTGCCGCGATCTGGCGGACCGGCCGTGCGATCTTCGGGTTCCGTGTGCCGGAGCGCCTCTACGCGGATCCATTCCACCGGCCCTGAGCGTTCACCGGCCCTGGGCCTCCACCCTCCTGGGGCCTTCACCGCGCTGTCGGGCCTGATCGCGCTGTCGCGCCCGTAGTCTGGGTGTCATGCTCAGCGACGACCGTCCCGATGAGGATGCCGCCTCCGACGAGATCAAGGACGGCGACACCGTGACGGAAGCCGCCGCTCCCCGCCCTGACGAAAACCTTCTCTCGCAGCTGGATATCGTCGAGTCGCAGCCGCTGTCTGACCGGGCTGCGGCGTACGAAGCCATCCACGAAGACCTGGCTCGGCGCCTGGAGCACAATCCTGAGGCGCCTCGTCAGTGATCTCTCGCCGATGACACCCCGACTGGATGCCGAGCTCGCCGCTCGCGGCCTGGCGCGCTCGCGAACGCATGCTGCGCGCCTGATCTCCGCGGGCAGCGTCACCGTCGACGGGCGCGGGGTGGTGAAGCCGTCAGCGGCAGTGGACGCGGCATCCGTCATCGAGGTAGCAGCCGAGGATCACTACGTCAGCCGTGGGGCGCACAAACTCGTCGCGGCGCTCGAGGCGTTCGGGGTGGACATCGCGGGCAGAGCTGCGCTGGACCTGGGTGCGTCAACCGGCGGGTTCACACAGGTGCTGCGGGAGCGCGGGGCAACGCCGGTCGTTGCCGTCGACGTCGGCCACGGACAGCTCGCGGCCGGCATCGCATCCGACCCCGAGGTCATCTCGGTCGAGGGGTTCAACGTGCGTTACATGGATGCCGAGACGCTGCGCTCGGCATCCGGCGTGGGACTCGAGCCTCGGATCGTCGTGGGGGACCTCTCCTTCATCTCCCTGAGCCATGTCCTTCCTGCGATCCGCCGCGTGGCGGCGGCGGATGCCGACATCGTCCTGCTCGTAAAGCCGCAGTTCGAGGTGGGGCGCACCGGCATCCGCGAAGGGGTCGTGACCGATGCAGCGCTGCGTTCCGAGGCCGTCATGGGGGTCCTGTGGTCGGCGTGGGACACGGGACTCGGCACTCTCGGGGTGATTTCCTCCCCGATCGTGGGTACCCACGGCAACCTCGAGTACCTCGTGCATCTTGCCGCGTCGCGGGGGAGCAATCCGACAGAATGGATCAGCACGGTGAATCAGCTGACGGGAGCAGGATGACCGACGAGGCGCGCAACATCCTCGTGGTCGCGCACGGGCGTCGACCTGACACGGTGGGCGCTGCTGCCCGTGTGATCGGCGCCCTGCGTGACGCGGGCGCAACACCAGTGCTCTCCTCCGACGACCGGGCTGAGCTCGACTCCGCGATACCGGGGCCGCTCGCGACCCTCGGTGCTGATGTCGCGGTAGCCGACATCGAGCTGGCGATCGTCCTCGGGGGCGATGGCACAATCCTGCGGGCCGCAGAACTCGTGCGCGAGGGCAGCGCCCCGGTTCTCGGGATCAACATGGGTCACGTCGGCTTCCTCGCCGAGATCGAGCGCGATGACATGGACGAGGCAGTCCGGCGGGTCATCGACCGCGACTATACGGTCGAAGAGCGACTCGCGCTGCAGGTGCGGATCAAGGACCGCGACGAGCAGGTCATCTACGAGACGTGGGCGCTGAACGAGGCCACGGTCGAAAAGGCCAGCCGGGAGCGGATGCTCGAGGTCGTGATCGAGATCGACGGCCGGCCGCTGTCGTCGTTCGGCTGCGACGGCATCGTGGTGTCCACTCCGACCGGCTCGACCGCGTACAACTTCTCCGCCGGCGGTCCGGTGATCTGGCCGGGAGTCGAGGCGATCGCCGTCGTCCCGCTGTCGGCGCACGCGCTGTTTGCCAAGCCGCTCGTGATCGCGCCCGAGCACACCGTGGCCGTCGAGTTGCTCGAGCGCACGAACGGCACGGGCATCCTGTGGTGCGACGGCCGCCGCTCGCACGATCTTCCGGCCGGGGCGCGCGTCGTCGTCCGCCGATCCGAGCATCCGGTGCGGCTTGCGCGCCTGCATCCCGCGTCGTTCACCGACCGGCTCGTCAAGAAGTTCCGCCTGCCCGTCGAAGGATGGCGCGGCCCGTCACCCGCCGCGGAGAGTTCGTGATCGAGCAGATGACCCTGCGGGACCTCGGCGTCATCGCCGAGGCCACCCTGCCCATCGGTCCGGGTTTCACGGCGATCACGGGTGAGACCGGCGCGGGCAAGACGATGGTCGTGACCGGCCTCGGCCTGCTTCTCGGTCAGCGCTCGGACAGCGGTGCAGTGCGCGCGGGGGCGGCGCAGGCATCCGTTGAGGGCGTGTGGATCGTGCCGCCCGACGGGGCTGTGGCAGAGCGGGTGCGCGAAGCTGGCGCCGACGTCGAACCGATCGACGAGACGCGGGCCGAGCTGATCGTCGGGCGCATCATCTCGAGCGAGGGACGCAGTCGGGCTGCAGTCGGCGGGCGAGCAGCTCCCGCCGCGGTCCTGTCGGATCTTGCCGATGACCTCGTGGTCGTGCACGGGCAGTCCGAGCAGTTGCGGCTGCGCTCGGCTGCCGCCCAGCGCGACGCTCTCGACCGGTTTGGCGGTGCCGACGTCGCCGACGCGCTCGTCACCTACCGGGACCGGTTTGCGGCGTGGGAGGGACTGGACGCGGAACTGACGACCCTGATCACCGATCGCGACGCGCGGGCTGCGGAAGCCGAGGAACTGCGCGCCGCGATCGCGGTGATCGAAGCGGTGGCACCGCGGGCCGGGGAGGATGCCGAACTCACCCAGCGGGCCGAGCGGCTCGCGAACGCCGAGGCGCTGCGGGAGGCCGCGGCGCTGGCGCATGCGGCACTGACAGCCGAAGACGAGGCAACAGACGCGACGACCCTCGTCGGGGAGGCCAGGCGTGCCCTGGAACGTGCCGCGGGAAGTGACCCCGAGCTCGAGCGTCTCGCCGAGCAGGTAGCCGAGATCGGGTACCGGCTCGTCGATGTCTCAGCCTCGCTCGCGGGGTACCTCGCCGACCTCGATGAATCGGGTCCGCACGAACTTGCCGCCGTCGAGGAGCGCCGTGCCGCACTGTCCGAACTGGTGCGCGCGCACGGCTCCCTGGATGAGGCGATCGCGCTTCTGGACACCGGGTCGGCACGGCTGGCAGAACTCGACGACGACGGCGAGCGGGTCGAGCGACTCACTCGGGAGCGGGAGGAGGCGGCATCCGCTCTCGATGAGGCGGCAGCTGCCCTCACGGCGGCGCGCACGACGGCTGCCGCCCGCCTCGGAGAGCTCGTGACCGCCGAGTTGCATGCTCTGGCGATGCCGGATGCCGAGATCGAGGTTTCCGTCACCCCCGCAGCTCCGAGCCGCTCCGGGCGGGACGAAGTGGCGATCCTCCTGGCACCCCACCCGGGTTCGTCGCCACGCCCGGTCTCGCGCAGCGCATCCGGCGGTGAGCTCAGTCGGGTCATGCTCGCGATCGAGGTCGTGATCGCCGGTGTCGATGCCGTACCGACCTTCGTGTTCGATGAGGTGGATGCCGGGATCGGCGGCGCCGCGGCGATCGAGGTGGGAAGGCGGCTCGCGCGTTTGGCCCAGACATCCCAGGTGATCGCCGTGACCCACCTCGCGCAGGTGGCGGCGTTCGCGAACAACCATCTGAGCGTGGTCAAGGCCAGCGATGGCGCGATCACGGCATCCGGTGTTCACCAACTCATCGGCGCCGCCCGGGAGGCCGAGATGGCGCGGCTGCTGTCGGGGATGCCAGACTCCGAGGCAGCGCTCACCCACGCCCGCGAGTTGCTCGACCTGGGCGCGATTGCCGACTGATAGGATCGAAGCCCGTGATGCAGACCCCGAGTGACTCGCACGGTTCCCCTTCGGATGACGCCCCGGCGTCCCCCTTCTCTACCGGTGACGAGCGCTCGTCGGGCCTCACGACGACGAAGCATATTTTCGTCACGGGAGGTGTCGTTTCCTCCCTCGGCAAGGGTCTGACTGCCGCAAGCCTCGGCAATCTGCTCACCGCTCGCGGCTTGCGGGTCGTGATGCAGAAGCTCGACCCGTACCTCAACGTCGATCCCGGAACGATGAACCCGTTCCAGCACGGCGAGGTCTTCGTGACCGATGACGGCGCTGAGACCGACCTCGACATCGGGCACTACGAGCGGTTCCTCGACATCGACCTGAGCCAGGCTGCCAACGTCACGACCGGGCAGATCTACTCCCAGGTCATCGCCCGGGAGCGGCGCGGTGAGTACCTCGGCGACACGGTGCAGGTGATTCCGCACATCACCGACGAGATCAAGCGGCGCATGCGGTTGCAGGCGACCGAGGACCCGCAGCCCGATGTCATCATCACCGAGATCGGCGGCACTGTCGGTGACATCGAGTCGCAGCCGTTCATCGAGTCCGCCCGTCAGATCCGGCACGAGCTCGGCCGCAAGAACGTCTTCTTCGTGCATGTGTCGCTCGTGCCGTTCATGGGTGCCTCGGGGGAGCAGAAGACCAAGCCCACGCAGCACTCGGTGGCGACGCTGCGCTCGATCGGCATCCAGCCCGACGCGCTCGTGCTGCGTAGCGACCGCCCCGTGACTGAGGCGAACAAGCGCAAGATCGCCCTCATGTGCGACGTCGACGAGGGCGCCGTCGTCAACGCGGTCGACGTGCCGAGCATCTACGACATCCCGACGATGCTCCACGACCAGGGGCTGGATGACTACATCGTCGACGCTCTCGATATCGCGAAGGCCGACCGCGTGGACTGGACGCGCTGGAACCGCGTGCTGCAGGCGGTCCACAACCCCAAGCACGAGGTGACGATCGGGCTGGTCGGCAAGTACATCGATCTTCCCGACGCCTATCTGTCGGTGACCGAGGCCCTGAAGGCCGGCGGCTTCGCGCACGAGACCCACGTGACCATCACCTGGATTCCCTCGGACCTGTGCGAGACCCCGGAGGGCGCGGCGAAGGCGCTCGCGTCGGTCGATGGGATCGTCGTTCCCGGCGGTTTCGGCATCCGTGGCATCGAGGGCAAGCTCGGTGCGCTGCGTTTCGCGCGCGAGCAGGGCATCCCGACGCTCGGCCTGTGCCTGGGCCTGCAGTGCATGGTCATCGAGTACGCGCGCAACATGGCAGACCTGCCGGGGGCATCCTCGAGCGAGTTCGATCCCGACACCGAGTTCCCGGTCATCGCGACGATGGCAGAGCAGGTCGACATCATCGACCACGGCGACCTGGGCGGCACCATGCGGCTGGGGCTGTATCCGGCGCAGCTCGACGAGGGCTCGATCGCGGCCGAGGTCTACGAATCCACGCGCGTTTCGGAGCGCCACCGCCACCGGTACGAGGTCAACAACGCCTACCGTGACCGCCTCGCCACCGCGGGCCTGCGTTTCTCGGGGCTCTCTCCCGACCGGAACCTCGTCGAATACGTCGAGCTGCCGCGTGAGGTGCACCCGTACTACATCGCGACCCAGGCCCACCCCGAGCTGCGCTCGCGGCCGACGGCGCCGCATCCGCTTTTCCGCGGGCTCGTGGGTGCAGCTCTCGACCGTCACCGCGCGAGCGAGCTCTTCGACGTCGAATCGGATGAGTGAGAACGTGACCGGCGCAGTGCACGATGAGCCGTTCGAGGCTCCCGTCGTCTCGTCGACTCTGGTGCACGAGGGTCGGGTGTGGGACGTCCGCAGCGACACTGTTCGCTACGGCGATGCCGAGATCGTGCGCGAGTACGTTGACCATCCGGGTGCTGCGGCTGTGATCGCGATCGACGACGAGGGGCGGATGCTGCTGATCCAGCAGTATCGGCATCCGATTCGCCACCGGGACTGGGAGGTGCCGGCGGGGCTGCTCGATGTCGCCGGTGAACCGCCGATGGCGACGGCGCAGCGCGAGCTTGCCGAGGAGGCCGACCTTGTTGCTGCGTCGTGGCAGCCGCTCGTGAGCATCTTCACGACGCCGGGCGGCAACGACGAGGTCGTGCACCTGTTCCTCGCGCGCGGGTTGAGCGCGGCGCCAGAGGTGCACGAGCGCGAGGACGAGGAGGCCGACATTCGGCTCGAATGGGTGCCCGTCGATGAGGTCATCTCGGGTGTTCTGGGCGGGAGCCTGCGCAACGGCATCCTCTCGGTGGGGGTGCTCGCCGCCGCCGAAGTGCTGCGTCGCGAACGCCAGGGCTGAGGATGCAGCTCGATCGGGCCCTCGACGCGTACCTGCGCCACGTCACGATCGAGCGGGGGCTCTCGGCGCATACCGTGGCCGCGTATCGCCGCGACCTCGGGCCATACTGGCAGTGGCTCGCAGGGCGCGGGATCGATGACTCTGCGCAGGTCACGGCGGCGCTCGTAACGGAGTTCATCGCCGAGCGCGCGGCATCCGACCCGCCGCCAGCAGCCACGAGTCTTGCACGCCTGCAGTCGTCGGTGCGGGGGATGCATCGGTTCCTCGTTGTCGAGGGCATCGACCACGTCGATCCGACGACGCACGTGCGGCCGCCGAAGATGCCCCGGCGCCTCCCGAAGGCGCTCACGATCGCCCAGGTCGAGTCGCTGCTGGCTGCTGCGGGTCCCGAGCCTGCGGCGGCAACACCCGGCGATCTCGTGGCGCTGCGGGATCGGGCACTTCTCGAACTGCTGTACGCGACGGGTGCGCGCGTGTCGGAGGCGGTAGGCCTCGATGTCGACGACGTGACCGATGGCGACATCCTGCGGGTGCGCGGCAAGGGCTCGAAGGAGCGCATCGTTCCCATCGGGTCGTACGCGCGGGCAGCGGTGGATGCCTACCTCACCCGGGCGCGTCCCGAGCTCGCCCGTCGCGGCAAGGCAAGCCCGCGGCTGTTCCTCGGGGCGCGCGGGGCGCCGTTATCGCGACAGAGCGCGTGGCTCGTAATCCAGGCCGCCGCCGAGCGCGCGAACCTCGAGGCGCATGTGTCGCCGCACACGCTGCGGCACTCGTTCGCGACCCATTTGCTGCAGGGCGGCGCCGACGTCCGCGTCGTGCAAGAACTCCTCGGCCATGCCTCGGTCGCGACGACGCAGATCTACACGCATGTCAGCGTCGACGCCCTGCGTGATGTGTATGCGACGTCGCACCCTCGCGCGCGCTGAGCAGGCCTCAGGACGACAGACGTTCCCGCCATGCTCGCGCGGTCTCGGCGAGGAGCTGGTCCCAGTTCGTCGGGCGGATGCCGAAGGTCTGCTCGGTCTCGGTGGCATCGACCTCGAAGGGCGCATCGAACTGATACAGCATTCCGTCCACTTCGCGAAGGAGCGGGACGACGAGACCACCGGTCTTGAGCAGCCACCGCGGCACGACGCGTAGTCGCGGTTCGGGAGCGCCGACCGCCGCGCTCAGTCGCCGAAGCGCCTCGCGGACGCTCACGGGCGGGTTCGAGGGCACGAGCCACGGTCTGCCCCAGGCCCGTTCGTCGCGGCCGAGCATTGCGAGGGTCCGTGCGACGTCGTCGATCGCTGTCCACGCGTGTGGCACATCAGGGTCGGCGAACACCGATGCGGGCTTGCCGGCGAGCGTCGACTGGGCGTACCTCGCGAGGAGCCCGCTGGCAACGGGGAGCGTCGGGCCGATGTAGTCCGAGGCGCGGGCCTCGGTGGCACGGATGCGGCCTGCCTCGTGTGCCGCGTGTGCTTCCTCCCACATCCGGGCCCGCAAAGCGCCCTTGTGATCAGTCGGATTCAGCGGCATCTGCGCGGTCATCGGCTCCGTGACGGGGCCGTAGCCGTACAGGTTCGACATCGTCACGAGCACGGCGCCGGTCGACTCGGCAGCGGTCAGGAGCGCCGACCCCAACGGCGGCCAGAGGCGTTCCCACTGCGTGTAGCTCCCCGGGTTCGCGCAGTTGTAGATCGCTGCCGCACCGGAGGCGATGCGGGTGAGCGCCTCCGGGTCCGAAGCATCCGCGGCTATCGACCTGATGCCGTCGCCGCCAAGTTCACTGCCCGAGCGGGTGACGACGATCACCGGTTCACCGTCGCCGGCGAGGATGCGCGCGAGAGACGACCCGACCGGGCCGGCTCCGACGATGACGTGGGGTGCGCTGGACATGGCCCGAGTGTAGGGCCGAACGCGCCCGGCACGCCTCGCGGTCGGTGAACGCTCGGTGACTAGAATCGATCAACGGCATGGCGAAGTCAGGAGAGTCGGTGGCGGGCAGCAAACGAGGCGCGAAGACGGACGCGGAGTCCGACATCCTCGGTCCCACCGGTCGCCCATATCGCGGGTTCGACACCCCTCCGCCGCTGTCGTCGCACGGTCCTGCCCGCGTGATCGCCCTGTGCAACCAGAAGGGCGGCGTCGGCAAGACCACGACGACGATCAATCTCGCTGCCTCGCTCGCGGACTACGGCAGGCGAGTGCTGGCCGTCGACTTCGACCCGCAGGGTGCGCTGTCGGCGGGTCTCGGCATCCCGACGCACGACATCACCACGATCTACGAGCTGCTGCTCGATCCCAAGCGCGACCCGCACGACGCGATCGTGAAGACGTCGGTGGAGGGGCTCGATGTCATCCCGGCGAACATCGATCTGTCGGCTGCAGAAGTCCACCTCGTCAACGAGGTAGCACGCGAGACGATCCTTGCCCGGGTGCTGCGCAAGGTGGCCGGGGAATACGACGTCATCCTCATCGACTGTCAGCCCTCGCTCGGACTCCTCACCGTCAATGCCCTCACCGCCAGCCACGGCGTGATCATTCCGCTGGAGTGCGAGTACTTCGCGCTGCGCGGGGTTGCCCTGCTCATCGAGACGATCGACAAGGTCCGCGATCGCCTGAACCCCGACATCCGTCTCGATGGGGTACTCGCGACCATGTACGACCCGCGCACGCTGCACTCGCGTGAGGTGCTCGAGCGCGTCGTCGAGGCGTTCGGCGATGACGTGCTGGAGACCGTGATCGGTCGCACCGTCAAGTTCCCGGACGCGTCGGTGTCGGGGATGCCGATCACGACGTTCGCTCCCGAACACGCCGCGGCGCAGGCCTATCTGCGGCTCGCGCGAGAGCTCGTCGCCCGTGGCGCCGTCGCCTGAGCCCTCGAGCGCGACGGATGCCGCTCCGGTGCCGTCAGACGAGAGCGGCAGTTCCGTGCATCCGCGGCGCATTGATGAGCCGCAGGTGCACGAAACTGCAGCACACGAGGGAACGGATGCCGCGCCCGGTGCCGCTGCGGATGCCGCGCCCGGTGCCGCTGCGGATGCCGCGGCCGAAGCAGACGGCGGGTTCCGCGTCACGCTCGATGTGTTCGATGGCCCGTTCGACCTGCTGCTGACACTCATCAGCAAACGCGAACTCGATATCACCGAGGTTTCGCTCAGCGAGGTCACCAACGAGTTCATCGCCCACGTGCGGGCGCTCGGCCCCGAGCACGACCTCGACGAGTCCTCGCAGTTCCTGGTCGTTGCCGCGACGCTCTTGGACATGAAGGTCGCAGGCCTACTGCCCCAGGGGGAGTTGGTGGATGCCGAGAGCGTCGCGCTGCTCGAGGCCCGCGATCTGCTCTTCGCCCGCCTCTTGCAATACCGCGCGTTCAAGGAGGTCTCGGCGTGGTTCGGGCGCAGCCTCCTGCGCGAGGACACACGTCACGCGCGCACGGTGCGGCTCGATGCGAAGTACCGGGATGCCGTCCCCGAACTCGTCTGGACGCTTTCACCGCAGGATTTTGCTGCGCTCGCGATGCTCGCCTTCGCGCCGAAGGAGATCCCGCAGGTCGGGCTCGACCATCTGCACGCGCCGTTGATCAGCATCCGGGAGCAGGCGGCTGTCGTGGTGACGCTGCTTCGAAACTCCGGATCGCTGAACTTCCGCGAGCTGATCGTCGGGGTGGACCAGCCGGGGATCGTGGTAGCGCGCTTCCTGTCGGTCCTCGAGCTGTACCGCCACGCGGCACTCTCATTCGAGCAGGTCGAACCCCTCGGCGAACTCACGCTGCGCTGGACCGCCGAGCGGTGGTCGGACGAGAACCTTGCGACACTGGGAGCCGACTATGACCGATGACACGACCTCGGACTTCGCTTCCGACATCACCCGCCGGCTTGAGGCGATCATGATGATCCTCGACGAGCCGCACAGCCTCGTGAGCCTTGCCGCGGCAGTAGGGGCGCCCGTGCCCGCCGTACGCCAGGCCATCGAGACCCTCGTCGCTGACTACGACGGTCTGACCGGCGGCCCCAAGCGCGGGTTCGAGCTGCGCGAGGTCGGCGGCGGCTGGCGGCTGTACGTACGGGAGGAGTTCGACGATCTCGTGAGCGACTTCGTCGGAACGCAGGCTCCGTCGCGGCTCTCGCAGGCTGCCCTCGAGACGCTCGCCGTCATCGCCTACAAGCAGCCCGTCACCCGCGGGCAAGTCGCGGCGATCCGTGCCGTCAATGTCGATTCGGTGGTGCGGACGCTCCTGTCGCGGGGTCTCATCACGGAGGTATTCACGGATCCCGACACCGGGGCGATCCATTACGGCACGACCGATGCCCTGCTCGTGAACCTCGGGATCAACTCCCTTGATGAGCTGCCGCACATCTCACCCCTGCTCGATGACGGTGCAGACGGTTTCGCGGGGGAGTCGATCCGATGACGGCATCCGGATTCGAGTCAGAGGGCCCCGACGGCGTGCGCCTGCAGAAGGTGCTCGCCGGAGCCGGAGTAGCGTCGCGTCGTGTCTCAGAGCAGCTGATCGCGGCCGGGCGTGTTCGGGTGAACGGCCGCGTCGTGACCGAACTCGGGACGCGTATCGATCCGACCACGGACCTCGTGGATGTGGACGGGGTCGCCGTGCAGCTCGATGAGAGCAAGCGATATGTGGTGCTCAACAAACCGCGCGGCGTCGTCAGCTCGATGCGCGACGAGCGGGGCCGCCCGGATCTTCGCGAATACACGGCGGAATGGTCGGAGCGACTCTTCAACGTCGGACGCCTGGATGCCGATACCAGCGGACTGCTCGTCCTCACGAACGACGGTGAGTTGGCGCACGTGCTCTCACACCCGTCGTTCGGGGTGACGAAGGTCTACATCGCCAAGGTCGAGGGGCGCGTCACGCCGCAGACGATCGCGCGACTCACACGTGGGATCACGCTGGAGGATGGCCCGATAGCCGCCGACAAGGCGCGGCTGCTGTCGGCATCCGATGCCGGCGGTGGCTCGCTCGTGGAACTCACCCTGCACTCGGGCCGCAACCGCATCGTGCGACGGATGATGGCCGAGGTGGGTCATCCGGTCGTGGAGCTCGTGCGCCGCCAGTTCGGCCCGCTGCACCTGGGAAGCCTCCCGGTCGGGGCGGTGAGGGAGTTGACTACAGTAGAACGAGGCGCATTGCTGACTCTTGCGCGCCGCGAGGGTGACCCGCAGCAAGAGATCGCGCGCCACGAGGCTGACGACTCTTCGTCGCCCGATTCTCAGGAGACTTCCCCGTGACGAGCCCCGATACGTCAGCCGTGGCAGGCGGTGATTCGCTGACCCCACGCGTCACCGGCACAGTGCGCGTCGTCGGTGCCGGTCTCCTCGGCGCCAGCGTCGGGCACGCGCTGCGGGCGCTGGGCGTGGATGTCGTGCTCGAGGATGCTTCGCCATCGCAACTGCGTCTCGCGATCGATTACGGCGCCGGACGCGCTGCCACACCCGCCGACGAGCCCACGCTCATCGTCGTCGCGGTTCCGCCGGATGTCGTCGCCGACGTCGTCGAGCGGGAACTGCGCACGTTCCCGGCCGCCGTCGTGACGGATGTCGCGAGCGTCAAGCTCGAGCCGTTGCAGGAGCTGCAAGCTCGCGGCGTCGACCTCACGCACTACATCGGGTCGCATCCGCTGGCCGGTCGTGAGCGGGGCGGTGCGATTTCGGCGCGGGCCGACCTGTTCATCGGTCGCCCCTGGGTGGTCTGCCGTGACGGCAAGACCCCGGCATCCGACCTTGCCCTCGTCGAGGCGCTCGCGCTGGATCTCGGGGCGACCCCGATCGAGATGACTCCGGAAGACCACGACCGCTCAGTGGCGCTGGTGTCGCACGTGCCGCAGCTGGTGGCGAGCCTGCTGGCAGGCCGGTTCACCGACGCCCCCGACGGGTCGCTGCGGCTCGCCGGTCAGGGCGTTCGCGACACCACCCGAATCGCCGCTTCGGCTCCCGAGCTCTGGGTGCAGATCCTGGCGGCCAATGCCGCCCCCGTCGTAGACATCCTCGACGCACTGTCGCAGGACCTTGCCGCCGTCGCCGAGGCGCTCCGCACGCCCGAGGCGCCGGGAGCTCGACGCGAGATCGCCGACACCATTCGCCGGGGCAACGAGGGCGTGGAGCGCCTGCCCGGTAAGCACGGCCAGAACCGCCGCTTCGCGTCCCTCGTGGTGATGGTCGATGACACCGCCGGGCAACTCGGCCGCCTGTTCGGTGACCTGGGCGCGCTCGCGGTCAACGTCGAAGACTTCCGGCTGGAACACTCGCCGGGGGCCCCTTTCGGCCTCGCCGAAATCGCCGTCGCGCCATCCGTGCTGCGCGACGCGACAGCCGGACTCGAGAAGCGCGGATGGAAGATCGCGAGCACCACCAATGACTGATACCGCCCCCGAGGCTCTGGCCGCCGACACTGTCGCCGCAGACACCGCCGCGTCCGACGTCGTGATCGTCGCGGTTGATGGCCCTGCCGGCAGCGGCAAGTCCAGCGTGTCGAAGCAGGTGGCCCGCGCGCTCGGCTTCGGCTACCTCGACACGGGAGCGGCGTATCGGGCGCTCGCGTGGCACGCGTTGGCGCGCGAGGTCGACACCTCCGATGCCACTGCTGTGCTGGAAGCCGTCAGCGACTTCGACTTCCGCATTTCCCTGGACCCTGATGACTATTGGGTGCGATCGGGCGAGGTCGATGTGACCGAGGCGATTCGCGAGCAGCGGGTGACGGATGCCGTGAGCGGCGTCGCCCGCGTTCCGGCGATCCGACGAGCGATCAATGCGGCGTTCCGGCGGCTGGTTGCGGCATCCGGTCGTCCCGGGGTTGTCGTGGAGGGTCGGGACATCACGACCGTCGTCGCCCCGGATGCGCCGGCGCGGATCCTGCTGACCGCTGATCCCGCGGTTCGGGCTGCGCGACGCAGCGCCGAGATCAGCGGATCGACCGCGGCAGAGGTCGCGGAGGCGTTGCGGCGCCGCGATTCGTCGGACTCGAAGGTCGTGGACTTCCTGACCGCCGCTCCGGGCGTTGCCGTGGTCGATTCGACCGCGTTGGATTTCGACGAGACGGTGGCAGAAGTGCTCGCCGTCGCACGCCGGGAACTCGGGGGCGCCGCGCCAGTGGACCCCGACCGGGTAGCCCCGGGCGTGGAGGGGAAGGACTGACCATGAGCACCACTGGTGACGAGTTTGACGAGACCGCCGCGGGCGAGGACCACCTCGCCGATACTCTCGCGGACCTCGACGAGGAACTGGCGGAGTCGCGGGCAGCAGCGCTGCGAGCGACCCTCGATGACTACGACCTGGACGAGGATGACGCCGCGGTCCTCGCTGGGCTCGTGGCCGGTGAGGACGGCATCGAGTACCTGCCGGCGTTGCCGGTCGTCGCGATCGTCGGACGTCCGAACGTCGGCAAGTCGGCGCTCGTAAACCGCATCCTCGGGCGCCGCGAGGCAGTTGTCGAAGACACTCCGGGCGTGACACGCGACCGCGTGACCTACAAGGCCGAGTGGATGGACCGCCGGTTCACCCTCGTCGACACCGGCGGGTGGGAGCCTGACGCCCGTGGTATCGACCGGTCGGTGGCGGCGCAGGCCGAGGTGGCGATCGACCTCTCGGATGTGGTGCTGTTCGTGGTCGACGCGATGGTCGGGGCCACCTCGACCGACGAGCACGTCGTCAAGCTGCTGCGCAAGAGCGGCAAGCCCGTCTTCCTCGTCGCCAACAAGATCGATGACGCCCGTCAGGAGCCCGAGGCTGCCGCGCTGTGGAACCTGGGGCTCGGGGAGCCGCATCCGGTTTCCGCGATCCACGGCCGCGGGGTTGCTGACCTTCTCGACGAGATCATGAAGGTGCTGCCGGATGTCTCAGCCGTCGCCAAGCACGAGATCGGCGGGCCGCGCCGTGTCGCGATCCTCGGTCGCCCCAATGTGGGCAAGTCGTCGCTCCTGAACAAAGCTGCCGGCGAGGAGCGGGTCGTCGTCAACGAGCTGGCGGGAACCACGCGCGACCCGGTCGATGAGATCGTCGAGATCGGGGGGCGCCTGTGGACCTTTGTTGATACTGCCGGCATCCGTCGACGCGTACACCTGCAGCAGGGCGCCGACTTCTACGCCTCGCTTCGGACCTCAGCGGCGCTCGAGAAGGCTGAGGTCGCCGTCGTTGTGCTCGATGTCAGCCAGCCGCTCAGCGAGCAAGACGTGCGGATCATCGACCTGGTGCTGGAGTCCGGGCGAGCGCTCGTGCTGGCGTTCAACAAGTGGGACCTGCTCGCAACGCCCGAGCTCGAGAACCAGGACCGTCGCCGGCACCTCGAACGGGAGATCGAACAGGATCTCGCTCACGTGTCGTGGGCCCCCCGGGTGAACATCTCTGCCCGGACCGGCCGTCACCTCGAGAAGCTCGTGCCGGCGCTCGAGACGGCGCTGGAGTCGTGGGATCAGCGGATCCCGACCGGCAAGTTCAATGCCTTCCTGGCTGAACTCGTCGCAGAACACCCGCACCCGCTGCGCGGTGGCAAGCAGCCCCGCATCCTGTTCGGTACGCAGGCCGCGACGCGCCCGCCGACGTTCGTGCTGTTCACGACCGGATTCCTCGACCCCGGCTATCGCCGATTCATTCAGCGTCGCTTGCGCGAACTGTTCGGTTTCGAGGGGACGCCGATCGTGCTCAACATGCGAGTCCGCGAGCGTCGCCAGCGCTGAGGTTTCAGCGCGCCGCGCTCAGGCGCCGTCGGTCTTGGCCGGCGGCAGGTCCTGCAGGTGCGAGCGGTCGTCGCCCGGGTCGCCGGTGCCCTTGTCCGTTCCTGACTCGGCGTCGCCGAAGTCCCGGTCCTCCCACTGGCCGTGCGTTTCGCCGTTCTCTGGAGTCTCGATCATCTCGTGGTCGTGTTCGTTTCCCATGACGCCAGCCGAG
Organism: Microbacterium schleiferi; assembly: GCF_020781975.1. Taxonomy (GTDB): domain Bacteria; phylum Actinomycetota; class Actinomycetes; order Actinomycetales; family Microbacteriaceae; genus Microbacterium. The sequence continues at coordinate 335,973 of NZ_JAJGNI010000003.1, forward strand.
CACTCGTGCGTCGGCGGTGCGAGGGTCTTGACAACGGCGGTCAGCGCGTGACGACGTTCGCGAAGGCTCCGTCGAATTCGGCCGCGATCATCTCGACGAGCTTGGTCGTTGCCGCCTCGCCTCCGGATGCGTGCGGGAACTCTGGCCGCGTGCCGATAGCGCGGGCGCACTGCAGCGCCCACCACTGCACGCCTTCGGCAAGCAGCTGTTCGCCCAACAGGCGCAGTCGGCTGGCATCGGTGAGCGTCGGATGGACGGTCGTGCGCACCTCGTACTCCAGCGGGCGTTCGCTGCCCGCGCGCGCCCGTGCGGCATCCAGCAGGAGCCGCAGGGAGCGCCAGGCATGGATGCCGCTGCAGCGGCGCTGCGTCACGGTGGCGTAGTCGGCGGCGGATGCCTTGATGTCGAGGCCGACCCAGTCCAGTTGGGGAAGGACCGAGTCCAGTCGCGAGGGAAACGCGCCCCCGGTGTGCAGGCCGACGCGGATGCCGAGCCGTCGCGCCTCGTCGATGGCGGGGACCAGCGCGGTCTGCATCGTCGGTTCACCGCCGGAGAAGACGACGCCGTCGAGCTGGGTGCGGCGCTCGTCGAGGAACGCGAGGACCTCGCGCCACGCGATCGTGCCGGTGCTGTGGGGGTCGATGAGGTCGGGGTTGTGACAGTAGACGCAGTCCCACGGGCACCCCTGAAGGAAGACCGTCGCGGCCAGGTGGTCGGGCCAGTCTGCCCCCGAGAATCTCGTGAGTCCGGCGATGCGCAGCTCGTCAGCTGTCTCTGACGCGAGCGCGTTCATTGTCGCGCCAGCGCCGGGGGCGCTGCATCCGGCTCGGCGGCTTCCGGGTCCGGCACGGCACGGGTTGCATCGAAGTACACGCGCTCGGCGGCTTCGCCCTGCTTACCGATGTTGAACGAGGACACCGGCCGGAAGTAACCCATGACGCGCGTCCACACCTCGCAGTCTCGACCGCAGCGCGGGCAGAGCGGGTGGTCGCCCGAGACGTATCCGTGTGCGGGGCAGATCGAGAAGGTGGGCGTGACAGTGAGGTAGGGGAGCCGGAACTGCTCGAGGGATCGCCGAACCAGGTTCTTGCAGACGGATGCCGACGCAACGGCTTCGCCGAGGTACAGGTGCAGCACGGTTCCTCCGGTGTAGAGCTGCTGCAGCGGCTCTTGCAGGCTCATCGCCTCGAACGGATCATCGGTGTAGCCGACGGGAAGCTGCGACGAGTTCGTGTAGTACGGGTGGTCGGCGGTGCCCGCGTGGCGGATGCCGTCGCCGCCGGCGCCCCGGGGAGCGCCGCTCTGATCGCCGAATCTGGCGATGTCCAGCCGCGCGAACCGGTAGGTCGCGCTTTCGGCGGGGGTCGCTTCGAGGTTGTACATGTGCCCCGTCTGTTCCTGGGCTTCGACCATGCGAGCCCGAACGTGCTCGAGCAGCCACGACGCCAACTCCATGCCCTCGGCATCCGTCATGTCGTGAGCGTCGAGGGTGAAGTTGCGGATGAACTCGTTGATGCCGTTGACGCCGATCGTTGAGAAGTGGTTGTCGAGCGTGCCGAGATAGCGCTTCGTGTACGGGAACAGGCCACCGTCGATGTGGCGGCCGATCTCTGCGCGCTTGGCTTCAAGGCTGTCGCGGGCGATGGCGATCAGCTCATCGAGTCGGTCGAGAACCCCCTGCCGGTCGCCGGGGTGGAGGTATCCGAGGCGGGCACAGTTGATCGTGACGACGCCGATCGATCCGGTCTGCTCGGCGGATCCGAAGAGCCCGTTTCCGCGCTTGAGGAGCTCGGTGAGGTCCAGCTGGAGCCTGCAGCACATCGAGCGGATCATGTGCGGGTCAAGGTCTGAGTTGATGAAGTTCTGGAAGTAGGGGAGTCCGTAGCGGGCTGTCATCGCGAAGAGGGCGTCGACGTTCGGGCCGTCCCAATCGAAGTCCTTCGTGATGTTGTAGGTCGGGATGGGGAACGTGAAGGCGCGACCGTCGGCATCCCCGTCGGCGTAGACCTCGATGAACGCGCGGTTGATCAGCGACATCTCCTCGGCGAGGTCTCCGTAGGTGAAGTCCTGCACGACGCCGCCGATCAGGGGCCGCTGGTCTGCGAGGTCGTCGGGGCACGTCCAGTCGAACGTCAGATTCGTGAAGGGCGTCTGCGTTCCCCAGCGGGAGGGGACGTTGAGGTTGAAGACCAGTTCTTGCACAGCCTGGAGCACCTGGTCGTACGAGAGCCCGTCGATGCGAACGAAAGGCGCGAGATACGTGTCGACGGAGCTGAACGCCTGTGCGCCCGCCCACTCGTTTTGCAGCGTGCCGAGGAAATTGACCATCTGACCGGTCGCTGCCGACAGGTGTCGTGGCGGCGCAGAGGAGATCCGGCCGGGGATGCCGTTGAAGCCCTGTTCCAGGAGGGTGCGGAGCGACCATCCCGCGCAGTATCCGGCGAACATATCGAGGTCATGGATGTGGATGTCGCCGTCGCGGTGCGCGGCTCCGGCCTCGGGGGAGTACACCTCATCGAGCCAGTAGTTCGCGATGATCTTGCCCGCGGTGTTGAGGATCATGCCGCCGAGTGAGTAGCCCTGGTTCGCGTTCGCGTTCACGCGCCAGTCCGACCGGGACAGGTATTCGTTGATCGTGTCTGACACGGCCACCGTTCGCGGTGAGGCGGTAGGGCGAGGCTTCATCGGCGGCTTCCTTCGGAGTGTGGGCGCGCGGTTCGGAGGGTTTCCCGGATCGCGGGAATGCCACTATATGCAGTGCTCGATCTCGAGCTCGGCACAATATGTGGTGATCCACATGGTCAGACCACATGGCATCCTGCATCCTTGTGGCGGCGTACAGCATCGCGTGTCGGTCCCGGCGAAAACGCCACGGAGGAGTATCTGGCCAAAGCCCAACTGTTCGGTCGCGCCGTGTTGCGGGTGTTGAGCGCTGGATGGCGCAACAAGGCGCGACCGAAGTGTGAGGGGGTGGGCTGGGATGGTGGAGCCCATCTCTTTCGGTCGCGCCGTGTTGCGGGTGGATTGCCGTGGATGTCGCAGTTTGGCGCGACCGAGTCCAGGGTGTCCGGACCTGGGTCACCGATGGGGGGGACCTTGGCCCCTGACTGGAGGCATACCCCCGGGAGTACCTTCATGTCGGAGCCGCGAACCGTTGCGACCCGAATGCGAAGGAGAACACCATGAAGATCGTCGTCGTCGGAGGAGTCGCTGGAGGGGCATCCGTTGCCGCGAGAGCTCGCCGTCTGGACGAGTCGGCCGAGATCGTTGTTCTCGAGCGGGGCGAGTACGTGTCATTCGCGAACTGCGGCCTGCCATACCACATCGGCGGTGTCATCGCCGATCGCAGCCGCCTCCTGCTGCAGACTCCCGAGAGCCTTCGCGAATCGCTCGACATCGACGTGCGCATCGGTCAGGACGTGGTCGAGCTCGACCGCGCCGCCCAGACGGTGACGGTGCGTGAGGTCGCGACAGGCCGGGAGTACACGGAGTCCTACGATGCGCTCGCGCTGTGCCAGGGTGCCGATCCGCTGCAGCTTCCGCTGCCGGGGATCGATCTTCCCGGCATCCACACCCTGCGAAACGTCGCCGACATGGATGCCATCAAGTCGCGCCTCGACGAGGCCTTGGCCGCCGCAGCGTCCCGGGGACGGGCCGCGAAGACCGTCGTGATCGGCGCCGGGTACATCGGCATCGAAATGGCCGAGAACCTGATCCACCGCGGAGCCGAGGTCACGATCGTCGAGCTCGCCGACCAGATCCTCCCGCCGCTGGATAAGGACGTCTCGATTCCCGTCGAGCAGCACGCGCGAGGTCGCGGTGTCGAGCTGCAGCTGGGCACCGCGGCCGCAGCCTTCACGCAGGCATCCGATGGGATGCTGCGCGTCGAGCTCAACAACGGCCAGTCGCTTCCGGCCGACCTCGTCGTGCTGTCTGCGGGCGTGCGCCCGAACGTGACCCTGGCCCGCGAGGCGGGGCTGGCGATCGGCGAGCGCGGCGGCATCGTGGTCGACACGCACATGCGTACCTCCGACCCGCACATCTGGGCAGCGGGCGACGCTGTCGAGACCGCGCATACCGTGCTGCCGGGGCGCTGGATCACCCCGCTTGCCGGGCCAGCAAACCGCGAAGCGCGCGTTGCCGCCGAGAACATCTGCGGTCGCGACACCGAGTACCTCTCGACGCAGGGCACCTCAATCGTGAAGGTGTTCGAGATGACAGCCGGCGCCACCGGTGCCAATGAGCGTCAGCTCGAGCGGGCCGGCGTCGACTACCTCACCGCGCACGTGCATCCCTCGGGGCACGCCGGTTACTACCCGGGCACGGCGCAGATGCACATCAAGGTCACGTTCTCGCCGACGGACGGCAAGCTCCTCGGGGCGCAGATCGCAGGGTTCGACGGGGTCGACAAGCGGCTGGATGTCTTCGCGACGGCAATCCGGCTCGGCGCGACAGTTCACGATCTCGAGCACCTGGAACTCGCGTACGCACCGCCCTTCGGGTCGGCCAAAGACCCCGTCAACATGGCGGGCTTCGTGGCCAGTAACGTGCTCAGCGGCGACCTGAAGCTCTGGTACGCGAAGGACTATCCGGCAGCGACCGACGGATGCCGCATCATCGATGTGCGCACCGACGTCGAGTACGACATCTGGCACATCTCGGGCGCCGAGAACGTGCCCCTCGGGATCATCCGCGAAGTGTGCCAGAGCTGGGACCGGGACGTTCCCATCCGCCTCTACTGCGCTGTCGGCTTCCGCAGCTACCTCGCATACCGGGCGCTCGTGCAGCGCGGGTTCACGAATGTGCGGACGCTCTCGGGCGGCTCGACCACCTTCCGCTTCTTCCATGACCTCGAGCCCGTGGGGTTCGTGGCCAAACCCGCCGAAATCCCGTATGCCGAGGCATCCGATCTGCTCGCCCAGGTGAAGGGGTCGGGCCAGGTGGTCGACCTCGACTGCACGGGGCTCGCGTGCCCAGGCCCGATCATGAAGCTCACGAAGCAGATGGACGAGCTGCAGCCGGGCGACGACGTCGTCGTGCACGTCTCGGATCCCGGGTTCGCGCACGACGCTCCGGCGTGGGCCGCAAGCCACGGCCACGAGATGCTCGCGATCGCACCCGAGGGGCCCGGCTATGTGGCGACCTTCCGCAAGAGCGCGGGAACGGATGCCCCGCGCGCCGTGCAGACGCTGAATCAGACATCCTTCGTCGTCTTCTCGGGCGACCTCGACAAGGCGATCGCCGCGTTCATCATCGCCAACGGGGCGCTCGCGATGGGGCAGAAGGTGTCGATGTTCTTCACGTTCTGGGGGCTGAACATGCTGCGCCGACACGATGCGCCGCCGCGCGAGAAGAAGGTCATGGACCGGATGTTCGCGATGATGATGCCCTCAGATGCCGGCCACCTGCCGCTGTCTCAGATGAACATGGCGGGCATGGGGCCCAAGATGATCAAGGACGTCATGAAGCAGCACAACGTCCCGACGCTCGAGGAGCTCATGACCTCGGCGCGCGAGGGTGGCGCGCAGCTGGTGGCGTGCACGATGACGATGGACCTGCTCGGCATCGCCGAATCCGATCTGCAGGACGGCATCGACTTCGGTGGTGTTGCCACGTTCCTCGGCGAGGCCCAGAAGTCCGGGACGACCCTGTTCATCTAGCCGGCGACCGGCCTCGAGCGTCGGCCTCGAGCGTCGGTATCGGGCCTCGTCGTCAGTTTCGGTCGCGCCGCCTTGCGGGTGTTGAGGGCTGGGATGCCGCAACAAGGCGCGACTGAACCGGGGGGTCTCGGATACTGGAGCCGATTTCTTCCGGTCGCGCCGTGTTGCGGGTGTGCTGCCCGGGGTGTCGCAACAAGGCGCGACTGAACGAAAGGGGGGGCTCCTGGGGGTTGAGTGCGCATGTTCGGTCGCGCCGTGTTGTGGCTATTGGGGCTGGGATGCCGCAACAAGGCGCGACTGAACGGAGGGGGGCTGCGACCGGGGGAGCCCGCGCGGTGTGACAGGCTGAGATCGTGACGATCGAACCCCCGGCTCCCGGAGAGCCGCGCCGCCCGTCGGGCCCGCGCGATCCCGGTGACGCGTGGGTGATCGCGCCAACGGGGGAGCGTTACTGGGGGCGGTTCGGCGCGGCGGGGCTGCTTGCCGTGGATGCCGAGCGCGGCATCCTGTTGCAGCACCGCGTCGGCTGGAGCCACCACGGCGGAACCTGGGCGCTGCCCGGCGGTGCGCGACACGAGCACGAGGATGCCGGTGTGGCGGCGCTTCGCGAGGCTCGGGAGGAAGCCGCGGTGCCACCGGATGCCGTGCGGCAGCGGTTCTGGAGCGTGCTCGACCTCGATATCTGGTCGTACACGACGGTGATCGCCGACGTCATCAAGCCGTTCGACCCGCAGATCGCGGATGCCGAGAGCGTCGCGCTCGAGTGGGTTCCCGTGGACGAGGTCGCCGATAGGCCGCTGCATCCGGCGTTCGCATCGGCATGGGAGCACCTTGGCCCGCTGCTGTCGGTGCGGCCGGCCGTTGTAATCGATGCGGCGAACGTCGTGGGTTCGGTGCCTGACGGATGGTGGCGCGACCGCGCCGGTGCTGCCGGCCGGCTCATTGACCGGGTCAGCGGTTGGCAGGCGCGGGGAGTGGACGCCAACGCGCTCGAGCTTCCGGGCGCGCACTGGTTCCCCGCCGTGGCGGTCGTGCTCGAGGGTCAGGCCAAAGGCGCGGCTCGACCCGCGGATGAGTCAGGCGCCGGCATCCGGGTCGTGCTGGCCCCCGGCGAGGGGGATGACGAGATCGTCGCCGAGACGCAGCGGCGCATCGGAGGTGGGGAGCAGGTGGTCGTCGTGACCAGTGACCGAGGACTCGCCGACCGTGTCAGCGACGCGGGCGCGCGGGTGGTCGGTGCTGGCTGGCTGCTCGATCAGCTCGACGCGCGCGCATAAGGCAGCGTTAGTCGGCGGACCGGCCGCGCAGCCGGTCGATGGCGCGACGTTCGCGCTTGGTCGGCCTCCCTGCACCGCGTTCGCGAACCGGGACGAACGGGGTCTCTTCCCGAGACGGGCGCGCCGGGGTGCGGTCGTCGACCGCGAGGGCAGCCGCTGGTGCACCGACGCGCTTGGTCAGGAGCTGCTTGACGACGAGGATGCGGTCGAAGCCTGCGATCCGGATGCGCAGCTCATCGCCGATCCGCACGGGTTGTGCGGCCTTCGCGCGATCGCCTCCGACGCGAACATGCCCCGCACGGCACGCCGCAGTGGCTGCGGATCGGGTTTTGTAGACCCGGACTGCCCAGAGCCAGGCATCCACGCGCACGGAGTCGGTCACACCGTCGATTCTCTCGCGACGCGCGCCGCGTGGGTCGCGATCACGGCACCCACGGCGATGAGTCCCTGCCCGAGCGTATAGGTGATCATGACGAGGGCGCTGCTTCCCGACGGCATGGAGTCTGGAAGAAACAGCCGGAACGCGAGCACCGTGTCGGAGATGAGGAAGAACGCGCCACCCCACGCGATGGCGGGGTGGCACCGCGTCGAGAGCACGGCGGTTCCGCCGAGGACGAGGCCGTAGAGCGCGACCGCCACCGCGAGTCCGCCGAGAGTCGGCCAGAGGTACACGACCAGGACGACCCACCACACGGCGTAGACGGCAGACCACCACGGCACACGCCGAACCGCGAGGAACCGCCAGAACAAAACGATGTAGGCGATATGCGCGAGGCCGAAGCACAGGAGCATCGCCGGGAGTTCGTCATCGAGGAACGGGAAGAAGGTCGCGGCGCCGTCGCCGAGCCACGATAGCGCGAGAGCGACAAAAAGCAGCGTGTAGGGCGGACCCCACTGCGAACCCCGGCCGCCCCAGAGCACAGCCACGGCAAGAAGCGGCATCAACGCGAGCTTGGTGGGGCCGCTCACGGCATCCCACCCCGACAGCAGCGCCGTGACGTGCACGATCGACACCGCGATGTAGGGAAGGAACCCCCACCACCAGCGCGGGGAGAGGTCGGATGCGGCGACTCGGGTCGTAGCGGCATCAGCGGTCACAGACACTCCTTCGTGTTGGGAACCGCTCCCACCCTATTGCTGGTGAGTGCGCGAGAGGTAGCGCTTGCGGCCGAGTGATCGCGACAATGGACGGGGAGGGAGTCAGGATGGCGGAGTCGACGGTGACGGCGTGTCCGTCGTGTGGTGCGAAGAATCGGGTGCCGGCGGCGCGCACCGGCAAGGTCCGTTGCGCCTCGTGCCACGCGGATCTGCCCTGGCTTGTGGAGGCCGACGACGCTTCGTTCGACGCTGTCGTGGGTGATGCAACGCTTCCGGTGCTCGTTGATGTGTGGGCGCCGTGGTGCGGTCCGTGCCGGATGGTGTCGCCGATCGTCGAGCAGATGTCGCGGGAGTTCGCCGGCAAGCTCAAGGTCGTGAAGGTGAACTCGGATGAGTCGCCGCGCGTTTCGCAGCGTCACGGCATCCAGAGCATTCCGACTCTGCTGCTGTACCGGGACGGCGCGGAGCAGTCGCGGCAGATCGGCGCGCTTCCTGCGCCGCAGTTGCGCCAGTGGGTTGCCGCGCAGGTCGGCTAGGGCCTCTCTTCCCCGGGTGCCTGGCGCGCGGGAATGAGGAACGAGGCGAGAAGCGCCGCGACCGCGAGCACCGCGATCAGCCCGAACGCGAGTGCGTAGGACGCAGGATCCGGTTCGTCTCCGCTCGTAGCGAGCAGCGCCGCGCACCCTGCTGCCCCGAACGCGCCGCCGATCTGACGTGCGGCGATGTTGACGCCGCTGACGCTCGAGATCGTGTCGTCATCCGTGACGTCGACGAGCACGTTGACCAGGCCCGCCGAGCCCGTGGCGACGCCCGCACCGACGAGGACGGAGCCGGCGAGCAGAGTCGGCAGCGTATGAGCCCCGGCGGCGAGGATGATGCCACCGATGACCGTGGCCGCTGCGCCGAGAACCGCGGGTCCGCGCCTGCCGAGGCGTCGTCGCAGGATGCCTGACAGCGGCCCGACCGCCGCCATCGCCGCGGTCGCGGGTAGGAGCAGGAGCCCCGCGAGCGTGGCCGGTGTCAGCGGCCCCGCAGTGGCATCCCCGACTTCGATGAAGACCGGGAGGGCGACGAACGTTGCGAACAGGGCGGCGCCGAGGAACAGGGAGGTCACGTGCGAGGTCCAAAGCGCCCGGACACGGAGGTGTGAGACGCCCGCGGACTCTGAGCGTCTGACCACTCGCCATGCCCACACGGAGATGACAGCTGTGCCGGCGGCCAGGCTCCCGCCGGTGAGCGCGACCTCGGCGTCGGAGCGTGGGGCCTCGGTGACCGCGAAGAGCAGGATCGCCACACCGACCGCGAGCAGCAGCGAAGACCCGAGGTGGAGCGGCTGGCGATCCGCGCGCGGCGCCTCGGCGAGACCGAATGTCATCACTCCGGCAACGGCGAGCAGCACGAACGGCAGCCATGCAAGAGCCTGAGTGCCGACACGGTCGACGAGGATGCCGGCGATGACGACCCCGAGTCCTGTTCCGGTCGCGAAGGTTCCCGTGAGCAGCCCGACGGCGAGCGGACGTTGCGCTTCGGGAACGGCGCGGCCCGCGAGGGCGATCGCCAGCGGAAAGACTCCGCCGCCGAGGCCCTGCAGTGTTCGACCCGCGATCAACTCGCCCATCGAGCCGGCGAGGCCCGCGATCGCGAGGCCGACCATGACGACCGGTATCAGGATCAGCAGGACCAGCCGGGGTCCGAACGTGTCGCCGAGCCGTCCGATCACGGGTGTCGTTGTCGCTGCGACGACGAGCACGATCGTGAGTGTCCAGCTCGACTCCGCCGCTGTCGTACCGAACTGATCCGCAGTGATCGCGAGCGTCGGCGCGACCATCGAGAGGGGGAGTGCTGCGCCCAGGGTTGCGATGACGAGGGTAACGACGCTCACGACGCCGCGGTGCGACATCCGTGCGCGCACCGGTTCGCTCTGGGCCATGCATCCACGCTACCGACGGATGCCGAACCCGCCGGCGAGCTCGATTCTCGACTGGCTGCGGGACCGGCTAGGATAGGGGAGTTGTCCGCGCTTCGGTGCGGCTCCGGGATGTGGCGCAGCTTGGTAGCGCACTTGACTGGGGGTCAAGGGGTTTACCCCGCTCTCGTCGCCCCGAACAACTGAATATCCATGCCACGGGCTGTGGCGCAGCTTGGTAGCGCACCTGACTGGGGGTCAGGGGGTCGCAGGTTCAAATCCTGTCAGCCCGACCAATACAGGCTTATTCAAACCTTTGGACTGAGTAAGCGGGTATAGGTCTGAAAGAGAGTCTTCCGCAGAAATGCGGGAGGCTCTCTTTTCTTTGGCGGGTGTGTGGGCGGTCGCGGAGAGGCGACGCTGTGCGCGCCAGTCATGCAGACCGGCGTTGAGTTCAGTGCGTTCGACGCCGATATTCACCTCTCGGTCGGTGACCTGGACGTCGAGTCGGGCGAAGAACGCGGTGAGAAGCTCGCGGCGGACGTTGTCGGGCAGTTGCCTGTAGAGCGCCGCGGGATCGTCAAGGAGATCGACGAACGCAAAGGCCTTGTCCACACCGTGCCGGATGCGTTCGACCGTCCGTGTGAGCTTCTCGGTGATGGCGCCCTTCTGGAGCGTCACGTACTCGAGGCGTTGGCGCAGCTTGTCGACGGCGATCGTTCCGTCGGCGGCGAGCTCGATGAGCCGCTCCTCCTGGCCCTCGAGCTTCTTGAGCTGCGTGCGCAGGGCGTCCTTCTCCTCCTGATCCGCGGCTTGGAGTTCGACGAGAGCGCGTCGAACTTCCTCACGTACGGACGTGATGTCGTCAGCATCGAAGCGCTCAGCCGCGACCCGTCGCGCCACCTCGTCTTCGAGCTCGTCGAGACGCGCCGACGGCATCGAGCAGTGACCGCGCTGCTTCGCTGTGCAGACGTAGTACTCGTACGTGCCGCCGTGCCCCTTGTTCTGGCTGTAGACGAGTCGACTCGTGCGCCCCTCTGACTTGCATTCGGCGCAGTACAGCAGGCCGCGCAGGAAGTGGAAGTGAATCCGGTCACGGTCACCTTTGCGATTGCGTCCGTCGAGGATCTTCTGCACCGAGAGGAACAACTCTTTCGAGATGAGCGGCGTGTGCCTACCCGGGTGGAGCTTCCCCTTGTAGCGGATCACTCCGGTGTAATAAGGGTCACGCAGGATCATGGCGAGCTGGCTGCTCGACAGCGGCCTTGCGGCGCGCTTGCTCGACTGCCGCGTGGTCAGGCCTTGATCTTCGAGCATCATCTGGAGCTGTGTGATCGAGAACTGGTTCGTGGCGTACTGTTCGAAGGCCCAGATGATGAGCGGTGCGCGGACGGGGTCGACGTCGATCGTGTTGACGAGGCGTCCGTCGAAGTCCTTGCGCACGTTGAGGTAGCCAAGCTTCGCTCGCCCGACGCTTCCGCCCCGCTCGACTTTGTGGGCCATCTTGATTCGGATGTCCTCACCGCTCATGCGGACTTGGAGTTCGTTGACGACGTCGGTGATGGCCTCCATCGCATCGCCCATGTACCCGTCGCCGAAGTTCTCCTTGGCCGAGATCAGCTCGACCCCCTTGTCGCGCAGTTGGCGCTTGGTGATGGCAGCGTCGAGGTGGTTGCGGAAGACGCGAGAGCGCATGTAGATCACGACGTAGCGGATGTCGGGGTTGGCATCGACGAAGCGGAGGAGCTTCTTGAACTCTGGCCGCTTGTCGATGGTCTGCGCCGACTGGCCAGGTTCGACAAACTCGCGGAGGATCGGTACGCCGAGCTCCTTCGCCTTGCGGATCACCCACTCTCGCTGCGTTGCGATGCTGTTGCCATCTTCATCGAGATCAGCAGCGGTATTGAGCTGACGAGTCGTGGATACGCGCAGATAGCTGATAGCCAGGCCTGTGCGGAGCGGAATGTGTATCCCATCGTCATCCTCAAATAGATGCTCGAGTCCGGTGATGGATGTGAGATTCGGCTGCGCCAGGGTGGCTGCCGCTTCCTCGCCTTCTTGGTACATATGAGGCCCTCCTTCGGTTAGGTCCTCCGGATTTACGCTCTTCTTGGCCAAGAAGTCCAGCCCTTCGTCTGTTTTCCGGGCACCTCGACCGCCGTCCACCTGGGGAACGTCGGCGATGTAGTTTTCACCTCGCTCGTCACTCGTTTTCATGTCGGTCTTCCCTCTCAATGTCAGATCCGCCGCCCTGCATTGGTGCGTCGAGATGCGCCACGATTCCGAGCAGAATGCGAGCGAGTCGCCTCGGGTCCGGGCGCGCTCTCCACGCCGGGGTGACCGAGATATCGCGCTCCGCGCGCGGGCGTCCACGCCTCTTTGGCTCGAGCTGGCTAGGTACCGAACGCATGGAGGCGGCCTCCTTCTTCGATCAGGTCGTAGGCTTCTCGCGTCTGTTGGATGACGTAGTCAACGTGGAGTTCGACGGCGTCGGGCGGTAGCCCGTGATCGTCGGCCCAGTTGGCAAGTTCGATCTCCCAATCCTCGAGCGGGCTGAGGAAGTGGGCGGCGTCTTCGTAGGAGTCGAAGCTTCCGGCGTAGTTCTCGTTGAAGGTGTCGAGCAGGTCATTGTCGGCGGCGTTCACGTCGGGGAGCGACAGATATGCGCGAAAGGCTGCACCGAAGAACTCTGCGCACTCTTCGAGGCCGCCGACGAGGGTCTCGATGTCTTTGCTGTTGAGGGTGCCGGGGACGTAGATGGTGGTCGGGTGTCCGCTTGTGGTGACTCGGGTGCGCACGAGGATGCGGTCGAGACTGGGTGGTTGAGCTGCGTCGCGTGGTCTCACTCCGGAGCCGCGGTTCTCGGCTGCGACGAGGTAGGTGCCGAGCCAGTTGATCAGCTCCTTGACCTTGGGGGTTGCCTCTTCTGCGTTGTAGAGGTCGAGATATTCATCGCGCAGGTCGAAGTAGCTTCCTTCGCCGTCTCTTGCGAACGCTGCGAGGCGGGACTCGGGGCCGAGTGCCCGTCCAAGTGTGTGGGCAATGCAGCGCGCCGTGCCTTCGTCGATCTCGGTCTTGTTCGCCAGCGCCCTGGCGATGCCTTCTTGGAGGGGTTGTTCGAATCGGCGGGCGACGACTTCGAGGCGACGCCAGTCGGGCGTGGTGCGCTCGGGGGCGAGGCGGGTTTCCACGATTGGGGTTGGCTCATGCTCGGTCATGACCGTCGCTCCGCGGTGATGATGTAGCGGCCGAGAGCGTCGAGCCACGATTCCCGCTCGAGGGGAACGGTGACGTGGTTGAGTTCGGTGAGCGCTGCCTCGGCATCGAGGATTCCGGTCGCGGCGAAGCGTTCCAGTGCGCCACCGGAGCCGTCGTGGATGGTTGCGGCGATGAGGCGTGCGAGGCGGGTGTGCTGCGTGTGCGGATCGAGGGCGAGCCAGGCGTCGATGACGAACTTCGCGTGCTCGGTCTGATCGACCTTCCCTAGCCAGTTCGGCAGCGGGTTATTCTGGTGGGTGAGGTTGGTGTTCATGGTGTTCCTCCTTTCGGGGTGAGTGATGGGTGCGGCCCGTACGGGGCCAGAGTGGCGAGGGCCTGCTCGCTGGTGATGACGGTGAACAGCGACCCGTCGAGTTCGCGGTCCTCGTCGATAGCGGCCCGGATCTTCCGTGCCCGATCGGGGCTGGGAACGATCCAGACGACGGCTGGGTAGAGGTCCCGCTGCTGTTGCTCAATGCCGGTCCGGTAGTGCCGTTGGTAGGTAGCGCATTTTCGGAGTACGGCGGGGAGGTGTTCGGTAGCGCGGTCGACTTCCACGAATGAGTGGGTCTCGGTGGTGGCGTCGGCGGTCACGACCACCAGGTCGGGCTTGAGTGTGATGACGGTTGCCCCGGCGCCGGTGAAGCTTCTCCAGCTCGCGGGTTCGAGTTCCAGCTCGAGTAGTTCGAACCGGTCAGCGTTGCCCTGCTCGATGAGACTGACAGCGACGTCAGCGATGGCGAGGGTGTGCTCAGTGAATGCGCGGCCCGGTTCGTCGTAGCGGCGTCGGATGGGTTCACCGCGTTGCGCTCGAAGGTGACGGTCTCCGGCTGCGGCGAGTTGCCAGATGGTGACGGCGGAGCCGTGCTTGATGCCGCCGATCCGACGTTGGAGCCGGGCGATGGCCCCGCGTGTTTCGAGGCGACGGAGCACACGAGTGGTGCCACGCGTCGCCCCACTCACCGTCCTGTGCGTCCCGAGTGGCGCTGCAGGAAAGTGCAGGCGCTGCAGCTGGCGAGTCGTGAGAAGCCGGAACCGTTCGAGGTCTTCGAGAATCTCTTCGTCTCTTCTCGTCAACTTCCCTTCGAGGCTTCGGGCGCCATGAGTGGCCATCATGGGGTGGGCCTCCGTGCTGAGGGAAATGCTGCTGCAAGGCAGGGAGAGTCCGCGCCAGGTGTTGCCACCTTGGGGCGGAACAGCGCCGCGGGGGGTGCCCCTATGTCTTTCGTCAAGCGCCGATCGACGATTTCTGCCTTCCGCTGGGCAGGCTTTCGACCGGTGAAAGTTCGTGGGTCTGAAAGAGGTCCAGAGGAATGCTGATCTGGAAGGTCGGGGGAAGTGTGATTGCCGCCGGATGTACGTGGTGTTGGCCCACTATTTGTTCCGATCGTGATGGTCTGGATTGAACGTGTTCGCGGTGGGAGGCGAAACGCCCCACTGCTCAGTGCGTTGGAGGGTCGCCGGCATCGGAAGAGCGGATCTGGCTCGGGTCGCTCGGCCAGATCACTCGCAGCACGTTGATCACGTCCTCGGGGGCGGTGCCAGTGGACTCGGCGTCGGCGATCAGATCCCGTATGCGTCGTATGACCGATCGCGGGAGCACCGCCGCGGACTCTGCGACGCGTGTGCCCGCGGCGGTGCGGGTGACGACGAGACCGTCCTGCTCGAGTAGCTTGTAGGCCTTCGCTGCGGTGCCGGGGGCGACTCCCAAATCGCTCGCGGTTTGTCGAACGGTCGGTAAGCGTTCGTTTGCTCCTAGTTGCCCAGAAACGATGAGTCCCCGCAATTGCCGGTAGATCCCCATCGCTGGGTTCCCCTCCTCCGTCGAAGACAGGATCGGATGGGTTGTCACAGTGCAGCACCTGCGCTTGTCGTATGGTCGACTGCCTCCGTCGAGGGAACTGTGGTCGAGTGGTTGCGGCGGCGCAGTCGGCTCGCGACCAGCAGCAGAAGGACGAAGGCTGTGATCTCGAGCGCAGGAGCGAGCCAGCCCCCGGCGGTGGCGAGCTCGGCGTAGCGCCAGGCCGCTTCGTAGGGTGCGCCTTCGTTCTCGCCCTCGATAACCAGCTGGGAGATTGATCCCGAGCTTGCGATGAATCGCCATGCGCCGCCTAACGCGAGCAGCATTCCTGCTGTGGCAATACGCACGATTCCAGTTGCGATCTCGCGGCGCTCGAACCGCTCGAGACCGACCGTCTCCGGGCGGATGTATGGACGTGCGGCGTTGCAGCGGAGCGCCGCCCAGGTGGCTATCGACAACGCTGCGAGGCAGATGAGGACGGGAACGCCATAGGCCCATCCATAGAACCAAAGACGGATCGGGTCGATGGTCGACTCATTCGGCACGGGTATCTCGAGCCAGACGTAGCGACCCTCCCCATCAGGCGATGAGGCCATGCCCGCCGCGAGTGTTGTCGCGAGCAGCAGAAGCAGAACGATCCCTGCGCCGACGATTCCCCAGTGTGGCCCAAAGCTCACCCACGTGCGCCGGTCAGCGAGCACTACCGGAATTTCGGAGCGTGCCGTGCCGCGAGAAGCGATGAAGACCAGCGCAATGGCTATCCCGAGGAATGCGCAGAAGACAGGCGTCGCGAATCGCCACCATGACACGACGTCGGCAAGGTTTAAAAGGTAGCCCCGTACGACATTCTCGGTCGCGAACAAGACGATGACGGCTACGGCCGCAACTCCGAGAACTCGATGCTCGGGCTCGTATCTGGATGCCACGGAACGACCCGGAGCTTCAAACGGTGCTGACGAAGGTCGTTGGTCAGCACCTGCCCTCTTGGTTGCGAGGATGCCGACGGCAATGACCAGTGCGATCGTCAGAGAGATCAATGGCAATGAAAGAGCCGCAGCCACGACATCTAGCACGCCAATTGAGGTGAATCTGTCCCACGTCATCTGAACTCCGCTCGTATCTTGTGTCACATGTCTATCACAAGTTGTACCGATGGCAAGATACAAGCCCGGCGGAATCGTGGACGAGGACGAGAATGCTCTTCGGATTCGCTCTTAGCTCAGGCCGCCAGTCGAGCGGCGGGCGCTAGGTAGAGGGTGCCGTCTCGGAGCATGGCGTAGAGCACGTCGGAGCGGCGTCGGGCGAGAGCGAGGAGGGCTTGGTTGTGGCGTTTGCCTTGGGTGATCTTGCGGTCGTAGTAGGCGCGTGAGTCGGGGTCGCGGAGCGCAGCGAATGCGGAGAGGAACATCGCGTTCTTCAGCACCTTGTTTCCACGTCGCGACGAGTACTCGCCGCGGATGGATGACCCGGATCTTCGGGTGACGGGGGCGAGGCCCGCGTAGGCGGCGAGGTGTCCGGCGGTGGGGAAGTGCTTGCCGGCGACTTCGGTAAGGAGTCGAGCTGCGGTCCTGACGCCGACTCCGGGCATGCTCGTCAGGACGGGCTGAAGAGGGTGCGCATCGACCAGCCTCTCAACCTCCGCCGCGACATCGTCACGCTGCTTCCGCAACGTTGCCAGCTGTGCAGCGAGGCGTGGGATCACGAGCGCCGCCGCGTTGGTGCCAGTGACGACCACGGACTGCTGGTCGAGCGCGGTGGTGATCTCGTAGGCCCAGTCTCGGCCCTTGCGGGGCGCAAGTTTCAGCATCCGCGTCGCGATTCGCTTCTCGCCCGCTGCGCGCAACTGCGCCGGTGACGGCCACCGTTGCAGCAAGTCGAGAATCGCGGGGTGATCCAGTCGCGGCCCGATGGCGCGTTCCAGCGCGGGGTGGATCTGGGTCAGCAGTCCGCGGACGCGGTTGCCGACTTGGGTGATCTGGGCGGCGAGGTCGTCGTCGAATCCGCAGAGCATCGCGAGCTCGGCAACCTGTTCATCCGTCGCCTGGATCGAGCGAAGCGTGTGCGGCATTGTC
The DNA here is from genome assembly GCF_020781975.1 of Microbacterium schleiferi. Taxonomy (GTDB): domain Bacteria; phylum Actinomycetota; class Actinomycetes; order Actinomycetales; family Microbacteriaceae; genus Microbacterium. The sequence continues at coordinate 353,045 of NZ_JAJGNI010000003.1, forward strand.
CGTGCGGTCTCCGCGATGATCGCCGCATCCCTCGCGTCGGTCTTGGCCTCGCCCGGGTGCAGATCTGCGATGCGTCGCATCGCAAGTCCCGGTAGATATCCGACCAGGGCGCCCGCGGCTTGCGCAACCGCGATCGGCAGCGCGCCGATCGTTGCCGGCTGATCCACGATCAGCAGCACGATACCGTGCTTCTGCAGGTCGGTGAGCACCGCGCGGAGTCTGCGCTCGTCATTCGGGAGTGCCCGGTCGTAGAGCTTCTTGCCGGTGCGGTCGAGAGCGACCGCGTGATGCTCGCCTTTCCCGACGTCGAGACCGACGAACACGTCGACCTGGTCGTAGTTCGCAATCTGGGTGACCACTGCTCCTCCGTTTCGCTCGGGTTGACAGCTGCGACGGTGCGTCTCGGCATCCACGTTACGAACGACCTCGAGCGTGCTCGGGCCTGGCCCCTATCAGCGATCACCCACCGCCAACCAGGCTCGGTGACAACACCCCCCGGATCATCGAGGACAGGGGGGACCAATCATGCCGAGCCCGGCAGGCTGCCACCGCCCAGCATGCTCACCGAACGGCTACAAAGAAAGTAACGCGGTGGGTGTTCGTCGTGAAGCGAACAGCGACCGGAATACCGGTCAGACACCCTCACCAAGAGGTCGTTGATGAAAGAGCTGGTCATGACCGCCTCGCCTTCTGGTTCGACGGCCGCCTGTTCGGCTCGCGATCCTCGGACGGCGACACGGGCGTCGGTGCTGGCGGAAGGGCGCCGTAGCGGTCGCGGCTGCGCTGACGCACTTGCTCGCCAGTGCCGAGGGACGGGCGTGGTGACAGTGTTCGTGCGGAGCACCACCCGGCGGGAACTCCTCCGGCGATGAGGTGGGCGTAGATCTCGAACCGCGGGAGCGTCTGGAAGTCTTCGGCGCTGAGCTGCGGGGCCATCCGGGCGAGGTCTCGGGCATCGTCGGGGCCGACGGCGAAGCACAGCTTTGTGCGCGCGTTCGTGTCCAGACCGGCACGGGTCGGCGGCGGCAGTTGTGCCCGGTACTGGTGAGCGACGTGCCACGCAACGCCGTAGGAGCGGGAGGTGGCCAGCGCGTCGGCGATCGAGGTCGGCAGGTGCAGGTAGTTCTGCACCTCATCGACGAACACCATCCCGGGACGGGTGGTCGGGTGCTTCTCTTTGGCCCGCTCAAGGGTGGCGTTCCAGATCTCGGCGACGATCAGGCTGCCGAGAAGCTTCGCCGCACCCACCCCGATCAACGCCTCGTTCAGCGGCACCAATACGACGCTTCGCTCGCGGAAGACATCCCGAAGGCGGAAGCGTGGACGCGCCTGTCCGAGGACACGCACGAGCGGGGCGCGGAGCAGGATCTTGCGGAGCTTGTTGAGTGGGGCCGCGAGCATGGCGGCACGTTGCGCAGCGCCGAGTTCTTCGAACTCTGCCCAGAACGAAGCGAGGGCCTCATCGCCCTGAACGGCTGCGACGACTGGGCGTCGGTAAGTCGGGTCGGTGAGTAGCCGCGGGAGGTCGATCAGCGTGTAGGGGTCGACTGCGTGTGCGCCGGCCCGGGCGAGCGAAAGAAGTGCGCCGTGGATGAGGTACTCGGTGCGTGGTCCCCAGCCGTCGTCGAAGATTGCGGCCAGAGCGGCGACGATGCCGTCAACGACGATGTCTGCATCGCGGTCGCCCACATCGAGCGGGTTGAACCCGACCGGGAACTCGTCGGCGGCGTCGAGCACCACGACGCGGTCTGCGTGCTCCATTGGGATGCGGTCGAGGATGTTGTCGATTAGCTGGGCCTTGGGTTCCACGACGACGCATGCCCTGCCCGACTCGATATCCGACAGAACCAGGTGCTCAAAGAGCCCCGACTTCCCTGACCCGGTCGGCCCGATTGCGACGATGTGCTGGAGACGACTTTGCGGGTCGATACCGATGTCCCGCTGCGGTCCGGGCGCGGTACTGGTCGCGAACACCGACTGCGTCGAGGTGACGATCTCCGGCACGGGGAGTCTTCGCGGGTGGATGGCGGCGAGACCGGCGTAGTCCCGGTCCCCAACTGGCCAGCCGAGAAGCGGGGCGAGTTCTTCCGCGGACAAGTCGAATGCGGCGCGGGGCGAGCCGGTTGCCCAGCGGTCGGCGGTGTCGTGATTGAGGCTCAGTCGGAGCCGGGGGCTCTCAAGCAGTTGAAGAGCGCCGAACACCTCCCACACCAGCGCGCCGATGCGTTTCTGGGTCGAGGCGGTCACTCCGATGCGCAGCGTCGTCGCGGTCGTCGGCGTGCCAGCGCGGTTTTGGAGGCGTCGGCGAGTCTCGGCGTCGATCGAGCGGACGCCGTCGAGCATCCGCGACGCCACGGACTGGAGCGGATCCGGTGCCTTGACCGAGATACCCCTTGCCCTCCGCGTCCTACCCAGTACGAGTTGGAGCGCGAGATGCTCGTCGTCACGACGGGCGGCGAGCGCGTCGTAGATCCCGGAAGTGACCCGTTCCAGGTCGACCTCGGCGAGGGGCAGCACCGCGGGGTGGGCCACGACCCGGCTGACAGCGGCCACGTCGGGCCGTGTGGCGGCCTCAACGGCCAACCCGGGCAAGTGGGCCGCCAGGAGCCGCTTCAGCCGCGCCGTCGCGGCCGAAGCGCAGCCGACGAGGTGGACGATGCCGTCCGCGCTGGCGTGGATCTCGAAGACCAGCGGTCGCGGGACATCGGAGCTCATGAGGCGGGTAAGGAGCGCTGTGACCGCGTCGGACTCGAGCGGCCGTGGGATGTGGAGGCGGGCGAAGTGGAGGTCAGGCATGCTCACCTCCATCCGCGTCGTCCTCGGCATCCTGATGCTGGGCGGCGGCTTCTGCTTCGAGGCGGGCTTGTTCGAGACCGGCGGCGGTGATGATGCGCGCCACGGCGTCCGGGCGTAGATCGTGATTGAGTTCGGAGAAGACCCAGACGCGGCGACCTTGAGCCTTCCGATAACGGCGTCGAGGGGAGTGATTAGCCATGCTTGACCTCCTGCCCACCTCTGTTTGGGGTTCGCACGTCGGTCGCGGAAGGTCGCTCGGTTCGCCCGCAGATATGAAGTCCGTGGGCGTCGTGCCGACTGTTATGAACTCGTCGACCACTCTTGTCAAGCGAAATCCGGCCTTGTAGTCGAAAGCACAACATCTCGACAGGGGTGATCGTGGTCATGGTCAGAACCGCCGACCCCACCAATAGCGGAAGAGCATCACCGCGACCCACAAGACCAGCACGATCGCCGCGATCAGGAGCACCCACCCCCAGAACTGCGCCAGCAGCTCCAGAGCGAGCCACAGCGCGACGATCCCGCCGAGGATGAGAAGCATCGTGCGGAAGAACCGTTCGGCCGCACTGCGAGGAGAGTCGTCGGCCATCACTCATCACCGTCTCCCTGACCGGAGCGAGTGAAGTCGCTCGGCACCGGATACCCCGGGATGGAGATGTCGGAATCGATCTCGTTGCCCCACACCGACCAGTCCTTCAAGCTGTTCGGGCGCTGACGGGCGAACAGCTCAAGGTACGGGCCGTCGAGGACCCGCTCGATGAGCGGAATCATCTCCTCGGGCTTGTGCGAGTGATCCTGACGCGGGAACAACAGCGTCGAACGCTGCCCGCGGAACTTGAACGGCGCCTTCCCGCGCACCCCGTGCAGCAGAAGCTCGTGCGAGCCACGGAAGTAGTTCCCGAGGCCCATGTAGTACTTGTCCCAGACGGCGTTCGTCTTATAGGTGAAGCCCCACGCCTTCATAACCTCGAGGGCGTCGGGAAGTGCGGCGCTCGTCGTCCACAGCAGCAGCGTCGAGTCGTCGTCCATGAGGTCGGCGACCGGCATGTGTTTGATGTCCTCGGTAGTCATCAAGTCGTACTTCCGCGCGGCACCGCGCGCACCTAGCTGGCCGTGCATCCACGGTGGGTCGGCGTGACACACCTTGAATTTCTTCCTGCCGCGGAACGTGTCTGGGGTCTTCTTGTCCTTGGTGGTTGTCATGTCAATGAACTCCTTTCCCCTGCCCGCTCGTGATCGCGGGGCGTTGGTGAGCACTGGTTATGCGCTTTCGGCGCGAAGTCGTCAATGCACCAGTCGCGTACGTTGCAAAAACCACAACGACCGCGACGAAGGCCTACGAAAGGTGATGGCGCGAGCTCCGCGTAGATGAAGCTCGCGCCATCACCGGCCTGGGCTACGAGTCGGCGGACTCGTTGGTGGGAACTTTCCCCGAGGCGAGGTACGACTCGCGGATGAGCGCCCGACGGGTCTCGTGCGCCTCCATCCCCAGCGCGTTCGCCAGATCGAGCACGGTGCGACGAAGCTGCTCCTGCTTGCGGTCCAGGTCCGCTTCGATACGCGCACGGCGACCCTTGTCGACCGCGTTGGCGATGTCGTTGGTCACCTTGATTGCGACGTCCTTCATCGCGGCGACGACATCGGCAAACGTCGGGGTCGGACGTCCGCACGACATCACTGCCACCGTCGAATCGCGGCCGACGCACCGAGCGTGTAGCTGTCCACGATCTCCCGATAGCGAGCCTCACCCAACGGGGCGATCGAGATCAGGTGCTGCTCCAGCGCGGTGAGCGCGCCAACATGCTCAAGAGCAGTGTGAGAGAGGAAGGCGCGGCCTTCCTCGGTGAGCTTGGCAACGATCGCGCGGGACTGCACCCGCTCAACCTCACGCCGCACCTGCCGCTGTGCACCAAGCGACATTGACGCCAGTCCATTGGAGCTGCCTGCGCTTCCCGAGGGAAGGGGCCTTGACCCTCGATCGTGGACACGGTGTCGTTTCGGTTATGCCGCTTCCGCGAGGGTAGCGGACGTGGTCGCCG
>NZ_JAJGNI010000004.1 GCF_020781975.1 Microbacterium schleiferi
CGCCCGCTGACACCTCGTGCGGCATCCCGGGGGTTCGGTCGCGCCGTTGTGTCGGTGCAGAGTGGGGCGACCCGCATTAAGGCGCGACTGAATCGGGGAGAGTCGGGTCGCACGCCGCAGGATGCCGAGAAAAAGGCGACCCTACGAGCTCAGAACCGGTCGGGCGAGGGGGTGCCGTGGCCGTAACGGATGACGACGTCGGCGTGACGGTCGAACCGGTAGCCGACGCCGCGCACCGTGCGCACGATGTCTTCGTAGCGGCCGAGCTTCGAGCGCAGGCGGCGCACGTGCACATCGATCGTGCGCTCGCCGGGAACCTCACCGTCATCGTCGCTCTGCCACAGCGAGGTGACGAGCTCGGACCGCTCGATGGTGCGACCCTCGCGCAGCACGAGGTACTGCAGCAGCTCGAACTCGGTGAACGTGAACGGAGCCGTCTCACCGTCGATGACGACGCGCTTGCGTGAGATGTCGAAGACGACGCCGCGTGCCGAGCGGTCGGTGTCTTCGGGCTCGGATGCCGCGGTCACCGCAGCGATGGCCGAGGGCTCACGTAGCGCACGGCGCACGACATCGACGTCGCGCCCGCCGGCGCCGCGAGGCGCGAGTGCGACGGTGGCGTAGGTTTCGGCATCCGGTGCGAGCTCGGCAAGGGTCCGGCGCAGAGCATCGACCAGAACAGGGAGTGAGACGCCTGCAGCGGCGGCCTTGGCCTCATCGAGTCCGACGTACAGCGCGAAGCCGCGCGGGGTGCGGGCCGCGGGCTCCTCGACAATCGGGGGCACGGCGTGCAGGTGACGGGTGGGAGTGGGGCGGCTAAGAAGAGCGGTGTTCGACATGGGGATGATGGTCCTTGCGGAGGGCCCGGATGGTTCGGGCAGAGGTGTGTTGCGGTGACCTGACGGTCGGTGTCGAGCGCGATTCGGATAGGAGCGCTCTGCGAGAGGGCTAGGGGCAGTGCGATCTGGATCGCAGAACGAGCCCCGCTGAGGTGTCGTCAGCGACACATTCGACAACACGTGACTGAGCGGCCGGCCATCATCATGCCGGCAGTTCCGTTCGCCTCCCAGGCGGACAGGACATGCGCGTTGTCAGTCATGCGGCCGATTATGACCGACCGTGTCGAAGTGCGTCAAATCACGGTCATCCCGCCCGACACCCCTGGTTCCTGCCGCGCAATCTGCTCAGTCGGAGAGGAGTCGCCTTGCCACTTCTTCAGCCACTCGCTCCGGTCTTCACGGCTACCGGCGAGGTGGCGTTCTATCTCCCGCCCGGCACGTGGACGCACCTTCTGACGGGGGAGCGCGTCGCGGGCGGCGCATGGCGGACCGAGGTCCACGGGTTCGACAGTCTGCCGCTGTACGTCCGGCCCGGAGCCGTGCTCCCCTGGGGTGCGCGCGAGGACCGCCCCGACTACGACTATCTCGACGAACTCGCGCTGCGTGTCTTCCCGGGGGGAGCGGGGATTGCTAGCGTCACGGTGACCACCCCCGACGGGCGAGTCGATACCTTCGAGGTCGACCGCGCCGCGGTAACCGAAAAGGAATGATCCAGAGTGAGTGAGCAATGACCGGTTCGCCTGATTACCGTGATTCCGGCCTCGTCTTTCCCGACGACTTCACGTTCGGTTCGGCGACCGCGTCGTATCAGGTGGAGGGCGCGTTTGATGAGGACGGGCGTGGACCCTCGATCTGGGACACGTTCAGCAAGACGCCCGGCAAGGTGTGGAACGGTGACACGGGGGATGTGGCGTGCGACCACTACCACCGCTGGGAGAGCGATCTCGACCTCATGGCGGAGTTGGGTCTGGACGCCTATCGGTTCTCGATCGCGTGGCCCCGCATCGTGCCAGCGGGCCGCGGCGCGGTGAACCAGGCGGGGCTCGACTTCTACTCGCGACTCATCGACGGTCTGCTCGCGCGAGGCATCAAGCCGGTAGCGACGCTGTATCACTGGGATCTGCCGCAGCCGCTGGAGGATGCCGGCGGTTGGGCGAACCGCGCGACCGTGGATGCGTTCGAGGAGTACGCGCGGATTGTGGGCGCCGCGTTCGGTGACCGGGTCCACACCTGGACGACGCTGAACGAGCCGTGGTGCTCCGCGTACCTCGGGTACGGCCAGGGCGGTCACGCGCCGGGCAGGCATGAGCCGGCTGCTGCGCTCGCGGCGGTCCACCACCTGAATCTTGCGCACGGCCGGGCGGTGCAGGCGCTGCGGGCGACATCAGCCGGGAACCCGCAGTACTCGGTGACGTTGAACTTCCACGTGCTGCGCGGTCAGGGTGATGGTGCAGCGGAGGCGATGCGCCGCATCGATGCGCTCGCGAACCGCGCGTTCACGGGGCCGATGCTGCGGGGGGAGTACCCGTCCGACCTGCTGGAGGACACGGCATCGGTGACCGACTGGTCGTTCATCCGTGACGGGGATCTTGCCGACATCCATCAGCCGATCGACGTGCTGGGCGTGAACTACTACTCGACCGCGACGGTGCGGATGTGGGACGGGGTCTCTCCGAAACAGCAGAACGATGGTCACAAGGGCGCCGAGGGCGGCACGGCGTGGCCTGGCAGCGACCAGGTCGTGGAGTTCGTGGAGCAGCCCGGCCCGTACACGGCTATGGGGTGGAACATCGCGCCCGAAGGACTCGAGGAACTCCTCGTATCGCTGCACGACCAGTTCCCGGGCCAGGCGCTGATGGTCACCGAGAACGGCGCAGCATTCGACGACACCGTGGCAGCCGACGGTTCGGTCCCCGACCCGGAGCGGCTGGACTATCTGCGCCGGCACTTCACGGCGGCCCACCGTGCCATGGCTCGCGGTGTCGACCTGCGCGGCTACTTCGTCTGGTCCCTGCTCGATAATTTCGAATGGGGGTACGGGTACGCCAAACGCTTCGGTATCGTTCGCGTCGATTTCAACACGCTCGAACGCACCGTCAAAGACAGTGGCAGGTGGTACCAGCAGCTGGTCGCAACCCACCGGATTCCCGCGTAACCCTCAGGCGCGACATCCGCCGCAACGCCGGAGCCGTCTTTCGCGCGCGAGCGTACCCTGGAGGAATGAGCGAGACGCGGTTCACCGACCAGAAGGATGCCTCCCGGTACACCCTGCACGTGGGGGATGACCTGGTCAGCGCGCTCGACTACAACGACGACGGTCGATCCGTCGCGATGACCCGGGCCTTCACGCCGCCGCCGTTTCGCGGCAAGGGCTACGCGGCCGAGATCGTCGCGCGCGCCGTCGCGGAACTAGAGGAGCGCGGCGACCGCGAGATCATCCCGGTCTGCTGGTACGTCGCTGAATGGTTCGACCGGCATCCTGAGCACGCCGGCATCCTCAAAGCTCGCGCCTGAGCACCCGCGTCAGCGGGATGCTGGCGCAGATTGTTGGCGCATACGGTCGTCTCGCCGAGAGGCGGCGACCATATGCGCCATCTTTTTCGACGAACGCGGCAGTATTCGGCAGTTTGCTTGCAACGCCGCGGCGAAGCGTCCGTAACGGGCGCGCTCTAGGATGCTGCGAACGAAGGAGGAACGCCGTGAAGTCGAAGCGCGTAACCCTCGCCGATGTCGCCGCTGCCGCCGGTGTCTCGCGGACGACCGCCTCACTCGTGCTCTCGGATCGAGGCGACGAGCTGCGGATCTCGGAGGCGGCGCAGCAACGCGTGCGTCGCGTGGCCGCCGAACTCGCGTATCGCCCGAACATCCTCTCGTCAGCGTTGCGCCGCGGATCGAGCCGGACGATCGGTTTCGTCTCCGACACGGTGGCGACCTCGCAGCTGGCCGGAGACCTCATCAAGGGTGCCCTCGAACACGCACATCGCAACGGGTACATGCTCTTCATCGGTGAGACCGAAGGTGCCCCCGACGAAGAGCGGCGCCTCGTGCAGGGCATGATCGACCGCCAGGTCGACGGGCTCATCATCGCGTCGATGTTCACGCGTGTGCGTGCGGTGCCCGCGGGAATCGATCCTCGCAGCGTCGTGCTGCTGAACGCGCTCCCCGAAGACAGTGCGGTCGGAACCGTACCCTCGATCGTGCCCGATGAGTACTCCGCGGGGCGCGCGGCGGTCGAAGTGCTCCGTGCCGCGGGGCACTCCCGCATCCACCTCCTGGGCGCGGGCCCGGGACCCGATGACGTTCCGGTGCAGACCGTCGCGGGGTCCGAGCGGTTGCGCGGCATTCTCGATGCCCTCGCCGAAGACGGGCTGCAGCCCGCCAGTGCACGGCTGTGCTCCGTGTGGCTGCCTGAGGACGGATGGGCTGCCACGCGTTCACTGTTGGACACCGGCGTGCGCGGTGAGGCCATCATCACCTTCAACGACCGCCTGGCCTTCGGCGCCTACCAGGCGATTCAAGAGGCGGGACTGTCGATTCCCGGCGACTTCTCGATCGTTTCGTTCGACGACCATCAGCTCGCGAGTTGGTTACGTCCGCGACTGACGACCTTCGCGCTGCCCCACTACGAACTGGGGGCGCTGGCGCTTCAGGTGCTGCTGGAAGATGATGCCTCCGACGGGGGCAGAATCCGGCGGGTTCCGATGCCATTGCGGATGCGCGAGTCGGTGGCGCCTCCAGGCTCGGGGCGGGCAGGTGCTGGAGCTCCCGCGGCGGCATCCGCTCCACGCGAGGCCGCCGTATCCCCGTGAGCCTCGGGGCGGATGTCGGGAGCCCGCCGTAGCGTGAGGGCATGCGCATCCTCCACACCTCCGACTGGCACATCGGGAGGTCCTTCCACGGGCACTCGACGCTGCCTGCGCTCCGGGAGGTGCTCGACGCGCTGATCGAGCAGGTTCGGGAGAACTCCGTCGATGTGGTGATCGTCGCGGGAGACGTCTTCGACTCATCGACGCCGCCGGCGGAGTGCTACACGCTGCTCACCGACATGCTCTCGGGGCTCGCTGATGCCGGTGCCGCCGTGGTCGTGACCAGCGGCAACCACGATTCGGCTGCCCGCCTGGGATTCCAGTCCGGCCTTCTGCGGGCGGGAATCCACGTCCTGACCGATCCGGCGACGCTGGACGCGCCGATCACGCTGACCGACGAACACGGGCCCGTGCACGTCTACGGCATCCCCTACCTCGAGCCCGCGCTGCTGCGACGGACCTGGCCCGGCGAGAAGCTGCGCACCCAGCACGACGCGATCGCGCACGCCATGGGACTCATCCGCGCAGACCATGCCGCGCGCGGTGGTCGCTCGATCGTCGTCTCCCACTGTTTCACCGCGGGCGTCGATCCCACTCCCGGCCTCGAGAGAGACATCCAACAGGGCGGACTCGACGTCGTCCCGCTCGCCGAGTTCGCGGGCATCGATTATGTCGCTCTCGGGCACATCCACGGTCGTCAGCAGCTCGCGCCCACCGTGCGGTACGCGGGCGCGCCGCTGCACTACAGCTTCGGCGAGGCCGACAAGCCGCGCGGCTCATGGCTTGTCGATCTCTCGGCTACCGGCGAAGCCTCTGTCACCTGGCTCGACCTGCCGATCCCGCGCCGCCTCGTCACGATTCGCGGGACGCTCGATGACCTGTGCTCCGCTGCTGACCACGAGCACGCCGCGGCAGCGTGGGTGCGAGCCGAATACACGGATGCCACACCGCAGCGCGATCCGCTGCGCCGACTGCAAGAGCGCTTCCCCTTCTGCGCGGCAGTGGTCCACGCCCCTGAGCGTCAGCACGAGCGCGACGATCAGACCTACGCCGGCCGCGTGCGGACGGCTCGGACCGACGTCGAACTCATCGGCGCCTTCCTTGCTCACGTCCGCGAGGGTGAGGGTGCCAGCCCGGCGGAGGCGGAGCTGATCTCCGAGGTGATCGAGGGTCGTACGGTAGCGGAGGCCGTCGCGTGAGGATCCACCGGGTGCAGATCGAAGGGTTCGGCCCCTTCCGAGAACGGCAGGATGTCGACCTCGACGCTCTCGCCCCCTCGGGGGTGTTCGTGATCGCCGGCCGCACCGGAGCGGGCAAGTCCAGCATCCTCGATGCCATCTGCTTCGCCCTCTACGGCACGGTCCCCCGCTATGACGGAGTCGATCGGCGCCTGCGCAGCGATCATTGCGGCCCCGACGATCCGACGCAGGTCACCCTGGAGTTCAGCACCGGAAGCGATCGGTGGCGCATCTCGCGCTCGCCGGACTACGAACGCCCCAAGCGTCGCGGCACCGGCATGACAATCGTCGCGGCCGACGCTCTGCTCGAGCGGCTGGAACCGGCTGCGGACGGCAGCGAGCACTGGGTGGGGTACGCCGCCGGGCCGCGGGACGTGGGCCACGCGATCCACCAGGTCGTCGGGCTCTCCCACCAGCAGTTCCTGCAGGTGATCCTGCTCGCCCAGAACCGGTTCTCGCAGTTCCTGCTGGCAGGAAACACCGATCGGCAGCGGGTGCTGCGAACGCTGTTCGGCACCCAGATCTACGAGGACTACGAGAAGCGCCTCGACGAACGCCGACGCGAGTCCGAGCGTGAACAGGAGCGCGATGCGGGGCACCTGCAGCGCCTGCAGAGTGACGTCGAAGCGCTCGCACGAGAGGCCGGATGGCACGTCTCGGACGAGACAATCGACCTGGAACGCGTGGCTGCCCGCGCGGGATACGATCTGCAGACCCGCGCTGACGCCGTCGAGCGGGCCGACGCGGCCCTGGCTGCCGCAGAAGCCGCGCACACCCGCGTGCGCCAGCTGCGCGAGCAGCAACAGCAGCGCAACGCCGCGCGCGAGCGTATGGCGGCGATCGAGATCGAGTCTGCGTCGCTCGCGCTGGATCGAGCGCTCCTCGAGGGCGCTCGCTCTGCCGAGCCGCTGCGCGCCGCGATCGACGAGGCGGCCCGCGCCCGTGCCGATGTCGAGGCGGCGGGCGCAGTCGAGGCGGCGGTGCTCGCTGACGCTGCGGCGGGGGTAGACGCCGCCCTCGATGTCGACGATCTGCTTGCCGTGGCCCAGGCGCTCACGGGGGACATCGCGCGATGGCAGGATGCCGAGAAAGCTGAGCAGCAACTCGCCGCAGACCGCGCCGACCTGACCCGAGTGGCAACGCAAGTGGATGCGGTTCGGGCGGTTCTCGCCGTGACCCGCGCCGCGCTCACCCTGGCCGAACAGGAGCGCGGGCGGCTCGGGGATGAGATCGAGAAACTGTCCATCGCTGCGGCGGGACTCGATGCAGCCCGCGCCGAGAGCGAGGACCTTGTCGCACGCCTGATCGCCGCGCGAGAGGCCGAAGCGGCGGCTGTCGAGCTTGCCCAGGCGAGCGCCGACCGGCTCGAGGCGTCGCGCGCCGTCGAAGAGGCTGTGGCCGGGTGGGGACAGCTTGTGCGTCGGCGCCTGGCCGGGTTTGCCGCTGAGCTTGCCGACGGGCTGACCGATGATGACCCTTGCCCCGTGTGCGGTTCGCTCGATCACCCCCAGCCCGCTCCGAGCAACCATGATCCCGTCACTGATGCTGTCCTCGCGGCCGCCGAAGAAGATCGCGACCGTGCCCTGGCGGTGGATCGCGAGAGCGCCGCGCGCCTAACCGCGATCACCGCGCGCGTCGATGCCGCCCGCGCTCGGGCGCAAGGCTCGGTCGAAGAACTTCAGGCGCGTCAGGGTGAAAGTCAGTCCCGGCTGGACGTCGCTGAGCGCGCAACCGAGGCACTCGATCACGCCCGCCGTCTGCGCGGTGATCTCGAGGCCCGTGAGCACGAACTGCGGGGAGAGCTGGACGTTGCTGCCGCTCGCCTGGCAGAACTCGACACCGCCAGCACTGTCCTGAGCGGTCGGATTGCCGAGGCTGAGGAAGCTGTCGCAACCGCGTGCGGTGCTTTCCCGAGCGTCCACGCGCGGATCGTCGACGCCGAGGCTCGGCGGCGAACCGCGCAGCGGCTCGCCGAGGCTCGCCGCGCTCATGAGGTCGCGCTCGAACGGCGGCAGGATGCCGATCGCAAGCTCGACGCGGAAGTCGCGGCATCCTCGTTCCCCGATGCCCCGTCAGCGCGCGCCGCGCTGCTCACACCCACCCAGCTCGAAGACCTGTCGTCGCGGCTGAGCGATCACGACGCCGCGAGACGCATCGCGAAGGAGCGGCTGCTCGAACTCGAGCTGCAGCTCGCCGACGCGCCCGATGACCTCGTCGACACAGACGCCTCGCTTGGCGAGGCGACGCTCGCTCGCGACACCTGGCAGCATGCCGTCGCCGAACTGGCAGCGGTGCGTGAGCGCGTCGCGCGTTTCGGTGACCTGCGACAGGCAATCGAGAAGCTCGATCGCGACGGACATGAGCGGCGCGAGCAACACCAGACCATCGTGCGTCTGGCCGACACACTCGCCGGGCGCGCCCCGAACACCATGCGCATGACGCTCGAGACCTTCGTCTTGGCCGCCGAACTCGAAGAGATCGTCGCTGCCGCGAACCTGCGTCTCGCCGACATGTCCGACGGGCGCTACCGTCTGGAACACACCGACACTCTGGCGCGGCGAGGCGCCGCGTCGGGCCTCGGGCTCCATGTCCACGATGCGTATACGGGCCGTACCCGTCCTCCCCAGTCGCTGTCCGGCGGCGAGACCTTCCTTGCCTCCCTCGCTCTCGCCCTGGGCCTCGCAGAGGCCGTCACGAGCCGTGCCGGCGGCATCCGGCTCGACACGCTCTTCATCGACGAAGGGTTCGGGTCGCTGGATGCTGAGACTCTCGAGCTGGCGCTTCGCACCCTCGATGACCTGCGCTCGGGCGGCCGCACGATCGGCGTGATCAGTCACGTCGAGGCGATGAAGGAGCAGCTTCCGATCGGCATCCTTGTCGAAGCGACGCCCTACGGGTCGAGCGTCATCACCGAGGCCGCGCCCAGCCGGCTCTGATCGCGAGTGACACCGTCACGGGCCTTGCCCGATCGGCAGGGGCATACGCTGGCAGGGTGAGTTCGGATTCGGGAGCGTCGTCGCAGCCACGAACCACCACGATCCCGCTCACCAACGCCGCGCGGTGGCGAGCGTTTGCCGTCGCGGCATCCGTCGCGGCGATCACGATCCTCGACCTGTCGAAGGTCAATGTTGCGCTGCCCTCGATCGAGCATGCGCTGGGCGCTGGTTCCACAGAACTCCAGCTGATCGTCTCGGGCTACGTCCTGACCTTCGGTCTGTTCCTGGTCCCCATGGGGCGCCTGGGCGACCAGCGTTCCCGCCGCGCGCTGTTTCTGGTGGGCCTGATCCTGTTCACTCTCGCAAGCCTTGGGTGCGCGCTGGCTCCGAACATCGTGGTTCTCATGGTCTTCCGGTTGCTACAGGGTGTTGCTGCCGGCATCCAGATGCCGCAGGTCCTCGGCTTGATTCAGCAGATCTTTCGGGGGGCGGAGCGGGGGCGCGCGTTCGGTCTGTTCGGAGCAACGATCGGGCTCGCCACGGCATTCGGACCGACGCTCGGTGGGCTCATGATCGCCCTCGGCGGTCCGGATGACGGCTGGCGCTGGATCTTCTGGATGAACGTTCCGCTGGGAATCGCCGCGATCGCCGCGGCGGTCTGGGTGCTTCCGACCACTCGGATCCACACCGGCCGCCGCATCGCTCTCGACCCGATCGGTGTGGTTCTGTTCGGCGTGACGGTGCTCGCCCTGATGTGGCCGTTCCTGTTCACCACGGGCTCACCCGACGACGACCCACGGCGGTGGTGGTTGCTGACCGTCTTCGTCCTGTTCGCGGTCCTCTTCGTCGCCTGGGAACGGCGCTACGCTGCCCGCGGGCACGCGCCACTGATCCCGTTCTCGCTCTTTCGCATCGCGTCCTATCGCAACGGCACCCTGCTCGCTACCTCGTACTTCGCGGCCCTCCCGGCCCTGTTCCTGCTGACCACCCTGTACCTGCAGACGGGGCTCGAGCTCGAGCCAGTTTTCGCCGGAATGGTCACCATCGGCTTCGCGCTACCGAGCGCCGTGGCCTCCTGGGTGGGCGGCAACCTCGTGACCCGCATCGGTCGCCCCTTGGTCGTTGGCGGACTCATCCTGGTCTTGGTTTCGGCGGTCGGTCTCGTGCTCGTCGCCGTCTTCGCGAGCCCGGAGCTGACCCCGTGGTTGATGGGAACCGTCATGATCCTCGGAGGCCTGGGTGGTGGGCTGGTGATCTCGCCGAACCAGACCCTCGCCCTTGCGGACGTGCCGGTGTCAGAAGGCGGTCTTGCGGGGTCGGTCGGCCAGCTCGGTCAACGAATCGGCACGGCGGTCGGGACGGCGGTAGCTCTTGCCCTGTTCTACGCCACGATCTATCGCGAAACAGGCAGCCGAGATTCGCTCGTCGTCTACCACGACGCCTATCTGATCGGGATGTCGTCGGTTGCCGTGTTCATCGCGCTGTCGTTCATCGTGTCGATCGTCGACCTTTCGCGGCGCCGGGCCGCAGCGCGCGATGCCGAATCCGACGAGTCCGACGAATATCGCGCCGGCCCCACCTGACCCGCCTTTCACGCGAGTTGTCCCTGCTTCAGCCCAGTTGTCCTTCCTCGCGCCGAGTTGTCCCTGCTTCAGCCCAGTTGTCCTTTCTCGCGCCGAGTTGTCCTTCGTTCAGCCGAGTTGTCCAGTCCGGGTAGCTACAGTCCGTAGTCGCTGCGCACGCGTTCCAAGAGCAGCACGCTGCAGGCATCCGTCGCCTCGCCCCAGTCGCTGAGGGCACCGTCCTGCGCGCGATCCGAGACCGCCTTGAGAACGCGAATGGGCACGTCGTACTGCTGCGCTACCCACACGTAGGCGTACACCTCCATGTCGACGAGGGTTGCGCCGAGGTCACGGATGCCTGCGGCGACGTCTGCGTCGTCGACGAAGTGGTCGCCGGTCGCGATCGTGTGGCCGCTCCCGCCAAAGGAGAGCATCGCCGGCAGCGAGACGTGCTGCCCCACGACGTTGTCGAGGTCGGTGACGTCGTGCTGGATCGCGGCAGTGACTTCGTGCACGGTGGCCTCGACATCCTCGTGGATGGCACCGGCGGTTCCGACAACAACGATCTCGTCGTAGCTGCTGCGTTCGAGGGCGCGGGTCAGTGCATGAGTCGCCTGGAGCTTGCCGGGGCCCGTGACGAGACGGTCGAAACCCGGGAGATCGTCGGGAAAGGCAACGAGCTCGCGGTCGAGGGCAGCAACGAGAAGTCTCATGCCTTCATTTTGCCCGGCGTCGTCAGGTGGAAGGGTTCGTGCTGAGCGGCGAAGATGGAGGCGACGACAGGAGGACGTGAGTGAAGTCTGTGGTGCTGGATACGCCCGACGGGATCGACGTGAGACTCGGCTGGGACCCGTCGATGAGCGAGCACGACCGGAAGCGGGTACTGGCCAAGGAACTCGTCGCCGCCAAGCTCAAGCTCGACCCGAAAGACGTCAGGGTCGAGCGCGAGGCTCCCGCGCAATTCGGGTTCCACACGCAGCTGTTCGCCAGCGTCGATGGAAAGGAGCTCTCGTTGCAGATCCGCAATGCGAGCTTCCGCGCGGCAACCGTCGTGGCGCTGACCGATCGGCCGTACACGATCGGGCTCGACATCCGCGACCTGCATCCCGATGACGCAACGATCCACGAGATGCAGCGTCACTCGCACCTGTTCGATGAGACCAACATCCTGAACCTCATCGACCACTGGACCCGCGTGCAGGCCGTGCGCGAAGCCGACGGTCGCGGGGCGCGCGTCGTGCCGGATATGGTCAAACTCGACGCGACCCGGCAGCGCGGGTGGGTGCCTGACCGCAGGGCGCAGTACACGATCCTCGACCTCTCCCGCGACGGCTTCGTCGTGACGCTTGCCTTCGCTGACGCCGAAGACGCCCGCACGCCGGTGTGACGCTGACCCCGTGAGACGGATCAGGCGTCGGATGCTGGGCTGAGCGCGGCATCCAGCTCGGCGAGCCAGGCTCTGGCGTTGCCATCCGATGGCGCGCGCCAGTCTCCGCGCGGCGAGAGGGACCCCGCCGGAGACACCTTGGGACCGTTCGGGATGGCAGACCGCTTGAACTGTGCGAACCCGAAGAAGCGCTGCAGGAATACCCGCAGCCAGCGCACGACGGTCTCGCGGTCGTACGCGTAGCGCTCATCGAGGGGGAATCCGGGGGGCCACGCGCCGGCGTCAGCATCTCGCCACGCCCGCTCGGCGAGGAAGGCGATCTTCGAGGGACGGATGCCGTAGCGCAGCACGTGGAAGAGGGTGAAGTCGTGCAGCGCGTAGGGTCCGATCCGATCCTGCGTCGATTGGATCTTGCCTTCCTCGTCGGCGGGAACCAGCTCGGGGCTGATCTCGGTGTCGAGCACCGACTGCAGCACGGTGTTCGCTTCGGATGTGAGGGCAGCGGCTCCCTGATCCTCGCCGTGCGCGATGACCCACCGGATGAGGTGCTGAATGAGGGTCTTGGGAACCCCGGTGTTCACGGCGTAGTGGCTCATGTGGTCGCCGACGCCGTAGGTCGCCCAGCCGAGCGCGAGCTCCGACATGTCGGAGGTTCCGATGACGATGCCGCCGTTCTGGTTCGCGAGACGGAACAGCAGATCGGTGCGCACCCCCGCCTGCACGTTCTCGAACGTCACGTCGTAGATCGGCTGGCCCTGGCTGAACGCGTGTCCGATGCTACGGAGGATCTCGGATGCCGTGGCGCGGATGTCGATCGTCTCGATCGAGGCGCCGATCGCTGTCGCCAGGGCTACCGCGTTCGACTTCGTGTGGTCGCTGGTCGCGAAGCCGGGGAGGGTGTACGCCAGGATGTCGGAGCGCGGCCGCCCCATCCTGTCCATTGCCCGTGCGACGACCAGCAGGGCGTGCGTCGAGTCCAGCCCGCCGCTGACGCCGATGACGGGTTTCGGGTCGCCGATCGCCCGCATCCGCTGCACGAGGCCCTCGACCTGGATGTTGAAAGCCTCGTAGCAGTCCTGGGCGAGGCGGGCGGGGTCGTCGGGCACGAACGGGAACCGATCGAGGTGCCGGCGAAGACCGATATCCGTGGCCGGCGGATCCAGGACGAACTCGATAGTGAGGAAGTCCTCTCCTCCGAGCGCGCCGCGGTTGTCGTCGAACGTCCCCTGACGGATCCGGTCTTGCCGCAGCCGATCGAGATCGACATCGGCGATGCTGCGGCGGGGGCCGTCGGGGAACCGTTCGGTCTCGGCCAGCAGGGTGCCGGCCTCGTAGATCATCGTCTGGCCGTCCCACGACACATCGTTGGTCGATTCGCCGAGGCCCGCTGCCGCGTAGACGTATGCGCTCAGGCACCGCAGCGACTGGGATTGCACGAGGATGCGGCGATCGTCGGCGCGCGCAATGGTGATCGGACTTCCCGAGAGGTTCGCGATCACGCTCGCGCCGGCCAGCGCTGCTCGGGACGACGGCGGGACGGGCACCCACATGTCCTCGCACACCTCGACGTGCAGGGTGAGGCCCTCGACATCGCGCGCCTCGAAGAGCAGGTTCGTGCCGATGACGGTCTCGAGCGCGCCGATCCGGATCGCCTCGCCCGACCACGCCTCGCCCGGTGCATACCAGCGCCGCTCGTAGAATTCGCGGTAGGTGGGCAGGTACGCCTTCGGCACGACGCCGAGCACCTCACCACGGTGGATGACGACCGCGCAGTTGTAGAGCCGGTTGCGGTGGTGCAGCGGGGCGCCGACCACGAGCACGGGGAAGAGGTCGACGGATGCTGCCACGATCCGCTCGATCGCGCTGGCCACACCGTCCAAAAGCGCGTCCTGCATGACGAGGTCATCGATGGCGTAGCCCGACAGGCAGAGCTCGGGGAACACGGCGATAGCGACGGCATCCGCATCGCATTCGCGCGCTGCCGCGAGGACCGCTTCGGCGTTCGTGGCGGGGTCGGCTACCGCGACGGGGATCGTGCACGCCGCGACGCGCGCGAACCCGTGACGGTAGGCGCTTTCGAACGGCAGGCTCATGCTCACGCCTCCAGTCTCGCACTTCGCGTGTGCGCACGCCGAGAAGTCCGAGACTGCATCGTGCCCGGGAGGCAGCGCGAAGCAGACGCAGGCTCGCGGGCACGATGCGGTCTCGTCGAGGTATCGGCGATAACCGCGCATCCCGGCTGGGTCGTGTCGGATGCCCCGGCTATCGTCGGGAGCGGAAAGGCATCATGCGATACATCGAGAGCGAGCGTCGGTTCGTCTGGAGTGCGAGCGACCTCAAGGCCGCCGCCGAGTGCGAGTTCGCCTGGGTGCGCGCCATCGACGCGAAGCTCGGTCGTATCGATCCGGTCGAGGATCCGGTAGATCTCACCCTGGAACGTGCCGGACGCTTGGGTGGCGTGCACGAACGCCGAACTCTCGAGGCTTACCGCGAACGCTTCGGCGGCGCGGTCGTCGAGATTCCCGAGACCGCCTCCTCGGATGCCGAAGCCCTTGCCCGTGCCGTCGCGCTCACCAACCAAGCACTGCTGTCGGCTGACGCGGTCGTGATCTATCAGGCCAGCTTCGCCGACGACGAGTTCGTGGGCTTCGCGGACTTCCTTCTGCGGGATTCGGACGGGCGCTGGATCGTTCAGGACACGAAGCTCGCCCGTCACGCGCGTGTCACCGCCCTCATGCAGCTGGCGGCATACGTCGATCGCCTCGACCAGCTCGGAGTGCCCCGGGCGGACGAGGTCCAGCTGCTGCTCGGCGATGGATCGACCAGCACTCACCGCGTCGACGACCTCCTTCCGGTCTATGCCCTGCGCCGCCAGCGGCTGCGTGCGCTTCTGGAAGACCGGCTCTCGGCATCCGTGCCGATCGCGTGGGATGACCCGCGCGGCGAGCTTGGCGTCGTCGCGTGCGGCAGGTGCCCGACGTGCGAGATCGAGGTCGTCGCGACCCGGGATCTGCTGCTGGTAGCAGGCATCCGTCCCGTCCAGCGCGAGCGGATGCAGGCAGCCGGCGTCCGCACAATCGATGATCTGGTCGGCGCGAGCGCGACACCGGCGGGGATGAACCCCGATACCTTCGCGATGTTGCAGACCCAGGCGAGACTGCAGCTGCGAACGGCCGCCGGGGTGGGCGCCTTCGACTCGTCGGCCGCGGTGGATGCCGTACCCGGTGCCCCTGCCGCGCCACAGCCACCGCCGTTCGAGGTCGTCGCACCGGCTGCCCTGGCCGCTCTGCCGAGGCCCGACCACGGTGACCTGTTCTTCGACTTCGAGGGCGACCCGCTCTACACCGAGTCGGTCGCTGGCGACGCGAGCGGGCGCGAACAGACGATCTCGTGGGGCTTGGATTATCTATTCGGCTGGGTCGATGACCGCGAACAGTACAACGCGCTGTGGGCCCACTCCTTTGCCGACGAGCGCGCTGCCCTCGAGACCTTTCTCGACATGGTCGCGGTACGCCGGCGGGCCCACCCTGGGATGCACATCTACCACTACGCGCCCTATGAGCCCACCCACCTGTTGCAAATGGCCGCGCGGTACGGCGTGCGTGAGGCGGAGGTCGACCGCCTGCTGCGCGACGGCGTCTTCGTTGACCTTTACCCCGTGGTCAGGCGCGCCCTGCGGGTAGGGTCGCGGTCCTATTCGATCAAGAAGCTCGAGCCGCTCTACATGGGCGACGAGGTCCGCACGAGTGACGTGCAGCGCGGCGATGACTCGATCGTGCGTTACGTCGAGGCGCGGGCGCTCGCCGAAGACGGTGACGCGGATGCCGCACAGCTCATCCTCGATGACATCGCCGACTACAACCGCTACGACTGCGTCTCGACCCGGCGCCTGCGTGACTGGCTCGTGGACCGCGCCCGCGAGACGGGTCGGCGCCCGGCAGCGAATCCGGAACCGAGCGAAACCGGCTATGAACCCTCGCCGCAGGCGACGACTCTGCTGCGCCTTGCCGGCGAGACGCCCGATGCTGCCGACGCGCAGGCGCTGCGCCTGGCCGCCGCCGCGATCGACTATTACCCGCGTGAGGCGAAGTCGTTCTGGGCCACTCACTATCTGCGGCTTCGTGAGCCGATGTCTCTCTGGGAAGACACGCGAGACGTCATCGCGGTGGATCCGGCGCGTTCGCGCATCCGTGAGGACTGGCACAGGCCCGAGGGCTCCCGAGCCGATCGACGCGTCGTCGAGGTGCGGGGTGAGCTCGCTCCCGGCACGCGACTGCGCCCCGGCGCGGATCCCTTCGCGATCTACGAACTGCCCGCGCCCTTCCCGTTCGACGCTTCCCCGCGATGGATCCACGCCGATCATCGGGTCACCGTGATCGAGGAGCTCGAGGACGGCGTGGTCATCGAAGAGCGAGCGGTCGAAGGCTTCACATGGCAGGAGCTGCCGATCGCGTTGACGCCCGCCGCCCCGCCCCGCGCCGCAAGCCAGCAGACCGCCATCGACGCGTGGGCGGCTGGGGTCATCGAGGCCCATCCGGATCTCCCGAAGGACCCGGCATCCGACATTCTGCGGCGGCGCCCCGCTCGGTTGCTTGCGAGCGAACCGGTTGCAACCGCTGAGAACTCGGACGACGTTGAGGCGCTCGTCGATGCCGTGCTGCGGCTCGACCACAGTGCGCTGTCGGTGCAGGGTCCGCCGGGTACCGGAAAGACCTACGTCGGTTCGCACGTGATTCAGCGGCTCGTCACCGATCACGGGTTCCGCGTGGGAGTCGTCGCCCAATCGCACGCGGTGGTCGAGCACATGCTCGGTCGTGTCATTGCGGCGGGGGTGCCCGCTTCCCGCGTCGGCAAGGCGCCGAAGGACGCTGACGCCGAGGTGCCGTTCACAGTGATCCCCAAGAACGGCGTTGCGGCGTTCGCGGCCGAGAACGCTGCAACGGGATTCGTCGTCGGCGGGACGGCGTGGGACTTCAGCCACGAAGGGCGGGTGCCGCGGGGGAGCCTCGACCTGCTCGTGATCGACGAGGCCGGTCAGTTTTCGCTCGCCTCGACGATCGCTGTCGCGCTCGCAGCGCCCCGGCTGCTGCTCATCGGCGACCCCCAGCAGCTTCCGCAGGTGAGTCAGGGGACGCATCCGGAGCCGGTCGACACGTCGGCTCTCGGGTGGATCATGGACGGCGAAGACGTCATCCCGCCGAGCTTCGGGCGCTTCCTCGCGGCGTCGCGGCGGATGCATCCGGCGGTCACGGCCCCCGTCTCTGACCTGTCGTACCGTGGCGCGCTGCGCGCTCACCCCAGTACCGCGCTCCGGCGCCTCGAGGGTGTGGAAGGCGGCGTCATTCCTCTCCCGGTCCGTCATCACGGCCGGGCTACCCAGTCGCCTGAAGAGGCAGATGCCGTCGTCGCGCTCGTGCGCGATCTCGTCGGGCGCTCGTGGACGGATGTCGTTGTTGACGACAGCGACGGCTCGGCAACCAGCGCGACAACCCGGCCGCTGCAGGCTTCCGACATCATCGTCGTGACGCCCTACAACGCGCAGCAGGTTCTCGTGGAGTCAGCGCTCTCGGCCGCAGGCTTTCCCGAGGTTCCGGTCGGGACGGTCGACCGCTTTCAGGGCCAGGAGGCGGCTGTCGCGATCGTGTCGCTCGCGGCATCCTCGGGTCGAGACGCGCCTCGAGGACTGGAGTTCCTGCTGCTGCGCAACCGCCTGAACGTCGCCATCTCGCGGGCGATGCACACCGCCTACATCGTCTACTCGCCGGGGCTGCTCGACGATCTTCCGCGCACGCCCGACGGAGTGGCCCGCCTCAGCGGATTCGCGCGCTTGGTCGGCGCCGTACCCGCCGAGCCGGGCAGAACGACGGATGCCGGTTCGGCGGTCCGTGCGATGAGTGCGGTGGTTCCCGGCGGGGATACCCCCGTCGGCTAGTATCCGGCCGAGGCTCGCTCGCGCCTCGGATCTCGGGAGTACATCATGCCGGTCATCGACAACGCCATCTATGTCGACGGGGTTCGGGTCGAGAGCCCGACATCGCTGGAGGAGGCATACCGGCTGCGGCAAGAGCTCCATGGCTTCGCCTGGATCGGGCTGTACCGCCCCACGCCCGAAGAGTGGGACTCGGTGTCGCGAGAGTTCGACCTCCACCCGCTCGCGGTGGAGGACGGCTCGACAGGGCACCAGCGGGCGAAAGTGGAACGATACGACCGCACGCTGTTCGTCGTGCTGCGGCCCGCCCGCTACGACGATGCTCGAGAACGGGTGGAGTTCGGCGAGGTTCACCTCTTCGTGGGACACGGCTTCGTGATCAGCATCCGCCTCGCCGAGTCTCCCGACCTTGCCGCAGTGCGGCAGCGCCTCGAGAGCACACCCGAGCTGCTACGGCTTGGGTCAGAGGCGGTTCTCTACGCGGTCCTCGACCGGGTCGTCGATGACTATGAGCCGGTCATCGCGGGAATCGAGAACGACATCGATGAGATCGAAGACCAGCTCTTCGGAGACGCCAACGACGAGTTTCTCTCCCGGCGCATCTACGAGCTATACGGTGAGGCCGCCGCGTTCGGCCGAGCGGTCCACCCGCTGATCGGAATGATCGAGCGCCTGCGGCGGGGCTACGAGAAGTTCGACGTCGATCTGGAACTGCGACGCCATATGCGGGACGTCCTCGACAATGTCACCCGGGTGAGCGAGCGGGTGCAGGCGTCGCAAGCGCTGCTCGACAAGGCACTGACGGTTCACTCGGCGCTCGTCGCCCGTCACCACACCGAAGTATCGATGCGTCAGGACGAGCAGGTCAAGAAGATCTCGGGATGGGCGGCGATCATCTTCGCGCCGAGTCTTATCGCCGGCATCTACGGGATGAACTTCGACGACATGCCCGAGCTTCACTGGCCGTGGGGTTACCCCATGGCGATCGGGATGATGCTCGCCTTTGCGGGCGGTCTGTACGCGATCTTCCGCGCGCGCAAGTGGCTTTAGGGGCGCATCGCCCCGCCCACGACGGTACTGTCCGGGGCTATCAGACCGTGCCGTAGAGGCGGTCGCCGGCGTCGCCGAGGCCCGGCACGATGTAACCGCGCTCGTTGAGACGCTCGTCCACGGCGCCGAGCACAAGCGTCACATCTCGACCGTCGACCTGCTTCTCGATCGCTGCCACCCCTTCAGGGGCTCCGAGCAGGCAGATCGCGGTGACGTCCTGGGCGCCGCGGTCGAAGAGGAAATCGATAGCCATCCCCAGGGAGCCGCCGGTCGCGAGCATCGGGTCCAGCACGAAGCACTGCCGGTCGCTCAGATCAGCCGGCAGGCGCTCGGCGTATGTCGTGGGCTCCAGGGTCTCTTCGTTGCGCACCATGCCGAGGAACCCGACTTCAGCGGTGGGGAGGAGCTTCACCATCCCGTCGAGCATCCCCAGGCCCGCGCGCAGGATCGGAACGACGATCGGGCGCGGCTCGCTGATCTTCACACCGGTCGTCTCGGTCACGGGGGTTCGGATGCTGATCTCGGACACCCGGACGTTGCGGGTCGCTTCGTAGGCCAGCAGAGTCACAAGCTCTTCGGTCAATTGCCGGAAGACCGGGGAGGGTGTGCGCTCGTCCCGGAGGACGGTGAGCTTGTGCGTGATGAGCGGGTGATCGGCGACGTGCAAGCGCATACGCCTCAGAGTAGTCCTAGGCTCGTGGCGTGACCCACGCTGACACCGACCGCTCCGCGATGGGCCGCGCGCTCGAGCTGGCCCGGGAGGCCGGGCACACGGGCGAGGTTCCGGTCGGTGCGGTGGTCATCGACGAGACCGGGGCGATCATCGGGGAGGGTCGAAATCGCCGCGAGGCGACGACCGATCCGACAGCTCATGCCGAGGTCGTCGCGTTGCGCGCTGCAGCCCGGGCACGCGGGTCCTGGAACCTGGAGGGATGCACCCTGGTCGTCACGCTCGAGCCATGTCTCATGTGTGCCGGCGCCCTGCTCCAGGCGCACGTTTCTCGGCTGGTCTACGGTGCGTGGGACGACAAGGCGGGAGCTGCCGGATCGCTCTACGACGTCGTGCGGGATCGTCGGCTCCCGGTTCGCGCGGAAGTGATCGCGGGGGTCGAGGCTGATGCGGCGGCATCCGTGCTGCGCGACTTCTTCGCCGTTCGCCGCGACTCCTGACCCGGCTTCGGCGTCGCTAACTCCTCAATTTTGGTCGGGCTCGCCCGAAGCAGACCGTTCTTTGAGCAGTTCGCGACGGTGGGCGCGGGCGAGGCTAGCGGGGCAGGTGAGGGAGGATCTCGGTTCCGAGCTCGTCGAGCTGGTCGAGGTCGGTCAGATCGACCTGCTGGAAGTAGATGCGGCTTGCCCCCAGTGCGGCAAGGCGCTCGACTTTCGGGATGATCTCTTCCGCACCGCCGAAGAACATCGCCGCGCCCTCGTTGCCGTCCCTCTCCCGGCCGATCGCGGCCAGACGTCGGTCGAGAGTGGCGTCGTCGCGGCCGACCACGGTGGGAAGTGCCACCGAGAGCTTGAGTGAATCCGGCTGCCGCCCGGCGTCGACGCACGCCTGACGCACGCGTTCGAACGCGTCGGCAACCTTATCCTCGGGTTGGAAACCGATGTTGAACTCGGTGGCGAACCGTGCGGCCAGGGCGGGGGTGCGCCGTTGCCCGCCACCGCCGATGATCACGGGCACCTGCGGTTGCACGGGCTTGGGAAGTGCCGGCGACTGGGTCAGACGGTAGGCGGTGCCCTGGTGGTCGAACGTCTGCCCCTCGGCTGTTGCCCACAGGCCGGTCATCACCTCGAGTTGCTCTTCGAACAGGTCGAAGCGCCTCGGTGGGAACGGGATGCCGTAGGCCTCGTGCTCGCGCTCGAACCATCCGGCTCCGAGTCCGAGCTCGGCGCGGCCTCCCGACATCTCGTCGACCTGTGCGACCTGAATGGCGAGGATGCCGGGGTGACGGAAGGTCACCGGCGAGACGAGCGTGCCCAGGCGTACCCTCTCGGTCTCCCGAGCGAGCCCAGCAAGGGTAGTCCAGGCATCCGTCGGGCCGGGAAGCGGGTCGCCGGCGCCCATCGCGAGGTAGTGGTCGGAGCGGAACCACCCGGCGAATCCGAGCCGCTCTGTGGCCTGGGCGCTCGCCAGCTGCTGCGCATACGAGAAGCCCTGTTGTGGTTCGGTGAAGACGCAGTACTCCATGGTGTCCTTTCTCAACGGCGGGCGTCGTTCGCGTCGGATGCGGACACCCCTGCCGTCCCGGCATCCGTGTCGGTTTCGGTCGGGGCATGGTAGATGTCGGGCTCGAGGTAGATCACCCGAGCGATCGGGACGACGTCGCGGATCCGAGCCTCAATAGCGTCGATGTCGGCAGTTACCTCGCCGAGCGTCTTGTCGGAGGCGAACCCGAGCTTGCCCGCGACCATGAGTTCATCGGGGCCGAGGTAGAGGGTTTTCAGGTGGATGAGCCGTTCGATCTCGTCGCCGCCCTCGATCGCGGTGACGATGCGGTCTCGATCCGCGCGCGTGGCGCCTTCGCCGACGAGCAGGCTCTTCGTCTCGATGCCGAGCGTGACAGCGACCAGGATCAGGAGCGTGCCGATCATGAGCGTGCCGATGGCGTCGTAGACCGGATTGCCGGTCAGCCATGACATCCCGACTCCGAAGAGGGCGAAGACGAGGCCGGTCAATGCCGCCACGTCCTCGAGCAGCACGACCGGCAGCTCCGGAGCCTTCGCATGGCGAACGAACGAGACCCAGGACTGCCCCTTGGTGCGCACGAGGTTGCTCTCGTGAATCGCCGTGCGCAGCGAGTACGACTCGAGGCCGATTGCGATGAACAGAACGAGAACGGGCAGCCAGACGTTCTCGAGTTCGTGGGGATGCGTGAGCTTGTCGACGCCTTCGTAGATCGAGAAGAGTCCACCGACCGAGAACAGGATGATCGAGACGACGAAGGCGTACACGTAGCGCTCGCGGCCGTAGCCGAACGGATGCTCGGCGTCGGCTGCTCGTCGGGACTGGCGACCCCCGAGCAGGAGCAAGAGTTGGTTGCCCGAATCGGCTACCGAGTGGATCGCTTCGGCGAGCATCGAGGCCGATCCCGAGAAGAACCACGCCGCGAACTTCGACAGGGCGATCCCCATGTTCGCGAGGAACGCCGCAATGATGGCGCGATTGCCGCCCGATGCACTCATGAGCGGGAGTCTAGGCCCGCTCGGTGTCGGGTTAGCGCGGCTCAGTCGGCCGAGCGCAGGATGATCGTCTCGGTTGCAGGGAGCGAGGTCGGGGGCTGCCCGATGTAGCCGATGACCTGCAGCAGTGCATGGCGGAACTCCACCGGACGCTCCAGGTGGGGCGAGTGGCCCACGCCCTCCAGGCTCAGCTCTTCGACGTGGCCGCCGGCTGCGGCGTAAGCCTCGAGCACGTCCCGGGTCTGCGAGACCATCTGTTGGGCGGGGGCGACATCCTCCCCGGGCCATCCCGGGATGATGCCGAGAGCGCCGAGGTGGTTGAGGTCGTAGAACGAGGCATCCGACACGATGGCGTCAGCGGTGCCGTGCACCCAGAGGATCGGCGGTTTGGGTTCGAGCTCCACGATCGACGCGGTGTTGAAGTACTTCGGTGCCATCGTGTTGAGAACGCCCACGGTTCCAGCGGCGAAGCCGGGCCAGTTCTCGCTCGGCACGCCGTCGCCGGGGTAGTTGCCGGATGCCGTGGATGTCGTGAGCATCGAGGCAACCCAGACATCCTCGTTCTCGCTGCTGTACCCGGGGGCGACGTAGCCCGAGCGGAAGACGCTGCGGGGCGAGGTCTGTGCCTCGTCGCTCGTGTCGCCCGCGTTGAGCCGCTCGACGAAGTCCGGGTTGCCCCCTCCGCCGCCGGTGCCGGCGTCGTCGTCGGTCAGGCGGCTGCCATCGCGGCGGGTGCCGCCGAAGCCGTAGGGCGAGACCGGGGCCTGCAGCGTGAGACTGAGGACAGGGTGGTCTAGCGCGTATTGCATCACGACCCCGCCGCCCATCGACCAGCCCACGAAGTGTGCGGTCGGAAGACCCAGAGCCTCCATCGTCGCGAAGACGTCGTCGCTGAAATCGCGGACGCCGCGGGTGGCATCCACCGGCAGGTTCTCGGTGCCCCCGAAGCCGCGCAGATCGATGGCGATGACGCGGAGGTCAGACGGCAGATCCTGCATGATCTCCTGCCAGAACAGGGCCGAAGACACATTGCCGTGCACGAACACGACGGTTCGATCGGTGGGTGTCGCGGGGTCGTCCCCGCTGCGTTCCAGGATGTTCACGGCGAGTCGGGGAGTCTCGATCGTGCGGGAGACGATGCCGTCGAAAAGGGTCATATCGGATCCTTGGTTCTCGAGTGACTCTGGTTCGGGAGTGACCCAGGCCGGTGGGACGCGGACGTTGCGCCGACTCCTCCGACGATAGCTCGCTCTCACCACGGGGAGGGATACGCCGAGCGTGAAAATTGGCAGAACGTGCGCGCCTAGGATGACGCCATGGCCTCCTCTACACCTTCTCTCGTCGTCGCCGTCCTCGGAGCTGGTTCGATGGGGGGTGCGGTCGCGCGCGGCGTCGCCGCATCCGGCACAGCAGGCGTCATCGCGACCAACCGCTCGGGGCAGAAAGCCGCCCTCCTCTCCGACATCCCGGGTATCCGCAGCTACGCGCTTGATGAGTACCCGGAGCGCAACCGCCTGTCGGCCGCCGAAGCCGACGTGATCCTCATCGGCGTCAAGCCCGCGATGGTCCCCGACCTGCTCCGCGAGATCGCTCCCTCGCTGCGCCCCGGGGCGATCGTCGTGAGTCTGGCGGCAGGGGTGACGACAGCGACCTACGAGGCGCTTCTTCCCGAAGGGGTTGCTGTGCTGCGATCCATGCCGAACACGCCGGCACTGGTGGGTCAGGCCGTCACGGGACTCGCAGTCGGCTCGCGCGCGAGCGACGCGGACCGCGCGACAGTGCGTGCCCTGTTCGAAACCGTCGGCGTCGTCGTAGACCTCGACGAGGAGCAGATCGATGCGCTGGGCACCATCTCAGGGTCGGGGCCGGCGTACGTGTACCTCCTCATCGAGGAACTCGCCCGTGCAGCCGAGAGCAAGGGCTTCTCTTCCGACCAGGCGCGGCTGCTCGTCGAGCAGACCTTCATCGGCGCGTGCGCGCTGCTCGAGGCATCCGGCGAGGACCCGAGGGAGTTGCGCCGCCAGGTGACCAGCCCGAATGGCACGACAGAGCGGGCGATCGCCGTGCTCCAGGATGCCGACCTGGGTGCGCTCTTCGGACGGGCGACGGATGCCGCGCTCGTGCGCTCGCGGGAACTCGCCGCCGGAGCTTCCTGACACCGCGGTCCCGACAAGAACGGGTGTACCGGGGCAATCCCGCGCGGCGGGTGTGGCACCGGCGTATGCTTCTCGTTCGTGACTTCCCGCGCGGCGTTGACGTCGTCGACGCGACGAGGCTGGTGGCGACCCCACCCGGCCCAGGCGATCGTGTTCGGCTTTGCCGGTGCGATCCTTGCCGGCACGGCTCTGCTGCTTCTGCCGTTCTCGGCGGCTGACGGCCGGTCCACGGGCATCGTCGACGCCCTGTTCACCGCCACCTCAGCGGTGTGTGTGACCGGACTCACCGTCCTCGACACCGCCACACATTGGAGCGGCTTCGGCCTCGCCGTGATCATGCTGCTCATCCAGCTGGGTGGCCTCGGGATCATGATCTTCGCCTCGCTCGTCGGACTGCTCATCGCGCGGAGATTCAGCATGCGCGCGCGGATGACGGCGGCGGTCGAAGCGCGAGCCCTCTCGACCCGGGACGTGAAGGGGCTGGTCCGCGGGATCGTGCTCATGTCCCTGACGATCGAAGCCGTTGTGTTCGCGTTCCTGTTCCCGCGGTTTCTGTTCGAGTACGACTACGGAATCGGGGAGGCAGCCTGGCACGCCCTTTTCCACTCGGTCTCATCGTTCAACAACGCCGGATTCGCCCTCTACAGTGACAATCTGATCCCGTTCGCCGCTGACCCTTTCATCGTGCTGCCGATCTGCGGCGCCGTGATCCTGGGGGGTCTCGGCTTCCCCGTTCTGCTGCAGCTGCGCAAGGAATTCCGAAAGCCCCTGCACTGGAGCATGAACACGCGGATCATGCTGTGGGGCACCGTCGTCCTTCTCGTGGCGGGGACCGTCTACATCACCGCGCTGGAATGGTCCAACGACCGAACCTTCGGCACCTACCCGCCGGCCGATCGCATCCTCATGGGGTTCTTCCACGCCGTTCAAACCCGCACCGCCGGATTCAACTCCGTGGACATCGGCCAGATGCACGATGAGACCTGGCTCGGGATGGACGTCTTGATGTTCATCGGAGGCGGGCCTGCCGGCACCGCGGGTGGCATCAAGGTGACGACCTTCGCGGTGTTGTTCTTCATCATGTGGACCGAGCTGCGCGGCGAGGCGGCAGTCAACATCTTCGGCAAGCGCCTCTCGCGCGCCGTGCACCGGCAGGCGATCACGGTGGTGCTCGTCGCGCTCGGTGCTGTCATGACCGGCACCATCACCCTCATGATCATGACGGGCGACGGCCTCGATGAGGTCCTCTTCGAATCGATCTCCGCTTTCGCCACGGTGGGGCTCAGTACCGGGATCACCGCCGACCTCCCGCCCGGCGGCGATATCGTCCTCATCATCCTCATGTTCCTCGGTCGCCTCGGCCCGCTCACCCTCGGATCGGCGCTCGCGCTGCGCGAGCGGCGCATCCTGTACGAACTCCCCAAGGAAAGGCCTGCAATTGGCTAGGTTCGCTCTGTTCGCCGATTCGTCCCGCCGCATCGCCGAGGCAGACTCGGTGGCGGTCATCGGCCTCGGTCGTTTCGGCAGCTCGCTCGCGAAGGAACTGATGGCGGCCGGAACCGAGGTACTCGGCATCGACACGGATGAGGATCTCGTCCAATCCCACAACGGTGAGCTCACCCAGGTCGTGCGTGCTGACTCGACCAAAGAGGAGGTGCTGCGCCAGCTTGCCGTCGACGAGTTCGATCGCGTTGTGATCGCGATCGGTCAGGACCTCAAGGCATCCATCCTCACGGCATCCCTACTCATCCAGCTCAAGGTCCCGGTGATCTGGGCCAAGGCCGTTGACGACCAGCACGGCCGCATCCTGGAGCAACTCGGCGTGCACCGGGTCATCTATCCCGAAAAGGACATGGGCAGGCGCGTGGCCCACCTCGTTCGCGGAGCCGCCAAGGACTACCTCGAAATCGAGCCGGGCTATTCACTCGCCAAGATCACGACGCCCGATCTGATCGTGGGCATCCCGCTCGGCCAGACAGTTCTTCGTCGCAAGCACGGCGTAACCGTGACCGCCTTCAAGCACGCCGGGGAAACGTGGCTCAACGCCGACAACGAGACGGTGCTCGCTCACGGAGACAGCATCCTGATCGTCGGACCGACCGACCGGGTCGAGGCCTTCGCCCAGCTGCGCTAAGTCCTCGGGCGCGCAGTGTTCTGGTGCGGATGCGCAGGTCTAGCGGTCGAGGGCGGCGAAGCGCTCGATGTCGCTGTTCGTGCCCGACACGATGATGAGGTCGTGGTTGGTCACCACCGTGTTCGCCTCCGCGTAACGGAAGGGCTTGCCGGGGCTCTTCACGCCGACCACCGTGACGTTGTACTTCGAGCGCACTCCCGACTCGTTGAGACCTACGCCGCGGATGAACTTCGGCGGGTACATCTTGGCGAGCACGAAATCGTCGTCGAAACGGATGAAGTCCAGCATCCGTCCGCTCACGAGGTGGGCGACGCGCTCGCCGGCCTCCCGCTCGGGATAGATGACGTGGTTCGCTCCCACACGAGCGAGGATCTTGCCGTGCGACTGGGATACCGCTTTCGCCCAGATCTGCGGCACCTTCAGGTCGACGAGGTTAGCGGTGATGAGCACTGACGCCTCGATCGAGGAACCCACGGCGACGACCGCCACCTGAAACTCCTGGGCGCCGATCTGCTTGAGTGCGTCGATGTTGCGCGCATCTGCCTGCACGGTGTGTGTGACCCGCTCCGACCACTTCTGGACGAGCTCGAGGCTCTCGTCGATCGCGAGAACCTCGCGCTCGAGACGGTCGAGCTCGCCGGCGCAGGCGGCGCCGAACCGTCCGAGCCCGATGACGAGAACGGGGGAGTCGCTTCGGATGCGCTCAACCAACAATGGGCCTTTCCACGGGCAGCGAATACAGCTGCGAACGGGATGTCGCGGCCACGGCCGCGGCGAGTGTCACTGTACCAACGCGCCCCATGACGATCGTCACGGCCAACACGTATTTCGCGGAGTCGGGCAGCTGTTCGGTGAGTCCGGTCGACAGGCCGACCGTTGCAAAGCCCGAGATGACGTCGAAGAGCACGGAGGCGACGTCAGCCTTCGTGATCTGCAGGATGATCACCGTCGAGAGGGCGACGATCGTCGATCCCCACGCGAGAACCGACAGCGCGACCCGCAGCACGTCGCTCGGGATGCGGCGGCGGAACACCTGGGTCGAACTGCGGCCCTTGGCTTCCGACCATACGGCCAGCGCAATGACCGCCAGGGTGGTCACCTTGATCCCGCCTGCCGTGGAGGCGGAGCCGCCGCCGACGAACATCAGCATCATCGCCACGATCTGGCTCGAGCCGTTCAGCTCCGACATGTCGAGAACCGCGAACCCGCCTGAACGGGTCATGGCCGAGAGGAAGAACGACTGCATCGTCGTATCAGCGGCATCCAGGCTTCCGAGCGTCGCCGGGTTGTTGAACTCCAACCCGAGGAACACGAATCCGCCCAGAAAGAAGAGCGTCGTCGTCGTGATCAGCGTGAGCTTGGTGTGGAGAGGCCACCGGCGGATGTGCCAGAGCTCGCGGCGCAGCGCGAAGATGACCGGAAACCCGATCGATCCGAGGAAGACCCCACCCATCAGGACGGTGAGGACCCAGTAGTTGTCGGCGAATGCGCCGACACCCTCGACGTTGGGGGTGAAGCCGGTGTTCGTGAACGCCATGGCCGCGTAGAACGGAGCCTCCCAGAGCGCAACGTTCCATTCGATGCCCGATGCAAGCATCCCGGGATAGAGCAGGATGGCGACGACGAGTTCGATGACCAGGGTCGACAGCGCGACAACCCGCAGCAGCGATCCGATCTCGCCCAGCCGCACCGTTTGGCTCTCGTTGACCGGTCCGCCGTGGCTGCGGAGTGGGTTCGTGTCACCGGCGGCGAGCAGTTTCGCGCGCAGTCCGAGCCGCCGCGAGATCACGAGCCCGAGGATCGAGGCCAGGGTGAGGACTCCCATCGCGCCGATCTGAACGCCGATGAAGATCACCACGTGTCCGAACGGAGACCACTGTGTGGCCATGTTCACTGTGGAAAGCCCGGTCACGCAGATCGTGGAGACCGCTGTGAACAGGGCGTCAGCGAACGCTGTGACCTCACCTGTCGCCGAGGCGATCGGCAGCGAGAAGAGCCCCGTGAAGATGAGGATCAGGCCCACGAACACGAAGATCGCGAACCGCGACGGCGAGTTCTGTGCGACGGTGCGAAACAGCTCGAACAGGCGGTGCCCGAGGGTGCGCAGGGGATGCGGCGTCGCACGTACGCCTTCGGACATCCCCACCCTCCCTGGTGTCTCGCTCGGTGGCTATCCCGGCGGCCC
This sequence comes from Microbacterium schleiferi, assembly GCF_020781975.1. Lineage (GTDB taxonomy): Bacteria > Actinomycetota > Actinomycetes > Actinomycetales > Microbacteriaceae > Microbacterium. The sequence goes on from NZ_JAJGNI010000004.1 coordinate 28,409, forward strand.
TGTCGGCCGGATCGCTCCCTCATGCTACTGCCGGGCGCGCACGCGACTACCCTGAACACATGGCGGACATCTTCGACGTGATCGCAGACGGTACTCGGCGCGACATCCTGCGGCTGTTGCTCGACCGCGAGTCCGAGTCCGACTCGGGCACGAGTGTGTCCCAGATCGTGAGCGAGCTCGGGGTCAGCCAACCCACGGTCTCCAAGCACCTCAAGGTGCTGCGGGATGCCCACCTCGTGTCGGTTCGGGAGGAGGGGCAGCACCGCTACTACAGCCTGTCACCCGAACCCCTCGACGAAGTCGACGATTGGCTGGTGCCGTTCCTGACGACCGAAGATGACCTCGAGATCGAGCTGCCGGCGGCGCTGTCGGAGTCGGCGGCGCACGCGGCCGAGGCGGTGGGCCGCGCCGCGGCATCCGCCCGGTACGCCGTCACCAACGCCTGGCGGAAGCTTCCTGGCCGGTAACCACTCACGTCACACGGGTCACACCGGTTTACACGCGTCTCGCGCAGGCTCTAGAGTGTTCGCTACCGCCGGTTTGTGATGCCGGCGGGCTGGGCATTGGAAGGGGAGGCCATGGCAGAGCTGCCAGATGTGCGCTTCCTGACGGTCGCGGAAGTCGCCGACCTGATGCGGGTGTCGAAGATGACCGTCTACCGGCTGGTGCACAGTGGCGAGCTGCCGGCTGTTCGGTTCGGACGCAGCTATCGCGTGCCGGAGTCCGCGGTGACAGCCGCCCTTCAGCGGCCCATCGCCGACGTCGGCTAGACTGATCCGAGGCATTTTTCCATTCATGCCCGTTCCCGGGCGAGAACGCACGCCGCGTTCGACGCCCAGACCCCGACATTGTGAGGTTTTCCGTGGGTTCTGTCATCAAGAAGCGCCGCAAGCGCATGGCGAAGAAGAAGCACCGCAAGCTGCTTCGCAAGACTCGCCACCAGCGCCGCAACAAGAAGTAAGTTGCGGCAGCCACACCAAGCGCCTGTCCACTGGACGGGCGCTTCGTGTTTGTGCTCACGCCGCTGACGGCATCCGTTCGCCCGCGCACGCCCGCGCTGAGGACCGCACCGAGGTAGGACTTTTCGTCGAGGTCGGCCGATTCGCGGCTGAATCGTCCTACCTTGCTGATTTCTCCTACTTCGGCGACCCGCTGCGGGCGTCCTCCGAGTCCTCGTCGGGACCGTCATCCTGCACCGGAATCGCGTTGGTGTACCGGGCGGCACGGGCCTCTCCCTGCGCGCTCCCCGAGAACAGACCTTCCACGGCGCCGGTGTTCGTTCCCTCGGCTTCGGTCTCCTCGGCAGGCTGCGTGACCAAGACGCGCTGCACCGGAAGGGCGTCGGGATTCGTGCGGCGCACCCAGGCGACCATCTCTTCGCGCACCAGGCACCGCAGGTCGAAGAGCGTTCCCGCGTTCGCAGCGGTGACCAGGATGCGGACCCGCACCATTCCGCCGGTGGCTTCTGTCACCTGAAGCACTGCCGTGCGCCCGTCCCACAACTCGGTCTCGCCGACGACGCGCTGCAGGTGCTCGCGCATGCGGGCGGTGGAGATGCGCCAGTCCACGTCGAGCTCGACAGCTCCCAGCAGCTCGCTGCCCTTGCGTGTCCAGTTCTCGAACGGCGTCGTGGTGAAGTACGTGCACGGCAGCACGAGGCGGCGATCATCCCACAGGTCGAGCACGACGTAGCTCAGGGTGATCTCGCCGACGCGGCCCCACTGGCCCTCGGCGACGACGACATCATCGACCCGCAGGGCCTCGCTGAAGACCAACTGGATGCCGGCGAACATGTTCGCGAGCACCGACTGAGCGGCAAGACCGGCGACGATGGAGGCGATCCCGGCGGATGCCAGCACGCTCGCGCCGAACGTCTGGATCGCGGGGAAGGTGAGCAGCGCCGCCCCGATCGCGATGATGACGATGATCACCACGGCCACGCGGCGCAGGATCAGCACCTGGGTGCGGATGCGTCGAGCGATGCGGTTGTCGGGCACATCGATCCGGTAGTGGCCGAGCGCCATCTCGGTGGCGAATCGCACGAGTTCGATCAGCAGCCATGCTGCAGCCGCGATAGAACCGATCGCCGCGACGCGGTCGATGACGGCATCCCAGGCTGTGTTGGTTGCCGCGTCCCCGCCGGCAAGTCCCAGGGGGAAGAATCTATCGATCGCTATCCACAGGGCGATGATCAGGACGATGGTGCGAAACGGCCGCCGCGCATGGCGAACGAAACTCTGACCCCATGAGCGCCGCCGAAGCGCGAGCTTGACGATCCCCGAAACGATCGTGGTCAGCACCAGGGCTGACACGACCGCGACGACCACGGCGATCGCGAATGTCATCCACGGTCCAAGGGTCGCTGTCGTCGCATCGACAACGTCCGTCGCGCGCCGCCAGTCGTGCGGGCGTAGGTCAAGCATCCGTTCTCCCTCCGGGGCCTTCCTCCACGCTACGGGGAGCACCGGGTGCGCCCGCAAACCGGGAGCGAAGCGCACAGGAGCCTCGGAGGATCCCGCCCCCGTACGATGGCACCGTGACGACAGTGACTCTCATCGGCCGCGACGGGTGCCACCTGTGCGATGTCGCGCGTGGCGTCATCGACCACGTCCTCGCCGACCTCCCCGACGACCAGGCCGACGCGGTAACTGTCGAGGAGCTCTCGATCCAAGACGATCCGGCCCTCTCAGAGCTGTGGTGGGAGAAGATCCCGGTCGTGCTCATCGACGGCGACCTGCACGCGCATTGGCGTCTGGACGCTGCACGGCTGTCCGCCGCGCTGCGCGATGCGGATGCCGCATCGCGAGCCCAGGAGGTGTCACGATGACCCTGCGCCACGTGGTCATGTGGACGATGGCTGCAGGCGACGCTGCCACGCGCGCCGAGCACGCCGGCGAGGTCGCGCGGCGGCTGAGCGCCCTAGTCGGTGTCGTTCCCGAGATCCGCTCGCTATCGGCCGGTGCCAACAGCGAGTATCCGGACGTCAACGCGGACGTCGTGCTCATCATGGATGTCGATGATCTCGACTCACTCGAGGCCTACCAGGTGCATCCGGCGCACCAGGAGGTGGCAGCCTACATCCGCAGCGTCGTGGCTTCCCGCCACGCCGTCGACTTCGTCATCTAGGCGCGGCGCTCACGGCCTCAGACCAGGCGCCGCCGCAGGGCGTCGAGTTCGGCATCAGTCAGCCCCCCTGAGCGTAGGTAGCCTGCCGCGCCGCCATGGGTGGAATCCACCCACTCCAGGGCGGTGACGATCGCTGCGGGCGGTGTCGCGGCGACGAGATCGTCGAGAGCCGGCGTGCGCGGAATGCCCATCGCCTGCAGCATCCCGAACATGCGCTCGGTCCAGGGGCCGGCGAGGTTACGCTCCGACGACGCATAGTCCTCGACGATCGCCGGGCGCTCGACTCCGACCGCCTCGAGGATCAGCGCGATCGCGACGCCGGTGCGATCCTTGCCGGCGGTGCAGTGGACGAGGACTGCTGCCTCAGACTGCGCTACCGCCCGGGCAGTCTCGGCGAAAGCGCTCGCGCCGTGTTGCAGCATCGAGACGTACAGTTCCGGCAGCGAGGGGATCTGGGCTAGCGCTCGTTCGATGATGCGGGATACCGCCTCCGGGTCGCTCGCTTGCGAGGCGGACTTCATGACCTCTTGAGCCATCCCGGCCATTGCGCCTTCGAGCACGCCCAGTTGCACAACGCGCGGCGGCGGCGATGCGGGAAGCCGGTCGGGCGCCATCTGCCTCTCGGTGTCGGTACGGAAGTCGATGACGACCTCGATGTCGCTCGCGGCCAGTTGATCCAGGCCGCGAGGCGTCAGGTCGCTCAGGGCATCCGACCTGTAGAGAACCCCGACGCGCGTACGATCGCCCGACACGACGGGCAGACCGCCGACGTCGCGAAAGTTGTGGGTCCCCTCGGGGCTCGAGGGAGTGAGCTCGGATGCCGAAGCCGCGGTCATGTCTCCAGCGTAGGCGTGACCGGTGACCGGCTCAGGGCGCGAGGCGCGTGGGGCCGCGGAAGAGGAAGGTCACTTCGCGGATGGAGGATTCGCCCAGCAGCAGCATGAGAAGGCGCGCGAGCCCCATCCCGAAACCACCGTGCGGGGGAACGCCGTAGCGGAAGAAGTCGAGATAGTGCTCGAGCCCCGCGACATCCAGGCCCTTCTCGGTGGCCTGCGCCTCGAGGACCTCGACGCGGTGCTCGCGCTGCGCGCCGGTGGTGATCTCGGTGCCGCGGTAGAGCAGGTCGTAGCTCTTGGTCATCCCGGTCCTGGGATCGCGCATGTGGTAGAACGGCCGGATCTCGGGGTGGTAGTCGGTGACGAACACGAAGTCGTGGTCGTACGTTTCCTTCACGTACGCCGACAGCTGGCGTTCGCCCTCGGGGTCGAGGTCGCCGTCAGCGCGGGGGATCTCGTAGCCGCGGGATGCGACGATCGACCGGGCCTCGGCAAGCGGAATGCGTGGGAACGGCAGGGTCGGAACCGTGACCTCGAGTCCGAAGAGCTCCTCGATCTCGGCGCCGTGCTTCTCTTTGACGGCGGCGATCGCGGTCTGAAGCAGCTCTTCTTGCATCCGCGCGACGTCTTCGTGGGACTCGACCCAGCTGATCTCCGCGTCGATGGAGGTGAACTCGGTGGCGTGGCGGCTCGTGAAGCTGGGGTCGGCGCGGAAGGCGTCGGCGATCTCGAACACCTTGCCAAAGCCCGCGGCCTGCGCCATCTGCTTGAAGTGTTGGGGGCTCTGCGCGAGGTAGGCGGTCTGGTCTCCGAAGTACTCCAGCTGGAACAGCTCCGCACGCGATTCGGCGGGGCTCGACATGAGCTTGGGGGAGTGGATCTCGATGTAGTCGCGCTCGATCCAGTAGCTGCGCATCGCGTGCTCGAGGGTGGTCTGCACGCGGAAGATCAGGTTGTTGCGGGCCTGACGCAGATCGATGAAGCGCCAGTCCATGCGCTTGTCGAGTCCGCTGTCGGCGGCGATGGGTGTCTCGGGGTCGGATGCCGCGGCGATCTCGAGAGCGTGGATCTTGATCTCGACACCTCCGAGCTTGACGCGTTCGTCGTGCTTGAGTTCCCCGGTGACGGTGAGGAAGGTGCCGGTCGAGAGAGCCGAGATGGTCTCCGTCAACGCAAGCGCCGCGTGAGCCGTATCGTCGGCATCCTCGGGAAGTTCGCGGGTCGCGGGATTGACCAACTGGACGGCGCCTGTCTCATCGCGCAGGATGACGAACTGCACCTTCTTCTGGTCGCGCACCGTCTCGACCCATCCGGAAACGGAGACGGAGCCCGCGGGCAGTTGCTTCAGCTGGTTCACCAGGACGCGTTCACTCACGAGCGCCCAGTCTACGGGCCGGTGCGGCCGGAACCCCCTGCGCCCTAGGATGGGCCCGTGAGCGACCCGAAAGATCCCGTCTTCCGCATGGATCCCAGCACGTTCCGCGTGCAGGAGCCCCCGCGGGCAGAGCACGCCGACGTGCCGGGTGAGACGGACACCGCGTCCGAGGCCCCGGAGGGCGACGCGGCAGAGTCCGAGGCGCCGGTCGCGCCTCGCCCCCGCAAGCCGCGCCGCCCCCTGCGCTGGGCGGATCTGATCGTCTCGATCGTGCTGTTTCTTCTCTTGGCAGCAGCGGCGGTGACGGCATCCATTTTCGGGGCGTTCCTGACCTTTGCGTCGGACTCGTGCTCGGCGACCGGGTGCAATTTCAACGTCATGACCATCGGTATCTGGGTCGCGGTGCTCTCCCCGTGGGTCGTCTTCCTCGTCGCGCTCGCCGGCTCGATCGTCATGATCGTGCTGCGCCGGATCTCGGTCTGGATTCCGATCACGGCGTTCGTCCTGATCGTTGCGCTGTGGCTGATCGGTGCCGTTCTGGTCTGGGCGGGCACCTGACCCGAGCCGCCCTACACAGGCGGCGTCCAGCCCGCTGTAACCTCGCGGCCGTACCGTGGTGGGGTGCACACCGCGACACCAGACGGCTCCTGGATGACGCACCTCATCGACTGGTCGGTCTCGCTCATGGAGATCATCGGGCCCGCAGGTGCAGGTCTTGCGATCGCGCTCGAGAACATCTTCCCGCCGCTGCCGAGCGAGGTGATCCTGCCGATGGCGGGTCTCTCGGCCAGCCGCGGGTCGTTCTCTCTTGCGGAGGCCCTGATCTGGACGACCCTCGGCTCGGTAGTGGGGGCCTTCCTGCTCTACGGGATCGGCGCCTGGCTCGGCGTGGACAGACTGCGCACGATCGCGGCCAAGGTCCCGCTACTGCGTCCGGATGACATTGATCGCACTGTCGCGTGGTTTCACCGTCACGGTGGCAAGGCGGTCTTCTTCGGGCGGATGGTGCCGATCTTCCGCAGTCTGATCTCGATCCCGGCGGGCGTGACCCGCATGCCGCTGTGGAAGTTCGGCCTGCTGACGTTCGCCGGTAGCGCGCTGTGGAACACCATCTTCGTGCTTGCCGGTTTCCTCCTCGGCGAGGCCTGGCCTGTCATCGAGCGGTACGCCGACATCCTCCAGTACGTCGTCATCGCCGCCGTAGTGGTCGGGATTGCGTGGTTCCTCGTCGTTCGCATCCGTACGCTTGTGGCCGACCGGCGCGCAGGGGATCCCAAGCCCTCCGCGGACTGAGCCCTCGGTCGCAGAGCAGCGAGCGCTCTCAGCCCGCGCAAAGCGAACCCCCACGTAGACTGGGGGAGTGCCCGCTGACCGTGTCCATCTCGTGCGTCACGGGGAGGTCTTCAACCCGAATCGGGTCCTGTACGGACGGCTCCCCGGCTACGGGCTGAGCGAAGACGGACGGCGTATGGCGCAACAAGCGGCGGCCTGGATCGGCGGGCTCGAGCGCCCGCTGGCATCCCTCATCGTGTCCCCGCTGCAGCGGGCGCAGGAGTCGGCCCAGCCCTTCATCGACCGTTTCGGTCTGCGGGCCACCACCGACGAGCGCGTCATCGAGCCGACCAACGTCTTCGAGGGCAAGCGCATGAAGCGCGCCCTGATGAACCCGCTGAACTGGCGGTACCTCGCTCGCCCCGCGGTGCCCAGCTGGGGTGAGCCCTACGCGCAGGTCGTCGCCCGCATGGATGCCGCGATGACGGATGCCTGGGGTGAGGCAGACGACGGCGACGTGGTCGTGGTCTCCCATCAGCTCCCTATCTGGGTGACCCACCTTGCAGTTGCCGGGCTTCCGACGCAGCACGATCCGCGGCACCGCCGGTGCGCGCTGTCGAGCGTGACGAGTTTCGAGCGGTCAGCCGACGGGTGGGTCGAGGTCGACTATGTCGAGCCCGCAGCGACATCGGGCGCCATCGACGTCGGGGCGGTGTGACGTGACGATTCGCCGTGGCCGCAGGTCGGCATCCGTCGCTCTCGCGCTGGTTGGCGCCCTCGCGGTGGGCGGAGTGCTCGCCGGGTGCACCGCCGATCCGCTCGCCGACCAGTACCGGGCGGGTGACAACAAGGGCTTCATCGCGCAGAACGGAATGGAAGCCGTCGCGATTCCCATCGACCAACGCTCCGCGCCGCTGAACTTCTCGGGCGTCACCGATACCGGCGAGACGGTGACGAGCGATGACTACCGCGGTCAGGTGCTCGTGGTGAACTTCTGGTACGCCGCATGCGCGCCGTGCATCGTCGAGGCGCCCGAACTCGAGGCCGCCTACGAGGAGGTCGGCGGGGCCGATGTCGCGTTCCTCGGTCTGAACACTGCCGACGAGGCGCCGACGGCGCGATCGTTCGCCGAAGACAACGGCGTCAGCTATCCGAGCCTCATCTCGGTCGGCGACCGCGAACTCAAGCTCGCGTTCGCGGACGCGACCCCCTTGAACGCGACCCCCGTCACGCTTGTCATCGACCCCGAAGGCCGCGTCGCTGCTCGGGTCATCGGCGCGCTCTCGAGCTCGTCCATCCTCACGACTCTCGTGAAGGAAACGCTCGCGGAGAACGGATGAACGTCACCGACCTGATCGGAGGGGGAGCCCTCTGGGTTGCCGTCCCGATCGCGTTGGCGGCCGGCCTCCTGTCGTTCCTCTCGCCGTGCGTGCTGCCTCTGGTGCCCGGCTACCTCGGGTTCATCGGTGGCTCAGTCACCTCGACCCGCAACGATCAGGGGATCGCGGTCCCGAGCCGGGCTCGGCTGCTTGGGGGCGTTGCTCTCTTCATCGCCGGATTCACCGTCGTGTTCATGGCGATCACGATCCTCGGTGGTGCGCTCGGCCAGTTCTTCCTCCGGTATGGCGACCTCATCACCCGCATCCTTGGTGGTGTCATCATCCTGCTCGGCCTCGTCTTCATCGGGCTGTTCGGCTTCGCGCAGCGCACGATCAAACCGCAGGTGCGCGGTAACGTCGGCCTCATCGGCGCCCCCCTGCTGGGTCTCGCGCTCGGCCTCGGCTGGGCTCCGTGCATCGGCCCGACCCTGGCCGCGATCACCGCGCTGTCCTGGAATTTCGGCGACCCCGGGCGCGCAGCCCTCCTCGGCCTCACGTACTCGCTCGGACTCGGCATCCCCTTCGTGCTGCTCGCACTCGGCCTCGGCTGGGCAACCACGGCCGTCACGTTCCTGCGACGCCACATCCGCGCGATCAACATCGCCGGCGGCATCCTGCTCGTGCTGCTCGGCATCCTCATGCTCACCGGCGTCTGGACGACGCTCATGATCTCGCTCCAGGGGGTGCTCATCAATGTCCCCCTCCCGCTCTGATGACGTGACCGTCGATCCGCTTCGCCCCGCCGATCACGCCGATGCTGCGGCCGACAGCATGGATGCCGGTGGCTCATCCCCCGACGACACGGTCAACTCGCCCGCGCTCGGCGTCGTCGGATGGGCGCGGTGGGGATGGCGCCAGCTCACCAGCATGCGCACCGCCCTGCTCCTGCTTCTGCTGCTCGCGATCGCGGCGATCCCGGGGTCGCTCGTACCCCAGCGCAGTGCCGATCCCAACGGCGTCACGCGGTACTTCACTGACAATCCCGACCTCGCGCCGATCCTTGACGGGCTCCAACTGTTCGACGTGTACACGTCGGCCTGGTTCTCGGCGATCTACATCCTGTTGTTCATCTCGCTCATCGGATGTGTCATCCCGCGCACGCAGCACCACTGGAAGGCGCTGCGGGCCCGGCCCCCGCGCACTCCTGCACGTCTCGAGCGGCTCTCGACGTATCGCGAGACGTTGATCGAAGGGGCGGATGCCGACCCCGCAGCCTATGCGGCCGACGCTGTGGCTCTCGCCGAGCAGCAGCTGCGCCGCGGTGGTTACCGCACCGAGCGGTACGACACCGACCGTCGGGGCGCCCCGAGCTTCAGTGTCTCGGCAGAGCGCGGCTACCTGAAAGAGACCGGGAACCTCATCTTCCACGGCGCGCTCGTGGGCGTTCTCATCGCGGTCGGAGTCGGCGGAGGCTTCACCTACACCGGCCAGACCGTCATCATCCAGGGCGACACGTTCACGAACGCGCTCGTTGATTACTCCTCGTTCAACCCCGGCCGCTTCGTCGACGAGAACTCCCTCGTTCCCTATGCGATAACGCTCGACGAGTTCAGCGTCAGCTACGTCGCTCCCGACGAAAGCGGCGCCGGTCAGGCCGGAGACTTCGTCGCGCGACTCACCACCCAACGCGCAGGCGAGGACCCGACAGCCGGAGAGGTGCGGGTGAACCATCCGCTCGATGTCGCGGGCGATCGAATCTTCCTCATGGGCAACGGTTACGCGCCGACCATCACGGTTCGCGCTCCCGACGGCGAGGTCGTCTACTCGGCATCCGTTCCCTTCCTGCCGCAGGACCGGAACCTCACCTCGCTCGGCGTCGTCAAGGTGCCCGACGGACTACCTGAGCAGCTCGGGCTCGTCGGCTTCTTCTACCCGACGGTCGCGGAGCTCGAGACCGGGGCCCTCACCTCGGGATGGCCAGCACTGGTCTACCCGGAGTTGACCCTCAACGTGTTCGAGGGGGATCTCGGCATCGACGGCGGCATCCCGCGCTCGGTGTACGCCCTCGACACGACGGACATGACACAGCTCACCGGCGGAACCACCGGTGTCGACTCGATCCGGCTGCTGCCGGGCGAAACCGCAGAGATCCCCGGCGGCCGCGGAACCGTCACCTTCGAAGACGATTCCGCCGTGACCCCCACGGGCGAGCCGGTCAAGCGGTTCGTCTCGCTGTCGATCCACCGAGACGCCGCCGCGACGTGGGTTCTCGTGTTCGCTTCGATCGCCGTCGCGGGGCTGCTCGCTGCCCTGTTCGTGCCCCGCCGCCGCATGTGGGTGAAGGCGACAGTTCAAGGCCCCAACGTGAGGATCGAGTACGCGGGACTCGCCCGTGGTGAGGATCCGACGCTGGATGCCACGGTCGAGCGCTTCGCCGGCGACCACGGCGCCTCCCTCGCGGGGCGCGGCGCCAGCAAGCCCACGTAAACTGGCCCCATGCCCGTCGATTCCGCGCTGTCCCTCGAGTCGGTCTCGTTTCTGCTGGTGTGGACCGCCATCGCGATCTACGCACTCGCGTTCATCGCCTACGTCGTCGACCTCTCACGCCGTTCGGCGGTAGCGGTCGACCGCTCCGCTCAGCGGGAGCTCGTGTCGGTCGGTGCAGGAGCGGCATCCGTCGGTGGCGCGGCGGGTCCTGCATCCGCTGTCGAGGAGCTTCGCGCCGAGGGTCGGGCTGCCGAAGAGAACCTCAACGCAGCGCCGGGTCGCCGCACGCGTCTACTGTGGGCGCGTATCGGCACGAGCCTGACGTGGCTCGCCTTCCTCTTCCACCTCGGGGGCGTCATCACGCGCGGCATCGTCGCCGGTCACGTGCCGTGGTCGAACATGTACGAGTTCGCCCTCACGGGCACGGTGCTGATCGTCGCCGTCTACCTCGGGGTGCTCTTCCGCTACGACCTCCGTTTCCTCGGATCGCTCATCACAGGCATGGTCGTCCTCATGCTCGGCGGCGCCTCGCTGCCGTTCACGTTCTATGTCGAGGTCGTGCCGCTGGCCGACCCGCTCAAGAGCGTCTGGCTCGTCATCCACGTGTTCGTCGCCTCGCTGGCTACCGCGCTGTTCGCTATCGCGTTCGGCCTGTCGGTGCTCCAGCTCATGCAGGCGCGCCGCGAACAGCGGGCGATTGCCGCCGTCGGCACCGGTGCGACGATGCGATCCGGCCCGGGCTTCCTGCGTACCCTTCCCGGCGCGGAAGCACTCGAATCGCTGGCCTACCGCTTCGCGATCATGGGCTTCGTCTTCTGGACCTTCACGCTGATCGCCGGATCGATCTGGGCCAACGACGCGTGGGGCCGCTACTGGGGCTTTGACACGAAGGAAGTCTGGACCTTCGTGATCTGGGTCCTCTACGCCGGTTACATCCACGCCCGGGCGACGCGCGGGTGGCGCGGCGCCCGCTCAGCGTGGCTGTCGATCGTCGGATTCGCGGCAGTGATCTTCAACTTCACGATCGTGAACATGTTCTTCAAGGGACTGCACGCCTACAGCGGCCTCAGCTGAGGCTTTGGCCGGCTCTCGTCATCCGGGCCGGTTCCGCGTCTGGCCCCATCTTTCGGTCGCGCCTTCCTGCGGGCTGCAGGCACCCATACCCACGCCAAGGCGCGACCGAGCTGCTCTTCAGGGACGCTCTGGGTCTGACGAAAGATCTCGGTCGCGCCTAGATGCGGGTGGAGGCGGGGAAGACCCACACCAAGGCGCGACTGAGCTGCTCGGTACGGGTGCGAGGGCGCGACGGATGCTGCGGCGTGCACACGGCTCGTCATCCTTCGGTCGCGCCTTGACGTGGGTGTGGGGCCGTGAGACCCGCGCGAGGGCGCGACCGAAGGGGATGTGCGCGTCAGGGCGGCTAGTTTGTGGCGGGGGCGGCGAGGATGGCGCGGGCCGTGGTCGTCCGCTTGGCGGCCACCGCGAGGATGGTCGCGATGAAGGCGAGGCCGCTCCAGATCAGGAGACCCGCGATCCCCGCGCTGACGCCGCCCGACCCGGTCAGGGCGCCGAGCATCGCGTTGTACGCGGGCGAGACCGGCATGACCTCGTCGATCGCCGTCAGCACACCGGGAACCGTGGACACAATTCCGGTTGCAACGGCGAGTACGCCGATCAGGGCGGCCGCCCAGCGGCCGGCGCCACCGAAGACGGCAACGAGTGCCTGGTTCACTGCAGCGAACGCGATACCGGCCAGGATGCTGACCCCGGCGAAGATCGACCAGTCTCCCCAGTCATAGCCAGCAGAGATCTGGACGATCCCAGCCACGAGCAGACCCTGGACGGCGCCGATCGCCGCGGCGGGGGCCAGCGAGCGCAGGGCGAGCAGCACGGACGGCGACCGGGAGGCGAGCGTGCGAGCCGGGAAGGCCCGGAGCACGACGAACGAACCAAGTGCGCCGAACCACAGGGCGAGCGCGGTCAACAGCGGAATCGCTGACGCGCCGAACAGGTCGGAGCCGACACCTTCCGCCGCCACGGGATCGGCCACGACTTCCGCGAGGCTCGCGGCCTCGGCATCCGTATACGACGGGAGCTGCTCGACCGCCGTGTGGAGCCCATCCGCGAGGGAGGTCGTGCCATCGGCGAGCTGTCTCAGCCCGTCGCTCAGGGTCGTGGCACCGGTAGCGGCGTCACCGACACCGGTGGCGAGACCCGATGCGCCCGACGCGAGCTGTGCGCTGCCGGCAGCGAGGTCGTTTGCGCTCGCTGCGAGCTGATGGACGCCCGCGGCCGCCTCGTTCGCACCACCGGCCAGTCCCGTGATGCCGGAAGTGACCTGTGAGCTCCCGCCCGCGAGTTGAGTCACGCCGGCTGTCAGGTCGGGTCCGAGCGTTGACAGGTCGTCGACCCCGGCAGCGATCGTATCGGCGTTGTCGAGAATGTCGTTGACCGCAGGCAAGGCGGCGTTGGCCTCATCGGCGATCTGGGTGAGTGTCTGACAGACCGGGCCCGGGAGGCCAAGATCCGTACACGTCGCGACGAGCTGGTTGAGGTCGTCGACAGCTCCATTCACCGAGGCGCTGATCTGATCGCTGTTGGCAGCGAGCTCGTATGCGGCATCGACAACGTCTTGCGGGAGGGTTGGAATTTGGGCGGTCTGCGCCGCCAGCTGATTCAGGCCGTCGGTGACCTGCTGTGAACCGCTGGCTACGGCTCCGGCTCCCGCGGCCCACGAGTCCAGGCCGTTCGCGGCGTTCGTCGCCCCGGCTGACCAGGCGGTCAGGCCGCCACTGAGTCGGCTCGTTCCGGCGGAGAGTTGCGAAGCTCCCGATGCAGCGTCCTGCAGCCCGCTCGCAAGTTCTGCCGACCCGTCAGCCGATTGCTTCATCCCGTCGGCGAGCTGGTCGGCGCCATCGGCTGCCTCGCCGAGTTGGTCACCGAGGGTCGTGAAGCCGAGGAACACGTTCTCGAGGTAGGCCGTCGAGATCTGCTCGCCGGTCAGCGTTGCCGCGGTCGAGGTGATCTGAGCGGTAATGGCGTCGTCGACGATGAGGCTGTCGGGCGGCGTCGTGACCTCGATGGTGGCGCGCTCCGGAGTTTCGCCGGGGCGGGTCGATGTCGCTGCGGCCGAGAAATTCTCGGGAATCGTCACGACTGCGGCGTAGGTGCCGTCGGCGAGGCCCGTGGCCGCGTCGTCGGCGTTCGAGATCGTCCAGGTCAGGTTGCGCTCGCTATCCCCGGAGCCTTCCACGAGGCCCGCTGTGAGCTGGCGTCCGAGTGGGACGTACTGACCATCGATCGTGACAGCCTGATCGTTGTTCACAATCGCGGCGTTCATCGTGTCAAGCCGCGACGCGGGGTTGTACAGGGCGACCACCAGGATGCCGCCGATGACGGCGGGCAACAGAATGACGCCAAGAATCGTCAGCCATGTGATGGGCCGGCGGGTGCGAGCTCGTTCGACAGAAATGCTCATGCGTGCTCCTCAGCGGAAGCGGGAACGGGTGTGTGAAGACGTGTGGGAAGCGCCAGTGAGTGCACGCCCGCACGGTGGGCGTCGGCCATGAGGCTGAGCGCCGAGCCCTCATGCTGGGTCGAGGCCAGGATCGTGAGTGGCGAGTGCGCGTCATCGAAACGCTCGCGACGTGCGACTGCCGCATCACGCAGGAGCGCCGCCGCCTGATCTCGCGTAGCTTGGCCTTCGAGTCGGCCGAGACCATCGATGACGACGATCAGCGCGGATCCGCGCAGGGCGCGCGCGAGCTCCGCGAGGGGATCGTCGGCATCCGCGAGGAGTGCAACTCCGACCTGTGAACGCACCCATGCGGCACGCTCGGGAAGCAGGTGCCCGGCAACTCGCAGGCGGCCGCCGGTCGGGGCGAGGCGGCCGGCGATCGTCAACAGCAGGGCGCGTGAGGCGCGCGGGTCGCCGGTGACGATGACCGTGTCGCCGAACTCGACGCGGGTTGTCACCCCGGCGAATACGTCGACATCACCGCCGTGCGTCGACCCGTAGGCCAGCAGATCGAGATCCTCGGCGGCCACGGCTGCGATGCGGTCGGACTTAGGCCAGTCCTTGAGCGAGAGCTCTCGCTCCACGGCTTCGCCCTCGACGTCGAAGTGCGGCAGCACACGGTGCATCCACCGCGGCATCCACCACGCGTGCTGACCCAGAAGAGTCATCACGGCGGGAACCAGCGTCATACGCACGAGGAACGCATCGATTGCGATTCCCGCCGCAAGCCCCAGTGCTATGGGTTTGATGTTGATGTCACCCTCCGGAACGAACGCCGCGAACACCGCAAACATGATGACCGCGGCTGCGGTGACGACCCGGGCGGATGCCGTGAACCCCGACCGGACGGCGCTGATCGCCGTCGCGCGGTCGGCGCGGCCCCCGCGGGCACGCCGCAGGTGGACGTAGTCCTCGCGCATGCGTGAGACCAGGAAGACCTCGTAGTCCATCGCGAGGCCGAAGAGGACTCCCATGAGGATGATCGGCATGAAGCTGATGACGGGGCCGGTCTTGGACACGTGGAGCGCGTCGGCGAACACTCCCCACTCGAAGACGAGGGCGACGATCCCGAATGCTGCGGCGACCGAGAGGAGGTAGCCGGCGGCTGCCTTGAGGGGAACCCAGATGGATCGGAAGACGATCGTGAGCAGCACGAGCGAAAGCCCGACCACGAAGATGCCGAACGGCAGGAGTGCGCCGCCCAGCCTGTCGGAGATGTCGATGGCGACGGCGGTGAAGCCGGTCACTTTGAGGTCGACGCCGTACTCGTCGAGCAGCCTGTCGTGTTGTGAGCGCAGTTCGCGCACGAGTTCGGCCGTGGCGGGGTCATCCGGTGCGGTCTCGGGCACGATCTGCACGATTCCGGTATCGGCCGTGCGGTTGGGGGTTGCGAGTGCTACCTCTTTCACGCCGGGTATCGTCGCGATGTCATCGCCGAGGTCCTGCATGAGGGTCAGCGGATCGGTCGAGGTGACGATCGTGCCAGTCATGATGAGCGGCCCGTTAGCGCCGGCCCCGAAGTGCTCGGCCACGAGGTCGTAGCTCTGCCTTGCCTCGTTGTCTTCGGGCAGCATCCCGGCGTTGGGAAGAGCCAACGGGAGGCTGCCGGCGGGGATCGCGAGCGCCCCGAGAAGCGCCACGACCGACACCGTGGTGACGACCGGATGCCGGGTCACGAGCTTCACCCACGGGTTCGTCTTCTTGCGGTGTGCGGTTGCAGGTGCGGGCTCAGCCTCGGGTTCGGCATCAGCCTCGGATGCGGCCTCAGCCAGTGCCGCGGCATCCTCGCGTGCAGATGTGCCACGCCGTCGTCTGGTGACCTTTCGGCGTCGGGGCCATCCGGCAACCCGGCCTTTGACGAAGCCGAGGAAGGCGGGCGTGAGGGTCACGGCAATGGCAACGGCGATGGCGACCGCGACCGATGCGGCGATCCCCATGGTGGTGAGGAAGGGGATGTTGGCAAAAGAGAGGCCGATGAGCGCGATCAGCACTGTCGCGCCGGCGAACACGACAGCGGAGCCGGCCGTTCCTGTCGCTCGGGCTGCAGCCTCTTCGGGGTCGACGCCGTCACGGACGGCATCCTGCTGGCGGGAGATGATGAACAGCGCGTAGTCGATGCCGACTGCGAGCCCCAGCATGAGCGCGAGCATCGGCGTCGTCGACGAGATCGTCGCAAAGGCCGTCGAGATGAAGATGAGCGCCATCGACAGGCCGACGCCGACGAGGGCAGTGATGAGAGGGAGGCCCGCGACGACGAACGATCGGAACGTCACGATGAGAACCGCCAGAGCGAGGACCACGCCGAACAGTTCGACGATCGACAGCGTCGGCAGTGACTGGGAGAAGAGGTCTCCGCCGAGCGCCACCGTCGTTCCGGCGGGAAGCTCGGCCTGCAGGGCATCGGTGATCTCGAAAAGCTCATCCTTCGTTTCGGACGAGACCGACGAGGCCTGCCCTTCGAACTGGAAGCGCACAAGGGCCGCCGACCCGCCGTCGGAGATCAGGCCCGAAATCGACTCGTCGTACGGGTCGCTGACGGCGAGGACCCCGTCAATGCCCTCGATCTCGTCGATCGTCTGGGCGATGTCTTCGGGGAACGGTGCGTCCTCAACAGTCATGCCCTCGGGGGCGACGACGATGAACTGCGCACTGGTTCCCGAGACTTCAGGAAAGGTCCGCTGCAGCTCCTCGAGGCCCGCCTGTGACTCGGTTCCGGGAATCGAGAAGGTGTTGTCGGTGCCCTGCTGGAAGAGCACAGCTCCGCCGCCCGCGAGGACCAGCACGAGAAGCCAAGACGCGAGCACCCGCCACGGGTGCCGATACGCCCATCGTCCGAGGGCATAGAGAACGGTGGACACGGGTCTTCCTCCGGGAGTCGTCAAGGGGAGTCTCGATACACCGGTGTATCCGATACGCATGTGTATCGTAGACGATTGCTGAGACCAGCAGGCTGAAGGTTCGTTGTGAACACCGGTGAGGGGAGGGCGCGATGTCGGCAGATGACGCTGACGCCACCCGGCATGTGCTGCAGGCGATCGACGGCATCACCCCTGACGGGGCGCGTGGTCGCGAGCGCACCAAAGCGCGGCTGATGCGCGCCGCCTACGAAGTGTTTGCCGAAGTCGGGCTCGACGGAGCCTCGGTCGAGGCGATCTGCGAACGCGCCGGATACACGCGCGGTGCGTTCTATTCCAACTTCTCCACAAAGGAAGAGCTGTTCTTCGAGCTGGTGCGCGCGGTGACCGACCGCAAGCTTGAAGCTGTCTCCGAACGCGTGGACGGCTTGCGTGCCCAGGATGCCGCGTTGACGCCCAACGAGCTGGTGCAGAGCGTGCTCGATGGCACCGTCGAAGGGCTCCTCGATGTCGTCCTCATGAGCGAGATCCGGTTGCGCGCGATGCGCGACGACGAGACGGCGCGGGCGTACCTTGCGTGGGCTTCGAGCCTCATCGATCGGGTGCAGCGGATGATCGAATCGCTTGTCACCTCCTACGGTCTGCGGCTGCGCCTCCCAGCCCGCGACGTAGCTCGCCTCGTCTTGACAGTCTGGGAAGACGCGCTCATCACGGCAGCGATCGAGCGGATCGATGACGACGGGCTGCGTCGACGCGCAGAGTCGCAGACGCAACAGCTCGCGCTCGCGCTCGTCGACGCGGCATCCTGATCGCGCGCTAGGCCCAGCGCGACCGTTTCAGCCCTGGGACACCGCCAGGAGGGCGTGGCACCTGGTTAGTCGCTCGCGCCACCACCGTCTGCGGTCCGGCGGTGCTGCCTGGAATTCAAGCGCTGACTCGTCGACCGCGGGTCTGCGAACAGGAATGGTGCCGTGCTCCGGCCGCACCGGCTGCGTCGTGACGTCGGCAGCCAGCAAAGAAGCGGTGCCCAGGCCGCAGTCGTAGTCGAGATCGGGAAGGGCCGCGGCCAGCGCAGCGCCCATTGCCAGCCCCACCGAAGTGTCAAGCGCGCTCGAGACGACGACGGGCAGCCCCGCCTCGGCGACGATCGCGAGAGCCCGGTGGACGCCGCCCAGGGGCTGCGCCTTGATCACCAGCAGATCTGCGGCGCCGGAACGTGCCACAGCGAGCGGGTCTTCGGCCTTGCGTACACTCTCGTCGGCGGCAACCGGAACACCCATGTACCGGATGCGGCGCCGCAGCTCCCGGAGCTCCTCCAGGCTTCCGCAGGGTTGTTCGACGTACTCCAGATCGAACTCGGCGAGCGCACGCACCGCGTGCTCCGCCTCGTCCAGGTTCCACGCTCCGTTTGCGTCGACCCGGATGCGGCCGAGCGGCCCCATGGCCTCCCGGACCGCTCGCACGCGGGCCACATCATCGGCGAGTGTCCCGCCGGACTCTGCCACCTTGACCTTCACCGTGCGGCATCCATCGAAACGGGCGAGCACGTCGGATACGGCATCCGGTGCAACCGCGGGAACTGTCGCATTCACGCGGATCTCGCTGCGACGGGCCGCGGGGGTGCTGTGCCAGCCGAAGTCGATGGTTGCGGCAAGCCAGGTGCTCGCCTCGGCGTCGTCGTACTCGAGGAACGGTGAGAACTCCGTCCATCCCGCGGGCCCGCGCAGCAGCATCGCTTCTCGGTGCTCGATGCCGCGGAACCGTGTTGCGAGCGGTAGTGCGACAACGTGGGCGCTCTCGAGGAGTTCGTCCAGGGGCGGGAGTGACGGCAGGTGCAAGGCGGCGACCATGCTCTCATCCTGCCCGCCGCACTGCCGCTCGGCATCCCGGCGCGCGGGCCCTGGGGGTGTGGACGTCCGTAGGCTGAAGACATGGTTCTTCTCGATACTCCCGTCCGACTCGGCGTGCAGGTGCGCCCCCAGCACGTGAGCTATCCCCAGATCCGTGAGGCAGTGCTCTGGCTCGAGGACTTCGGCGTCGACATCGCCTTCAACTGGGATCATTTCTACCCGCTCAGCGGTGACCCGGATGGCGCGCACTTCGAGTCGTGGACGATGCTCGGCGCGTGGGCTGAGCAGACCGAGCGCATCGAGTTCGGCGCTCTTGTCAACTGCAACAGCTACCGCAACGCCGACCTGCAGGCAGATATGGCGCGGACGGTCGACCACATCAGCGCCAAGGGCGGCGCTGCCGGCCGGTTCATCTTCGGCACCGGCTCGGGGTGGTTCGAGAAGGACTACGTCGAATACGGCTATGAGTTCGGTACCGCGGGTTCTCGGCTGGATGACCTGGCCGAAGGGCTCCGCCGGGTCGAGGCCCGGTGGGAGCAGCTCAATCCGGCGCCGACGCGCAAGATCCCCGTCATGATCGGCGGCGCGGGCGAACAGAAGACCCTGCGTCTGGTTGCCCGCCACGCCGACATCTGGCACAGCTTCGTGAAGCCGGATGCCGTCACCAGCAAGCTCGACGTTCTCGAGCGGTGGGCGCAGAAGGAAGAGCGGGACCTGTCGAACCTCGTGGTCTCGAACGAGATCGGGGCGCGAAACGTCGACGAGGTCGAGGCGCTCTATGGCGCGGGAGTGCGGCTGTTCACGCTGGGGATCGATGGCCCCGACTGGAACTTCGACGCCGTCAAGCAGTGGGTGGCGTGGCGCGACGCCAAGAACGCGGCGTGATGGTCGCGCGCGGACCGGTCAGCTGACCGATTCGCCGCAGACGCCGCAGATGCCGCTCGTCGGGACCTCGACGAAGCAGTTCGGGCACACCGCTGCGACCCGCTCGGGCTTCGACGGCGTTGGGCGGGATGTACGGGGTGCGCGGGGCGTCGTGCTCTTGCGTGCCCGGGCAGCCGGGGGAGCCGAGACCGGAGGGAGCGGTGCGACGGCCGGGCGGTGTTCGAGGCAGTAGAGGCGCACGAACCCGGCGTGGTTGTTAGGGTGCCGGTGCTTGACCGCCCACAGCTCGGTCCGCTCTTTCAGCGGCTCGTCTGCAGGGCATCGGGCGCAGCGACTCGCCTCACCGGGCATCGCCTCGGAGGCCAGGACGGGGGTCTCGAACGGGAGCGCGTCCCGCCAGTCAGACGATGTCCTGATCTGCATCCGTATATCTCCCTGTCCTCTCCTCCAGGCTACCCGCGCCGAGTTGTCCCTCTCTCCGCCGAGTTGTCCTTCCTCCCGCCGAGTTGTCCCTCTCCCCGCCGAGTTGTCCTTCGCTGTGCTGAGTTGTCCCTTGCTGCGTCGAGTTGTCCCTTGCGCTAGGCAAGGACAACTCGCGCCGGGCAAGGACAACTCGCGTGAAGGAGGGACAACTCGCGTGAAGGTGTGGCCCGCCAGACGGGCTAAGCGCCCGCGTAGGCTGGTGCCGTGAGCGTTTCCGAGCTGTTCGATCCGGATGCCTGGGTTCTTGCCCCCGGTGCTGAGGGGTACACCGACATCACCTCCCACGTCTCGCCGGACGGCCGGATCGCCCGGATCGCGTTCGACCGGCCCGAGGTTCGCAACGCGTTCCGCCCACACACCGTCGACGAGCTGTACCGCGCCCTCGACATCGCACGGCAGGACTCGAAGATCGGCGTCGTGCTCCTGACCGGCAACGGCCCGAGTCCGAAGGACGGCGGCTGGGCGTTCTGCTCCGGCGGCGACCAGCGCATCCGTGGTCGCGATGGCTACACCTATGCGGCCGACGACGCGACGGCACCGGACCCGGCCCGCTCGGGGCGCCTGCACATCCTTGAGGTGCAACGGCTCATCCGGTTCATGCCGAAGGTCGTGATCGCGGTGATCCCGGGCTGGGCTGCGGGCGGCGGACACTCGCTGCACGTCGTGTGCGACCTGTCGATCGCGAGCCGCGAGCACGGCAGGTTCAAACAGACGGATGCCGACGTCGGCTCCTTCGACGCGGGCTACGGCTCGGCGTACTTCGCCCGCCAGATCGGCCAGAAGTTCGCGCGCGAGGTGTTCTTCCTCGCGGAGGAGTACGCGGCGCAGCGGGCGTACGAGATGGGCGCGGTCAACCGCGTCGTCGAGCATGCGCAGCTCGAGCGCGAGGCCATCGCGATGGCCCGCACGATCCTCACCAAGTCGCCGACCGCGATCCGGATGCTGAAGTTCGCGTTCAACGCCGTCGATGACGGGCTCGTGGGCCAGCAGGTGTTCGCGGGGGAAGCGACCCGGCTCGCATACGGCACCGATGAGGCCGTCGAGGGCAAGGACGCGTTCCTGCAGAAGCGTGACCCCGACTGGTCGCCGTATCCCTGGCACTACTGAACCCGGGCCCGGACCGCCGTCGTGACGAACCGATTGCAGGATGACACGCCGCAGCCGACGCTCTGGCGGCTCATCCGGCTGAGTTCCTCCTGCAATCGGGACGCGCAGGCGCTCGTGGAAACAGTGCGCGACGCGCTCGCCGAGGTTCCGGGGTCAGATCTCGAGCCGGCGGTGATCGTCGAGACCTCCGGCTCGTCGGGCTACCCCAAGTCGGTCGTGCTTCCGATCGGCGCGCTGCGCGCCAGCGCCACAGCGACGGCAGAACGGATCGGGTCCGGGTCCTGGGTGCTCGCGCTCGAACCGACGTATGTCGCCGGTCTCCAGGTGCTCGTGCGCAGCATCCTGGCGGGGACCGACCCGGCCGTCATCCCTGCCTCGTTCACGCCCGAGCAGTTCTTCGAGGCCGCCGCGGGACTCGACGCTCCCCGGTACACGTCGCTCGTGCCCGCCCAACTCACCCGGCTCCTGGATGCCGCAGCCCGCGATCCCGCGGTCGCAGACTGCCTGCGCGGGTTCGAAGCGATCCTCGTCGGCGGCCAAGCGCTGCCAGCGGCGGAGTTGCAGCGTAGCGCCGCTCTCGGCATCCGGATCGTGCGCACGTACGGCTCCAGCGAGACCAGCGGCGGATGTGTGTACGACGGCGTGCCGCTGGCCGGAGTGAGCATACGTGTCGAGGGCGGCGAGGTGCAGATCGCGGGACCGGTTCTCGCGTCCGGGTACCTCGACGATGACGAGCGAACCGCGAAGGCCTTCGTCACGGATGCCGACGGCACCCGCTGGTACCGCACCGGCGATACGGGCACGTTCGACGGCACCCTCCGGGTGACCGGGCGCCGCGACAACGTCATTGTCAGCGGTGGCATCAACGTGTCGCTCGACCGCGTGGAGCGCGTCGTGCGCACAGTCCCGGGACTCGAAGCTGCGGTGGTGGTTCCCGTGACGGATGCCCGCTGGGGACAGGCCTCCGTCATCGTCGTCGAAGGGAGCGGCGCGGCCGTGGATGACGCGCTCGCCGAGGCACGCACGCGGGTGGAGTGCGAGATCGGTGCCCCGGCGCGGCCCCGCGCCATCGTCAGGGTCGAACGGATGCCGCTCCTGCCCTCGGGCAAGCCTGACCGCGTCCGGCTCCGCGAGCAGATCACGACGCTCTAGGATTGCTCCCCGTGGCAGCACCCTCCAAGAAGAAGCGCTCGCGGTCTCGCACGAAGCCGCATCCGGGTTCGACCAATCACGCTCGTCGCGACCACCGTTCGCCCGTCGCCGCCCCCAAGCCTGCGACGCTGCGTGACTGGATCGGTGCAGCCCGCCTGCGGACGCTCCCGCTGGCAGTCACCCCGATCCTCATCGGCACAGGAGCAGCACTTCTGATCGAGCGTCCGATGCACTGGGTCATCGCTCTGGCGTGCCTCGTGGTGTCGGTGAGCCTGCAGATCGGGGTGAACTACGCCAATGACTACAGCGATGGCGTGCGCGGCACGGATGCCTACCGGGTGGGGCCGGCTCGCCTGACCGGAGCCGGCAAGGCGAAGCCCCGGACGGTGCTGATCGTCGCGCTCGTGTACTTCGCGATTGCCGGTCTTGCGGGCCTCGCCATCACGATCCGCACCGAACAGTGGTGGTTCCTCGCGGTCGGTACCGCCTGCATCCTCGCTGCTTGGTTCTACACGGGCGGCAAGCGCCCCTATGGCTATGCGGGCCTCGGTGAACTGTTCGTGTTCGTCTTCTTCGGCCTCGTAGCAACGCTCGGCACGACGTGGGTGCAGGTGTTCGCGCTGCCGCAGGAGGCCTGGTTCGGTGCGGTCGGGGCGGGCCTGCTCGCGTGCGCCGTGCTGCTCGCAAACAACCTGCGCGACATCGATCAGGATCGCGTCGCCGGTAAGCGCACGCTCAGTGTTCTGATCGGGCGCCGCGCCACGCAGGTGCTGTACACCGTGTTCGTGCTGGTCCCGTTCGGGATCGCGGGCTACCTTGCGGTCTTCTACCCGATCGCGTGGTTGACCGCGATGGCGTTGCTGCTCGCGCTTCCCGCGATCCTCATCGTGTGGACCTACCGGCAGCCGCGCGAGCTCGTCATCGCCCTGGCGTTGACGTCAGGAACGTCGCTCGCTTTCGGAGCTTTCCTCTTCTGGGCCTTCGCCGGCTGACGGCGCGGGTGCTTCGTCGGCAGCCGGTGCGTCTTCGAGGGTGGCATCCTCAACCTGCTCGTCGGTCGGGTCAGTACGGCGCGCCCTGCGCTCGGCAAGCGATGCCGACACCTCATCGAGGGGGCGGCGCAGGAAGATCACCGAGAGGCTCAGTCCGATGAGCGCGGCGAAGATCGCCGACAGCCAGTAGAACTCGCGGCCGATGGGCAACAGCATCAGGATGCCGAACGGGACGAGGAAGAACAGGATGCGCAGCACCGTATAGAGCCAGAAGGAGCGCGCGTTCACCCCTCCATCGTAGGCGTCGGGCGCCCTGCCGCCGTCCGCCCCGGTCAGCGCCCGCAACCAGCCCCGGCGTGTCGAACCGACCTAGGATGGAGGTGTGCCCCGCGTGCTGTTGATTCTGGCGTTGGTGGCGACCGCGTTCTGGGTCTACACCATCGTCGATTGCGCTGTGCAGCCGCCGACGCGGCACCGCGGCGTGAGCAAGCCGCTGTGGATCGTCATCGTCCTCGTGCTTCCCGTGATCGGCGGGGTGCTGTGGTTGCTGGTCGGTCGCGCACGACGGTCCGCGGTTCACGCCACGCGCGCCCCGGATGATGACCCCGAGTTCCTGGGCCGCATCGGCACGATCTCGGATCAAGACGAACGAATTCGCCGGCTCGAGGAAGAGCTCGCACTGCTGGATGCCGAAGATGCGTTGGACGGTCCGACGGATGCTGACACCGTGACCGATCACGAAGCGGCATCCGCGCCCCGCGATGACGACGACGAGCCCCGCGGGTCTCGCGGCGCCGCCTGACGGGCATCCCGTGAGCGACCTGGTCGGTGGGGGCACCCGTTCGCCCGCGACGGATGCTGCAGCGGCCCTGCTCGATCAGCTGATCGCGCGGGGAGTGCGCGATGTCGTTCTCAGCCCGGGTTCGCGCTCGCAGGCTCTGGCGCTCGCCGTTGCCGACGCCGAGGAACGGGGCCTCCTGCGGTTGCACGTGCGCATCGACGAGCGGGTCGCCGGGTTCACCGCCCTGGGAATCGGTCGCGAGACACGGATGCCGGCAGCTATCGTCTGCACCTCCGGCACTGCGGTGGCAAACCTCGCGCCCGCCGTCCTTGAGGCCCACCACTCCGGGGTGCCCCTGCTTCTGCTGACCGCCGACCGACCCCCGGAGCTGCGGGGAGTCGGGGCGAACCAGACGACGCGTCAACCTGGCATCTTCGCCCCCAACACGCGGTTCGAGCTCGACGTGCCGACGCCGACCGAGATCGACGACACCGGTGAGGGCGACCAATCCGTGATGCTGCGCGATATCGCCGACCAGGCAGTGAGCGCGGCGCTCGGTGACGCGGTGCGTCCGGCCGGTCCCGTCCATCTCAACCTGCCGTTTCGCGAGCCGCTGGCCGGATCGCTCCCGCCGTGGTGGGGCGCGGATGCCGGAGAGGGAGCCCACACGGTCGATGCGCCGCTCGAGAACGACCAGTCGGGCGCGCTGTATCAGGGCGGGGGCGGCATCGGTGATGCCGACGAGGCTCTCGCAGCCGACGAGGAGCCGCTCGTGCTGCCTCGCGGCATCCGGACGATCGTTCTGGCAGGCGAAGGAGCGGGGCCACGCGCCGAGGCGCTGGCGTGGGAGGGCGGATGGCCGCTTGTCGCTGAGATCGTCAGTGGCGCCCGTTTCGGCCGTCAGCTCGTCCATTCCTACCGGGAGCTGCTGCGTCGGCCGGAGCTCAGCGACCCGATCGAGCGCGTCGTCGTGCTGGGTCACCCCACGCTCGCGCGCGAGACCAGCGCGCTTCTCTCCCGCGACGACGTCGAGGTGATTGCGCTGCGCGGTCCCGGAGAGACGGTCAACCTCAACGGCGCGACAGTCGCCGTTGCAGCCGTGGCCCCGGCCCCAACCGCCGCGTCGACGACAGAGGCGATCGCGGCTGATCGCGCATGGCTCGGAGAATGGATGCGGGCCTCGCGTGCGGCATCCGTCGACCTGTCAGTGCCGGCTCCCGACGGTGAGGCGCTCGCGTCGGCCGACCCGCAGACGCGGCTGGGGGCGATCTCGGCGGAGCTTGCGGTGCTGCGAGAAAAGCTCGACCGCGTGGCCCTCGTCGATGCGGCGTGGCGGGCGACGTGGCCACACGACCGGCTCGTGTTCGGCTCTTCGCGCCTGGTTCGGGTGGCCGACGCCGTGCTGCCGGGCAAGAAGGTGACCGTGCACGCCAATCGGGGTTTGGCTGGAATCGACGGAACAGTGGCGACGGCCTTCGGGGTCGCCATCGCGAGCCAGGCCGAGGGTGCGGCAGGAGTGACCCGCGTGCTGCTGGGTGATCTGGCCTTGCTGCACGACGTCGGAGCCCTGTTGCTCGTGCCGGGGGAGACGGCGCCGCGGATCCAGGTGATCGTCGGGAACGATTCCGGCGGCACGATCTTCGACGGCCTTGAGGTCGCCGCGCTCGGCTCCTCGCAGCAGCGCGATCGCGTGCTCTACACACCCCAGGATGCCGATCTCGAGGCGCTGGCGACCGCCTACGGCTGGACCTATGCGCGCATCGAGACCCGAGCCGCGCTCGACCAAGCGCTCACCTCGCCGGTGGTGGGCCCGCAACTGATCGAAGTGCCGCTCCCGCGCTGAGCGACGGGCCGGGTCCATGATGGACGGGTGACCGCGAGAAGTCAGACCTATTGGACCGGCGACGTTGCCGAACTGCTGCGAGTCCGGGAGGGCTTCGTCCTTTCGGGGGTCGACCCCGGCTCGACACCCGGCTATGGCAGCGACAAGCAGCAGGCAGCGCAGGACCTTGCTGCGGGCGTTGCGGAGCTCGACCTCTTGCAAGAGAAGCTTTTCGCCCAGAGCCGGGTGGGCGCCACGGACGCTTCGGTGCTACTTGTCCTGCAAGGGATGGACTCGTCGGGCAAGGGCGGGATCGTGCGTCACGTCGTCGGCTCGGTCGACCCGCAGGGTGTTTCGCTCGCATCCTTCGCCGCGCCGACCGAGGAGGAGCGCTCGCAAGACTTCCTGTGGCGCATCCAGCGCAAGCTGCCGGCCGCCGGCCGGATCGGTGTGTTCGACCGGTCGCACTACGAGGACGTTCTGATCGGACGGGTCCGGGAGCTCGCGGATGCCGATGAGATCGAGCGCAGGTATGGAGCGATCAACGAGTTCGAGCGTCAGGTCGCGGCATCCGGAACGCGGATCATCAAGGTCATGCTGCACATCTCGTACGCCGAGCAGAAGGCGCGGCTCATGGAGCGCTTGGATCGCCCCGAGAAGCACTGGAAGTTCACGCCCAGTGATGTCGACGAGCGGATGCGCTGGCCGCACTACATGGCCGCGTATCAGACGGTCTTCGAGCGGACGTCCACCGAGCATGCACCGTGGTACGTGGTGCCCGCCAATCGCAAGTGGTATGCCCGACTGGCGATCCAGCACCTGCTGCTGGAGGCGCTGGAGAACATTGATCCCCAGTGGCCCACCGCCAGCTACGACGTCGCCCTCGAACGCGAACGCCTCGCCGCAACCTGACCCCCTCCGCCGAGTTGTCCTTCCCTCAGCCGAGTTGTCCCTGGTTCAGCCGAGTTGTCCCTGGTTCAGCCGAGTTGTCCTTGGTTTAGCCGAGTTGTCCTCCCCGTCGACCGCGCGGTGAGTGTTAACTGACGCGCGCCCACCGTCTGCAAGGATGCGCTCCATGGATGACGAGTTTGAGGGATTCCTCGAGACAGTGACTCCGCTTCTGCGGGACCGCCGGCTCGATGAGCTGCGCGAGTTGCTGGCCGAGCAGGATGCCGCCGATATCGCTCAGCTCCTGGAGCGGGAGGATGCGCGCGACCGCGCGGTGCTGTATCGACTGCTGCGCCGCGACCAGGCGCTCGAGGCCTTCGAACTGCTCGATCCGGGGATGCGGGCTGAGCTCATCGGCGGCCTGCGGGAGGACGACGTCGCGAAGGTCTTCGAGGAACTCGACCCCGACGATCGTGCGCAGCTGATCGACGAACTCCCGGCGGGCGTCGCACGGCAGCTCATGCGGGGCCTCTCACCCGCCGAGCGCGAGCTGACGGCCCCGATGCTCGGGTACCCGAAGAACAGCGTGGGCCGCTTCATGAGCACGGAGTATGTCCGGCTTTCGCCCCAGCTCACGGTCGGGGACGCGCTCAGCCACGTGCGTCACCGCGGTGTGGATGCCGAGACCGTCTACATGCTCCCGGTGACCTCACCGCACCGTCGCTTGCTGGGCGTCGTCGGTTTGCGGGAGCTCGTGATGGGGCGCTCCGACGTCACGGTCGAGGAGCTCATGACCGAGGCGCGGACTGCTCGGGCAACGGATGCCGCAGAGACCGCCGCGCGATCGCTGGTCGACTCCGGACTGCTCGCCATGCCGATCGTCGACAGCGAAGACCGCCTGCTCGGCATCCTCACCGTCGACGACGCGGCCCGCATCCTCGAGGAGGCAGAAGACACGGATGCCGCACGCCAAGGTGCCTCCGAGCCGCTGGGGCGCCCCTACCTCACAACGCCCGTGCTGCGGATTGTGCGCGCCCGTGTGGTGTGGCTCCTGGTGCTCGCCGTCTCGGCGCTGCTCACGGTTCAGGTGCTCGGGATCTTCGAGGCAACACTCGAGCAGGTCGTGACCCTCGCCCTGTTCATTCCGCTGCTGACCGGCACAGCGGGTA
The DNA here is from genome assembly GCF_020781975.1 of Microbacterium schleiferi. Lineage (GTDB taxonomy): Bacteria > Actinomycetota > Actinomycetes > Actinomycetales > Microbacteriaceae > Microbacterium. Next base: position 56,325 of record NZ_JAJGNI010000004.1, read on the forward strand.
ACACCGGTTCGCAGGCGGCGACCACCGTCACCCGCGCCCTCGCGATGGGGGAGGTGCGAAAACGGGATGCACTCACGGTGATGTGGCGCGAGGTGCGGGTCGGCGCCTTCCTCGGAGGCCTTCTGGGCGTCCTCGGCTTCGCTTTGGCGAGCCTCGTGTTCGATCTCGCCCTGGGGGCCGTGATCGGCCTGACGCTGCTGTTCATCTGCACGCTGGCAGCGACAGTGGGCGGGCTCATGCCGATCCTCGCGATGGCGGTCCGCGCCGATCCGGCGGTGTTCAGCACACCGTTCATCTCGACGTTCTGTGACGCGACGAGCCTGATCATCTACTTCGCCGTCGCGACCTGGATCCTGCAGCTGGGCTGAGTCTGCCAGCGGAGCTCAGGCGAGGGCGTCGACGATGGGCCGGAACTTCACGCGCGTCTCGAGAAGCTCGGCCTCGGGGTCGCTTGCTGCCACGATGCCGGCGCCGGCGTGCGCGATGACCGGAATCGTGTCGCTGTATCTGGCGGCGTCCCGCTGCGGCTCGGCGCCGATCTGGGCGCAGCGCAGGGCGATCGCCCACTCGCCGTCGCCGTTGGCGTCGATCCAGCCGACGGGTCCGGCGTACCGGCCCCTGTCGAACGGCTCGAGTCGACGGATGACGTCGAGTGCGGCATCCGTCGGGGTGCCCGCGACCGCAGCCGTCGGATGCAGCACCGTGACGAGGTCGAGCGCGGAAGCCCCGTTCGACAGTCGTCCGGAGACATCGGTTGCCAAGTGCCACAGATTCGGAAGCTCGAGCAGGTGCGGCTCGCCGGGAGCGACGAGGTCACGGGTGAGCGGTGCCAGTGCGTCAACCACGCTCGTGACCGCGAACCGGTGCTCGTCGAGGTCTTTGCGGCTCGTCCCGAGTGCCTTCGCTGCGGCGACGTCCTCGTCGGCATCGGCGCCGCGCGCCGTGGTTCCGGCGAGCACGCGCGCGGTCACGGCGCCCTGGTTCACCGTGATGAGGGTTTCGGGACTCGCGCCGATGAGGCCGTCGACGGCGAAGGTCCAGGTGTCGGGGTAATTCGTGGCAAGCGCGCGCACCAGCCGACGCAGATCTGCGCCCGCCGGAATCGTCCCGACGAGGTCCCGTGCGAGAACGACCTTCTCGACCTCGCCCGCCGTGATCGCCTCGATCCCGGAGCGCACAGCGTGTTGGTAACCGTCGGGGTCGAGCGAGCCGGGTCCGAGCGTTGCGGACCAGTGGGGGCCGTGGGGAACGGACGTAGGCTGCGGCGGCTCAGGATCGCTCTCGTGACGGATCGTTGTGACCCACGCCCGTCCGTCGTGCACGCCGGTGATGGTCTGCGGAACGACCAGGAACGGCGGCGCCGTCGAGGCCGGGTCGAACCCGAGCGCGCCGAACGCGACCAGCCCGGTGCCGGGCAGTTGCACGGGATCGGACACTCGAGCGTTTGCCGCCAGGTCGCGCCAGATTGCGGCAATCGGCCGGGACAGCGGGGGCGAACCCGGCCCGCCGATCGTTACGACCGCCGCGCCGGAGCCGACGATGCCCTCACCCCGACGCAACCACGCCAGCGGATTATGCGGATCGGCCAGCGACAGCAGGTCGTCGACCGGTTCGATGTCCCGGGTCTCGACCACCAGCGGTGGGAGACGGGGAGTACGGGTCACCTCACCAGCCTAGACTTCCGGCGTGGATGCGGATCGACTCGGGCGCCCGGTGCCCGGCACGGTTACCCAGTTCCGGTGGCGCAAGTGGGACGACGGCGTCCATTGGGTGCACGACTGCGTCTATCTCGGCCACGACAGCTGGGGCGAGTGGTTCGGGCAGCCGGCGGGATGGCGCAGCATCCGTCCCGGCCGGAACGTCGTGACCGCCGGCCCCAACGTCACCCTCATGCCCCCGAGCGGCGAGTACGCGATGACGGTGAACGCAGCACCGTCGCGGACCCGCATCTATATCGACCTCGGCTGGGACATCGGCTGGTCGCAGAGCGCTCCCGGCGTCGCGGAGGGCATCGACATGGATCTGGATGTCGTGCGAGCCCTCGACGAGCGCGGGATCTGGATCGACGACCGCGACGAGTGGGACGAGCACCGCGTCCACTACGGCTACCCGCGCGAGGTGGTCGAGCGGCTCGAAACGTTGGCTGTCGACCTGGAACGGCGGGTGCGCGCCGCGGAGGCTCCCTTCAACGACGCCACGGCGGATGCCTGGCTTGAGCGCCTCGCCGCCCGTGGACTGGCCCCCCAGGGTCTTGATCGTTGAGCGAGCGCAGCGAGTCGAAACGCCCCGGACTCGCCCCTCACGTGGCGTCCTAGACTCGACGCGTGACCCAGTCCCATCGCGCAGATCTCCAGAAGGACCCGGCCCGCGTCAGCGGAATGTTCGACGAGGTCGCGGCAGGCTACGACCGGACGAACACCATCCTGAGCGTCGGTAACGACCGTCTGTGGCGACGTGCGACGACCCGTGCGCTGTCACCGCGCCCGGGGCAGCGCATCCTCGATCTCGCGGCAGGGACCGGCACCTCGAGCGTCGCGATCGCGCGCACGGGCGCCGACGTCGTCGCCGCTGACTTCTCCCCGGGCATGATCGCCGAGGGGCGCCGTCGCCACGCCGGCGTCTCTGGCGTGAGCTTCGTGGAAGCAGACGCAACGGCACTGCCGTTCGAGGACGAAGAGTTCGACGCCGTCACGATCTCGTTCGGACTTCGGAACGTCCAGGATGCCGACGCCGGCCTGCGCGAAATGCTGCGGGTGACCAAACCGGGTGGGCGACTGGTGATCTGCGAGTTCTCGCACCCGACCTCTCCGGCTATCTCCGCTCTGTATCGGTTCTACAACGACCGCATCCTCCCCCCGGTCGCGCGGCTGGTCAGTTCGAACGGCGACGCGTACGACTACCTCAACGAATCAATCCGCGCGTGGTCGGATCAACCGGCCCTTGCGGGGCGCATTCGGGCTGCGGGATGGACGGATGTGGCGTGGCGAAATCTGACGCTCGGCGTCGTGGCGCTGCACCGTGCGCGCAAGCCCGTCGGGGATGGTGGCTCCCAGCCCCGGTAGGCTTGTGGTGTGACCCCCTCCGCGTCAAGTTCCCGAATCGCGAGCCAGCTGGGTCTCGCGGAACGGATCTTCGCGGGCCCTCGTGCGCGCCGTCTCATCGACGGTGTCGAAGCCGGGCTGGATCGGGTCGATGCAAATCTCGAGCGGGAGCTTCACGTCTCGGACGCGCTGGCTGATGCGACAAGCCGGTACCTGTTCGATGCCGGCGGCAAGCGCGTGCGTCCGATGCTTGCTCTGCTGACCGCACACCTCGGTGACGGCGTCACCGAGGATGTGGTCGAAGCTGCCACGGCGCTCGAGCTCACCCACCTCGGTTCGCTTTACCACGACGACGTGATGGATGATGCCGACAAGCGTCGCGGGGTGCCGAGCGCTCACTCGGTGTGGGGCAACAACATCGCCATCCTGACCGGCGACCTCCTCTTCGCTCGTGCGAGCCAGATCATGGCGCGGCTGGGAGAGGGAGCGATCCGACTGCAGGCGAACACCTTCGAGCGGCTCGTCCTCGGTCAGATGCACGAGACTGTCGGGCCGACGGATGCCGATGACCGCGTCGCGTTCTACCTGCAGGTTCTCGCAGACAAGACCGGATCGCTGATTGCCGCGGCAGCGCAGTCGGGCATCATCTTCAGCAACGCTCCCACCGAGTACGAAGAGCCGGTACGCACCTTCGGTGAGGCAGCCGGCGTTGCTTTCCAGCTGCTGGATGACGTCATCGATCTCTCGGCAGATCCCGATGAGACCGGCAAGGTGCCGGGGACGGACCTCCGCGCTGGCGTCCCGACGATGCCCTATCTGCTTCTCGCGCGCCGTGACGACCCCGAGGCTCGCGCTCTTCGCGACCGGATCGACGAGGGCGTTGCCCGGATCGCTGACGGCGAGGACCCCGCGTTGCTGGACGAGCCTCTTGCGATGCTTCGGTCTGACAGGTCAACGCGCGAGACTGTGGAACTCGCCAACGCTTGGTCGCGTGATGCGATCGCGGCACTCGATCCCATCCCCGACGGCCCGGTCCGCGAAGCCCTCACGAGGTTTGCGCAGGCCGTCGCCGACCGCTCGAGCTGAGGCCGTCCCGGCGCTCTCGCGCCGAATCACCGTGCTCTCGCGTCCCGAAAGGAACACATGACCACTCTGAGGTTGGCCATCGTCGGCGCAGGCCCGGCGGGCATCTACGCCGCCGACATCCTGCTGAAGGCGGAGCGCGCGTTCGACGTGTCGATCGACCTGTTCGAGCAGCTGCCTGCGCCGTACGGCCTCGTCCGATACGGTGTAGCTCCCGACCACCCTCGCATCAAGGGCGTCATCACGGCCCTGCGCGAAGTGCTCGACAGGGGCGACATCCGCATCTTCGGCAACGTCGAGTTCGGTCGCGACATCACCCTCGACGACCTCAAGCGCCACTACAACGCCGTCATCTTCGCCACCGGCGCCGTCCGCGACGCGACCCTCGACATCCCGGGAATCGACGCCGAGGGGTCCTACGGTGCTGCCGACTTCGTGAGCTGGTTCGACGGGCACCCCGACGTGCCCCGCACCTGGCCGCTGACCGCGCAGTCGGTAGCCGTCGTCGGCAACGGCAACGTCGCGCTCGACATCACCCGCATCCTCGCCAAGCACGCCGATGATCTGCTGCCCACCGAGATTCCCGCGAACGTCTATGAGGGGCTCAAGGCCTCGCCCGTGACCGACGTCCACGTCTTCGGCCGTCGCGGGCCCGCGCAGGTCAAGTTCACGCCGCTCGAGCTGCGCGAGCTCGGCGAACTGCGGGATGTCGACATGGTCGTCTACGACGAGGACTTCGACTACGACGAGGCATCCCGGACGGCGATCGAGAGCAACAAGCAGGTCAAGGTCATCGACCGCGTGCTGCAGGAATGGCGGACCCGGCCCGGTGTGAACAACGCGGGCGGGACGGCATCCCGTCGCCTGCACCTGCACTTCTGGGCTCGGCCCGTCGAGGTGAAGGTCGATGACCGCGGCCACGTGTCGGGCTTCGTGTACGAGCGCACGCGCCCCGACGGGCAGGGTGGTGTCGCCGGAACCGGTGAGTTCCGCGAGGTTCCCGTCCAGGCCGTCTACCGTGCCGTCGGCTACTTCGGATCACCGCTTCCCGAGGTGCCGTTCGATGAAAGGCACGGTGTGATCCCCAACCACGAGGGCCAGGTTCTGCGCGCCGATTCCAATGAGCGCGCACCTGGGCTGTATGCGACCGGATGGATCAAGCGTGGCCCGGTCGGCCTGATCGGTCACACCAAGTCCGACGCGATGGAGACCGTGCGCCACCTCATCAACGATCAGGGTTCGTGGTGGCAGCCTGAGGACCCGTCGGAGGCGGCGATCCCCGCACTCCTGGCCGAGCGCGGTGTCGCCTGGACCGACCTGGAAGGCTGGCACCGTCTCGATCAGCACGAGATCGGTCTGGGTGAGCCTGAGGGGCGTGCCCGTATCAAGGTGGTGCCTCGCGACGAGATGGTTGCCATCTCTCGAGGCGAGTGAGTTCCTCGCGGAGGCTGTCGCCGGGGCTGATCGCAGCTCTCGGCTTCGTCTCCGCTGTCGGTCCGTTCGCGACCGACATGTACCTCGCATCCTTCACCGACATCGCGGGCGACCTCGGCGTTGACGCCGCGGCCGTGCAACTGACGCTCACCTCATTCCTCGTGGGTGTCGCGGTGGGTCAACTCGTACTCGGTCCCTGGTCCGATCGCGTCGGGCGACGCCCCGTCCTCGTCGTCGGCGGAGTGATCTTCGCTCTGTCCAGCATCGCGCTGGTGTTTGCCCCGACGATCGCCGTGTTCGTCATCCTGCGATTCGTGCAGGGTTTCTCGGGGTCTGCGGGGATGGTGTTGGGGCGCACCGTCGCTGTCGATCTCAGCCCCAAAGAGACTGCGGTGCGCGCTCTCAGCCTCATCGTGGTCGTTGTCGGGGTTGCGCCGCTGGTCGCACCACCGATCGGCGGTCTGCTGAGCGAGGTCGTTGGCTGGCGCGGCGTGATGGCGGCGCTCGCGGTCGTCGCGGTGGTGATGCTGGTCGTGTCGCTGGCCGTCGTTCCGGAATCCCTCTCCATCGAGCATCGCCATACTGCCGGGATGTCGCAGACGCTCGGCGCCTTCCGCGGATTGCTCGCCGACCGCGCTTTTCCCCTCTATACGGGTGCCTACGCGCTCACGTTCGGCGCGATCATGGCGTACGTGTCGGCGTCGCCGTTCGTGGGCCAGGTTGTGCTCGGGATGTCGCCGACGGTGTACTCGATCTCGTTCGCGGTTGCAGCCAGCGGCGTCATCCTCTCGAACATCGTGAACGCCCGGGTCGCGGTGCGGTTCGGGCCGAGACGGATGCTGGGCGTTGGCCTGGGCGCCACGACCGGCGCCGCTGCGCTTCTGCTGGCACTCACGCTGACCGGTACCCTTACGATCCCGGGGTTCGTGGCCTGTGCGTTTCTGCTCACTCTCGGACTCGGATTCACGATGTCCAATGCCAGCGCTTTGGGCCTTGCCCGCGCCGATCACGCTCGCGGTGCGGGCTCAGCAATCATGGGAACATCGCAGTTCGTCATCGGTGCTGTGGCGTCACCGCTCGTGGGGTTGGCGGGAGAGGATACGGCTGTGCCGATGGCAGTCGTGATCGCGGCGATGATGGCGCTCTCGCTGCTGCTCGGCATCCTGGCCCTGCGGACGACCCGCCGCGGCCGCCGCTGAGCCGGCTGGCGCGGCGCGCGGCTCTTGTGCCTTACATTGAGGTGTCCAGAGTGCGTGGGTGAGGTGGTCGCCCGCGCACCGTATCGAGGAGTCACTATGTCCCGGTCCCGCTTTGTCCCTGCCGTCGCCGTCGTCGGTATCCTGCTGCTCGCTGGTTGTGCACCGACCCCCGAGCCTTCGTCCACGCCAACCTCTGAGGCAACGCAGAACGACACGCCCAGCACCGAGCCGACGCAGGAGCCGCAGTCGTTCGTCGCGAACGTTCCCACGGACTGCGCAGCGGTCGGCACGGCCGAGAGCCGCGCCGACAGCGTCGATCAGCTGAACCTTCAGGGTGACGGCGCCGACTTCGTTCGCCCGGTTCCCGAGGGCTCCACGCTGCTGCTCGGCTGCGACTGGTTCGCTGGCGACAGCCAGGGCGTGCTGCTGCTGATCAGCGAGGTCGACCCCGCGGCCGCCGAGGCATATGTCGCAACCCTTCCCGGTGAGGGGTACACCTGCGTCACGGGGGATGCCGGAAACCCGGTGTGTCAGATGGTCACCCCGAACGCCGAGTTCCCGGTCGACACTGTCGAGACGATCACGAGCCGCGAGGACATCTGGATCTACTCGTCGGTGACGAACGTGGACGCCGAGATGCTGCTGGGCGATCTGAACCTGCAGATCTGGGGCAACTGATCCCGTTCGTGTCGGTCCTGACACGGTTGGCCCTCACCGGCGGCCGTGTCAGGATCGATGCGTGAGCATCAACAACCCGAGCGACAAGACCCCCATGAGTCGCCGAGGACTTCTCGCGTCAGCACTGGCTGCGGGAACTGTCGGTGCACTCGCGGGTTCCGCGGCGCCGGCGGCGGCCGCGGCTGAGGATCCCCGCGGTCCGAACGAGGTTTGGCTCAAAGGGTCGGGCCTGAAAGTCACCAGCGATGAATGGCAGCCGCTTCCAGAGGGCTACTCGTGGGGTCCCGGGAGAATCCTCTATTACTCGGTCGTCATGGAACAGCAGACGGAGGCGCGGCGTGTATGGGCCGTCGTCCTTCCGGACGGGACTCAGCGCACATTCCCGGAGTCGGCATATATGTCGCAACTCCGCATGGCCTTCGCCGAACGCGGCTGGCGCTGGACCACCACTAATCACCCCGCGGCATCCCACGTCGTTGTGTACCTGGAGCCAGCTGATTTCTTCGCTGCTGGGCTCGGCGACGCTCCCCCGATCAGGTAGCTTCGGTCTCTTCGCGTCCCGCACGAGAACGGGCGGCGATAGTCTCAACTCGTGGAAGAGGTGTGGCTTCCTGACCTGCTCGGCGGTCGCTTTCGGCAGCGCACGCTGAGTCTGGGCAGCGACGCCGAGGGCGAGATCGTCGCCACGCTCGTGCGGCTCCTGCCGTCGTGGCCTGCCTCGTGGACGGGCCGTCTTCGCGACGTCGACGTTCTCTACGTCCATGGGTGGTCGGACTACTTCTTCCAGACGGGCCTCGCGCAGTGGTGGACAGACCGGGGCGCCCGATTCTATGCGCTCGACCTGCGCAAGTACGGTCGGAGCCTGCGGGCTGGCCAGACGCCGGGTTACGTATCATCGCTGGCCGAGTACGACGCAGACATCGCGGCGGCACTCTCGGCGATGGGGCGGGAGGATAAGCCGGGGCGGCGCCTCGTGCTGTTGGGCCACTCCACGGGCGGGCTCACGCTCTCGCTGTGGGCGGCGCGGCATCCGGGGGTTGCGTCAGCGCTTGTGCTCAACAGTCCGTGGCTGGAGTTCCAGACGGGGGCCTGGGGCCGAGAAGCGCTCACGCCCCTCGTCGCGGCCCGAGCTCGGTGGGACCCGTTGGGGATGCATCCGGTCGTCGATCTCGGCTTTTACACCCGAGCGCAGCAGGAGGTCGGGACTCTGCCGGAGGCGCCGGAAGGATGGCGGCCTGAGCGTGGGTTTCCGACCACTCCGGGCTGGCTCAAGGCGGTGCTCGACGGCCACGACACCGTTGCGCGAGGGATCGACGTGGCATGCCCCGCGCTCGTGCTGCTGTCGCAGCGGTCGAGCTCGCCGCTGGTGTGGCGCCCCGACATGCTCGAGACCGATTCCGTTCTCGTCGTCGATGACATAGCGAAGGCGGCGACCCGCCTGGGCCGGCTCGTCACGATCGCACGAATAGACGGCGCGCTCCACGACGTGTTCCTCTCCCGCGCAGCCGTGCGGGAGAAGGCCTACCGCGTGCTGGGGGAGTGGATGCAGTCGCAGACGCTTCGCTAGCCTGCGGAGGGTGCTCGACCGTCTCCGACGGCCCGCCCCTCTCGCAGATTGCGGACGAAGCTGCTCATCGAATCGTGCAGTTCGGGATGAGCCGAGTCAAGCGGAACCTCTTCGGCTACAGCAGCGGACAACTCATCGAGCGCATCCGAGACCGCCGCTGCTGCTCGACGAAGCTGCCACGACTCGAACTCGCTGACGAGGTCATCGCGCGTGATCTCGGCATGCCGGTACTTCCGGTTCACGGCGAGCGCCAGTCGACCATCTCCTCCGGAAGCGTGGGCGAGGGGCACCTGGTCATATGCCGGAGCGAGTGCCGGCACGTCGTGGGCGGGATGCAGCAACCCGAGGTTCTTCGTGTGCATGTCGAGATTGCCGATACCGACGGCGAGAATGGTCGTCTGCGCGAGGCGGAGCACATCTTCGGACCCGGCATACTGCGACAGTGCACCGGCGACGCGGGCGAGCGAGACCACGCCTCCGAGCTCCTGGTACTTCTGATTGGCGCTCGCGCCCAGCACCTGGTTGAAATCCTCCTGGTGGATGCGCGCGCCACCGGCTCGATCAAAACGTTCGATCACGAGCGTCGGCAGTCCGTCGAACTCCTCGACCCGGGTATCGAAAGCCGCGAGTCCGAGGCGACGTGAGAGGCGCGCGCCGTACTCCTCATCGAAGATGACAGTTGGTCGTGTGGGCAGTTGAGGCTTCAGGATGTGCGTGGACGGGAAGCCGCCGAGTGCTTGGTTCCACCTGGCTCCGGTTCGCGCCAAGACGATCTTCGGCTGGACGCCGCCCAGTGAGGTCCGCCCATAGTCCGTCGCGTTCCCGAGCGGAGCGCCGATCGGATCCTCCAGGAGGCGTCGGATCCCCTCAGCGTCGATCGGGATCACCCCGGGAGTCCGTGGTTCCGAAGGGTCGTCGACATCCCAGATCTGCAACGCACCTGCGACGTCACGGCCGTACCGCGCCAGAAACGCGGGTATGTCGCCGCGCCGCACGCCACCCTGCGTGAGCATGTAGTCGAGTTGGTCGCCTTCGGGCAGGAGCTCCGCGAACCAATTTCGGCGACGCCCCCCATGTTGCCTTGGCATCGAAGCCAGCAATGGAATCGCAACCGACATCACCCGGCTGTTTACCCCGAATGTCTCCCGTGCCTCATCGGTGATCTCGACGTCGAACGAGCGTGCATCAGGGCCGTGGATGTGTCCGATGACCGTGCCATAGAGCTCGACGGCGAGTCTCATGACCGGGCTTCACCATCCCACATCGCCGATAGCTCGACCCCGGTCGCCCGCATGAGGTCGAACATTCGACGAGCCCAGATCGTGGGCTTTCCGGATTCGAGCTCACTGACAGACCGCTGCGAGATGCCGAGCTGGTCGGCCAACTCCACCTGTGTCAGTCCTCTTGCGAGCCTCGCCTGTTGGATCGCAAGCCCGATGTCGGCTGGGGAGCGCAGCTTTGCTTCGTACGATGTCATGGCCGTCCCTACTACGAAATCCGGATAGAGCAAGCCTATTACGAAATCCGTATGGGGAAAGTTCATTACGAAATCCGGATACGGCGAGTTGTCGTGGGATTCCACGGGCGCGCGACGAAGCCGTCTGTTGTCGTCGGGTCTGCTGGCCGCCCTCCGTTAACGTGGAGGGGTTGCACGGATCGAGGGGACACAGCGTGGTCACGGGTGAGCTGAAGCGCCAGGTCGACAAGGTCTGGGATGCCTTCTGGTCGGGCGGCATCGCCAATCCCGTCGAGGTGATCGAGCAGATCACGTATCTGCTGTTCATCCGGCGGCTTGACGATCTGCAGTTGCTCGCTGAGAAGAAGGCAGCCCGCTTCGGCGAGGAGGTCGAGAACCCGGTCTTTCCCGAGGGGTACGACAGTGATCTGCCGAGCCGCCGGCCGTACCGCGATCTGCGGTGGAGCGTGTTCACGAACTTCGCGCCCGCCGAGATGTTCGAGGTCGTCTCCGAGCATGTGTTCCCGTGGTTGCGCCGACTGGGTGCCGAGGGGTCGAGCTACGCGCGGAACATGCGCGATGCCCGGTTCACGATCCCGACCCCGGCGCTGTTGACGAAGGTCGTCGACCTGCTGCACGAGATCCCGATGGAAGATCGCGACACCAAGGGCGACATCTACGAGTACATGCTCTCGAAGCTTGCGACCAGTGGCACGAACGGACAGTTCCGCACGGCCCGGCACATCATCAAGCTCATGGTCGACCTGACGGCTCCGCGCCCCGACGACCTCATCATCGATCCGGCGTTTATGCGCAAGTCGGATGTCTCAAGAGACATCCAAGCGCCGGTCAGGCTGGTGCTTGGAGGTTCAAGTCGGTCGCTCTGCTCTCCCGTGAGAACTCGAGCCACCACCCTGCGAAGGCAGCCGGCGCAATCACTTCCAGCCTGTGCACGCCTTCGCCAACCGGAAGGACCTTGACGAGGCGCGCGTCAGCCTGCGCGGATGTTCCGACCGGCGAACCAAACTGGGCCGATGGGTCCTCTCTGAGGGCTTCCATGATCGAGTGCGCGACTCTTTCCACGGCCACTGCGAGAAGCGTTTCAACGTCGCCATGGAGGTCAAGCTCGTAGGCGGACCACACCGCGGCGGGGTCGAGGTCACAGGTCACCGAGGCTGCGGCACGTGCCTCAGCGACGCCCTTGCGATCGATAGCTAGAACCTGCTCCAACGTGCCTTGCGGATGCGCCCACACCCCGTGGTCCGCAAGCAAAGTGAGGAGCCGCGCCTTTCGGATGCCCTCCGCAGTCGACTCGTCATCGAGACCGGCCAACCAAGCTCCCCTCGATGCGGGATCGCTCGGAACCTTAGCCTCATCCGCTTTGCGGATTAGGGGACGCAGCACCGTTGAGATCCGACCGGGGCTCTCGGCGAACGTCTCCGTGATTGCACTTGAGAGCCCCGGCAGTGAGTCGAGGGTGCGCTGCATCTCGGGGTCGAACAGCGCGTCAAGATCACACACCGCGCGTACGTCCAAGCCCAGCTTCGTGCAGATCTCCAGCCATAACGCCACACCGCCGCTCCCGCCGCAGTCGACGAGATCTGTCTGCGCGACCACTTCCGCCGACGCGACGCGTGTAAGAGTTGTAGACATCGCGGCGACATCCGTCACACCCTCGAGCAGAACAGGTCGGGGCGAGAACACGATGTCGCTTACCAGTTGTGGATTCTGTGCGAGCGAAGCCTCCACGCGGTCCGCTTGCACATCCAAGACGCTCTCGCTCATCCGGCGCGGCGGCGATCCGGCGCCGAAGACCCAAATCGACGCCAAGTCGCTGGCGAGTCGTGGCCGCAAGAAGCTCGGCTCGTGTGTGACTACGATCGCGGATCGTCCCGACTGCTCGCATTCTCTGTTCAGCTCGGCGAGCCACAGCCTGGCCATGGAGGGGTGCAGGTGGAGTTCCGCCTCATCGACAACAAGCAACCGCCAGTCATCTCGATAGACCGCGGCGAGGAGGACCACCAGCTCGCGAAGACCGTGACCCTCGTCTCGAAGCAACGAGTACTCGACTGATCCCATGCGCACGTACGGGTCTAGGAATCCGGCTGTTTCGCGCAGTTCGATGGATCGCCCGAGAGCGCGACGGGTGAAAGCTGCAACGCGTAGCAGGACCTCTGGCTCCTCACGAAGCGCATAGAGCTCAGTGGTCGCGAGACCAGCGAGCCTTGCCATCTCGAGGATCTGTCGGCGTTCTTCCTCGCCGATTGGGACGCCGCGGTACTCGGTGGGTGTTGAACCCCAGCCGTGGTTAACAACGTTCATCAACCCGACCAGGCGATCGGTTGTCAGGATCCGCTCGCCTGTGGCCAAGGCGATCGCGCGAGCGGCCTTTGACTTTCCGCTGCCATTTCGCCCGACGAAGTACTGGACTGGGTGCGACCAGTCCGAGATCTCGATGAATTCGTGCTCAGAGCCAACCGAGTCGATCCCAAAGACGCCAGCTCGTCTGATGGTGACCGAGTCGGGGAACTTGTCACCATCAGTCGGCATTCGACTGATGGACGTCACCTTGAGCGGAGGGTCCCAGGTGTGGATGGCGAGGAACTGATCTGCAGCTTCCCGCTCACTGCCCGCGTCAACCTGCTGACGGTCGATACTGCCACCATTCGGCGCTACCGCCGACACGAGGAATCGGGTCATTGATCGTGTCCAGACTCTGGTCAGTTCTCGAAACCGGAGCTCGGGTCGAACTTGAGAACGCGCGCGTTCTCGGAGATCGTGCGCACTTCGCCTTCGTCGAATCCGTCGCTCTTGCTGGCCTGGATGTCGATGGTGATCTCGAGCTTGGCGCCGGCGCCGGCGAGGCGGTCGATGATTTCGCGAGTCACGTTTCCGATGTCGCGCGAGTACCGGTCGGGGTCGACCTTCACGGAGCCGAAGTAGCGGCTCGGGCGTCGCGGCGCGGAGCTCTCTTCGTTCGATCCCTCCTCGTCTGCTTCGTCATCGATCAAGACGACGTCCACCGGGCCGACCTCGGCGGCGCCGTCCTCTGCTGCGCGCCGGGCGGCTTCTCGAGCGGCGGCGGCACGATCTGCAGAGGCCTGTTCGTCGGCCTTGTTCCAGTCCACGAGGAGCGTGCTGTCGGTCACCTGGAGCGCGGCGTTCTGCGCAGGCGGCACGATCAGTCCGCGGTAGCGACTGGCCTCAGTGTCCTTCGCTGACGCGATCGCGAACTTCTCGCCGTCGACGAGGACCGAGTTGAGCGAGCGTTCGATCGCGGAGTCGAGCGTCTCCCTCTTGACGAGGCGCGGCAGGTAGACGTAGCGCGTGAAGTAGCCCCACAACTCGCCAACGCTGATCTCGCCCTTGTCGCGCCACAGCTGCCCAAGCTCCTGATGGAGGGTCGCTCCGAGGATCGGCGCACCCAGCTCGGTCACAAGCTGATCGTCGCGGGACAGCTTTGCGGCGACGCGCTCGGCAAGCGAGCGGCCGCTCGAGTCCGGCACCTTGTCGGTGATCAGCTCGAACGGCTTGGTGGCGTCGAACTGCTCGGGGTAGACCGCCCACACGAAGGTGTCGCGGATTCGATCCGAGACGGTCCGATCCAGGCGCGTGACCCAGTCGTCGGTCTGCTTGCGCTGCTGTACCGACAGGTTGAGGCTCTCGCTGGTCGCCTGCACGCGCTTCCACGCGAGATAGCTGCGAGCAGCGGCCTCCAGGCTCTCCAGCTCGCTCTTATCGGCCACCAGGAACACGAGAGTGTTGCGGTGCACGCGCTGGCTGGCGCCCTTGGTCTCGATCGCCTCGCGCACCCACTGGTGGGCTGAGGAGTTGGCACCGTCGGACTTCCGCCGCGAGTGGCGCGGGTGGACGATCACCAGGCGCGCGTCTTCGAGGTCGGGGATGTCGGCGCTGGATGCCGGCGCGACGTGAACTCGATCGAAGACACCGCGCGCACGTTCCTCGCTGCGAAGTCGCTCGGTGATCTCGTTCCACACGGTCTCGACGTCTTCGCGGAGTCGCTCGGCATAGTCGTTCGCAGTCTTCGTCACCGACGGCTGAGTGTCGAACCAATAGTGGCCCTGTTCCTCGTAGAAGTACGTCGACCGCTGCGCGAGCAGCTCGATCGCACTGCCGAAGTTGCCGAGCGTGTCACCGGGCGCCGCGGTTCCGAGCCAGACGTACTGCTTATCCAAGCCTTTCCGCGACGCCTTGATCCTCGGGGCAGCTCCCATGAAGATCGTTCGCGCGATCCGCTGCGTCACGAACCGCTGGCCCAGATTGGGGCGGTCGAGGTCGATCTGTTGCGCCATCGACCCCGGACCGTCGATGTCCGAGTCGATGATCGGCTTCCACTGGTCCTCGAGATACTGAGTGAGGTCGGTGTTGACCGTCGTCGCTTCCAGCGGCACGTTGCCGGGGAGGATCAGCGGGGACGTGTCGTTCGAAGCCCACAGCTCGTGCACGATGGACGACACGAGCTTGAGCACGCCGCGGGTGCGCTGGAACCGTTCCAACGTTGACCAGTCCTCGTAGAGGCGATCCAGCAGCTCGGGGTGCAGCGGGTACGACGCGCGAATGCGCTGCTCGTAGTCGTCACTCGGTGCCGCGGCATCCCGGGGGAATAAGGCGGTGTTGCTCCGATAAAGAGTGACGAAGCTGCGAGCTACGGCGGAGATCGTGGTCAAGCCCTCAGCGTTCGGCGCCTGGAAGATCCGGCGGCGGACGATCTCGAACGACTCGTCCTTGCTCGACGGTCGCCACTGGTCGGCGACCCGGCGGATCACGTTCTGCAGGCGCTCCAGCGCAAGCTGGCCGTTGGCGCCACCGATCTCGATGTCGCTACCGCTACCCGCATCACCGGTATCAGATGCCGGGATCGAGACGACGAGCATCGCGCCGGGCACTGACCGCACGACCTCCGTCAACGACTGCGCGAACGTGAACTGTGTCTCGAACGAGCCTGACGGAAGCTCCTTGTCCGTGACGAGCTGCCGGGCGTACGCGACCCACTCGTCGATCAGGATCAGCGCCGGCGAGTACTTCGCGATCAGCGTCCGCAGCGCTTCACCGGGGTTCGTCCCAGCACGGTCATCGTCTGCGATGAGGTCGTACGCCGCGCGGCCGCCGAGCTGCCACGCGAGCTCGCCCCAGAGCGTGCGCACCTCGGTCCCGTCGTCCTTAATGAGAGGTGATCCCGCCTTCAAGTACGTGCCGACGAGCGCGACGCGCTTCACGCCCAGCGCCGCAAGATCCGGGTTTCCGGTCTCGGCGATGAGCTCCTGCAGCTCCTGCGGGAAGTCCTTTGCGGGGGTGCCGCTGAAGAGGTGGTAGAGAGCGAGCATCGAGTGCGTCTTGCCACCACCGAAGTTGGTCTGCAGGTTGACGACCGGACTCGCGTTGCCGTCCCCGCCGCCCACGCGTCGGAGCGCGCGCGACAGCAGATCCCGCAGACCCTCTGTGAGGTAGGTGCGGGTAAAGAACTCGACCGGGTCGCCATACTCGGGGCTCGTCGCCTGACCGGTTCGCACGAGATGCAGGTCGGCAGCGAACTCGGATGCCGTGAACTCGCCGCGTGCCACATCATCGTGCGGGCGGATAACCTCGCGCCACGGCCGCAACCCCGAACCCGGGTCGAGCGTCACTGCCGTCCGCTTGACCTGCTTACGCGTCTGATCCTCGAAGACCGTGCGCTGTAGGTCGACCCGGAGCTTACGGACGTCCTCGGCCGAGTCCACCGCTCCAACGGCATGAAGCAGTCGCTCGATCGTGTCGAGCGCGCGCGCCGCGTCATCAGAACTGAACGGCTCGTTGTGCGCCCACAGATTTCGCGTCTCGCGGAGCTCTGAGCCGAAACCCTGCTGCGCACGCGACAGCACGTCCTTGAACCGGTAGCCCTGCTCGGTGATCGCGCGAAGCTGCACCTGCACATCATGCTTAGTCAGCGTTCGGGCTAGTCCACCCCGGCGCTGCGCGTCTTCTTGTGCCCACGCGGCAGGCCAATCCGACGTACCGTAGGCTGCGGTCATCACTTCATCGACGGAATCGAGCAGACCCTCCGACAACAGGTCGAAGGCCTTTCCCACGCGATCACGGTTGTTCATCGCCATCGAGCTCAGTCCCCATCCTCATCGAAGTCGAACGCCTGCTGAACGGCCCGCGGCGTACCGGCGTGCTTTCGCGCCTGCTCGTTCACGTCACCCCACGCACTCACCAGCCCGTTGAAGAGAATCGCGTCTTTGGTGTCGCGCTTCTTCTCGGCCTCGTGGAATAGCAGGAATCCCAACTCCTTCACCGCGTCGAGATTCACCCGCGTCTGAACTGAAGGAAGCAGGGAAGCGACCTGATCGGCTCCGTGCTTTGCCATCACCGCCGCAAGGCGAACCGTCGCCTCCCACACGCTGACGCGCTCGTCGGCGCTCACGTCCCATGCGCCTTCAAGCTGGGTCGGCGAGAGAAGTCGCGCCTTCCCGCCCTTTGCCTCGAAGATGCCCCCGCGCTCAAGCGCTCCGATCGACGTATCGGAAGAGCGCGCAAGCTGGTCAGCAATGCCGGAGTTCTCCTGGGTCCAGCCGTATTGGCGATACCACTTGACTGCGAACCGAGTGTCGGGATCGAAGTCCGACTCTTGCTCGCCGATTACTTCGTCCAGCGTGGCGTTTACGAGCAGGAGTGCGTCCTTCACACTCATGTCGGAGCCATCCGCCTCCCGCACCCGCGAGTACCGGGAGAACACGGATATGCCGGGTCCAATTGCCGCCTGCGCGAGATCGACGGGTGCAATCGCGCCCTGCATCAACGTGCGTAGCGCCTCTGGGAGCTCCGCCTTCAGTGCGGCCACGAACGCTCGTCGGGTCGTCGTAGGCGCATCGCTCGGGCGGGGGCGACAAGCCAGGACAATCGAAGAGGCCAGGGCGTTGGCATTTGAACCGATTAGCCTTCCGCTCATCTCGGTTCGCATGGGCCACGTCGCGGTTATCTCCCACCCAGAGTCAATGAGACCGTCCAGTAGCGTGTGCCAGCCGGTAGAGGAGGTCCCCTCGGCGTTGGCCTCCTGTTGCTTGTACGCGTAATAGACAGTCAGCGGGACATTCGGGTCTGCGCCCTCGCGGACTCGGGCAAAGACCGAGTTGAAGCCCTCGATGAAGAACTTCTCCGCTCCTGCTTTGCCATCATGTCGGTACGGATTAGCGACAAGCTCCTCGAACTTCGGAGTGAGCATAGTCCCAACCGTCTTCGAGTGGATCGTTGAAAGAGATCGTCGCAGCCAGACGTAAAAGAAGTCCGATAGGTCCGAGTAACCGATGTTGTCGTAGTAGGGCGGGTCGGTGGAGATGACGGCGCCCGAGTAGTCACGTGTCGAGGCATCCGCCTGACGTGCGGTGCTTCGACGTCCCGCCGGGAGACGGTCGATGGCGTCGGCCATTCCATCGATCTGGGTTATGAACCCTCCAGACCATGTCGAAAACACATTCGCCTCTGCGTAGTCCCACGCCATGGGAATGGCCTGACGAGAGAACACGTTTCGGATCTTCTGGAGACTGCTGTCCCAGCCGCAACTTGATGACGAGGCGTTGGTTTCTCGGCTGACCGCCAGCGCGAGATACGTTGCGACGGCATCTGCATAAGCCTCCGCGCCAGTCCCTCCATTCTCGAGTCGGTCGCCCTTCGGGAGACCCGCGGCAAGCGCGTCGTCGCGGACCTTCTCGCGGGCGTCCGCGACGAGATCACTCAGCGTGGTCAGCGCAACGAGCTGCCTATTGGTGAAGAGGTCGGAGAACTTCGTCAATCCATAGGCCGGTGGCGAAAACCAACGGGGGTTCGTTGGTACGTCGGCATCGATAGATGAATCCGGACGATCGACCGCCGCGGCCGCGGCCTGCTCTGCAGTGGGCGATAGGTAGAGTCGGCCGCGCGCGCCCTCCGCCACTACGGCTATGAGGTGTGCTCCAAGCTCGCCCCGCTTCCCCGCTTCGCGGACGTAGTCATACGTGAAGGGTGTGCCATCAGCAACCGAGCGGGCGCCTTTCCCGTGCTTGATGGTGCCGTCGTCATCACCCTTCGGGCCGTTGGCGTCATTGTGCACCTCGTAGTGGATCTTTCTGCCGACAACCCGGGCTTCGATCCACGCCTCGCTACCCTTCTTCTTGTTCAGCCACCAGGAGCGAACCAACGGAACCTCGATTGGGTTTGCCGGATTCGGGCTATTGACGGTGCGGGCCCAGATCCAGGCAATGACAGTGTGCTGCGTACCGTCTGGTCCGGTGACCTTGGGGTAAAGATGCCCGATGGTCCGCTCGGCTTGGTCTCGCATCCAGTTGCCGTACGCGCGAACATCCTCCGCCAATCCCTCGGAGCGGCCCCACGCATTGCGGGTCCCAGCAGCGCCTGGATGGACAGGTGGTCGGCCGGCGAAGGTCGGCGGAATCTCGATGAGCGCCTTGTTGATGAGGACCGCGACGGGGTTTAGGTCGCTCGCGTGCGCTTCGAGCCCCAGCCGCTGCGCTTCGAGTGGAATGGCCCCACCGCCGGCGAACGGGTCCAGGACGGAGGGTAGCTTGCCATCGTTGCTCTTGCGGATTTCCGCTCTCGCCTGGGCAAGAAGCGCATCATCATTGCTGTTCTCCCAGATGATCAGCCGCTCGAGCAGTCGATGCAGTCGTGCACGCTCCGCGTCCTGCGCATCGACTGTGGGGAACTCTTCCGGACGAGACGCAGGGTCGTCGACCAGCTGGGCGAAGAGAACGGCGCGTGCGACCGAAATAGGGCGGCGCGCCCAGTAAAGGTGCACCATCAGAGGTAGCCCTTTGCGGATCGACTTTTTCTCACGAGCGGCGGCGAAGTTGATGGCTTCGAGCGGCAGAGACGTCTCGATGAGCTTCTTCTTGGGTGCTGCGTTCACTGATGCATCTCTCGTGGGTCCGTTAGTCGTGTCGCCTGAATCTGTCATCGCGGTGGGCCTCCGCGATCCCAGTAGTCGTGCCATTCCTCGTTGTACGACCGTGTTGTCGCGGACGGCTCAATGTGGGTAAACGCGTCCATGACATAGCGAAGTCGGTCCCGCTTCTCGCCGTCCGGCGACACGAGGACGAGGGCGAGTCGGTGACGGTCGCCCTGCGTCTGCGCGAACGTGACCTCGTTCGTCGTGATGGTGAAGGTGTCGGACCCCTCGATCCGCCCCTTCACCTCGATGTAGTGAATGCGCCCGTCGGGATCGAAGGACTGGATGTCGTATCCGGGATTGTTCCTGGGCATCTCGTGGGGCGTGCGGCCGAGTGCGCGTTCGGTAGCGAGAACGGCTTCGACGGCTCGGCGTTCGACGAGCTCGGTGTTGCGCGCGAAGGTCTGAGGCGCGGCATCCTCGTCGCCAGGCGACAGTCGTTTGCTCGGCACGACGAGTGCTGACCCGCGGACAACGGCGGGAAGTGCGACGAGTTGCGTGCTCTCGTCGAGGGCGCGGAGCCGCTTGTCGAGTCGTTCGTCGAGCTGGCGGGCTCGCTGGAGCGCGGCGTCGGCGCGGAGGCGGCCTATGGTGCCGGAGCGTTCGAGCGCTTCGAGGCGATTGTGCTCGCGGTCCCAATGGTTGATCTCGGCCAGGAGGCGTTCCTTGACCTGCACGCGGGTGCGGTCGACATCCACGGCTATCCGCGCGGCGAGTTCGTCCATGCGAGGTGCGAGTCCGTCTCGATACGCCCACGTCCGGATAGAGCGTTCATGGTCGCTGTTTGCCCACTCGTCCGCGAGGACCTCGGCGATTGCCGCAGCCTCACCCGCGTGTGGTGCGTCGTAGTCGAGGTAGGGCGGCGCAGCAGCGAGCGTGACAGCCCCCGTGGTGTCGAGGACGGGGTAGTCGAAGTGGTGCGACACGGTGTCGGCATCGGTGGTGGCGTTCTGGATGCGCTGCTCGACGGCATACAGCAGTGCAGTGTGCTCGGATTGCTGTTCACGGCGATCGACGAACACGGTTCCTCGTTTGAGCACGGGCCCGAG
This sequence comes from Microbacterium schleiferi, assembly GCF_020781975.1. Classification (GTDB taxonomy): domain Bacteria; phylum Actinomycetota; class Actinomycetes; order Actinomycetales; family Microbacteriaceae; genus Microbacterium. Next base: position 76,773 of record NZ_JAJGNI010000004.1, read on the forward strand.
GTCTTCGATCGTGAGTTCGATGACCGCTTGGAGGAGCGGGTGGCCGGGGGCGAGAAGTGCCGCCTGTGTCTGATTCTCGGGGCGAACGTGTGCAGTCTCGAACGTGGCTCGTTCGTACCGCTCCGGCACAGGTGCCCACCGGTTGAGTCGGCGTGCCGTGTCGATGACGCGCTGTGGTATCCGCGTGATCTCGTATCGGCCCTTCTCGCGCCGACGGATACGGCCACCGAGGCGTTCGAAGGCGGGGAGGAAGAACGCCGCGATGTATCCGGGCTGCAGGCGTCGCTCGCGGGCCTTCTCCATCCGCTCACGGATCTCTTCGAGATTGAGCGAGGAGTACATCTCGGGGTGCAAGGCTCGTTCAGCGACCATGGTGTCGAGCCCGTGGGCGACGCTCGCGTCGATGACTCGGTCGAGCTCGGCCTTGCGTTCCGGCTCGTCGCCGTACCGGATCGCCTCGATCAGCAGTTCACGGAGCGACTTCTCCTGGAAAGCATCCGCGTCGCCGAGAACGTTGAACAGGTTGCCGTTGTACGCGATCGACATCTGGTCGATCTTCGACAGCAACCGCGTGAACACGTCCCCCTCGCGTGTGTCCTTCGCGACCATGTTCCACAAGTGGCACACTTCCCGCTGGCCGATGCGGTGGATGCGGCCGAAACGCTGCTCGATCCGGTTCGGGTTCCACGGCAGGTCGTAATTGACCATGAGGTGCGCCCGCTGCAGGTTGAGGCCTTCGCCCGCGGCATCCGTCGCCAGGAGCACGACGGTGTTGCGGTCGTAGGTGAACTGCTCGCGCGCCGCCTTGCGGTCTTCGCGGCGCGTGCCGCCGTGAATCGTGATGACCGACTCCGGGCGACCCAGCTGCGTCGTGATCTTCTGCCGCAGGTAGTCAAGGGTGTCCTTGTGCTCGGTGAAGATGATGATCTTGCGCGGTTCGCCCGAGTCGTCGTGCACGAGTAGCCGAGGTTCTGTAAACGCACCTACCTCTCGATGAGAGCTAGGAAGGCGGTGGCTGAGATGAGCCACGATCAGCAGGAACGAACCGCAGGCAATGAGCCGAACGACCAGGCGACGGCGCAGGCGTCGCCGTCGTTGCGGGCGGTGGTGTATGTGCGGATCAGTGATGATCCCGAGGGCACCGAGCGCGGTGTTGACCGGCAGGAAGCTGACTGCCGGGCGTATGCGGCAGCGCACGGGTGGGAAGTCGCCCAGGTGTACCGGGAGAACGACACGTCGGCGTTCAAGCAGCGCACGATCACACTCCCGACGGGTGAGCGGGTGCGGCGCGTGGTGCGCCCGGAGTTCCGCGCGATGTTGAAGCACCTCAGCGAGCAGCGCGCCGGGGTGATGATCGCCTACGACCTGGATCGGGCGGTGCGCGACCCGAGAGACTTGGAAGACCTGATCGACGCCAAGGTACTCAACGGCTTCAGCGTCCGCTCCGTGACCGGCTCGCTGAGGTTGGATACGGATTCTGATGTGGCGATGGCGCGGGTGCTGGTCGCGATGGCGAACAAGTCCTCAGCCGACACCGCCCGCCGTGTCGCTCGGGCGGCGAAGCAGCAGGCCATCGAGGGCACTTGGCATGGTGGGCAGGTGCCGTTCGGCTACCGCGCCGAGAACCACACGCTCGTGATCGACCCCGAGGCTGCCGAGTTGGTGCGGGAAGCCGCGCGGCGGGTGCTGGCCGGAGAGACGTTGTACCGGATTCTCACCGACTGGAACCGGCGGGGTATCCGTACGACGCACGGGTGCCGGTGGTCGGATCGGACACTCAAACTGGTGCTGCGCAACCCCTCGATCAAGGGGGTACGGGAGTATCGACCGTTGTTGCCGGACGGCACCCGGTCGAAAACCTCCCTGATGCAGACGACCGCCGCGTGGCCCGCGATCTTGGACGAGGACACCTGGCAGCAGGTCTCCGATGTGCTCGATGCCCGCAAGCAGGCCCGAAACTTCCATCAGCCCGGCAGTGGGGCGGCGAAACGGCTGTATCCGTTCTCGGGTCTGATCCGCTGCTCGACCTGCGGACGCGCCATGCTGCATCGCGGCCAGGTGTATCAGTGTGTGCAACAGGTGCCGGGCGGGTGCAACCGCTCGATCCGTTCCGGCGACCTCACCAAACTCGTGGAGGAAGCCGTGCTCGCGACGTTCGAGCAGGTCACCCTCAACCCCGCCAAGCGCCAGTCTCCGGGCGCGGATCAGGCCGCACGAGTGGGGCTTGCCGCGACGCTCGATGCCGACCGGGAACGCCTCGCCCGGCTCGATGATGACTACTACGACGGGTTGATCGACAAGTCGATGTGGGTGCGGCAACGCTCACGGATCGCCGAACGCATCGAACGCACCCGCCGCGAGTACGCCGCCACGGTGCCGGAGCACACTGGCCCGTCGATTGATATGACGACCGTCGCACAGGAGTGGGCCGACCGTACCCCGATGTGGCAGCACCAGGCCGCCAGTCTCGTCCTTGAAGCCGTCCTCGTTCACGCCCTGCCCAGGGGGATGAACGGCGCGACACCGGCGAGGCGGCGCAATGAGACCGTCGAAGCGTTTCATGCCCGCCGTGAGGTGTACCGGGCGGGGATTCTCGCACATCGGGTCGAGTTCGTCTGGCGCGCCTAACGCCCCCGCGCCTTCGGCAGGCCGCAGAGGGCTTGCAGTTGCTCACGCACCCGTGGGTCAGCGATGACCGGAGGCAGGCCCTGCGCTGCGCGGCTCTCCCGCGCGAGGCGTGCGCCGAGTGGTTCGGGGGCATCGGTCGAGGCTGGTTCGGGCGTGGTTGTGGTGGTCTGCGTCGAGGTATCCATGTAGACAGGTACGACAGGCAAACCACAACATCTAGTTGTACGGGGTCAGGACGTTGGTTGCAGTCGGCTGATCGGGGGGTTGCCTCCGAGGGCTGAGTGGCGTCGTCCAGTGTTGTAGTGCTCGAGCCAGGGGTCAAGTGCTGCGGTGCGGTCGTCGTTCGAGGTGAACGGTTGCCGGTAGGCCCATTCGGTTTGCAGGGTCCGGTTGAACCTCTCCACCTTGCCGTTCTGCCACGGGCAGTGCGGTTTGATGAACTTCTGCCGGATGCCGTGCGCGCCGCAGACGCCGCGCAGCGACCATCGGTAGGCCCAGGCGTTGTCGGTGATCAGCCGCTCGATGCGGGGGATGCCGTGCGCGGCGAAGTAGCCGATGGCGCGTTCGAGGAACGCGGCGCAGGTCGGGCCCTTCTCGTCGGGGAGGACCTCGGAGTATGCGAGCCGGGAGTGGTCGTCGACGACGGAGTGCACGTAGTCGTAGCCGACGACGGTCTGTTTCCGGGCGGCTGTGGAGCCCATCGCTCTGCCGTGCGCCTTCCACCCGCCGCCGTCGGGGATGCGACCGAGCTTCTTCACGTCCATGTGCACCAGCTCGCCGGGCTGCTCGCGTTCATAGCGGACCGCTGTGGTCTTCGACGCGCGGATCCGCTCCCCGGTCATCGGGTCCAGATCGACCAGACGAGGCAGCCCGGACCGGGCGATGATGCGCGACACCGTCCGCGCCGGCACCCCGGTGCGGGCCGCGACCTCGTCACGGCCGACTCGTTCCTTCTTCCGGATCGCGACCACCGCCGCGGCCCTGGCATCGGGGGTGCGGTTGGCGACGTGGTGAGGCCGCGAGGAGCGATCGTAGAGACCGGCTTCACCCTCGGCGCGGTAGCGGTCCAGCCACCGCTTCACGCAGCGTCGGGACACGCCCATTGCCGCGGCGATATGCGCCTGCTTCCACCCGGCACCGGCACGATGGACGATGAGCAGCCTGCCGTGCACGGTCAAGCGGGCATTACGGTGGGACACGAGAACCTCCGAGTTCGTGAAGACGTCAGACATCTCCACTAAGCCCGGAGGTTCTCCCCTTTCACAAGACCGGAAACGCCACCAACCTCATGGCCGGGTACATCTAGTACCTGGCATCGAGTTGAGGTACTATATGCAGACTTATCCACAGGGAGCTACCTGCGACCGACCCCAAACGGGGTATGTCACGGGGGTGCCGATTCGGTACCCTCGTGAACCGGCTCAACGGTGCCGCAAATTTTGCGGCACCGTTCGCGCCCGTGACGGCCAGCCGAGCGGAGCGAAAGCGCAGGTCCGACGGTGGTGGCGATTCGACACCACCGTGAACGGTCGCGGTGAGGTCGCAGCGGATGCGGCTTGGTTCGCGGGGGCAACGGCGAAACTCCTGGTCGGACGGTGGTGCCAATTTGCCACCACCGTCACGAGAACCACAACGAGCAGCACAGCGGGCCGAGGTCGCAGGCTGGACGGTGTGGGAAATTTTCCCCGACCGTCGCCCCGCGAGTGTGGTGCCGCCGATTCGACGGAACCACCCCGGCCGGGAGTAAAAGCCCTGGTCGCACGGTTCCGGCAATTTGCCGGAACCGTCACCCCCACCCCGACATGCAGGCGCGCCGGAGCGTATCGCGGTCGCGTGGTGGCGGTGCTCATCGTCGGGTTCCTCCGGTCGTGTGGGCAGGTGTCAGTAGGTAGGTGCGCACCCGTTCCCACGGGAGTCGTCGGCGCGTGCGGTGGCGATGCCGACGCCCGGCCCCGCCCGGCTCGCGGACGGTGGGCCGTAGCGCCGGTACTCGATGGGGGTCACGCCCATGTAGCGGCGGAAGATGCGCGAGGCTTGCCCGCAGTGGTGGCACCAGCCGACCCGTTCGGTGATCGTGCCGATGAGCAGATCGGTTTCGCGGATCAGGCGCGCCATCTCCTGTACGCGCAGGATCGACAGGTACACCGGCGGCGTCACCCCGAACGAGTCCTTGAACACCCGATTGAGCTGACTCGGCGACAGGCAGGCGTGCGCGTCCAGTTCGGTGAGCGGCCACTGCCTGGCGATGTTGCTCTGCATGAGCGCCGCCGTGCGCATAATCTCGCGGCGCACCGGCTTGAACTCCCGCCACCGGGGAGGCGCGACCCGCACGGCCCGCTGCCGAGAGGTCAGCGGCGGCACCTCCACCGGCGCGTGACGAACCAGCGGCGCGATGGCGGCGAGCACCGTGAACAGCAGCGCATACGCACGGAAGTAGCCGCGCGGCGATTGGTCTTCGCCGGTGAGTGTGGCGAGTTCATCGAGGATCGGCCCGAGCCGTTCGGCCTGCGATTCTCCGACGCGCAGCACCTGCACCGGATCGGGATACAGGTGAGTTGCGAGGTCGCGTGCGGCTTCGCCGTCCGCGAGCACGTCGAGGTGCTGCCAGAACAACTGCTCGACCAGTAATCGGTATCCACTGCCACTGTCCTCACCGTGACGGTGCCCTCGGGTTCGTACCCGAACTCGACGTTCGGGGCGACCAGCACCACATCACCCACCGACGCCGACCCGCCCGCATCGGCATCGGCATCGGCATCGGTGAGGATGATCGAGCCGTCGCGCACGACCACGAAGCGCACACAGTCATAGGCGGTCGCCGCCAATATGCGACGGTGACGGATGCTGGTGACATAGACGCAACTCCACGGCTCGACCGGCTGCACTATCGCGGGGTGCGGCGACTGCGGCGTCCTTGTAGGCTCATGACCGGTCGGCGTGGTCGCCGGGCGTTCGAGTAGCAGCGACATGACGACCTCCCTTCTCTGACCACCCCCGAGCAACCAGGGGGAAGAACCGGCCTACCAAGCACCGGCGGTCGCGGCGAAGCAGGAGACGAGCAGGCCGGGCGTTTCCCGGTCACTCCGGCACTTTGCCGGGCAGCGCGACCGGCTCGGTCATGGGAGGTCGGTCATGAGCGGGCGCATGTCTCGGTAGCGGCTCGGTGTCACTCCGGTGTGCGCTGTGGATGCTTCTACCGCGCGCGACCGGCTCCGCCACCCCACCCGCTGCCCGGTGGCGGTGACGGTGATGTTCGTCTCGCGTAGGAGCCGCGCCATCTCTTGCACGCGGAGCATCACCAGGTAGGCGGTCGGGGTCTTCCCGAACGTGTCCGTGAACACGCGCACCAGGTGCTTCGGAGAGAGCCGCACCAGGGCTGCCAGTTCCGCGAGCGTCCACGGGTGCGTGATCCGGCTGTGCAGCGCGTCGCGCACCAGCATCGCCTCACGACGCAACGGTTCAGGCACCCGACTTCGAGCGGAGAACGGGCGAGCGCGGGCACGTTGCAGCCGGGTCAGCCGCACCGTCGAGACGCGGATGCACGGCGCGATCACATCGGTGATGAGGAACCAGAGCGCCTGCATCCGATGGAACCGTTCCAGGTACTTGCCCTCGACGGTGAGGGCTACCAGCTCGTCCAGCCACGGCAACAACCGCCCGGCTCGATCCCGGCCCAGGTGCAGTACCTGGGCAGGTTCGGTGTACACCTTTCCCGCGAAGTCGTGGGCGTCGAGGCGGTCGTGCAAGATCGCGGAGTGTTGCCAGAAGAACTGATCCAGCGCCATGTCGGTGTCGATGTAGACCGTCGTATAGGTGACCCGCCCCTCGGGTTCGACGCCGAACAGCACGCTCGGCCCCAGCAGCACCGCGTCGCCAAAGCTGACGGGTTGCTGTCCGAACTCGCTGAACACGATGGCCGTGCCGTCACGGATCACAACGAGCCGGACAACGTTGTACGCCGCCAGGCCCACAGGTCGATGCGTCGTCCGTGTCCGAGCCGACAACGGCGGGGAGATGCGCCTATCCACTCATCGGGTGCTTTTCTGTCAGTTCACTGGGCCATGCGATGAGTTGCGTGCGAGTGTCGTCCTTGGTGGAAGTCTCCGCGACTGCCGCTCCGAAGTCGGCATAACTGATCGCTTGTCGGGTGAACGCAGTCTCGTCTGTGGAAGGGGAGACTCGTTCCCAGCGTGCTGTCGTCGGCCCCTCCGGTTCGTAGACGGGCGGCGGGATCAGATACGCCCATTCTGATCCTGCGTTGCCCGCTTCGAGGTGGTCGCGCAGCATGGCGTGTGCTCTCCCGCGCGGCAGTGTGGGTTCTGGGAACCGGGGGTCTTGCCAGAACCGTCTGTCTCCAGGGAGTCGGAGTGCTCCTGCTCCGCCGACCGTGACGATCCGGGCCGGAGCGCCGTTGGCCTTGGTGCTTGCCTCGATGAGTCGATCATGTACGGCCACGAGTTCGGTCGGGGCGATGTCCTCACGCAGTCGGATCGCGTTCATGACGACGTCGATGCCGTGCATTGCTTGCGTGAGACTGGCGTTCTCAGCGATGTTCACGACCGTGGAGGTCAGCGATGCAGCAGTCTTGGCGAGCCGCGTGGTGTCTGCCGGATCGCGCAGCGCAGCGGTCGCCTCGATGCCTGCGGGGAGATGAGCGAGGATGGCGGCTCCGGTGCGCCCGGTCGCGCCGAGAATCAGGATGCGAGTCATACAGGTACCTCCGAAGCGGGCGTGCGGGTGAGTCGGGCGAACCCGGTGAGGCTGGCGACGGCGAGCACCATGAGCGCGGCGAGACTGACGAGCAGGATCGGGAAGTCCAAGCCCAGGTAGGCAGTGAGTGGGCCGACGCTGGCACCGAGGAACAGCACGAATCCGTTGAGCGCCATCCCACCGGCCCGGTTCGGGGCGGCGGTCTCGCCGAACAGGGTGATCATCGCGGGCACCGCGAGCGCGACCCCAGTGACTCACACGAGACTCGCCAGCGCCGTGCCCGCGAGGGATGCCGAGAGTGCGGCTTCGATCAGCAGCCCAATCGCGGCGAGGGCGAACCCGGCACGTGCAACCCCCGCGCCGCCGAGACGCTTCGCAATAGCGCCCGCGAAGAGGGAGGCGAACATGCCCGGCAGCCCGACGAGGCGGAGCCAGATCACCTGCGATGAGTCCAGGCAGAGGTCGGTCAGGTGCGGGCCGAGGCCGGTGTACATGCCGACGAACGACAACAGCAGCGTTAGGTGCGCGAGGCTCAGTAGCAGCACCGAGGGGCGTGTGGCGACCCTCCCGACTACGGCGAAGCGACGCACCAGGCTCGCATCGTCTCTGCGACTGTGCGGCTCGGTGACGAGCACGGCGACGCCGATCATGCCGAGGCCGAGCATGATGCCGGAGAGGATGAACACCCACTGCCAGCCCAACGTCAGGCTGAGCGCGGAGGCGAGTACTTGGCCTGCGATCCCGGCAACGAGGAATGCCGTCGACATGGCCCCGATCGCCGTTGCCCGACGCTTCAGCGGGGTCGCTTCGGCCAGATACGCGAGCGCAACCGGCGCGAAACTCGACGCCATCACCCCCTGCACCCCGCGCAGCGCAGCAAGCATCGGCACCGTGGAGGCGAAGCCGCAGGCGATGGTCGCGACGGTGAGATACACCAGGCCGATGAGCATGATCCGCTTCCGCCCGTACTGATCGGCCAACGGCCCCCAGATCAGGAACCCGACCGCATAGCACACGCTGAACACCGTCGAGAGCGCGAACGTCACATCAGAGCCGAGTTCCGCACCGATCGGGGCGATCAGCGGGATTGCCGCGTACAACTGCGTGAGCACCAGCAGCGCCGTGACCACGAGCAGCACGACCACGCCGTTCCCTGCCGGGTGCTCGCGCGCCTCGCCTGCTCCCGCTATCTGTTCCGTCGAGTTCGCAGACACCACCACTCCAAATCCAACGTTTCCGTTGGATTTGACTGTAGTAGGCTAACCGCGAAGACGCAACGTGAGCGTTGGGTTTACCGCACGAGACGGGAGGTGGGAACGATGGGCTGGGATGTTGAGGGCAGGAAGCGCCGCATCCTCGACGCGGCGGTGGCCGAGTTCGCCGCGCACGGGCCGCACGGCACGACCATCGAGCGCATCGCCAAGGCCGCCGGGGTGAACAAGGAGCGCGTCTACACGCACTTCGGGGGCAAGGACAGACTTTTCGCCACCGTACTGCGCGAGGAACTGGCGAAGGTAGCCCGCGACGTGCCCGTCGAATCATTCGCAACCGAGGACGTGGGCGACTACGCCGGGCGCGTCTACGACTACCACCGCGAGCACCCCGAACTCGGCAGGCTCATGCGCTGGGAAGGGCTCGTCTTCGACACCGAAGTACCCGACGAGGCCGAGCGGCGCGAATACTACGGATACAAAGTCGCCGCCATGACCGACGGACAGGCCAAGGGCACAGTAACGAGCGACCTCGACGCCGACCACCTGATGTTCCTCGTGCTCTCACTCGCCGGATGGTGGTCAGCGGTACCGCAGGTCGCCCGCATGATCACCGGAGCCGAGAGCGACGCCGAACACGCACGCCGCCGTGCCTCCGTCGTCACCGCTGCCCGAAGACTCATCGGGCAGTAATCAGGTCACGAAGTTCGCCGAGAAGACTAGTCACTTCATCGAACCGAACTCCGAAAGTTCCCTCGAACTTTGTGACGCCAACTCTTGCCAGCGACACTCTGTGCGACGCTCTCGCGCTGACGCTCGGCTCCATCAGTCATCTGCCCCCTATCTCAGTGAGGCACGTATTTTACGGCGGGGCCGTAGTGCGCACCTCTCTCACGAGACGACTCGTGAGGGAGGCCAGAGTGAAGGGTGGAGTGAAGCTGTTCCACGGCAGCGGTGCTGCCGCGCGCGCCTATGTCGAGGCCGACCGCTCCCGCGCTGACGAGTACTACCTCGGCGCAGACCAGGCCGTGGCCGAGTACGCCGTGATCGACGCGACCGGCGAGGTCACCGCTGCTCGGTCGCTGTCGGCGGATGAGTACGAAGCCTGGGTCGATTGGGTGAACCCGGACACCGGGGAGTCGATGGGTACCCCGCGCAAGCCGGGCAAGGTGCGTCGGGGGTCGCCGTTGTTCGCGGAGATGACGATCAACGCGCCGAAGAGCCTGTCGGTCGCCGCCGCACTCCACCCGGACGTGTCCGAGGCGTTGGACGCGACGCAGCGGGATGCGGCGCGGGAGATTCAGCACTTCCTTGGTCAGCATTCGGTCACGTTGGCGGGGCCGCGCGGCGCGCAGGAGGTGCTGCCGGTCGAGCACATGCAGACCGTCGCGATCACGCACAAGACGAGTCGTGCGGGTGATCCGCACCGGCATATCCATTTCCAGATTGGCACGAGGGTGTGGGCGGGCGGGAAGTGGCGGGCGCTGACCACGGCGGCGTTGTTCCAGCAGCAGGGCGCGATCCGTGCTCTCGGTACGGCGGTGATCGCCGCGCACCCCCAGCTCGCCGCCACGCTCTCCGAGCATGGCCTGACCCTCGACCCCGTAAGCGGTGAGGTTGTGGAGTTGGAGCCGTTCAACGCCGTCATGTCGAAGCGGTCGGCGCAGATCAGACGCAACCTGGAACGCATGGAGGCCGAGTGGCAAGCGAAGCATCCCGGCGAGACGCCCGGCCCGGTGTTGACCGCTCGGATGCAGGACGCGGCGTGGGCGTTCCAGCGGCCCGGCAAGAAACCGGCGGACTTGAAGAACGAGCAGTGGTGGCAGCAGGAACTCCGAGACGCCGGCTACCACCCCGAGAGCTTGCAGCACCCCGACACCGTTGCGCCGGCATCGCTGGATGACCTCAGCGTGCAACAGGTCGCCAGTCGTGCGCTGGATCGCTGCGCGGCGGCTGCATCGACCTGGACACCGCACACCGTGCGAGAGCACGTCACCCGCATCACCACCGAGGCAGGCGTGCAAGCGACCCCGGCGGAGTTGCGCGAGTTCATCGACCTCGCCACCGGACTCGCCGCCTCGGATTGTTTCTCGGTGCTGCCGCCGGGCATGGTGCAACCCGAGCACGTCGCCCACCTCACCAGCCTTGGCGTCGTCGCCGCCGAGACCGCACTCCGCGACCAACTCACCGCCGCGACGCCGGAACGGGAGCCGAAGCACCCCGACGTGACCGACGCTGCGCAAGCCGCCGGACTCGACACCGGGCAGACCGTGGCCGCCGCTGCCGTCGCCTCGACCAACCCGCTCGTGATTGTCGAGGGCGCGGCGGGCGCAGGCAAGACCACCATGCTCGGCGTCGCCATCGAGGTTGCAGCCGAGCACGGGCGATCCTCGCGGGTGGTTGCGCCGACGTTGCGTGCGGCGCAGGTCGCCCACGAAGAACTCGGCGTGCCCGCAACCTCCGTCGCGGCGCTCGTGTATGCGCATGGGTGGCGGTGGAACGAGGACGGCGTATGGACACGCCTCGCACCCGGCGACACCGACCCTGCAACCGGGAACATCTACACCGGCCCACCAAACGACGCCGTGCTGTCGCGGGGTGAGCGGGTGATCGTGGACGAAGCGGGGATGCTCGACCAGGACACCGCCCTCGCTCTGCTGACCGTCACCGCCGAGGCAGGCGCGTCGGTCGCGTTCGTGGGCGACCGGGCGCAGCTCCCGGCGGTCGGGCGCGGCGGGGTGCTCGACATGGCCGCCCAGATTCGTGGCCGTACCTACGACATGACCGAACTCCACAGGTTCACCGATGCCGAGTATGCGGCGTTGACGTTGGTCATGCGTGACCGGGAGCACCCCGGCGACGTGTTCGACCGACTCGCCACGATGGGCCTCGTGACCTTGCATGCCGACGAGGAAGCGGCCCGCGAGCACATCACCGCCCACGCCCACGACGGCGAAGCGATCACCGTCGCCACCAACGACGAGGCCACCGAGCTGAACGAGCACATCCGCGCCGGGCGGGTCGAGCGCGGCGAGGTCGACGACACTATGACGACGACCGGCAGCGACGGGCTGAGCATCGGCGCTGGCGACCTGATCCAGACCCGGAAGAACAGCAGCGACCTCGGCGTGGCAAACCGGCAGCAATGGATCGTGCAGCATGTGACCGACGAGGGCAGCGTCTACGCCCGCGAAGTCAGCGGCGGAGGCAAGCACAGCCGCACCGTCGCCCTCCCCGCCGAGTACGTGAGCGAGTGGGCGCACCTGTCGTATGCCGCGACCGCCTACGGCGTCCAAGGCGCAACCGTCGATGCCTCCCACACGGCCTTGTCGGAGGCGACGAGCGCGGCAGGCGTCTACGTCGGCATGACGAGAGGCCGCCAACAGAACCAACTCCACGTCGTCGCCGCTGATATGGCGGATGCGCGGGCGCGGTTCGTTGAGGCGATGGAACGCGACCCGGCAGACCGTGGCCTCGACCACGCCACCGCCCAAGCCATCGACGCCGTGCAAGGCCTCGTCAGCGATGGCCCCGTGCAGCTCATCACCGAAGAACTCGCCCGCCTCACCGCCGAAGCCGAACGAGCCGAACGTGCGGCGGAACGCTGGGAGCAGACCGCTGCCAGGTTCGACGCCCAGCGCGCAACACACAAGACCGAGGACGACGAGCACGCCGACGTGCTCCGCCACGCCGAGGACGAGGCGGCGCGCATCCGTGCCGAAATCGCGGAACCGTTGACGGTGCAGGCCGAGGCAGACGGCACCACCTATCTCGATGCTGTCGAGCGCGAGGCCGCCGCAAGCAGCCGACTCGCCACCGTCGGCAGGCTCGGCAGGCGCAAGGCCCGCGCGGAGCACCGCCAGACGAGCGAGCACACCCGGACGGTTCGGGCACGGGTGCGCGAAACATGGGGCGAACCACCCCGCACCACCGACACCCTGCCCGAGTGGGCGGCACGACAGGCCGAGCGTCGCGCCGAGGCCGATCCCCGCGTGATCGACGCCGCCCAGCACGTCGAGGCCGCGCGAGCCGACCGTGACGAGTTGCGGCAGCGGCACGAGCAGGAACGCCGGGCGTTGCTGGTCAGCGAGTACGGGCCGCAGGCGGTGATGCGCCACCGGGTCGGGATGCGACTGCCGAACCCAGCACAGCAAGCAGGACAGGCGCACCAGCAAGCCACCGCGCTCCGAGCCGAGGCCGACTACCTCCGCGCGCTACCGATCCGCGACGCCGCCGCACGGATCGAAACCACCCGCGCCGAGCACGAAGCAAGGCAGCAAGCACTCGCCGAACGCGAACGGCAACTCCGCGAGCCGACCGAACGCGACCCGCGGCGCAACGACCCGCGACATGACGGGCCAGCACGCGGCCTATGAGCATCAGCAGCACGTCGCGTCGGCGTGACGTTCACAGCAGCCCCGCAACCCGAGCCACAGACGCCCAGCGCGATTGTCGGCCGTTCGACGTACACTTGAATACATGACACCCGACACCGCAACTCTGATCCGAGACGGCCTCGCGCTCGACGCCGATCAGCGCGCGGTCGTCGCTAACGCCCTGCTCGAAAGCCTCCATGATGCAGACGACGAGAGCGAGGTCGATGCAGCCTGGCGTGCCGAGGCTACCCGGCGACTGGCCGAGGTGCGTGAGGGTGCGGTCGATCTGGTGGATGCCGACGAGCACTACGAGCGTTTGCGCGCCTTGCTCACCGCATGACCTTGGCCCAGCGAGAGCACCCCGAGGCCGTCGCGGAGTTCGACGCCGCCGTGCGCTGGTACGAAGACCAGGAGCCAGGGATCGGCCTTGCGCTCATCGACCGAGCAAGGCAAGCCCGGAAAGACCTCGACCAATGGCCGAACGCCGCCCCACCATTCACGACCGCTGACGATGGCACCGTGATCCGCAGCAAGGCCGTTCGCGGATACCCGTACCGCATCGTCTACACGGTGGAGCCGGACACGATCCTGATCCTCGCCTACGCCCACGAGCGCCGCGAACCCGGCTACTGGCTCCACCGGCTGAACGACTGAACAGCACGCCGCCGGGCTCATGGCTCGGATCGGGTCTCGCGTACATTTCTGGCGCCGTCGAACCCGGTGGTGAGGTCAGCGAGGAGCAGCTCCGCCGTCTCATGGGGCACGGCCAGGACCCCAACACGAGCGAACAGTTGGGTCGTCCGTACCGCCGATTCGCAAGCACTGCCGAGCGAGTTGCCCGTCGGCTTGAGAAGCTTCCCGAGACCCTCGCTCCCGCTGATAGGGGTGCACAGGTGGCGTTGATCGAGGCGGAAGAGGCAGGGAAACCGACGGGTGTGTTCGGCGAAGTCGGTGAGGCGGGCGAGGTTCTGTCGGGTCTTGACGGCGAGGTAGCGGCCGTTGACTTTCCGGTCTTCGTTGATCTCAAGCAGGGCTTCGGCGGCATGCTGGCGGACGTAGGGGTCTTCGGCGTCGTCGGCGGCGATCTGTGGCCCAGACTTCGCGAATTCGGGCAGGGGTACTAAAGCCCACCCCCTGTTCCCGATCGGGCACACTGCAGAACTTACTCTCTCCCTCGCCGCCATCTGCAGTGCACGCGACTTCGCGATGGTTTGGACGCGGCTGTCGAGCGAGCCGAAGGTGAGGCGAGCAAGGCAGATCGCGCCTACGTTCGAGCCATCACCTTCGCCGCCGGTCAGTTGCTTCGCGCAGTCGCCGAAGTCCACCGGGCAAGCCTGGCGAGCCGTATTCGTCGGCGGTCTCGAGGCAGCGGTCGTGTGTGCAGCGCATGATGGCGGAGAGCCGGTCCTGCGTGTAGTCGAATGTCCAGGAGCCGCGCGAGGCGTTCTGCTGCGTCTCCAGAGCGCGCTGAATTTACCAGATCGGTGACGATTTTGGTGTTCTTGGTGGACTAATGACCGTTCTCGGGCAGGTCAGAGTCCCGCGCGGCGGCTTCGCCGTTGTCGAGGGACGCAAGCGTGGCCATCTGGTCGGTGCTAAGGCGGAAGTCGAAGACCGAGAGGTTCTCGACCAGGCGTTTGGGGTCTGACGATCTCGGCACCGGCACGAGGCCCTGCTGCACGTGCCAGCGGAGCACCACCTGTGCCGCCGTTCGTCCGACGTCCGCCGCGATCTGCACGATCGTCGGGTTCTCCCGCAGCTCGGGCCCGCGGCCGAGCGGGCTCCAGCTCTCGGTCACGATACCGAGCACCTCGTGCGCGCGTCGAGGAACGGTACGGGCGATGTCGGGGCTGAGCTGGATCTGGTTCACGTCGGGCACGACCCCGGTCGCGGAACCGACGACGGCGGTGCGAGTCGCTTCACGGTTGGGCAAGGAGATGCCGGCCCATTGCACCTCCACGGGAAAGGTTCTCCTGGCGCAGCTCCCGCGAGAACAATTGGACCGTCTCTACCCCGACGAGCAACTCTCACAGGTGACTCCGCAGTCGATCCGTACCAAGACCGAGCTCCTCGCACAACTGGATCTTGTCGCGAAGCAGGGCTATGCAACGAACCGGGAGGAGAGCGAGGAGGGCGTGGCCTCGGTGGCCGTGGCCGTTCCCTCGGCGAGCGGGCTGCGGTTGGCGATCAACGCATCTGCCCCGGTGTTCCGCTTGCCTCCCCGCAAGGTGAAGACCCTCGTCGCACTCCTCGATGAGGCAGCCGTACGTCTGGCCGACCTGACCTCCTGAAGGCTCGTCGTCTCTTTCCCCTGCGACCTGGTGCAGGGGTCGTTCGGCGCGTTCTGAAGAGAGCTCGAGCCATGCTGGACTGTTGGCGCCGCGCAAGCTATTGTGTCTTCTAGTTAGGAACAAGTTCTGCTCAGCAGATAAATATGCGAAGAGGATGATCAATGCAGATCGTACTGGTGCACGGCGGATGGGTAGGCGGCTGGGTGTGGGACGGCGTCGCCGACGAATTGCGCAGAATGGGGCACGAGGTGATCGCGCCGACGCTGCGCGGTCTCGAAGACGGTGACGTGGACCGCTCCGGCGTCACGATGAGCATGATGGCGCGCGATCTGATCGATCAGGTAAGAGAGCTCACCCAGCTCGACATCGTGCTCGTCGGTCATAGCGGCGGAGGTCCGCTCATCCAACTCGTCGCTGAGGCGATGCCCGAGCGCATCGGCCGGGTCGTCTTCGTCGACGCCTGGGTGCTGCGCGACGGCGAGACCATTAACGACGTGCTCCCCGATCCGTTGGTCGCAGCGACGAAGGCGCTTGCGAGTCAGTCCGACGACAACACCATCGTCATGCCGCCTGAGCTCTGGGCCGCGTCTATGCAGGACATGTCCCCGTTCGAGCAGCAGCAGCTCGCCGCGCTCGAGCCGAGGCTCGTCCCAGCGCCGGCAGGCTGGTCCGATGAGCCGATCCGCCTCGACCGGTTCTGGGCGAGCAGCATCCCGTCAAGTTATGTGTTCCTCGCTCAGGACCAGGCCGTTCCCGCTGAGATCTACCAGGCCGCGGCCGGGCGGCTTGATAGTCCGCGCACGATCGAGATCGACGGAAGCCATTTGGTGATGCTCACGCATCCGGAGAGGCTCGCACGGGCCCTCGACGCCGTCATTGCCTAACAGGCCTGGGGAAGCTATGGATTCGATTTCACGCCCAGACGACGTCGCGCCGATCTCGTACACCGAACTGGCGCCGTCGGGTGCGCCTGCTCGGTGGATCGTCCTCGTGCACGGGGGTGGTGCCTCGAACGAGTACTATCTCGAGACGCCCGACGGCCGACAGGGCTGGGCGGCACGATTCGTATCGCATGGCTACGGTGTGCTGGTGGTGGACTGGCTGGGGTTGTCCTATGAGGCGGCCCAACACGTCGATGATCGTGCGGCGTCTGCGCGGCTGGACTATGAGAGCGTGTGCCGAGGGATGGGCGTGTTCCTCTCTGGTCTCGGCCGGAACGTCGTGCTGGTCGTGCACTCGATGGCAGGTCCGATTGGCTTCCGCCTCCTAGAGACGCATGGCGATCTCATCGACGGGCTCGTAGCCGTCGCTCCGGGCCCGCCTGGAAATATACAGGCGGTGCCCGAGATCGTGAGGGAGTCCGACCAGGAGGTCTCCATCCGTGGAGCGGCCATCGACTGGACCATCCCGAAGATGGGTTTCTGGGAACCCACAAGCGCCTTCGTGAACGACAAGGCCATCGGACCCAGCCGGCGGTTCCCCCGCGAGTGCATCGAGGTGTTCCGCCGCACCCTTCGGCCGATCCCGGCCCGGATGCTTTATCAGCGTCAGAACATCGGTGGGAGCCAAATGAGGATCGGGCCGACCGACGCGTTCACGAACAAGCCGATTCTCGTCTTCACGGGTGGAGCCGATACCGACCACCCCTCGCAGCTGGATCAGGACATCGTGGCCTGGCTCACCGATCAGGGCGCCGCCGTCACCTTCTGGTCGTCCGAACTGCCTCTTCTCGCTGGGAACGGCCACTCGCTGATGGTCGAAGACAATAGCGACGAGATCGCTGACGAGATCGCGCGGTGGATCACGGCGCTCTGACTCGCCACCGTATCGTCCCGGCCATTATTTCAGCCGACCCGACGTCCCCAACAGCGGAGGAGAACGCCAGTCGTTTCCTTCGTGTCACTCGAGGGAACGCTGTGCCAGCTCGTTGCCGACTACGACTTGGTCGATCGGGCCCTTGCTCGAACTCCTCATTTCATACGTCTGGCGATGGACTCAAGGGAGATGTTCGCCGACGGCCGCGTGCAACTCCAGGTCATCGGTGGACAGCTGAGGCGTCTGCCACGACGCATCGAGACGATCGGTTCGCAGCTCGAACGGAACGTTCGGGCTGAGCATAAGGATGTTCCGAGACCTCCAGGAACGCGGATGGATCGGTTCGTTGGTCGGGGAGCTGACGACCACCCTGGTTGGCGTGGCGCTTATCGTCGCTGCGGTGCTACTTTCGGTCTCGGGGGGTGGCCCCCAGCTCGCCCCGACGTCGCACTCCTACCGTTCCTAGGGGCGGGGTGGTCGGCCTCGCGGGCAGGCTCCTCGTGCTGAGGCCGCTGCGCACCTCCTTGATGCGCACCACGCTGATCGCCGGATCCTGGCAAACTATCCCGCGACGCGAATTCGCAGGGGGTGTCGGCGCGACTTTCGATCGACGTACAGTGCCGTCCGTTAACAAACGATCGGTTCGTGCGACCGAACTGTCGAACGCCTGTGCATCGCTGCGGCGAGTTCCTCATGGCGCAGTACCTGGGTTTCGCTTCCGGAAGAAGATTTCACGAACCCCAGCGACACGGTGTTGCGGTGACGTTCGACGAAAGAGAAGAAGGATGGCCCGGCGAATCCCAATCGCGCGAAGTCTCGCCTTCGAAATGACAGAAGCGCTCCTGTGCTCGCGCGTCGGTTACTTCGCACCTTCTAGGTGTGACGTTATCAATTAGGGTGATGACGACCGGTGACGGGTACCGGTACCTGCTGAACTCTGTCGTGTCCGGTGACGGCGACCGCGACGCCTCGTCTGTGTTGACGCGGTATTACGCGGAGGCCGGGACTCCTGGCTCGATGTAGCGCCGAGGGGGTCGCTACTGGTCGGTTCCGACGTTGTGTTCAACCCAGTCGCGCAGATGCTTCAACGGGGCGGCTGCGCTGTGTCCGAGGTCAGTAAGTTCGTACTCCACGCGAGCGGGAACCTCGGGGTAGACGGTGCGAGTGAGCAGGCCGTGGTCTTCGAGACGCTTGAGGGTCTGGGACAGCACCTTGGGGCTGACGCCTTCCAAGCGTCGTTTGAGTTGCCCGTTGCGTTGCGGCCCGTCTTCGAGCGCACCGATGGCCAGGGCGCTCCACTTGTTGGCGAGCAGGTCGAGCATGTCGCGGCACGGACACATGGCCGCGTACACGTCGTTCCGGTCGCACTCATCCACGGTCTGACTCATACGTTCATGGTATCCGATGGGTACTAGGTTGCCTTGACGGTAACCAGTAGGTCTGGGGAACCATAATTGGCATGACGGCTACGACTGCGATCGGATACGAGAAGAACCTCCCCGCCACCGACCCCGAGGCGCTGACCGCCCGCGAGGTCGAGGTGCCCGAACTTGGACCGCATGACTTGTTGGTCGAGGTCGAGGCGGTCTCGGTGAACCCGGTCGATGTGAAACTGCGGGAAGGCGCTCCTGCGAACGGGTTCAAGGTGCTCGGCTTCGACGCCGCCGGTACGGTGCGCGAGGTCGGCTCAGCGGTGACGCTGTTCGCTCCGGGTGACGAGGTGTACTACGCGGGCAGCATCGACCGGCCAGGTACGAACCAGCGCCTGCATGTTGTGGATGAGCGGATTACGGGGCGCAAGCCGCAGGTGCTGTCGTTTGCCGACGCTGCTGCGCTGCCGCTGACGGCGATCACCGCCTGGGAGACCCTGTTCGAGCGGCTCGCCCTTACCGAGGACTCGACCGGCACCCTGCTGGTGATCGGCGCGACCGGCGGAGTCGGATCGATCATGCTGGCACTGGCCGACGCGCTCCTGCCGAACGTCACCGTGATCGCCACCGCCTCCGACGATGAACGCTCCGCCTGGGTGCGCAACCTGGGCGCGGAGCATGTGGTGAACCACCGCGACGACCTGGCTGAGCAGGTGCTCGCCGTCGCGCAGGATGGCGTGGACTGGCTGTTCACCGCGCATTCCGCGGGGCAGATCGAAACCTATGCGCGGATCGTTCGAGCGTTCGGGCATATTGTCGCCATTGACGACGGTCCGCGCGACGTGTTCCCGCTCAAGGGCAAGAGCATCGCTTGGCACTGGGAACTGATGTTCACCCGCCCGCTCAGGCAGACCCCGGACATGATTGAACAGCACCAGCTCCTGAACACTGTCGCTGACCTTGTAGATCAGGGCCGCATCCGCACCACGGCCACAACGACACTCGCGCCGATCTCACCGACCACACTCCGCGAGGCGCACGAGTTGGTCGAGAACGGCCGCACAGTCGGCAAGGTCACCGTCCACAGATGGGAGTAGACTGAAACCGCGCGCACGCGCATGTTCACAGGCGAGTGCGTTTGCAGAACCTCGGCTAGCTGGTCGTCGAGGATCGTGCGCAGCTCCACCCACTTCTTGTCGTCATCCAGCAACCGGACGCGGCGCGCGACGCGGATGAGGTCTTCGAGGATCGCGATCTCAGCGCGGAGTTCACCGATCGACTCGGCCGCAGTGGCAAGGTCGACCACCTGGTCGACACGGGCCTCGAACTGTGCTCGTTCTTCTTCGGAGATTTCTTCATCGAGGTCATCGAACTCGTCGGGGTTGAAGCTTGGCGCCGAAGCGGAGGCGTCCTCGAAGTCGAGTGCGACGCGGCCGGTTGACCACTCGTCAATAGACGCAGTCATGGAGGTGCTGTAGCGGGCCTCGTCGGTCGCGCGCTGCCATTCCCGCAGACGGGTCTCGAGTCGCACTTGGCGTCGCTCGAGCGATCGGAGGATCGCCTCCGGACTTGAGGCGAGGCGTCGCTGCAGCACGGTGAGCGCGAACCCCACGTTGTTGCCGCGCTTCTTGTCGCCCGCCTGCGCGAGCCGTTCCGCACGACCCATCTCGGTGCGCACGTAGCCGGTCACCAGCTCATATAGCTCACGCTCGGGGTCGCTCAGCTCGTACTCGACCGTGTACGCGCGACGCTCGGGGAACAGAGGCTTGCCCTCGAAGGTGAGGAGCTCTTCCTTCACCATGCGCCGCATCAGGCCGCGCGTGTCAGTGCGGTGCACGCCGGCGCGGAACTGGCCCTCGAACCGGTCGCGGTCCAGCAAGGACATGAACAGCTGGAAGTCTTCTTCCTTGCCTGCGTGCGGGGTCGCGGTCATGAGGAGGAAGTTGTGCGCGGTCTCGGCGAGCAGCCGCCCCAGCCGGAACCGCTTCGTCTCGTCGACTTGACCCGCCCATGACGAGTAGTGCGCGGACATGCGATGCGCCTCATCGACGACGACAGCGTCCCAGGTGACGTCGGAGAGCTGCTCGATCAGGTCATCGCTGCGGGAGAGTTGGTCCATCCGTGCGATGAGGAACGGGTGCTCGTCGAACACATTGCGGCCCTGCGCGTCGTCGACCATCTGACGGTTGAAGATCTCGAACGAGAGGTCGAATTTCTGCGACAGCTCTTCCCGCCACTGCTCCAC
Source organism: Microbacterium schleiferi (assembly GCF_020781975.1). GTDB lineage: Bacteria > Actinomycetota > Actinomycetes > Actinomycetales > Microbacteriaceae > Microbacterium. Next base: position 97,419 of record NZ_JAJGNI010000004.1, read on the forward strand.
GAGGCCGCCGGGCGCGACGATGAGCGCTCGTTCGCAGTCGGCGCGGAGGATGAGCTCCTTGAGGTAGAGGCCGGCCATGATCGTCTTGCCCGCGCCGGGGTCATCAGCGAGGAGGAACCGCAGCGGGATTCGCGGGAGGAGTTCCTCGTACACTGCGCGGATCTGATGCGGCAACGGATCGACGTCCGAGCTATTCACCGCCGCCATCGGGTCGTAGAGCGCGGCGTACTTGATGCGGAGCGCCTCGGCCGCGAGGCGGAACTCATCAGGGTCGCCGTCGAACGCGGGCGCGTTACCCAGCTCCGTGACTAGTTCGAGCTTGCCGGCATCGAGCTCGGTGATGGTGCGTTCGCCGGTCCGACCCGAGTCATCGCGGAAGAAGATCTCGACGAGCGCGTCGTCCAGCGGTGTCACGCCGACGAGTGTCACCGGCTGCCCGGGCAGGACACCGCGCAGGCGTTGCCCGGCGCGCAGCGATGCCAGCGTCACCGCAGGTGCGTCCACGTGGTTCCTCCCCTGGAAAATGGCAAGTCGATCAGGATACGTCGTGCCGCCGACATCGCGGCCGACTGGGTCAGTCCGGAGATCCTGCGTCCCCTCTGCGTACCCAGTCGTCGACCTCGCTCGCCTGGAACTTCCACAGACGCCCGACCTTGTGCGCCGGCATCCCCTTGTCGGAGATCCAGGCGTAGATCGTGTCCTTGGTCACGCCCAAGTGCTCAGCGATGTCGTCGGCAGAGAGCCACGGCTCGGACATTCACGCCCCCATGCGGATTGAACCGGATTTATCCGGGTATGGCCGATCCTATCGGGACCCCTTGCCCTCGTCGCCATTAAGGTGCCCGACTTCGTCAACGGCCGCCAGCAGCTCTTCGAGGTGCATGTGAATTTCGTCGTACGCCTGCATGAAGAACATCAAGTCCATGTTGAGTGGGGGCGTATCGTCCAGGTCGGCGAGGACCTCTCGAGCCTCGCGGACCGCTGTCTGCAGCCGAGTCTCGATTCCCGGCAGGCTCAGGATCCAGCCGTCGATCACGCTGAACGGGACTGGTGAGAAGTCGTGGGCGTCGACGCCGACGTGGAACTGATGCCCATTCGGGCCATGGTCCCGTGCGTGGGTGTGCCCGTGGATGAGCGGGATGCCGTCGTCCCAGCGCGGGCGATGCGAAGTGTGTCGATCCTGTTCCTGGCTGTCGCCGGCGTAGGGGTAGTGCGAAGCGATGATCCGGTACCCGCGGCGGGTGCCCTCGACGACCTCTGGGAGGATCTCCCAGCCCGCCGCTTCGTACATGGGCAGGAATCGCTCGATCGCCCGTTTCGACTGCGTCGCGGGCGAGACACGATCGTGGTTGCCGGGGACGAGGAGTCGGCGTCCGTGCAGGTGTGCGGTGAGCGGAAGGGATTCAGCGATCGCTCCGAGCGCGAGATCTCCCAGGTGCAGCACGACGGAGTCAGGAGCGACAACGTCGTTCCACCGGCCAATCAGCGCGGCATCCATCTCCGCGACGGTTGAGAAGGGACGGTCGGCGAGCTCGCTGATGCGGGCATGACTGAAGTGGGTGTCAGAGGTCACGAAGTCGACTTGGTCGAAGTCGAACCAGGGGTACTCACGCATCGCCAGGATCCGGGGCGTCGGGATCCATCTCGAAGGCGCGAAGCAGCGTTCGTTCGAGGTCGCTGACCGGCTCCGGCGGCATCCCAGCGATCTCGTCACGCAGCTGACCGAGAGCGGCCTCGATTGCGGTCCGATGCTCGTCGCGCCAGGCGCGAACGCTCGGATCGCGGAGGACTCCGTCGTCACGACTGCCCGGATAGTCGAGCAGGAGCTCGGTCTCGATCGCCGACGCCATTGCGCGTGCATCGACTGCGCTGGTCATGCGGAGAATCGAGAGGTGGGTCGCGGCGTCCGAGCCCGACACCTCGACGAGGTAGCGCTGGATATCGCCATCCTCGCCGTGCGTGGTCGCGACGAGCGAGACCGTGACCGTACGGCCTGCGATTGAGATCTCGCGCATGCTTCCTCCTCGACGTAGAACCGGCCAACCTATCAGGCGGTGATGGATCAGTCAGTCTCCGGCTCGGGATAGATTCGTCCCGGCCGTACGACGTCGTCGTGTCCGGGGATGAAGGCGATCGCGCCCAGTCGGGTCCAGTAGCTGATCAGCCAGCGCTGGATGAGCTCGGTCTGTTCACGGCGTTCGAGGAGTGTCCGTCCCGGGTCTTCGATGACGTCGTCCCACGCGATGCTCGTGAACATCGCGTTCAAGAGTTCGGCGCACGACGGCCCAGTGCCATGTGTGTCCCACCATGCGATCGTCAGCCTGCCGGCTTGGGCTGCGGTGCTGGATCCGGCGGGCTCCTCGATCGTTCCGATCAGGGCGGTGAGGTAGGGATCTTCCACCGCCATGACGAACGACTCCTGGTTGAGTTCCGCAGCGCCCATACAGTGCAGAATGCCATACAGATTAGGCCTCTCCTGGTAGTCGCGGGCTGTCACCCGCAACGCCGAAGTGCCTCAGCGGATCGTGAGGTCGGGCGTCACGCTGGGCAAGAGGTCGGTGAGCTGAACGTCGAGCACCTGAGCTACCGCCAGCAGAGTCTTGACGGTCGGATTCGCGGGAGTTCCGGGCTTCGACTCACCCTTCTCGAGCTTCTGGTACGTGTAGCGGCTCAGGTTGGACTCGTACGCCACACGGTCCTGGCTGTATCCGACACGCGCTCGTTCCCGCTGGATGTTCTGGCCGAGCTCGCGAGCGTAGTGGTCCCACGCATCAGGCGAGGTCGCGGGGGAAGGCACCCATCAAGCGTCACGAGTAGGCCTCTGCAGTAAGGCCTAATCTGTATGGCAATCTCGATGGCTCGACAACCCGGCTCGGACACAAAGACGCCCTCCACGAGGGAGGGCGTCGGGCCACGGTTGGGATGAACAACCGGGCGGGGTGTATCCACACTATACACACGATCGCTGGTAGGAAGGTGATCACCTCGTGCACCGATTTGGAGTCGTCTGTTGTCAGCCTCACCCGTTCCTGGACCGCCGCACGAGCGCCTCATCGTCTACATCGACGGCTTCAACTTCTATCACGGCATGCACGACAAGTTCGGACGCTCGACGCTCTGGATCGACTTCGTCGCACTCGCGCAGAGCCTGCGCCCACGCAGCCACATCGTCGCGGTGAAGTACTTCACCGCACCTGTGCTGGGCGATGCGGGCGCGGCCAGTCGTCAGGCCTACCATCAGGCAGCCGTCGCTGCGCGTCACACCAACGTCTTCAGCGTCACGCAGGGCCGATATCAAGCGAAGACCGTGACGTGCTTCAACTGTCGCGCAACGCGTACGGTGCACGAGGAGAAGGAGACCGACGTCAACATCGCCGTTGCTCTTGTGGGCGACGCCGCTGCGAACGCGATGGACTCGGCACTGATCATCAGCGCCGACAGCGATCTTGCGCCCGCGGTCAGGGCGGCCAAACAATTCCGCCCGCACATGTTCATCGGCGCCGCCTTCCCACCCAAGCGGTTCTCGAGCGAACTCAAGCAGCTGATGCCCGCGTCGTCGCAGATCGGTCGCGACAAGATCCGCCAGGCTCTTCTGCCCGAGAGCTTCACCGTCGGCGCGACCACGTACACCCGACCTCCGAAGTGGCGATGACACGAGCAGCAGCAGCGCCCGTCATCCCCGGCGTGAGTCCGCGTTCGGGCGCTTCATCGGAGTGACGTTGTGGCTCGGGTCATCGCCACGCAGCAACTGGTTCTCGACGTGCAGCTCGGCGATGGCGGTCGCGGCGATCGTCAGCTGTGCTTCGAGGCTGCTCACTCGCTCGCGGAGCTGTTTGATCTGGGCTGCACGATCGGCCAGCGAGCTTCGCAACGACTCGATCTCACGATCTCGCGGCTGGGACCCGTCGACGCGACGTGCCCACTCATCCATGACCGCAGTCGCACGGTTCATGGTGGCGCGGCTGACGCCAGCTTCGCGATAGAGGTTCTCCTTGATGAGGCGTCCGTCGGTGCGGATCGCCGCGCCGGTGAGCAGGCGCTCCATCGCGTCGCGCAGTCGGCGTTCGGTCGCGGCAGAGATCTCAGGCATCCGTGAACTTCCTCGTGATACGGCGAACGTCTTCAAGTTCTGTCTCGAGTTGTTCGCGATTGTGTGGTGCCATCTTTCGGTCGCGCAGCTTCGCGACGAGGTCGCGTTCCTCCGCGATCCAGATCGGCGCGTGCTCCTCGGTGACGACGGAATTGCCGCAGGCGGTGGGTTGGCAGCGATTAGGCATGACGCCTCCTGCGGCCGCTTCGGCGGGCAGCCCCTTCAAGCACGCCGCCTGCTCAGGGATGCCGAGGCAGTGGTTGACGGTTCCCCATCGGAGCGTGCTGAAGCGATCGCGCAGGAGTGCGCGCAGTGTGCGCTCGTCGCCGACTTTGACCTCGTTGCTTGCGACGGCCTCGACCTTCTCGAGCTCGTCTCGGAAGCGCTGTGCGCCTGCGCCTGCGAGCCTCATCTCGTGGTCTTGGTGAGAAGACCAGGCGCCGACCAACCGTGACGCGACAGCTTCCTGAAGCTCATGCTCGAACTCCGCGGCCCACTCCGGCGTCTCGCTCGCGTACCCGGAGGTCGTGCCGTTCGCGACGGCGCGTCGCGCTGCGTGCTTGAGCTGGATGCCGAGGGCGATCTCGCCGTCTGGCTGTTGCGCGGTGATCACGGCCATCGTCCGCCGGAACATGTGCGGTGCAAGCTGGAACGCGGGGATCGGTTCGAGACCGGCATCCGCGGATTGACCATTGAGCTGAGAGATGAACTGCTTCAGCTCGCTGTGACGATCGAACCGACCTGCTCCGTCGTGCGCTCGATGTTCACGTCGAACAGAGCTGAAGACGTCGTCGCCGAGAGCAAGTCGTTCCGCGACGGCGATTGCTTGCGCAACGGGTTCGATGATCCACCAGTTGCGTCGCTGGGTCCCACGCCGACCCTTCCGGAGCTGGGAGGTGACGGCGGGCGCCCCGTACGAAGTGGTGAGCGCTCCCTTCTTGATGCTCAGCAGTTCCGAGTCGCGCATCATCGTGAGAGCCGCGCAGAAGACGTAGCACGCGTTGCGGAGGAGCTTCAGTTGGACTCGGATCGTCGCCGGGTCGAATCCGTCGATCCACGGACCGACGGATCCATCGGCGCGTTCGATCGCCGTCGCTTTTGTGGCGAGCCCACCGCGCGCGGTCGCGAGCGTGCCGGAGCCGATCGCGTCGACGATGTCCTGACGTCGGCGGAGGACGTCAGGACGGTCCAACTCGGAGAACATCTGCTTGCTGTGCCCATCGGAGACGAGCAAGGAAAGAAGTGTCCAGTGGATCTCGCCCTCGCGGAATCTGCCGTACGTCATCCGATGCAGGGGCACCCGATTTCCGGGCGTTACGATCCATCGCGCGAGCGTGTCCTCGGGGTGTCGTACCTTCACGCGCTCGGCTTTGGGGCGGTCGAGCGCCGACCATTCCGCGGCGGCCGCAAAGATGTCGTGCGAGAACACGTTGATGTACTGCCAACACGCCCGCAGGAGCGGCCACCACACCTGCGGTGGAATCACCGGCGTGCTCAGCTCGGCGCTGGACTTCTGCCCGCTGAGCGCGATCGTGTGGAGATCTCCCCATGGACGGAATGGGATGCCTCCGCCAGAGAGGACTGCCGCGTAGGTGTGCAGTTCGCGAACAGCATCGACTGCTTGTCGCGTTCTGGAGGGGATCCCCATCGTCTTGACCTCAGTGAGGAAGCCGTCGAGGTGCGACTGATGGAGATCACGGAGTGGAGTGTCAGGGAGGTTGTCGGCGTACCACGCGGCGAACCGCTTCAGGCCCTCGAGCTTGGAACGGATCGTCTTCACATGGGCGGGCGTTGCTCGCAGATAGATCATCTGCCCGCGCAGCACGGGATGCACAGGGTTGAGAAGTGCCATTGCGAGTTCGCGAGCACGAAGGTTCCACTCACCGATGAACGAGTCGAACAACAGCACCGCGGAATGGCGGCCCGCAGCAGGGTTCCACCCCAGGGCGCTGAGGTCCCAGCGATCCTCATCTCCGAAGAAGGGGATGGGGAAGTCATGTTCGAGGTGTCGATCTGAGATGACCGCCGTGTCGCTCGCCCAGTAGTCGCTCGCGAACAGCGACACCGGCTCGGCAGAGTACTCGCGATCGACGCTCACAGGTGGACTCCTCTCTGGGTGAGCGGCACATGGACAGAGGCGGTCTCGCACGCCGTCCGCGCGTTCTCGATCTCCGTCGGGGAGAACTCGTGGAGGATGCGTTCGACGTTGACCAACTGCTGACCGTGTACCGCCGCGAACTGGGCCGGGGGCATCTCGTTCTCGTGACCGCGGAGAATCTCTCGGTACGCGAGGACTCGCGGCAGGTGATCTGCGAACACGATCGCGTTCGGGCACGCGAAGCACATCGATGGCCGATGCTCGCAGAGCCGCCCCGCCGGCGTGAAGGGCGATTCGTACGGTGACGTGCACTGAGTCACGTTGATTCCCTGGTCAGTGGCGCTCGAGGCCAACTCGGCGGCTGCGGCAGCACCCAGGTCGCCTGCTGCGTCGTCGACGGTGCTGGCCGCAGCACGAACGAAGACCGGCCCTCGTACTCGATCGAACACCTGACTCTGCGCCGCGTTGACTGCGTTGCCGGCCAGAACATGCACGGTTGTCGACTGCGCGTAATGGCGTTGGTAGACAGCGATGCTGTGGTCGTCTCCCGCCGCGGCGTCAGCGCTGCGGAGCACTGCTGCACGAACACTCTTCACTGTCTTGCGTAGCCGGCGGGAATCGTATGGCTTTGATATCTCGGGCGAGATCGCCATCAGAAGCGACGTGAAGGGGCGGCGCGAGAATGACTCCTGGCGCGCGACGAGATGCCTGGACGCGGTGCGCTGCACGGTGATGAACAAGGCGTCCGCGTCGGAGCCGCCCACCTCCTTTGCCTCCTCCCGAGCTGCCTCGGTGACAGCGATCAGGCGAAGTATGAGATCCCCTGCTCTCCACCCGGTGCCATCGCGAGACCCGGTGATCGCGCATCGCACGGTTCGAGTTCGGTGGGCTCGCGCCTTGTGGAGCCGTACGCGGACCGAGTCTGTCGTGTGCTCGATGTCTGTGAGTCGAACGTCCGACCACTCTTCCGGCGCCGCACCACTCTCCAACTGCAGGAGTGTGCGAAACGCAACGAGGTCCTCGCTGGACGGATAGAGGTGGGTCAGTAGTCGTCGCGTGATCCGGCCGGCATTGGCGCGGACCGGTGACTGTTCGAGCGCGAAGTCGTCGTGGAGGTCGTCGAGCACACCCGATGCGCACGCGCGGAGGACATCAGCCTCGATCGATGCTCCGGGACGTCGTCCGAGATGGCGAATGCCCCACAGGACATCGGCGCTTCGTTCCCACCCTGTGCTTCGGGGATCGTCTGCGCTGGCGAGCAGCCGACGTCCGACTGCCAGACGAGCCTCCAATTCGCGGATTCGGGCGCGGCAGGCGTTGCGAATCGCGAGTCGCTCCGCGTTCGAGAACTCATCGAGCGGCGTGGAGTCGCCGCCCTGGTGCAGCACGTGCGCCTGCGCCCAACGGAGCGTGGCGTCGCTGACGTCACGACCGTTCGCTGCGTGGACGCGGACGAGAGCGCGGATCTGTCTGCCGTACTTGTACGGGATCGCGCTCTCTGGCGGGTAGTTGCCGGCCAACGCGGATTCCCACGCGTGCAACGCGTCGATGAGGGCGAGTCCCGGCGTTGCGAGACTCACAGTTCGCGGGCAAGCGTCAGGTAGACCGCGCAGAAGGCTCATCAGCGCCCGGCGGTACTGATACGCGGTGCCGTCGGTGTGACCCATGGCTCGACGCATGTCGATCAGCGCGTCCGCGAGCTCAGCCGCAAGGACGGGGTGTGCGAAGTCGAGCGGGGCGAGTGTTCCATCGACGTTCGCGGTCGGAAGAACGAACAGCATCTGCCGCGGGGTGAGGTCGATGTTCGTCACGCGACGTTCCGATCAGCGAGGACTGCGTCCGCGTATGTCATGCCCTCGTCGCTCCAGCTCTCGAATACGTCCTGGATGAGCGCATCGGTGTCCTCGATGTAGCGCAGGTAGACCATGGTCGTCGCCGGGTTCGAGTGCCCCAGCAGCCGCTGCACTGTAAGTCGCGGGTTGATGGCGATGTGCTCGGAGATCGTGGCTGGTCCCACGTTGCCTGCCCGTCGCTCCGCCTCGCGGGCCAGCGCCACATCGGTCAGCGATTTCAGGAGCACGACAGCGAAAGTGTGGCGCAGATCGTGCGGAGTGATCCGTGCACGGCGACCGCCCATCTCGTCCTGAGCGAGCCTCAGAGCACGCCCGCTTGCAGCCTCGAACGTCGCGTGCCATTGCCTGCGGCTGATCGGCAAACCGCCTCGACCGACGAACAGCCCCAGCGCCTCCATCCCGTGGTCCCGCTCGATGACGGCAATTCGTCGCAGGTGCGGAGGCAGCTGGTGCAGCCGCCATCTCGATCGCCGCCCATTCACCCGGCCTCGCAGGATGCCTGCCGACACGTCGATCTCGTCGACGACGAACAGCTCGGAGCGGCGTCGCCAGAGGGAGGCAGCTGACGCGCGGACGACCGCTCGGCGCTCCGTCTGCCGGTAGAGATCGACCGCCCGAAGCGTCGTGAGGGGGACGTGGACGCGTCGACGCTTCTGGTACTTCGCGCACGCCTCGAGCAAGACGGAGATGCCGGTGCCCGTCGGCGGCGGGACTTCAGCGTCGAGCAGTGTGGAGAACTCACCGAGGCGCATCCCCGTCGTCACGGCCAGCTGCGCGCCCGCCTTTGAACGCAGGCTCGTTGTGCCCCGCCAACTCTCGTCCAGATCGCCCGCGGCGGTTCGTCCGCCGAGACCGACGTCGAGGAACGTGCGCCACTGCGCCTGCGTCAGCGGCCGAATGTCGGGCTCGCTCCTCCAACGCATCCGGAGCGGCGACGACCTTCCGATGGTGATCCACGGTTCGCGCTGGATCTGCCCGGTCTGAGTGAGCAGCTGATAGATCCCGCGTATCACGACCACGTCGCGTCGCCACGTCGCCGGCGACACCGGGCGCTCGGAGCCGCTCAGCCGCCATTCGCGGAACGCGACGATGTCGTCGCTCGACGCATGGATCACGTCGGTCTGTCGCGTGGCGAGGAACGACGCAAACCGCCTGGCGTCGTATGCGTACGCGCGCAGCGTCGCCGGGTCTGTCGACGCTGCGACGATCCGGAAGTACGTCAACCACGGCTCAACCGGCCGCCACCGATCGTCAAGAAGGATCGGCATCCCCTCGGGGAGCGAACGGGTGCGCGAGTAGATGTCGCTGGCGCGCGCGTCGAAGTCGGTTGAGGGGGCGAGTTGGTGGTCGACGAAACGCAGATACATCATGCTCCGGGGGTGCAGTCGGGTGGGTCGTTGAGACACTGACCGAACGTACACATAACGGCCGTCGGAACCGCGGGGTTCCTCGTGGCCGCCGAGGAGTACCTGCGCAAGCATCACCCCGAGCTGTGGGCGGATGCCGCCAGCCGCGCCCACTTCAACGGCCCGATGTTCACGGGGTACGACTCCGATGCCGCCATGGCCCGCATCGCCAGCATGAACATGCTGCTTCACGGCGTTGAGAACCCGACGATCGAGCGCGCGGACTCGCTGTCGGAGGGGCATCCGGGCGATGACCGCTACACGCTCGTGCTCGCCAATCCGCCGTTCGCCGGGTCGCTCGACCAAGAGACCGTCTCGAAGGATCTGCAGAAGCTCGTCAAGACCCGCAAGACCGAGCTGCTCTTCCTCGTGCTCATGATCCGGATGCTGCGCAACGGCGGGCGTGCCGCGGTCATCGTGCCCGAGGGTGTGCTGTTCGGGTCGAGCAACGCCCACAAGGCAGTGCGCAAGCTGCTGATCGATGACCACAAACTGGATGCCGTCATCAAGCTCCCCTCGGGAACGTTCAAGCCCTACACCGGGGTCTCGACCGCCATCCTGCTCTTCACGAAGACCTCGTCGGGCGGCACCGACCGCGTGTGGTTCTACGACGTGCGCGCCGACGGCATGACGCTCGACGACAAGCGCACCCCCGTCGAGGCGAACGACCTTCCCGACGTGCTTGCCAGGTGGCAGAACCTGGATGCCGAGACTGCGCGGGCGCGCACCGACCAGAGCTTCTTCGTGCCGAAGCAAGAGATCGTCGACAACGGCTACGACCTGAGCCTCAACCGCTACAAGGAGATCGAGATCGAGGAGGTCGAGCACCGGTCGCCGGCGGAGATCCTCGATGAACTGGATGCCCTCGAAGTCGAGATTCAGGACGGCCTCAAGCGCCTGCGGGAGATGCTCGCGTGAGGTGGCAGACCGTGCCGCTGGGGGACGTTGTTGAGCTTCGTGCCGGAGTCACATTTCCTCCTGCTCTTCAGGGCCGGATTGCGGGTCAGTACCCGTTTGCGAAGGTCGGAGACATTGCCGAAGCATCACGAACCGGCGGCGAGATGGTCGCCGCCCGGAACTACGTTGAAGATGCTGATCTTCAAGCGCTTCGCGCGAAGCCATTGCCAGCCCGAAGTACGCTGTTCGCCAAGATTGGGGAGTCGCTACGGCTGAATGCGCGGGCCTACACTCTCGTGCCGGTTCTCATCGACAACAACGCCATGGCCGCGGTCCCCGGCAAGCAGGTAGAGCCGCGCTATGTGTTCCGCTTCTTGCAGAGCATCGACTTAGGCTCGATTGCGAGCGCAACGTCAGTCCCATCACTGCGTAAGTCGGACCTTATTAAGTGGCCGATCCCGCTCCCGCCTCTCCCCGAGCAGCGCCGCATCGCCGCAATCCTCGACGAGGCCGATGCCCTCCGCTCGGCGAGACATGCGTCGCTTCGGCTGCTACGCGCCGTTCCCGGCGAGGTCCTCGCCGCACGCGATTCACGCGGGTGGAAGTCGGTTTCGCTGGGAGACGTTGCCTCGCTTCAGGGCGGTCTGACAGTGAGCGCCCGCCGAGCGACGCTTCCGCGGAGGGCAGGATACCTGCGAGTTGCAAACGTGTTCCGAGGCGCTATCGATCTGACCGAAATCAAGGATCTCGGCGTGACGCAAGCCGAACTCGAACGCACGCGCATCCGGCTCGGTGACTTGTTAGTGGTTGAAGGTCACGGAAACCTCGATGAAGTCGGCAGAGCCGCGTTGGTCACCGAGCTCCCCTCGGCGGATCTCACGCATCAGAATCACCTGTTCCGCCTGCGGCCAAACGCAGAGCGAGTTCTCGGTCGTTTTCTGGAACTGGTCCTCAACTCATCTGATTCCCGCGAGTACTTTCGTCGCGTCGCCAACACGACGTCAGGTCTGAACACCCTCAACGCCACGAGCGTCCGCTCGCTGAGAATGCGCCTCGCGCCACCCGCCATCCAGGACGAGGTCGTGCGGGAAGTCGACGGCGTGAGCAATTCGATCCGCGCTGCTGAGCGTAGCTCTGCTCAACTCGACGAACTCTTCGCATCCCTCCAGCACCGCGCGTTCCGCGGTGAGCTCTGATCTGCTCCCCGGGACGATCAGGGTCGCCTGGGCTCTTGACCCCTGTGAGCGAGGCTTGCAAAACTGCTCTCTCCTGCAGAAGGTGTACTGAGATGCTGCATTCCGAACTGAACGAGCCGCGAGCACCCATCATCGAGCGGCTGCGCGCACTCAATGCGATCGTCGATCAGGTAGGCACACCGATGAGGAGCGTCATGAACTCGCGGCTGAGCGTGACGCTGAGCCCCTCGCGGACCCGCAGTGACGGCGCTCCTCGGCGCGAGGTGCTCAGCTGACCGACACCCAGGTCGGAGCGGTTACGGTGTCCTGCACGAAAAGACCCAGCCCCTCCCCGGAGGGAGAGAACTGGGTGGTGTGTAGCAATAATGACACACGGAGCACCCCCTGTGGGTCACCAGTCCTCAGGTTTTGCGAAGCCACCTGTCACAGGCGGCAGCTGGTGCCGACGGTAGTCATCGGCCGTGAGCCGTTGCCACCAGTGCCTGCCTACACCTTCCGTCGCCTCGCCCTTGAGCATCTGAGACAGCGGCCGCTTTGTGGGGTTGATGAGCCCGACGGGAACATGCTGTCGAGCAATCCTTAGCGGCAGGCTCAGATCGCCGTCATTGGAGAGTACGAGCGCGCAGTCGACACGCCGAGAGAGAACGTCGACGAGCAATCGGGTCGCGACATTCACATCCGACCCCTTCTCCTCGAAAGATGAGAAGCGCACCAGAAGGTTCATGTCTCCCTCGGGCCCAACGACTTCATCGGCAGGAAGCCAGCTGGGGATGTGATCGACACCGGGAGAGACCACGCGCTTGGGCGCGCGCTTCCGATCCGGGGGACCGATGAGGACACCCTTGCCGTTCTTGACGTTGTACTGTCCGAGTTCGACTCTCACCCTCGGATCGATCTGCAACGCATTCATGTAGAGCGTCTGGTCGCGCGCAGACGAACTGTCGCCCTCTTTGACTCTGAGGGCTGTGCAGTAGTCGAGAGACACCACCCGAGTGCGCTGCCCCATCCGGTCGCGCGCGATGCTTTCGCCGAGGCCGACGAGGTCTAGCCACCGCCATCCTGGTTTCCCGCGACCGCAATGGTCGCGCGCGCCGTAGTACACGTTGAAGGCATCGACATACACACCGACGCGGGTCTTCCTCTTGAACCAGAACGCCATTGCGCCATGGTCGCAGACCTCGGGGGCTGTGGATACCGTCACCAAGCATCCACAGCCCCGTTCGTCGCCTGGTCAGCTCCTGCTCAGTAGCCGACGGCCGTCAGGGCGTACTCGGCCTGCTCGGGAGTGAACTGCTCGCCGTACTCACTCGTCAGCTGCTCGTACAGGCCCTGCCGTGAGAACGACGTGAAGTCCAGGTATGACTGCGCGGACTCGGCAGCCTCGGCGTTCCAATCCACGAGTCCGTTCTGCTCGAGATGGGCGATGGCGAACTCGGCATCCGCAGCCTCGAATCCCTCACCGTATTCACTCGTGAGCTGCTCGAACAGGCCCGCGCGTGAGAAGGCGGTGAAGTCCAGGTACGACTGCGCAGATCTGATCGCGTTCTGCTGACCGAGCGTCAGCTGCGGCTTCTCCTCCAGGGTCAGGGTGACGGTCGCACCCTCCTCGATCTGAGCGCCCTCGGCGACATCCTGCGCGATCACCGGCATCGACTCGTCGCCGTCGGCAGAAACACGGATGCCGAGAGCCTCGAGAGCCGCGCGAGCCGATGCGCCATCCATGCCGACGACGTTCGGTACGATGATCAGCGCTGGCTCGGCCTCGGCCTCGGCGGTGGCGGCCGCCTGCTCGGTCGTGCGCACCGGTGCGGCGGGTGCGGCATCCGAAGTCGACCGGCCGCCTCCCAGCGCGCTGCCGATCCCGCCGATGACGATCAGTCCGACGACGACTGCGGCTGGGATGATGACCGCCTTGCGCGTGTACCACGGCCGCTTCGAGGGAGCGGTGACGGTGGCGTGCGCGGGGACGGCGGCGTCCGTTGCGCCGGGCTGGCGCACGAGGTCGGTGCGCCAGGTGGTTCCATCCCAGTACATTTCGGAGCCGGGCGCGCCCTCGGCGCCCGGATGCGGGTACCAGCCTGCCGGAGTGGACGATGGTGGGGTGTTGCTGGTCTCAGACATGAGATTGCCTTTCGGTACGGGTTAGGCGCGCGCCCCCAGCGCACGTCACCGGCCGTTGGCCAGTCGAACAGGACACACCACCCCTCCGACATTGCGTGCAGCGACACCGGCCGGATCAATGTCGGAACCCCCTCGTAGTGTCGGGGTATGGATGAGGTTGGCATGGGCGAGGCGGGTCAGCGGCCCGAGGGTCCGGATGCTGACGTGTTCCTGTATGAGGGTGATGTGCGGGAGTGGGATGGTGAGGTCGGGTGGGTTCCGCCGCGTCCGGACGCTGTCGCCCTGGTGTTGGAGGCTGCCGATTTGGAGGCGGTGTTCGCTGCGCAACGGTTCGCGCGGGTCGATGACCTCCGCCTGGAAGCCCTGGACGATGTGTCCCGGTATGGGGGTGGGTCCCGGGAGCTGGTGATGCGCTCCCTGCGGCTCGAGCTTGCGTCTGCTCTGCGGATCACGGAGAACGCGGCGGGGATGATGCTTTCCCGCGCCGAATCACTCGTCCACTCCTACCCGGCCGTGTTGGAGTCGCTCTCGCGTGCGGGGGTGACGGTCCGTCACGCGGAGATCCTCGTCGATGACCTCGATGTACTCCACCCCGATGTCGCCGCGGGCCTGGTGGGGCGGGCGCTGGAGCTCGCGGAATCGCTGCCGGTGGGGTCGTTTCGGCGTGCGTTGCGCCGCCTGATTGACCGGGAAACCGCCCCCACGTTGACGGAACGTCACCAGGTCGCGGTGCGGGGGCGTCGGATCCTGGTGGAGCCGGCGGGGGATTCGATGTCGTGGGTTCACGCGTTGGTCCCGTCGGTGGAAGCCCACGCGATCTACGGGCGGGTCACCCAGAAGGCTGTGGTGATCCGTGACCATGACCGCGGTGCGACCCGGGGAGGGGAGCGGGGGGATGGGTCGGAACGGAGTCTGGATGAGATCCGCGCTGACGTGTTCTGCGACCTCCTCATCGACGGGACCGTTCCCCAACACCCGAAGCAGGCGCGCGGCATCCGCGCGACCGTTGTCGTCACCGTCCCCGCCCTCGCGCTCCTCGGCGTCGACGGGGTGACCGACCCGGCGGAGGTGGAGGGGGTCGGCCCGATCCCGATCGAGACCGCCCGGGAGTTGGCCGGTAACGCGTCAGGGTGGATGCGGGTGCTGACCCACCCCGAAACCGGGGCCGTCATCAGTGTCGGGCGCACAAAGTACCGGCCACCACCGGAGCTCGCGAAACTGGTGAAGTGGCGGGCTGACCGGTGCATGGGACCGGGATGCGGGAAACCGGCGTCGCAGTGCCAGATCGACCATTCGGTCGCGTGGGCAGACGGCGGGGAAACATCGGTGACGAACACGGCACCGTTCTGCCAGGGCCACCACACCGTGAAGCATCACGGCGGGTGGCAGATCACCCACCTGGGTGACGGGTCCCTGGAATGGGTATCCCCACACGGGCGCCGATACATCGTGAAGCCCGAACGACACCTCCCCACCTTCTACCCCAACGCGGCTTGACGGTCCCAGTAGCATCGGCTCAAGGGGTCGGCCGGCGACTCCTGACAGAGGAGCCGTTCGGTGGGGAACTTCGACTTCGTCGCGCAGGCGTGGCCGCAGGTCGGTGACGCCGCTGCGCGCGCCGAAGCCTATCTACGCGCCGACCCGCGGGCATCCGCCACGTACGCTCGACGCGCTGCCGAACTCTTCACCGCCTGGATCTACTCCGCCGAGAACCTCGAGCGCCCCTACGACGACACCTTCGCCAACCTGACCGCGCAGAGGGCGTTCCGCGACACCGTCGGCGACTCGATCTGCGGCAGCCTCAAGATCATCCGTCTCGTCGGCAACGACGCCGTCCACAAGGATGACGAGATGCCGCTCGCGCGGGCGCGCGGCTCCCTCGAGCAGCTGCACCGCGTGTGCCTCTGGCTTCACCATTGCTATGGCGACCCGGCAGCACCGCAGCCGGCACCATTCGCGTTCGACCGCGTGCCACCGGCACCCGAGTCAGTCGTACGACAAGCACGTAGCGAACTCCTCAAAATCCAAGCCGAGTTCGACAACGCCCGTGCGCAATTGAGCGAAGCGGCGGCGCTCGGCGCCAAAGCGCAGGCCGAAATTGAGGAGTTACGCGCAGACATCGCGCGGCTCAAGGCCGAGAACGCCCAACGCAGCACCACGCACAAAATCGCGGATCCGACCGACGCGACCGAGGCCCAGACCCGCGAACAGCTCATCGACCTGCTGCTCCACGAAGCGGGCTGGCCGCTCGATGATGCCCGCGACCGCGAGTGGCCGGTGACCGGCATCCCGAGCCCGTCGGGCACCGGCAAGGTCGACTACGTGCTGTGGGGTGATGACGGAAAGCCGCTCGCCGTCGTCGAAGCGAAGCGCACCTCGACGAGCGCGAAAGAGGGCCGTGAGCAAGCCGCGATCTACGCGGATGCCCTCGAACGCGACACCGGCCAGCGCCCGCTCATCTTCTACACGAACGGGTACGACACCTGGTACTGGGATGACCGACGCTACCCTCCACGCAAGGTCGCAGGATTCCTCACGAAAGACGAACTGTTGCTGGCCGTGCAGCGGCGCACGATGCTCAGACCCCTCGAGACCGTCGCGGTCGATCGGGGAATCGTCGAGCGGTCCTACCAGCTGCGCGCCATTCGCGCTGTGAGCGACGCGTTCGAGCACAAGCGGCGCCGAGCGCTGCTGGTCATGGCCACCGGTACCGGCAAGACCCGCACCGTGATCGCGCTGGTCGACGTGTTGCAACGCGCGAACTGGGTCAAGCGGGTGCTGTTCCTCGCCGACCGCACCGCGCTCGTGAACCAGGCGGTCGGCGCCTTCAAGACGCACCTGCCCGACAGTGCACCCGTGAACCTGCTCACCGACCGCGACAGCGAGGGCCGTGTCTTCGTCTCCACGTACGCGACGGTGATGAACCTCATCGACGCGGGAGACGACAACCTGCGCCGCTTCGGCCCCGGCTACTTCGATCTCATCGTGGTCGACGAGGCACACCGATCGATCTACAACCGGTACGGCGAGATCTTCGACTACTTCGACGCGCTCGTCGTCGGTCTCACCGCAACACCCCGAGCCGACATCGACCACAACACGTATCGACTCTTCGAGCTCGACGATGGAGTACCCACCGACGCTTTCGAACTCGACGACGCGATCGCGGGAGGTTTCCTCGTGCCGCCGAGAGCTCGCGTCATCGACCTCGGGTTCATGAGTCGCGGCATCCGCTACGCCGACCTCAGCGACGAGGAACGCGAGCAGTGGGACGCCCTCGAATGGCAGGACGGCGACATCCCCGACGAGGTGGATGCCGCAGTCCTGAACCGCTGGCTGTTCAACGAAGACACCGTCGACAAGGTCCTCGAGATCCTCGTCGATGAGGGACAGTACGTCCAGGGCGGCGACGTGCTCGGCAAGACGATCATCTTCGCGAAGAACCAGAAGCACGCCGAGTTCATCCAGGAACGCTTCGACGCGAACTTCCCCGAGCAACGCGGCCAGACGGCGGCGATCATCACGCACGCCTCGGGGCCCTACGTTCAGGACCTCATCGACAGGTTCTCGACCCCGGGCGCGAAGCCCCACATCGCCATCTCCGTCGACATGCTCGACACCGGCATCGACATCCCGGATGTCGTCAACCTCGTGTTCTTCAAGCCGGTGCATTCGCAGACGAAGTACTGGCAGATGGTCGGACGCGGCACCCGACTGCGTCCCGACCTGTACGGGCCCGGCAAGCCGAAGACTGACTTCATCATCTTCGACGTGTGCGGCAACATCGAGTACTTCAACGCCGACATTCCCGAGGCTTCCGGTCATCGAACGGTATCCGTCTCGGAGCGCGCGTTCCTCGCACGCCTGCGACTGCTGGGACTGCTCGCGGGTCGCGACGACACGGATGCTGCGCCGCTGCGTGACCAGCTCGCGACGCGCCTTCACGCCGCGGTGGGAGGCATGAACCGCCAGAACTTCCTCGTTCGCAAGCATCTGCGCGCCGTCGACCGTTTCACCCCCGCCCAGGCGTGGCAGCACTTCACTCCCGCCGACGTGGATGGCGCCGCCGCCCTCGCGGGACTACCGACGGCCTCCGAAACCGACACCGACGAAGCGGCGAAGAGGTTCGACCTGCTGCTGCTCGAGGCGCAGGTCGCCGTTGCCGGCGGCGACCCGGTGCCGCAGCTGATCGTTGCACGGGTCGGCGACGTCGCTGCCGCGTTGCTTCAGCGCCGCGGCATCCCGGCCGTTGATCAGCAGGCTGCGCTGCTCAGCGCCATCACCGATCCAGAGTGGTGGGATGCCGCGAGCCTCACCTATCTGGAGTCTGTCCGCATAGGCCTGCGCGGGCTCGTGCGTCTGATCGATGCCAGCGGCCAGCATCCGATGTACACGGACTTCGCCGACACGATCGCCGAGCGCCGCGACGTCGACATCGCGCGGGTCATGCCGGGGCTGGACCGTCGCGCTTTTCGCGAGAAGATCCTCGGATTCCTCGTGGCGCATCGCGACAACCTCGCGCTGCGCAAGCTTCGGACCGGACGCGAACTCACCGCCGTCGATCTCGCCGAACTCGAGGCGATCCTCATCAGCGTCGGGGGAGTGGATGCCGAGCAGCTGCGCGCTCAGGCCGACGAAGCACGCGGCCTCGGGCGACTCATCCGTTCGATCGTCGGGCTCGATCGTTCAGCGGCCGAAGCCGCGCTCAGTGACTTCGTGGCGGCATCCGGTTTCACACACCGCCAGCACGTGTTCGTCGATCTCATCGTCGAGCAGCTCACGATCGCGGGCCACCTCGACCCGCGTCGACTCTACGAAGACCCATTCACGGGAATCGCTTCCGAGGGGCCGGATGCCCTGTTCACGGAAGCGCAGGTCACCGACCTCATCGAACGCCTGCGTCAGCTCGACGAGTCGGCCGAGCCCCACGACTCGGCATCCGCCTAGCCGCCACCACGGAGGTGTTCGGGGCGGATCAGCGGTAGTTGACGAACTGCAGGTCGACGTCGAGGTCGGCTGCCTTCAGGATCCGGATGACTTCCTGCAGGTCATCCCGGCTCTTGGACTGCACGCGCAGCTCATCGCCCTGGATCTGTGACTTCACCGACTTGGGGCCCTCGTCGCGGATGATCTTGCCGATCTTCTTCGCGTTCTCCTGAGAGATCCCGTCCTTCAGGCTCGAGACGATGCGGTATTCCTTGCCGCTGGCCGTCGGTTCACCCGTGTCGAGGCTCTTCAGGGAGATCCCGCGCTTGATCAGCTTCGACTGGAACACGTCGAGCACGGCCTTCGCGCGCTCCTCGGAGTTGGCTTTGATGAGGATCTGCTCACCGCTCCAGGCGATCGAGGCGTCGGTGCCTTTGAAGTCGTAGCGCTGCTCGACCTCTTTGCGGGCCTGGTTGAGGGCATTGTCGGCCTCCTGGTGGTCGACCTTGCTCACGATGTCGAAGGATGAATCAGCCATGTCGAAAGTCTACGGGGGTTAGGGCATGGAAGCGCTTCCACCGTTGTGGGAAGTCACGAACTGATATCGATGACCAACCGTCTTCTCGCATTATTGTCACGCGGATGATACAAATGTAAGCGCTTGCAGAACCCGTGAGCACACTGGTTCGACGCGGAACACTCGCGACGGCCGATCACATCAGCACTCAAGAGAGGCACACACCAATGAAGGTGAACACGAGGAGCATCGTCGCCCTGGGCGCGATCGCTGCGATTTCATCTCTGACCCTCGCCGGTTGCGCGGGCAGCTCAGACAGTGGCGAGACCACGGCGCCGGACATGTCCGGCTCCATCACCGTGTGGGTCGACGCCGACCGTGCAGGCGTGCTCGAGGCGGCGGCTGCCGACTTCACCGAGCAGACCGGCGTCGAGGTCACGCTCGTCCAGAAGGAGTTCGGCGAGATCCGCGACCAGTTCGTCCAGCAGGTTCCGACCGGTGAAGGCCCCGACATCGCGGTGGGCGCGCACGACTGGCTGGGAACCCTCGTGACCAACGGTGTCGTGGCACCGGTCGAGCTCGGCGACAAGGCGGGCGACTTCGAGGATGTCGCCATCAACGCCTGGGCCTACGACGGCCAGACCTACGCCGTTCCCTACGCGATCGAAAACATCGCCCTCATCCGCAACACGGATCTCGTGTCCGAGGCTGCAACCGACTACAACGACATGATCGCCAAGGGTCAGGCCGCCGGTACCGAGTACCCCTTCCTCGTGGGCCTTGACCCCGAAGCCGCCGACCCGTACCACCTGTACCCCTTCCAGACCTCGTTCGGTGCGCCAGTGTTCGGTCAGAACGCCGACGGCAGCTACAACGCCGACGACCTGCAGATCGGCAACGAAGGTGGCGTCGAGTTCGCGAACTGGCTAGGCGAGCAGGGTGCTGCCGGCATCCTGAACACCAACATCACCGGTGACCTCGCTCTGGAGAACTTCACCTCGGGCAAGTCGCCGTTCTTCCTGACCGGCCCGTGGAACGTCCCGGCGATCGAAGAGGCGGGGATCAACTTCTCCGTCGACGCGATCCCCTCGGCCGGTGGCCAGGACGCTCAGCCGTTCGCCGGCGTGCAGGGCTTCTTCCTGAGCTCGGAGAGCGAGAACACCCTCGCTGCCAACGAGTTCCTCGTCAACTACGTCGGTAGCGAAGACGTGCAGATTGCCCTCTACGAGGTCGGCGGCCGCGCCCCGGCGCTGACGGCCGCTTTCGACCAGGTCGAAGCGAGCGACCCCGTGGTCGCCGGGTTCGGCCAGGTCGGCGCCAACGCCGTGCCGATGCCGAGCATCCCCGAGATGGGCTCGGTCTGGCAGTACTGGGGCGTGACCGAGGCTGCGATCATCAACGGCGGCGACGCGCCGGCGCTGTGGACGCAGATGGCGGCCGACGTCCAGGCAGCGATCGAGTAATCCGATCCACGCAGGTGGGGTGGTGCGTAAGCGCCACCCCACCTCGTACCCTGCTCAGGAAGAGGGATGAGGATGTCTGCTCCGACCACCGAGAATCGCGACCCCGCGATCGACCCGCGGCGTGAGAAGCGCTCACAGCGCGCCCGCCGCATCGCCGAGACTGCCGGCGTCGGCTGGAAGGTCCTGCTGCTGAAGATCGTCGCGATGGCGATCATCGACGCGCTCGCGCTCTACTCCGTGCTCGTGCTCATGCAGAGCCAGCAGTGGGTGCCGATCGTCGTCATCCTGCTCATCACGGGCTTCGCGAACTACATCTACTTCAGCCGCGGAAACCTGCCCGCGAAGTACCTGATTCCAGGGCTCATCTTCCTCTTCGTCTTCCAGATCTTCGCGGCCGGCTACACCGCCTACGTCGCCTTCACCAACTACGGCACCGGTCACAACAGTGACAAGGACGCCGCCGTCAACGCGCTCCTCCTCCAAGCGCAGGAGCGGGTGCCCGATTCCCCCGCCTACAAGCTCACGATCGTTGAACAGCTCGGGGAGCTCTCGTTCCTGGTCACCGACCCTGACGGGGGCGTCGAGATCGGAAATGACGAGAACCCGCTCGAGCCGGTCGAGAACGCCCAGATGGACGGCGGCAAGGCTGTCGGTCTCGACGGCTACAACAGCTTCACGTTCGCCGACATCGTCGCGAACCAGCAGCAGATCGCCGCGATGGCGGTGCAGATCAGCGAAGACCCCAACGACGGGTCGCTGCGCACCCCCGACGGCTCCAGCGCGTACGTCTACCTGTCCAAGCTCGTGTACGACGAGCAGGCAGATACGATGACCGACACCCGGACGGGCACGGTCTACTACGACATCGGCACCGGCGCCTTCACCGCCGAGGACGGCACGGAACTGCTTCCCGGCTGGCAGATCTTCGTCGGCTTCGACAACTTCACGCGCGCCTTCACCGAAGAGTCCATTCGCGGACCGTTCTTCTCGGTACTCATCTGGACGTTCGTCTTCGCCTTCCTCTCGGTGGCGACGACCTTTGTGCTGGGACTGTTCCTCGCGATCGTCTTCAACGATCCGCGAATGAAGTCCAAGAAGTACTACCGGGTCCTCATGATCCTCCCATACGCGTTCCCCGGGTTCCTCTCGGCGCTCGTCTGGGCGGGCATGATGAACCAGGAGTTCGGCTTCATCAACGTCGTCCTGTTCGGCGGCGCCGACATCCCGTGGCTCACGAACGAGTGGCTGGCCAAGTTCAGCATCATCCTGGTGAATCTCTGGCTCGGATTCCCGTACATGTTCCTCATCTGCACGGGCGCGCTGCAGTCAATCCCTGATGACCTGCAGGAAGCTGCCCGGGTCGACGGGGCCAACGCGTGGCAGGTCTTCCGCAGCATCAAGTTCCCACTGCTGCTGGTTGCCGTGGCACCGCTGCTGATCGCCTCGTTCGCCTACAACTTCAACAACTTCAGCCTCATCTATATGCTCACCGGCGGTGGGCCCCGGGATGCGACAGCCGGCGTCAACGTCGGCGCCACCGACATCCTGATCACGATGGTCTACAAGGTCGCCTTCGTCGGTTCGACTGCCGACTACGGGTTGGCGAGCGCGTTCTCGATCATCATCTTCCTCATCGTCGGCACGATCTCGATCATCGCGTTCCGACAGACCAAGGCACTTGAGGAGTTGAACTGACATGAGCGACTTCCGTCCCGGCGCCCCGGCCGCCAAGGGCCTTCTCGAGAAGGTCGCCGACGAAGACACCGAGATCACCTCGAGCCGCGACGGCGGCAGCGGGGGAGCCGGCGTCCCCGGCGGTGCCCCCGCGCCCAAACGGCCGTTCCGCCGCTACTTCCGCGAGACCGGATGGCGCCACCTGATCGGCATCCTGGTGGGGATCTTCGCGATCTTCCCGCTGCTGTACGTCATCTCGGCATCCTTCAACCCCAACGGCACGCTGCTGACGGCCAACGGCCTCTTCCAGCGCCTGAGTCTCGACAGCTATGTCTCGCTGTTCACCAGTGCCCAGCATCCCTACGGCGCGTGGTTCGTCAACACGCTCGTGATCGGGCTCGTCACGGCGGCCGGAACGGTGTTCCTCGGCGCGCTCGCGGCGTATTCCTTCTCGCGCATGCGGTTCACGGGGCGTCGCGTGGGCCTCACCACGCTTCTGGTGGTGCAGATGTTCCCGCAGCTGCTCGCCGTCGTCGCGATCTTCCTGCTGATGGTGGCGATCGGTGATATCTTCCCGGCGATCGGGCTGAACTCCCAGATCGGGCTGATCATGGTGTATCTCGGCGGCGCGCTCGGGGTGAACACCTATCTCATGTACGGGTTCTTCAACACGGTTCCGTCGTCGATCGACGAGGCCGCGAAGATCGATGGTGCGGGGCACGCGCGGATCTTCTTCACGATCATCCTGCGCCTGGTCGCTCCGATCCTTGCGGTGGTCGGGCTGCTGTCGTTCATCGGGACTTCGAGCGAATTCGTGCTCGCGAGCGTCATCCTGATCGATCCCGATAAGCAGACGCTCGCCGTCGGCCTGTACAAGTTCATCTCGGACGAGTTCTCGAAGAACTGGTCGGTGTTCGCCGCCGGTGCGGTGCTGGCCGCCATCCTGCCGGTCGCCCTGTTCCTGGCTTTGCAGCGTTACATCGTCGGGGGCCTGACTGCGGGAAGTGTGAAGTAACGGATGTCGGGCCTTCGCGCCCGCGCCGGGGCGGTGGTCGCCGCCGTCTCGGCCGCGGTGCTTCTGCTCGCCGGCTGCACGCAGGCCTCGATCGAGGTCCCCGAGCCTGCCGCACCGGATGTCGGCATCCAGCTCTTCCAGCTGCCGTGGACCTCTGTGGCCAAGGAGTGTGAGACAACGCTCGCGCCCGCCGGGATCGCGTGGGTGCTGCTCTCGCCAGCGCAGGAGCACATCGCCGCCGACGAGTGGTGGGCGTCGTACCAGCCCGTGAGCTACCAGCTCGAGTCGCGCCTGGGAACCCGGGACGAGTTCGCCGACATGGTGCAGCGCTGCAACGCCGCCGGTGTCGAGGTGATCGCGGATGCCGTCATCAACCACATGACCGGCCAGGACGAACCCGGCGCTGGGTACGCCGGCACAGCGTACGCGCACTACGACTACCCGGGGCTGTACACGGAGTCCGACTTCCACCGCTGCGGGCTGACAGCGAACGACGACATCCAGCTCTATAAGAACCGCGAGCAGGTGCAGAACTGTGAACTGGTGAACCTCGCGGATCTCGACACCGCGAGCCCCACGGTGCGTGCGACGATCGGCGCCTACCTCCAGGATCTGCTCTCGCTCGGGGTGTCGGGATTCCGGATCGACGCCGCCAAACACATTCCCGCGACGGATGTCGAGGCCATCGTCTCGCAGCTGCCGCAGGGCACCCGCATCATGAGCGAGGTCATCCGCGGGGCCGGTGAACCGATCGCGCCTGAAGAGTACGAAGGATTCGGGGAGGTCTTCGAATTCACGTACGCCCGCGAGCTCACCCCGCCCCTCGAGAACGGGGTCTTCTCGGATCCCGTTCTCTCCGATGACCGCCCGCAACAGGTTCCCTCGGAGGCGGCCATCGTGTTCGTCGACAATCACGACACCGAGCGGGGCGAAGCGAACGTCACAGCGCGCGATCCGCAGCTCTACATCATCGCGAACGCGCTCATGCTCGCCGACGACTACGGCACCCCCGTCCTCTATTCGGGGTACGCCTTCAGTGACCGGGATGCCGGAGCACCCACGGATGCCGACGGCCGCGTCCTCGATGCGAGCTGTGCGGACACGACGGGCTCCGTATCCGATCTCGCCGACGGTGAGCGCACGTGCGTGCAGAGCTGGCCGGCGATCCGCGGCATGCTCGAGTTCCGCGCGATGGCGGGGGACGCGCCCCGGATGCCGGGAGTCGACTCCGGCGACGCCTACGGTTTCGAGCGCGCAGGTCGCGGCGTCGTCGCCGTGAACGTCGGCGACGACATCCAGAGCATCGAGGTCCCCACGACGATGCCCGACGGTGCCTACTGTGATGTCATCACCGGGGGACCGGATGCCGCCGGCGACGGCGGGTGCGCCGGAAGTGAGTACTCCGTCTCCGGTGGCATCGCTGTGTTCGCCCTGGACCCGGGCGCCGCTGCCGCCATCCATCTCGGCTCGAGGCGCTGACCCGCAAGAACCCGACTCCATAACTGAAGAACAATCTGAGGGCTCTGTCATGGCCGCGGCCGTGCAACCAGGATTCCCCGACCGACGGTGCACCGCGCCGACCTCTCGAAACGGACCGATCATGACCACGCCCACCCTGCTGCCACACCACGACGGATCGCCCCTCCACGTCTCCACCCAGACGCCCGCGCTCGGTGAGCTCGTTCGCGTTCGACTGCGTGTTCCCGCCGACTATCCCGCGCTGCGGGCAGTACGCACTCTTTCCAATCCCGACCACGAACCCGCCTGGACTGAGGCGACCGAACTCAGGACCGCCGACGGCTGGAGCTGGTGGGAGGCCCCGATCGTCGTGCGTAACCGCCGGCACGGCTACCGCTGGCTGCTCGTCCACGAGTCCGGCCGCGTGGAGTGGCTCAACCAGGCCGGCCTGTCCGATCTCGAAACCCGCGACGCCGACGACTTCGCCCTGGTCGCTCACCCCGCCCCGCCGGAGTGGATGTACGACGCCGTCATGTATCAGGTCTTCCCCGACCGGTTCGCCCGCTCGGAGGCCGCGGATCGGCATCCGACCCCCGATTGGGCGATCCCCGCGAGATGGGACGAGCCGGTCGATCCCGTCATGCCGGGCCGTTCGCAACAGTTCTACGGTGGTGACCTGGACGGCATCCGTGAACGCCTCGACCACCTCGCCGACCTCGGCGTGAACCTGCTCTACCTCACCCCCTTCTTTCCGGCAGCCTCGAATCACCGCTACGACGCGTCGAGTTTCACGCGCGTCGACCCGCTCCTCGGCGGAGACGAAGCGCTGATCCGTCTCGTTGAGGCTGCGCATGAGCGCGGCATCCGTGTCATCGGCGACCTCACCACGAACCACTCCGGCGACCGGCATGAGTGGTTCCAGGCGGCGCTCGGGAATCCCGAAGCGCCCGAGGGCGAGTTCTACTACTTCACGGATGCCGAGCGCACCCGCTACGAGTCGTGGCTGGGCACCCCCACCCTGCCGAAGTTCAACTGGGCCTCGTCGGAGCTGCGTCGCCGATTCGTCGAAGGGCCGGATTCGGTCGTTGCGCAGTGGCTCAACCCCCCGTTCTCGCTCGATGGCTGGCGGATCGACGTCGCCAACATGACGGGGCGGCTCGGAGATGTCGACCTGAACGCCGAGGTCCGGCAGCTCACCCGGCAGACGATGATCGAGACGAATCCCGACACGATCCTCATCGCCGAGATCACCAACGACGCATCCGGCGACCTCACCGGCGACGGCTGGCACGGTGCGATGACCTATCCCTCCTTCGCGAGGCCGCTGTGGGCGTGGCTGTGCGAGCCGACGGGGACGCCCTACCTCACCGGCGACGGGCAGGAGCGCACCGAGCCGTGGTTCTTCGGGCAACCGGTCGGCGGCATCCCCCGCTATGACGCGAGACAGTTCGTCGGCGCCGTCACCCGGTTCACGGCGGGCATCCCGTGGCGCGTGCGGCTGGGAAACATGCAGACCCTCGACAGTCACGACACCGCCCGCTTCGCAACCAACGCACCGGCGGAGGCCATTCCGCTGGCCGTCGGCCTGTCGATGACACTGCCGGGGATGCCAGTGCTGTTTGCCGGCGACGAGTTCGGCCTCGTCGGCGCCGACGGTGAAGCGAGCCGCACCCCGATGCCGTGGGGCACCGAGTCGGATCCCGAGGTCGCCGCCCGCCTCGACCTCTACCGGCAGCTCATCGCGCTGCGGCGCCGGCATCCCGGCCTGGCGACCGGGGGTCTGCGCTGGGTCCACGTCGACCAGAACGCGGTGGTGTTCGTGCGCGAGAGCGCTGAGGAATCAATCCTCGTGTTGGCAGCCACGACGGATGCCGACGTCACGCTTCCTTCAGCAGCGCTGCTCGGCGCCGAACGTGCGGAGGCACTCTTCGGTGATGCGGCGCTGGCAGCCGCAGCGGACGGCAGTGTCGGCATCCGGTCGACGGGCCCCACGTTTGCAGCCTGGGCCCTCCCGGGCGTCGATGTGCCGGAGTCTCGGGAAGGATCGGGCGATGGCGACGCCTGAGCGTTTCGACGAGCTCAGTCGCGGGCTCGTGGACGGCGTTGCGCGGCATCCCGACCTCGTCGGCCTCGCGCTGCTCGGATCGGCATCCGACCAAGCCCGTGACCGCCGTGATGAGTGGTCGGATCACGACTTCTTGGCCATCGTCGCGCCGGGTCGGGGCCAGGCCCTGCGCCCTGACCTCGGCTGGCTTCCCGACCCGGATTCGCTCGCGCTGACGGCCCGTGAGGGTGAGATCGGCTTCGTCGCCGTCTACGACGACGGCCACGTGATGGAGTTTGCGGTGGCCGAAGCATCCGAGTTATCCGGCGCCGTCGCCGGGGACGCGACGGTAGCCCTGGACGACGAATCCGACACGGTGACCGACCTCATCGACGATGCGCGCGAGCGGGCAGCACTCGCTGACCGCTTCGATCCCGCCCAGGACGCTCGACTCGTGCTCGTGAAGATCCTCATCGGTGTCGGCCGCGCTCGCCGCGGAGAGGTGCTCGTGGCTGGGCAGTTCGTCAGGACCTGGGCCGTGCAGCTGCTTGTGCGGACGATCCGTGGACGGTTTCCCGACCGGTGCGGACCGACGCGGGATCGGATCGATCCGCTACGTCGGTTCGAAGCCGACTTCCCGGAGCTGGCCGAGCAGATCGCGCGCGCCGTCGCGCAGGAGGTCGAGCCGGCGGCGCGGGCGCTGTTCGACATCCTCTGTGGGCTCGAGCGCGGCTGGGTGGACTTCCCGCGTCGTGCGGCCGACGCGGTAGCAGCTCGACTCGGATGGACCGGAGACTGATCAGACCCTGCTCCGTGAGCTGCCACCTTCGTAGGATGTCGGGGGAGGAGGTGGCATGCGTCCGCTTACCGAAGAGGAACTTCGCGCGTCGTTCGTCAACGCTGCACCCGACGAGCTTCGCGTTATCGAGGTTCCGCTGAGTGCACGCACGACCGACTGGTATCACTTCGACTTTCTCGCCTGGCGCGACCCCGAGTTCCGGGGCCGCGGATACCTCGTTGCCGAAGTCGATGGAGAGCCGCGGGGAGTCGTGCTTCGCGCATCCGACAGTTCGTCGCGGTCGCGAGCGGCGATGTGCAACCTGTGCCACACGATGCAGCCCGGCAACCAGGTCTCACTGTTCACCGCGCGACGCGCCGGGGACGCTGGCGCTCACGGTGACAGCGTCGGCACCTACATCTGCACCGACCTGTCGTGCCACGACAACGTGCGGCTGGCCGCGCCGCTCGCGCCCAGTGAGATGCGCGGTAGCGTCGACCTGAAAATTGATGGCACACGGCGCCGCACCGAAGCGTTCGTCGCGCGTGTGCTCGAGAACGGAGAGGCCCCGGCATGAGCTCGGTGGTAGTGATCGGCGATGCGCTGATCGACGAGTTGCGCGACGACGCCGGCGTGAAGGAGTTCGTCGGGGGAGCGGCACTGAATGTGGCTGTTGGCCTGTCGCGACTGGGCGTGCCGACAACGCTGATTGCCATGGTCGGAGACGACGAGGCCGGTGCCAAGATCCGGGCCTACCTCGACGACTACGGCGTGCAACTACTCGCCTCTCCCTCACCGCTCGGAAGCTCGCGAGCCGTGAGCGTGCGGGTCGACGGTGAACCGACCTACGTTTTCAACGACGCGGCCCAGGCCCGTCATCTCACGTTCGATGAAGCCCAGCGAGCTGCTATCGCGGATGCCGATCGCATCGCCGTCAGCTGCTACCCGTTCGACGACGCCGAACAGACCGCGGCGCTCATCGACGCTGTGGGCGAGGCATCCGATCGCCTCGTGATCGACCCGAACCCTCGCACCGGCATGATGAAGGACCTCGACGAGTTCCGCCGCGGGTTCGAAGCGCTCGCCGACGGGGCGGGTGTCGTGAAGATCGGTGACGACGACGCGACGCTCCTCTACGAGACGGACCTGGATGCCGCGGTCACCCGGATGCGAGAGCTTGGCGTGCCGACCGTTCTTGCCACCCGGGGTGCCGCAGGAGCGACGCTGGTCACCGATCCGGCAACAGTGACCAAGCCCGTCTCGTCCCTTCCCGGGGCGGTGACCGACACCATGGGCGCGGGGGATGCATCCCTCGCCGCCCTCGTCGCCGGGATTGTGCAGAAAGACCCCACGACCGCGGACGAGTGGACTGACGTGCTCGGCACCGCAATGGACATCGCCGCGGCGACCTGCCGCTTCCACGGTGCCCTGCTGCGAACCCCGGATGCACTTGCCGACGACCACATGGATCCCATCGGCACCTGAGACCGCAATGCCCAGAATTGTTCAAGGGCCCCCGCTTCGCGAGAGCCCTTGAACAATGAGTGGCAGGTGAGGGATTCGAACCCCCGAAGGCTATGCCGGCTGATTTACAGTCAGATCCCTTTGGCCGCTTGGGTAACCTGCCAAGTGCGCACCCGCCCAGCTTGTACAGTCGACCGGAGGCGCGACTAGCAATATTACAGCGAGTGACGGGCTCTCAGAAATCGTGCCCCTCCCAACCCTCGCCCTCAGCCAGCGCGTCCACAACTGAGGCGAATTGGGGGTTTCGATCTGAGGTTCGCGTGCGAGGATGACAGCGACATCGATCCTCGGGAGGATTCATGACCACGCCGTCGCCTGACGCCCCAGCGCCGCACGTTCCGTCGCCGCCGCCAGCTGCCGAAACCCCCGACCAATCCTTCGCTGCGCGGTCGCCCTATGCCCGGGCGGCGATCTGGGTCGCAGTCGGCGCGCTCGTCGCAGCGGCCCTCATCTGCGTCGTCTGGGTGCTTGTCGGCCCGCAGGCCGGTTCCATCTTCCGCGCATTCGTAACCGTGCTGCTGTTCGCCGGTTACGCCGGTATCGCGATCATGGAAGCTCGGCTCGCGCCGCGCCGTCCGGCGTGGTTCGCCATCGCCAGCATCGCGACCTGGGTCGTCGCACTGCTTGCGGGAATCATCCTGATCTGGATGCCCGAGCCGTGGTCGTTCTACGAATGGGGTTTCGTCGGCCCCGAACGGTTCCTCCGCTTCCTCCTCGTGGTCCTCGTGCTTCAGCTCGCTCTGCTCCACGCGCGGTTCTTCCTGCGGGCTGCGTTGCGTCAGATCACGCCAATGAACCGCATCCTTGCTCCCGTCACGGTCGGGCTGGTCGCGGTGCTTGCACTGCTGCTGCTGACGCCCCTGGTCTTCAGCGACTGGATCTACTTCACGGAGTTCTACTGGCGCGTGGTCGTGGCGGTCGTGATTCTCGCCGCGGTCGGCACGGCACTGGTGCCCCTGCTCAATCTGCTCTTCGCTCCCCGGCCGATGGGCGGGGTGCCGGCTGCTTCGGTGGCGCCCGCGCCCGCTGCGCCAGCGCGCACTCAACAAGAGTTGCTTCCGTGGCCGATGTACATCGACGGCGTCACGCCCCTGCCGATGCTGCCCGATGGTTCGCCCGACTGGAACGCCTACTACACGGGGCGCCCGACGCCCGGCGCTCAGATCTTCGCGCCGGTCTCACCGACCCCCGCGCCGAGCGCTGCTGCGCCGACTCCCGAAGCCGAACCATCCGCGTCGACGGCCGCTGACGCTGCCCCCGAATCTTCGGTGTCGGTCGATTCGGACACGAGTTCCGACGCTGTGGCGGAGTCGGCCGCGGATGGACCCGCCGACGACTCTGCGGACCCGCCGCGGCAATCGTGATCGGGCGCTAGCGTGAAGAGGTGAACCACCCCGACCCGCGAGAACTTGAAAGTATCGCTGTAGGCCTCGCTCGCGAAGCGGGAGATCTGGCGCGACAGCGACGTAGCGAGGGCGTCTCGATCGCGGCCACCAAGTCCGCCCTCGCCGACATCGTCACGGAAGCCGACCGCGAGGTCGAAGCGCTGATCCGCTCGCGGCTGCGAGCGCTTCGACCGGCTGACGGTTTTCTCGGTGAGGAGTCTGAAGCCGACCCGGGATCCAGCGGCGTCACGTGGGTCGTCGACCCGATCGACGGCACCGTCAATTACGCGTACGGCATCCCGTTCTACGCCGTGAGCATCGCAGCAGTGCAAGGCAGCGCTGCCCCGGAGTCGTGGACGGCTCTCGCCGCGGCCGTGTACGTGCCGTCGCTGGATGAGATGTTCCACGCGGCCCGGGGCGCGGGGGCGTGGTTGGATGAGCGGCGGCTCCATGTTGAGGCTGATGCTTCCGACGCCGGCGCGTTGCTGGCGACGGGTTTCGGGTACGACCCCGCCACCCACGCGGGCGATCTGGGCCGCGTTGCCCGCGTGATGCCGATCGCTCGCGATATTCGCCGCATGGGTGCGGCATCCATCGATCTCTGCTCGGTAGCAGCCGGCCGGGTCGACGGGTACTTCGAGCGGGGGCTCAAGCCTTGGGACCACGCCGCGGCGGCCCTGATCGTGACCGAAGCTGGGGGACGCTTCGAGCTTTTTCCGGCGGACGACACCGGTCGCGTTCTGGTGATCGCCGCGATTCCCGGGATCTTCGAGCGCCTGTCTACACTCGCGCAACCCTGACAACGGATCTGCGGATACCACTGTGGAATCCGCAGAATGGGCGCCGCCCATGGCTTTCTCAGGTGGGAGCGGGTAGCGTTTACCGTATCGTTACCTTCTTTGCGCACCGGTGAAATCCGCGCGGAGCAGGGTGAGAACCATTCGAAACACCCGCGTCGTACCCGAACGACCGAGAGCGAGATCCGTGACCCCCGATATTCCTGCGCTTGACGCAGCGCCAACGCGCCGCTCCAGTCGCACAACCCCCACGCCTGTGCAGGCGTCGGAGGCATCGGGCTCTTCTCGCGCAGACCTGCGCCGCGGACGCCGAGTCGATCCACAAGCCGCAGCCGCGGGCCCCGACACGTCGGCCGGTTCGCTCGCTCCGAGGCCGGCAGGACTGCGGTCGAGGCCGCACAACGTTCCGCTGACGGATGCCGAAGCTGACGCCCTTTCGGGTGCCGGACTCGATTCTCCCCGCCCGACTGAGCAGGCGACCGCCGCTGCGGAGGTCACTGTGCCGGCCGCGCCGCTGACACGTCGCGCGCGCCGTGCTAGCGCCGTCCCCAGCTCTCCGGTTTCCGAGCCGGTCGAATCTGACGCGGTGATCGGATTCGTCTCGGTCGGCGACGTTCCCGAGGAAGCTGCAGCAGCGCCCGCTTCTGTCGATGCTGACACCGCCATTTCTGGCAACGATGGCGCGACGGTAGCGGAAGTGTCCGACCAGGCCGCTGCGGAGCAGCCCTCGTTCGCCGATGAGTCGGCTGCGCCGGCGGCCGGCGGCAACGGTGACCTCTTCGACGAAGTCGTGCGCACGTTCGGCGCTACGGGGGAGACACCTACGCTTGCGCGGGAGACGTCAGCGGCAGCGGATTCGTCGCCCGCAGATGAGTCCGAGGCCGTTGAGCCCGATCATGTGGCTCGCCGTCGTCCCCGCCTCGGATCCGTGCGCAAGCTCGCAACCACATCGTTCTCGGTCGGCGTCATGGGCATCGTCGGACTGCTCGCCGTCGGCATGACCACGCCTGTTGAGGCTGTCGCAGCTGCCGGCGGCGGCGAAGGCCCCACAGCCTCTATCGTCGCGCTGGCCGACGTCGAACCGACCGCGACGCCCGAAGAGGACATTCAGGCGTACGTTGCGCCAGCCGAAGCATCCACCACTGCTCTCAGCCGTGAGGAAGGCTATTCGGCTGTGTCCATGGCTGAGCTCGCGGTCGAGGCTGGCGTGCGAGAGATCGCGTCGACGTACGTAAACAACGCCGCGGCTGCCGTGCAGTACCCCTTCACGGTCGGAGTTCCGATCAGCTCTCCGTACGGCATGCGGTGGGGCCGGATGCACGAGGGAGTCGACTTCGCGCCCGGTGGGCAGGGCGCTGAGATCCACGCTGTCGCCGACGGTATCGTCCGTATCGCTACCGAGGCCGGAGGTGCCTACGGCGTCCGCGTCGTCATCGACAGCATCGTGGACGGCGAGCTTATTTCCACGAACTATGCGCACATGCAGTACGGCTCGCTCCGCGTTCAGCCGGGTCAGGTCATCAAGCTCGGCGACGTCGTCGGAGCCGTGGGTACCACGGGTCGCTCGACGGGTCCGCACCTGCACTTCGAAGTTCTACTGAACGGCAAGACCCCGACAGAGCCGATGGCCTGGCTCGCGGCCCACAACGTGGCATCGACGGTCGTGACCGTGCCCGATGCCCCCGCTGTCGTCAACCAGTAATCACCACAGGAGCGGATTCTCTCCGACGACAGCGCTCTGATATTCTCTTCTAGTTGCCCGCGCGCCGGGCTTCGCCCCGATAGCTCAGTGGCAGAGCACTTCCATGGTAAGGAAGGGGTCGTCAGTTCAATCCTGACTCGGGGCTCGCAGCATCCATCTCGTGACCGACGGATGCCGTGCGGCAGGGTAGCTCAGTTGGTGAGAGCGCACGACTCATAATCGTGAGGTCGCGGGTTCGAGCCCCGCTCCTGCTACGACGAAAGAGGCCCCTTGTGGGCCTCTTTCGTCGTTCGAGGTTGAGGTGTTCCGCCGAGTCAGCGGCCCTGGGGGGTGCGGCGCTCGGCGCTGACCATCCAGGCGAACTGTTCCATCTGACCGAGAACCTCGTGCAGGATGTCGGCGCTCGTGGGATCCTCATCGTCGACGTCGTCATGCACTTCACGGCAGGTCGCAACCACCGCTTCGAGACGTTCGGTGATCAGGTCGACCACCTCGTCTGTGTCAACCTCGCCGTGCGGGAACTCGGGGAGTGACGTGGTCTCGGCGATGGTGTCGCTACGGCCGTCGGGCAGAGCGTGAAGTGCACGCATACGTTCGGCGACGACATCCGAGAGGCTACGAGCCGCGTCGATGATCTCGTCGAGCTGCAGGTGGGTGTCGCGGAAGTTGCGGCCCACGACGTTCCAGTGCGCTTGCTTGCCCTGGAGCGACAGCTCGAGAAGGTCGACGAGCACTCGCTGCAGGTTCTCGCTCAGCTGCTTCGACGCCTGGAAGCCGCTCTCGGCGTTCTGCTCGTCGGTGAGTTTGGCTCCAGCGCCACCCTTCGCTGCCTTTCGCGCATTGCGCGGCGCTCCGGATGCCGAGGTCTTCGTCTTGGTCGCGGTGTCGGACTGCGTTGCCATCTGTGTTCCTTTCGACGTTCCGTCGAACGGGACTGTAACCAACCTCGGTCGCGGCCGCCCGCCCCTTGTCAGCCGCGCCGTCGGGTGCTAGCCGGTGAGCGATTGCGGCGGAAATGTGGAGCTGCGGCGCATTTATGCGCAGCGGATGCACGAATCTGCCGCATCCGTGGGGTTGGGATCGCGCCAGCTGCACGAATCTGCCGCACTCGCGGGATTGCCCGGAGCGCGGGTGCGGAACCGGCAACGGCACCCTAGACTGCGCTCGTGACCGCATCCGTTTCGCCGGCATCGCCGCCCGCACCGACTGCCCGCCGCATCCCCATTCTCGGAATCATCGCGTTCGTCGTCGCCTTCATCGCCCTTGCGCCTTCGCTTGCGATCTTGCTCATCGGGTTCCTCCCCGAGATGGCGACGATCTGGTGGCTGCTGATCGTGACAATGCCTTTCTCGATCATCGTGGGGGCGATCGCCCTCGTCCTTGCCGTCATCGCGCTGATTCTGGACATCCGCGCACGTCGTGTGCTCGCGTGGTCGATCGTGTCGCTGGTCCTCTCCCTGATTACGGTTCTGGTGCCGCTGTGGCTGATCACCGGTGGCTTCAGCACTGGAGACTATGTCGCGAGCTTCTGAGCCCGAGGTCCGCGCGCATAGAGTGAAGGCGAGCCCGGAACGACGAGGAACGAGAGCGGATGTCGGCGATTGCCCCCGGCTGGTATGACGACGGCCACGGCGCCTTGCGGTGGTGGGACGGTCAGCAATGGACCGAGCATGTGCAGCCGCACCCACAGGGGATGCCCGACCCGTGGCAGCGTCCCCGCACGACGCCCGCACCGGAGACGTCCTCGCAGTTACCAGAAGCGACCGGCGACACCGCTGCGTCCGATGGTGTTCCCGTGGCGCAGGATGCCCCGTCGGGAATCTTCGTTGCAGCCACCGCCCCCCAGCGCAGCCGAACCTGGATCATCTGGGTGATCGTCGGTGTTGCGATGCTCGTTGCGGTAGTTCTCGCCGCGGTTCTCATCCCGCTCGCAATCCTCGGATTCGGTCGAGTGAGCGCACCGGCGGCCGTCGAACCGACGAACGACGATGAACGCGGCGCCGTCGAGGCCGTCTACCAGTTCGATGAGGCCTGGCAAACCGCGGACTGCGACCTCTTCCTCGGCGTCACGACCGAGCGCCTGCGCGAAATCGTGCAGATCAAGGATTGCGCGACGTTCGCCGGTCAGTCCGAGGCCTTCACCGAGTGGTACTCGGACTACGAGATCGTGGTGACCGGCATCCGTGGCCCGGGCTACGAGTACACCGTCGCAACGCAAGAAGGCTATGTCGCTCACTTCGACCAAGACGGAAACCCGATCGAACCGGGCGTGCAGCAGGTCGTCGAGTACGAATACACGCTGGTTCCGGATGACGATGGTTGGGCGGTCTACGACCTCGTGAGCGTGGAGTAGGGCTCTCCACGCCGCGTCGGAGTGTCTGTCTCGGACGAGTAGGCTGGCACGGCCGGCGTTCCGGCGCCGACGAGAGCGAGCACATGACCACGACACCCCAGCCGCGCACCGCGCGTTTCTACATCGTCGCGATTCTGGTGGGTCTGGCTGCTGGCCTGCTGTCGGGTCTGTTCGGTGTGGGCGGGGGCACCGTGATCGTGCCGGCTCTCGTGTTCTTCCTCGGCTTCAACCAGCGCCTCGCCGCGGGTACATCACTGGCAGCAATCGTCCCGACCGCGACAGTGGGCGTGATCTCCTACGCGACGACTGGCTCCGTGGCGTGGGTCGCGGCGATCATCCTCGCCGCCGGGGCGATCATCGGTGCTCAGATCGGCACGTGGCTGCTGCACCGACTTCCTCTTCCGGTGCTGCGCTGGGGCTTCGTCGGATTCTTGGTCCTCGTGATCATCAGCCTCTACCTGGTCATTCCGTCGCGGGATGCTGGGATCGAATACACGATTCTGTCGGTCGTCGGCCTGATCGTGCTGGGCCTGATCACCGGCATCCTGGCGGGGCTTCTCGGCGTCGGCGGGGGCATCGTGGTGGTTCCGGTTCTCATGATCCTGTTCGGTGCGAGCGACCTCGAAGCCAAGGGCACGTCGCTGCTCATGATGATCCCCACGGCGCTATCGGGCACCGTCGGAAACCTTCGGCGCAAGAACGTCGATCTCCCGGCAGCCATTGCCATCGGCATCGCGGCGTGCACGACAACGGCTCTCGGCGCCTGGATCGCGACGCTGGTCGACCCGTTCGTCGGCAACGTGCTGTTCTCGATCTTCATCGCCTTCATAGCCGTGCAGATGGCGCTTCGGGCGATTCGT
Organism: Microbacterium schleiferi; assembly: GCF_020781975.1. Lineage (GTDB taxonomy): Bacteria > Actinomycetota > Actinomycetes > Actinomycetales > Microbacteriaceae > Microbacterium. Next base: position 133,576 of record NZ_JAJGNI010000004.1, read on the forward strand.
GCTCAGCGCTCCGGTTCCTGAGGGCCGGTGCCGCGCGTCACCAGCCGGTGCTGAGAACCCGATCGAGCGAATCGACGAAGTAGTCAACCGACTCCAGTGACACGCACAGCGGCGGCTTGATCTTCAGCACGTTCTGGTAGTCACCGGTGGGCTGCATGATCACCCCGAGCGTCAGCAGCCTGTCGCAGATTGCCGCGGTCTCTTCGGTCGCCGGCTCCAGGGTGACGCGGTCGCGCACGAACTCGACGCCGAGGTACAGGCCGGCGCCATGCACCGCTCCCACGAGGGGATGGTTCTCAGCCAGCGCTTCCAGACGCCGCTTCAGATGAGTTCCGACGACGCGCGCGTTGTGTTGCAGACCCTCCTGATCGATGACATCCAGAACAGCCAGACCGATCGCCGCCGACACCGGCGAGCCGCCCGTTGAGGAGAAGAAGTACCCCTGAGTGCGGTACCGATCGGCGATCTCGCGACGGGTGATGACGGCGCCGATGGGGTGGCCAGCGCCGATCGACTTGGCGACCGCAACGATGTCGGGCACGACCCCCTGCTGCTCGAATCCCCAGAACCATTCGCCGAGCCGGCCGAAGCCCACCTGCACCTCGTCGGCGATGGCCACGCCACCGTGGCGGCGAATCGCTTCATAGACCTGTGCGAGATACCCCGGCGGTAGCGCGACGCCGCCGGCGTTGCCGAAGAAGCTCTCGCAGATAAGCCCGGCTGGAGCGCGCCCGGATGCTGCGAGCCGGTCGATCTCCGCCACGGCCTCGGGGGCGTACCGCTGCGCGTCCGCGCCGCGGTACGTGCCGCGGTAAGAGTTTGCGGCAGCGACGGTGTGCACCCACTCCGGGCGCGTCGCCAGCGCGTTCGGGTTGTCGGCGATCGAGGTCGACACGGCATCGCTCGCGAAGGTCCACCCGTGGTAGGCCTCACGCATCGCGACGATGTCAGTGCGGCCTGTGGATGCCATCGCCAGTCGAAGAGCAAGATCTGCTGCCTCTGAACCGGAGTTGACGAAGAACACCGTGTCGAGCTCATCGGGCAGGGTCTCGACGATGCGCTCGGCGTACTCGGTGATCACGCCGTAGTGGAAGCGCGAGTTCGTGTTGAGCAGGTTCAGCTGTCGGGTCGCGGCATCCGCGACGTGGGGATGCGCATGGCCCACCGAGGCGACGTTGTTGACCATGTCGAGGTAGACCCGACCGTCGACGTCGATCAGATACTCCCGCCATCCGCGCTCGATCCGCGGCGGCGCGTCGTAGTAGTGCTCCTGAACCGCCGCCAGGACTCCGCGGCGACGCGCGAGAGTGTCGTCGCCGCGCGCAACCGGTGGAGCCAGCCCGAGCGCGTCGGAGACCTCGCCCGTGACGTCCCGCCAGGCTGCGGCGAGGCGCGCCGTGACCCGGGGAGGTGGCGGCTCGTCGCCCGCCGCGTGGCGCTGCACGAACAGGCGTGTGCGCGCGGGAAGCACAGCATCCGTGCCGTCGGGAATCCCGGTGATCGTGACAACCTCGTCGCCGCATCGCCACGTGACGGTCCCGGCGTCGCGTGTCCATTCGCCATCGTCTCGACCGAGCGCGGGCGGCTCGGCGAGCCAGAGCGTCGTGCCGGTGGGGATGGTCGCCGGCTCAGCAGGGGTTCGCGGCGGCGCTCCGCTCAGCACCGGATGCCACGCTGGCACGACGACCGCACCTGCACCGGCATCCAGGGTGCTCAGCGCCGCCCGGTCGAGCTCCTCCGGATCGAGCCACGCGCCCCGATCGTTGAGGGGTGAGACCGTGCCGGCATCGAGCACGACAACCTCGGCCGGGAGAGTGAAGAGGGGCGCACCCTCCCACGTCCGGGTCGGCGCGGCGCGGCCGGGTTCCAGCGCGCTGCGGATCGCGGCAGTCATGACGGATGCCGGCACCGACGTCGCGACATCGAAGATGCGGCGCTCGCGATCAAGCGCATCAGCGGCGTACTCGTTGGCGTCGTCGAGGCGAACCTGCGCGCGTCCGCTCAGCACGAGAGTCGCCCCGCGTAGGACGACCAGGGGCCACAGCGCCGTGATCTCCTCGTCGGTGAGGTGGCGCCGCGCGTGGAAGGCGCGGATCGCGGGGATGACTGATGTCGGATCGGCACCGTCGTGGTGCAGCACGGAGGATGCCGTCACGGCTATCTCCGCGACCCGCCACGAGCGCATCACGTCCCCGAAGTCGATCACGGCATCGGGGAGGAGTTCGCCGTAGCCGCGCAGGACGTTGTCGTCCGTGATGTCGAAGTGCCCCGCCTGCATCGGGAGGTGGGGCACGATCGGGTCGAGCGCAGCAACGGCCCCGCAAACTGCCCGTTCTATCGCGGCGCGAACCTCGGCGTCCGGTTCATCAGGCAGCAGGGCGTCGATGACTCTGCGTGCATGACGAAGATCCCACTGCAGGATGCGGCTGCTGGCGGGGTGCTCGAAGCTCTCGAGTGCCGCACTTACTCGGCCTGCAAGATCTCCGAGGCGTTCGATGACAGTGGGGGGAAGATAGCGGGACCCGGTCAGGGTGCGACCGGAGATGTTCTCTAGCACGCGAGCGTGAATGCGCCCCTGCGAGCTGTCCCACCAGGCCCACAGAGCGCCCCGAGCTCCCGAGAGGACGCGGGGAACCCGCAGGGAAGGCTCGGCTACCGCGACCGCATTCGTCGCGGCATCCTGCATGCGGATCTCGGTCTCGCTGAACACCGGATTACTGAGCTTGAGGACACCGAGCGGCACGTCGGAGCCTCGCGGGAGCAGACGGAAGTTCTGGTCCTGTTGGCTACCGAGAGGAATCGCGACGACGTCGATGCCAAAGGCCAGCTGGCAGAGCTTTTCGACCTCGTCGACGCCGAGGGTCGGAGTCGGCAGTTCGACATGGTCGAAGTAGTTGAACAGGTCGGGCATGGCGTCTCCTTGCAGCGTCCGGAATGAGATCCGAACCTTGGTGTGCCAGTGTCCATGATGACGGGTTCAGGCCCTCGGTAGGATGGCCTGGTGCCTGTGAACCCTGAACTGGTCGGGCGGGACTTCCCGCCGACCGCCCCGTATCTGGTGGGACGAGAGAAGGTCCGGGAGTTCGCGAGAGCGGTGTTCGCCGACGACCCGCAGCACACCGACCCCGGCGCCGCGCAGGCTCTCGGATACGCCGATGTCGTTGCCCCACCGACCTTCGCGATGGTCATTCAAGACCTTACGCTGCAGCAGCTGCTGGCCGAGCCCGATTCGGGAATCGAGTTGCACCGCCTCATCCATGCCGAGCAGCGTTTCGCGTACACGCGACCGATCGTCGCGGGCGACGAACTGGTCGCGACGCTGGCGATCACCCAGGTGCGCCCGTTCGGCAAGGGAGCGATGGTCACGAGCGAAGCCACCATCACGGATGCCGATGACGCTCACGTCGTCACGGCGACCTCCGTGTTGCTGGTGGGAGGAGACGACGAATGAGCGCGCACACGATCGACTCCGCCGAACTTGCCGTCGGTGACATTGTGGCCGAGCGTATGGTGCACCTGACCCGCGAATCACTGGTGCGCTATGCGGGGGCATCCGGCGACTTCAACCCCATCCACTACCGCGATGACATCGCGGCATCCGTCGGCCTTCCCGGTGTGCTCGCCCACGGGATGCTGACGATGGGCCTGGCAGCCGAGACCGTTGTCCCCTGGCTCGGCGATGCCGGCCGCATCCTCGACTACGGCGTGCGGTTCACGCGGCCGGTGGTCGTCGACCCGGATGCCGGCGCCGACGTCACCGTGCAGGGGAAGGTCCTCGCGCTCGACGAGGAGTTCGTGACCATCGATCTGAGCGTGACCGCCGCCGACACTGCCGTGCTGGGCAAGGCCCGCCTGCGCGCACGCCGAGGCTGATGCCTGAGACCGCACCCAGGCCGCTGTCGAGCCTGACCACACTGCGCACCGGCGGCGAACCCGCCCGGATGTGGGATGCCCACGACCGGGACGAACTCGTCGCGGCGCTGCGAGACACGTGGGCGACGGGGGAGCCCTGGTTCGTCCTCGGCGGCGGGTCGAACCTGTTCGTGAGTGACGAACCCTTTGAGGGCACCGTGATCCGCATCCTGACCCGCGGGATCGAGCGTTTGCCCGCGCCCGCGCCGCAGGTGGCGCGGCTTCGCATCCAGGCCGGGCACGACTGGGATGACCTCGTCGCCTACACGGTGGCCGAGGGGCTGTCGGGGATCGCCGCGATGTCAGGCATCCCGGGCACCGTCGGCGCAGCTCCCGTGCAGAACGTCGGTGCATACGGTCAGGAGATCATTCAGACGCTCGTCGAGGTCGAACTGATCGACGAGAGCACTGGCGAGGTGTCGACGGTTCCCGCCGCCGAACTGGGACTCGGCTTCCGCACGTCGGTCCTCAAGCACCACCACGGCTCCGAGCCCCTTCGACGTGCGGTCATCCTGTCCGTCACTCTCGACCTGCTCGAGGTGGGTCCTGCTCCCCGGCGGCTGCGGGGCGCCCAGCTTCGGCAGGCGCTGGGTCTCGCAGAAGATGACGCGGTCACGCTGCAGTGGGTGCGCGATCACGTTCTGGCAACGCGCGCCCGCAAGGGAATGGTGCTTGATGACGCCGATCCCGACACCTACAGCGCCGGTTCGTTCTTCCAGAACGCCGTGGTCTCGGCATCCTTCGCCCGAAGCCTGCCCGCAGAGTGCCCACGGTGGCCGGTTCGCCCCGACGGCGCCGACGCGACCTCAGAGCCGGTTCGGATCATTCCGCTCGACACGTTCGACGGGTACATCCCCCCCACCGAGGTCGAGGAGCCGGATGTCAAGGTCAGCGCCGCGTGGCTCATCGAACACTCCGGCATCCGCAAGGGCTTCCATCTGCCGCGTTCGCGGGCGGCGCTCTCGAGCAAGCACGCGCTCGCGCTGACCAATCACGCCGGCGCGACAGCGGAGGAGATCGCCGAGCTCGCTCGCTTCATCCAGGGGCGGGTTCAGGCCGAGTTCGGACTGATCCTGCAGCCCGAACCGGTGCTCGTCGGCGTCGACCTGTAGGGGGCTCGGGCCGGGCTCTAGGAGAACAGGCCCTGCATCCGCCGCACGCCCTCCAGCAGTGCGTCATCGCCGAGTGCGTACGACATGCGAAGGTACCCGCTCGGGCCGAAAGCCTCGCCGGGAACAACGGCGACTTCGATCTCATCGAGGATGAGATCAGCGAGCTCCAGCGACGTCTCGACGCGCTTACCGCGCCACTCGCGCCCGAGCAGACCCTGCACGTCGGGATACGCGTAGAACGCGCCGAGGGGCGTCGGAACGGTGACACCGGGGATCTTGGCCAGCTCCTCGACGATCACACGACGACGACGGTCGAAGGCTTGCCGCATCCGCTCGGCTTCATCCTGGGGCCCGGTGAGAGCTGCGACCGCCGCCCGCTGCGCGATGTTGTTGACGTTGCTCGTCAGGTGCGACTGCAGGTTCGCCGCCAGCTTCATCGCGTCGGCGGGCCCCGTCATCCACCCCACACGCCATCCCGTCATGGCATACGTCTTCGCGACGCCGTTCACGAGGATCGTCTGCCCCGCAAGCTCCGGCACTGCCCGCACGATCGAGACCGCCGTGGCCCCGTCATAGACGAGGTGCTGATAGATCTCATCGGTGATGACCCAAATGCCGTGCTCAAGGGCCCATTCGCCGATCGCGCGGGTCTCCTCCTCGGTGTACACGGCACCGGTGGGGTTGGACGGCGAGACGAACACGAGCGTTGTCGTGCGGTCGGTACGTGCCGCTTCGAGCTGCTCGACAGTTACCTTGTAGTCCTGGTCGGCCCCGGCGAACACCTCGACCGGGATGCCGTCAGCGAGCTGGATCGCTTCGGGGTACGTGGTCCAGTACGGCGCCGGGAGGAGCACCTCATCGCCCGGGTTCACGACAGCCTGGAAGGCCTGGTAGACGGCCTGCTTGCCGCCGTTGGTCACGATCACCTCGGATGCCGCGACCTCCAGCCCCGAGTCGCGGCGGGTCTTCTCTGCGATCGCCTCACGCAGGTCCGGGAGGCCGGCAGCCGGCGTATAGCGGAAGTTCTTGGCGTCCTTCAGCGCTTTGGCTGCGGCATCCACGACGAACTGCGGCGTCGCGAAATCCGGCTCTCCCGCGGCGTAGCTGATCACCGGCCGCCCTGCAGCCTGCAGCGCCTTCGCCTTCGCATCGACCTTGAGGGTCGCGGACTCGGCGATGGCGGACAGTTTGCGAGACAGGGGAGCACGTTCGGTCACGGTCAAAAGCGTAGTCGGCGTCGACCTGACCGTCAGCACAGAGGCGCGGCGGTCAGTCGAGCTGCGCGTCCGCGTACAACAGCGTGAACAGGCGCGACGCCACTTCGCGGCGCGACGAGACGCCGAGTTTCGCGAAGATCGCCTGAAAGTGGTCCTGCACGGTGTACGGAGACAGGTGCAATGACTGAGCGATCGCCTGCGTAGCTTCTCCGCGCGTCATCGCTTGCACGATCTTCGTCTCCCGCGGCGTCAGGCAGTATGCGGTGATCATGAGGGGAACGATCTCGGGCGGGCGCGCCGGTTCGATCGTGACCGATCTCATTCGCGGTAACCACCCCGTGCTCCGGGCGGAGGATGCCAAATGAAGCTCCTGCTGGCCTCGCCGCCCATCCATGGCCACATTCTCTCGATCCTCGGGGTTGCTGAGGGTCTCGCTTCTCGCGGCCACGACATCTGCGTCCTCGCCGGCCAGAAGTACCGCGGCCGCGTGGAGGCGGCTGGAGCTCGGTTCTTGCCGCTTCCGGCCGCCGTCGACTTCGACGACGCGGACCTCGACGCTTTCCTGCCCGGACGGGCCGACAAGCGCGGTATCGCAGCACTCCGTCACGACCTCATCGGGATATTCATGAGCGTGGTGCCAGCGCAGTACCGCGCACTGAACCAGGCGCTGGCAGAGTGCGGAGTGACACAGGGTGCCTGGTTCTTCGACGCGGCGCTCTCATACGATGGGGTCTTCCAACTGACCCTTCCCGCTCTGGAGTATCCGCGCCGCGAACTCACCGATCGCATCGAGTTTCTCGGACCGCTTCCAGCGTCCAGCAGCGGCACCGAGCTGCCGGACTGGTGGGATCAGGTGGGTGAGCGTCCGATCGTGCACGTCACCCAGGGAACGATCGACAACCTCGACTTCGAGCGCCTTATGGCCCCGACTATTCGTGCGCTCGCGGACGAACCCGTCACCGTCGTCGCCTCGACCGGAGGTCGGGACGTCGAGAGCCTCACCGATCTCTTCCCAGAGGGCGACTGCCCGCCAACGTGAGGGTCGCACGCTACCTTCCCTACGGTGCGCTGTTGTCGCGGACTTCTGTCATGGTCACCAACGGAGGCTTCGGAGGCGTTCAATTGGCCGCCCGTCACGGCGTCCCGCTCGTCGTCGCGGGGGCGACCGAAGATAAGCCCGAGGTTGCGGCGCGCGTCGCGTGGGCCGGCATGGGAGTGGACCTGCGAACGGGAACCCCTTCGCCGGAGCGGATCGCGCAGGCTGTAGGGACAGTGCTTGCTGATCTGCGCTTCGCACACCAGAGTGCGGCCATCGGCAGTGTTCTGGGTGCGGATCACGATCCCATCTCCCGCATTCTCGCCGTCATCCACGAGGATGCGCTGACCGAGGTTCGCTGAATCTCGCGCGCCGGGGCTGAGGTGCGGCATCCACCGAATGGGGGATGCCGCACCAGCCCAACGGCCGCTGTCGCCTCCGGTCTCGCCGCGGCACGCTGGAAGCATGGAAAACGATGCGGTGCGGGTGCGGAACCTGCGCAAGACCTACGGATCGCGAGCTGCCGTCGACGACGTGTCGTTCGACATCGTTCGCGGTGAGACCTTTGCCCTGCTGGGCCCCAACGGCGCCGGCAAGTCCACCACCGTCGAAATCCTCGAAGGGTATCGCCGCCGCACAAGTGGCGAGGTGTCGGTGCTCGGAGATGACCCCGGACATGGGGGTCTGGCGTGGAAGGCACGTCTGGGCATCGTGCTGCAGACCACCGGCCAGGCCGGCGCCTTCACGGTGCGCGAGCAGCTGCGCCAGTTCGCCGGCTACTACCCGCGGCCGCGGGACGTGGAGGAGGTGATCGCGGCTGTAGGGCTGGAGGAGAAGGCGAACACGCGCATCGCCAAACTCTCCGGCGGCCAGCAACGCCGCGTCGATGTCGCCCTCGGCATCATCGGGAACCCCGAACTCCTCTTCCTCGATGAGCCGACCACCGGGTTCGACCCGCAGGCGCGTCGGGAGTTCTGGAGTCTCATCCGCAGGCTTCAGGGCGAAGGCACAACGATCCTGCTCACCACCCACTACCTCGATGAGGCTGCGCAGCTGGCCGATCGGGTTGCAGTAATCGATCGGGGCGTGCTCCAGGCGATCGGACCCATCGCCACGTTCGGGGGTGAAGACGCCCGGATGCCGCGCGTCACCTGGCGCGAAGGTGGGACGCTGCACACCGAGCGCACCCCAGAGCCCTGGGCCTTCGCCCGTTCCCTCGCCGAGCGCCTGGGCGGCGAACCCGAGGAGCTTGAGATCCGCCGCCCCACCCTCGAAGACATCTACCTCGGCATGGTCGACCCGGAGGGCGCAGCCGTGCCGGGCGAGACAGTTGCCGCGCCGTCCTCCTCGATTCCGGAGACCCTGTCATGACCGCTATCGCAGTTCCCCCATCCCGCCTCAGCCCGACGCACGCGCTGCGCCACGGCATCCGTCGTACCGGGTTCGAGATCCGCGGCTATACGCGCTCGCCCGAGACGATCTTCTTCACATTCCTCTTCCCGATCCTCATGCTCGCCCTGTTCAGCACCGTCTTCGGCGGTGACGGCGAGCAGAGTTACGGGCAAGGGCTGCCGGCCCTCTCGGCGGCTCAGATGTACCTTCCCGGCATGCTCGCCGCGGGGGTCCTGCTGTCGGGCTTGCAGAACCTGGCGATCGACATCGCGCTCGAGCGGCATGACGGCACCCTCAAGCGGCTCGGTGGCACACCGCTGTCGCCCGTGAGCTACTTCATCGGCAAGATCGGTCAGGTGCTGGTCACCGGCACCGTGCAGGCAGCGGTGCTGCTCGCGTTCGCGGGGCTCGTGCTGGGCGTGCCGCTTCCCTCCGATGCCGAGTCGTGGCTCACCTTCGCGTGGGTGTTCGTCCTGGGCTTGGCGACATCCGCGTTCCTCGGAATCGCCATCTCGGCCATCCCTCGCAGCGCCCGCAGTGCGTCGGCGGTCGTGATCCCGGTGGCGCTCGTGCTGCAGTTCATCTCGGGCGTCTACCTGTTCTTCTGGCTGCTACCGGAGTGGCTGCAGAACGTTGCGAACCTCTTCCCCCTGGCGTGGATGGCGAAGGGCATGCGTGCGGTCTTCCTGCCGCCGGAATACGCGACTCTCGAGCAGAGCGGCGCCTGGGATCTCGGCGGCGTTGCGATCGCTCTGCTCATCTGGCTCGTCGTGGGCCTCGTCATCAGCCGGCTCACCTTCCGGTGGATCCGACGCGACGCGTAGCCTGGGGCGGTCACGCGTGACGCAGGAGAGGGGGCGATGATGAGCGAATCGCGATGGTGGGATGCTGTGGTCCCGATCGTGGCGGCAGCCATCGTCGCCCCCGTCCTGATCCTGTCGGACCTCGATGTCCTGGGCCGGGCGCTGGTGGCGGCCTCCGCGGCGCTTCTGATCGTCGCGTACTTCGGATTCGGGCGGCGGCTACGCCAGGGTGGCAGCACGCCGCTTGCTGTTGTGTTCGTCATCCTGTTGGCCATCTCGATCGGAGTGGGCGTCGCCGCTGCCCCGTTCATCGCGATGCTGCAGACCTTGGCCTATCCGCTCGTCTGGGTCTCGGTCGACACCCGACGAGGAGGCGTGCTCGGATCCGTCGCGATTGGTTTCGGTGTCTTCATCGGATTAGTGGCTCACGGCGGCTTCACGATCGAGTCGCTCTGGGAAGGCATCCTCTCGGGGGGCCTTGCCGTCGTGTTTGCAACCGCCCTAGGCCTGTGGATCTCGAGCATCGCCGAGTATGGCGAGGAGCGGGCGCGTCTGGTGACCGAGCTGACCGAAGCGCAGTCGCAGGTCGAGGCGCTTAGCCGCGATCGGGGCGCGGCAGAGGAGCGGGAGCGCATCGCTCGCGACATCCACGACACTCTGGCCCAGACTCTTGCGGGCCTGGTGCTGTTGAGCGAGCGGGCGGGCAGGCAGGCGCGGGACGGGCGAACCGATGCCGCTGCCGAGGCGATCGCGACGATCGAGCAGACCGCGCGCGAGGCGCTCGCCGAGTCTCGCGCGCTCGTGGCGCGGATGGCAGCGGTCCCCGCCGATGATGCTCTCGCGGCAGCGATCGAACGTCTCGCCGCGCGCTTCCGTGCGGAGGTCGGTCTCGCGATCGACGTCGAGGTCGCGGCCGGTGTGGATCTCGATCGCGAACAGCAGGTCGTGCTGCTGCGCTGCCTGCAGGAGGCACTCGCTAACGTGCGCAAGCACGCGCGGGCGACATTAGTGGTCGTGACCGTCGCGCCCCACGGCGAGGGGATTGGGATGACCGTCCGCGACGACGGAGTCGGATTCGACCCCTCAGCTGCCCGCACCGGATTCGGACTCGACGGCATCAGCGACCGTGCAACACTCGCCGGAGGATCCGTTGAGGTCGACTCGGTCCCCGGCCGCGGCTCGGTCCTCACGATTCTGCTGCCGCGTGCAGGAGTTGCCGCATGATCCGGCTGCTGATCGCCGATGACCATCCCGTCGTCCGTGCCGGGCTTGCCGGTCTTTTCGCGGACGAGGAAGGCTTCGACGTCGTCGGGCAAGCGACCGACGGCGCGCAGGCAGTCGAGCTCGTGGCGCGCGAGAAGCCGGATGTCGTGCTCATGGACCTGCGGATGCCAGTGCTCGACGGCGTCGCTGCCACAGCGAGCATTGTCGCCATGGGCGACGATGCCCCGCGCGTGCTGATTCTCACGACCTACGAGAGCGACGACCAGATTCTCGCGGCGATCGAAGCTGGGGCGGCGGGCTATCTCCTCAAGGCCGCCCCGCAGGACGAGATCATCGCCGGCATCCGGTCTGTCGCAGCCGGGCAGACGGCGCTCTCCCCGGCGGTTGCGGCCCGACTGGTGTTACGGATGCGTGAGCCCGCGGCATCCGTGACCCTGACTCCGCGCGAGATCGAGGTGCTGCGTCTGGTAGCCCGGGGCCGCAGCAACAAGCTCATCGGCCTCGACCTCGGCATCGGTGAGTCGACGGTGAAAACCCACCTGCTGAAGGTCTTCGACAAGCTTGAGGTCGCCGATCGCACCCACGCGGTGACGGTAGCCCTGGAGCGCGGCATCCTCTAGCCCCCAGCCACCGTCGCTGAACCCACAGAGTCCGGCGCGAGCCCACACGATTCGCGGGCTGAAAGGTGTGGGTTCAGCGCAGAAGGTGTGGGTTCGGCGGAGAGGGGGAGACGGATGCTGCACGCGCCGTGAGACGCAGTGTCATCTATGATGAGTCGCAGTCCCACCTCTTGAAAGCGAGTTCGTCATGGCTGACACCTCCGCCTACGTTCCTCCCGTCGATGACTACGCGTTCCTGTTCGCCGAGGCGTTCGGCACCGACGTCGTGGCCCGGGCCACAGACGGTGCGCTCTCCGCAGAAGATGCCGTTGACGCACTTTCTGCGGCAGGGGAGCTCGCCGCAGAGGTCCTCGCACCGCTGAACGCCTCCGGCGACCGCGAGGGAGTGACGGTGGTCGACGGTCAGGCTAAGACGCCCACGGGGTTTCCGGAGGCCTATCGTGCCATCGTCGACGCAGGCTGGGTCACCGCTGAGGCTCCCGAATCAGCGGGCGGGGACGGGCTTCCCGCGCTCGTGCAGGCGGGCCTCGGTGAGATGTGGAACGCCGCCAATACCTCGTTCGCACTCTGCAGTGCCCTCAACACCGGTGCGATCCACGCCCTGGACGCTTATGCCTCCGACGATCTGCGCGAGCAATACCTCACGCGGCTCGTCAGCGGCGAGTGGACCGGCACGATGAACCTCACCGAGCCGCAGGCGGGCACCGACCTCGGCGCGATCCGCACCATGGCGACCCCGAACGGCGACGGCACGTGGTCGATCAAGGGTCAGAAGATCTTCATCACGTGGGGCGACCACGATGTCGCCGAGAACATCGTCCACCTCGTCCTCGCCCGCACACCAGATGCCCCTGAGGGATCGAAGGGGATCTCGCTGTTCGTCGCCCCGAAGTTCCTGCCCGACGCGTCAGGCAACCCCGGGGAACGCAACGCGATCACGACCGTCTCGGTCGAGCACAAGCTCGGCATCCACGGGAGCCCGACCTGCGTGCTTGAGTACGAGGGAGCGACCGGTTTCCTCGTGGGCGAGCTCCACGGGGGCCTTGCCGGCATGTTCGTCATGATGAACTCGGCGCGGGTCGGCATGGGCCTGCAAGCCACCGGCATCAGCGACCGCGCCTACCAGCGCGCGCGAGCGTATGCCGAAGAGCGCATGCAGGGTGCGGTGCTGGACCGACCCGACGGAACCCCGATCGCGGAGCACCCCGATGTGCGGCGCCTGCTGCTGTCGATGGCGAGCGAAATCGCCGCGATGCGCGCCCTCGGTGTGTACGTCGGCGACCTGTTCGACCGGGCCACGGATGCTGACGGCATCCGTCTTGCCGAACTGTTCGTCCCGATCTTCAAGGGATGGACCACCGAAGAGGCACTGCGGATCACGTCCGATGCGATCCAGGTGCACGGTGGCATGGGCTTCATCGAGGAATCCGGGGCCCCGCAGCACTACCGCGACGCCCGCATCATGCCGATCTATGAGGGCACGACGGCCATCCAGTCCAACGACCTCATCGGCCGCAAGGTCATTCGAGACGGCGGCACGACTGTCGCGCGAGTGCTCCAGGAGGTCGCCGAGGCTATCGCCGCGCTTGAGGCGTTCGACCACCCGGTAGCGGCGCGCACCGCGAGCCGGCTCGAAAGTGCCCGCGCGGCGGCCGAAGAGGCTACAGCCCGGCTGATCGCGTTCGGGACGACCCGCGACGCATATGCCGTCAGCGTCCCGTACCTCATGCTCCTCGGATTCCTCGCCGGTGGGCTCATGCACGCCCGGATGCTCGCGGCAACGCTCGCGCACGACACCCAGACGGATACCGACGCGCGCCGCATCCGTGAAGCAGACGCCTACGGGGTCTATCACCTTTCACGCGTTGCGGGCCTGGCGGAGGTCGTGGCCGCGGGCGAAATCGCCTGACCCGTCCTGCGCTGCGGGACGACGGGCCAGGGCACGACGGATGCCCCGGACGATGTCGTCCGGGGCATCCGTGTCTGGTCGATGATCAGCTGAACTGGTTCATCGTGTTGTGCTGACCTCCGGCCTTGAGGGCAGCGTCACCGGCGAAGTACTCCTTGTGGTTGTCGCCGATGTCGCTTCCTGCCATGTTCTGGTGCTTGACGGTAGCGATGCCCTCGCGGATCTCGCGGCGCTGCACACCCCGCACGTAGGCGAGCATCCCCTCGTCGCCGAAGTACCCCTTTGAGAGGTCATCGGTCGACAGTGCCGCCGTATGGTAGGTCGGCAGCGTGATGAGGTGGTGGAAGATCCCTGCCCGGGCCGAGCCGTCGCGCTGGAAGGTGCGGATCTTCTCGTCGGCCAGCCGCGCGAGCTCCGTGTCGTCGTACTCGACGCTCATGAGATCGGCGCGATCGTATGCCGAGACATCCTTCCCCTCCGCGGCGAGGGCGTCGTAGGCCTGCTGACGGAAGTTCAGTGTCCAGTTGAACGAGGGGCTGTTGTTGTACACGAGCTTCGCGTTCGGGATCTCCTCGCGGATTGCATCCACCATCCCGGCGATCTGCTCCACGTGCGGCTTCTCGGTCTCGATCCATAGCAGATCAGCGCCATTTCGCAGCGACGTGATGCAGTCGAGCACGCACCGTTCTTCGCCGGTCCCGGGACGGAACTGGTACAGGTTGCTCGCCAGCCGCTTGGGACGCAGCAGCTTGCCGTCGCGCTTGATGACGACATCGCCGTTGCCGAGGTCGGCATCCGAGATCTCCTCGACGTCCAGAAACGAGTTGTACTTGTCGCCGAGGTCCCCGGGTTCGTGAGTGACAGCGAGCTTCTGCGTGAGACCCGCACCGAGCGAGTCAGTGCGGGCAACGATGATGCCGTTGTCGATCCCGAGTTCGAGGAACGCATAGCGCACCGCGGTGAGCTTCGCAATGAAGTCCTCGTGGGGAACGGTGACTTTGCCGTCCTGGTGACCGCACTGCTTCTCGTCCGAGACCTGGTTTTCGATCTGGATGGCGCAGGCGCCTGCCTCGATCATCTTCTTGGCCAGCAGGTAGGTGGCCTCGGGGTTACCGAAGCCCGCATCGATGTCGGCGATGATCGGCACCACGTGGGTCTCGTGGTTGTCGATCTGGGACTGAATGAACTCGGCCGCGGTCTCGTCGCCCGCTGCCCGTGCGGCATCCAGCTTCGTGAACAGGAGGTCCAGCTCGCGAGCATCGGCCTGGCGCAGGAACGTGTAGAGCTCCTCGATGAGCGCCGGTACCGCGGTCTTCTCATGCATGGACTGGTCAGGCAGCGGCCCGAACTCCGAGCGGAGCGCCGCGACCATCCACCCCGAGAGGTAGAGGTAGCGCTTGTTCGTACTCTTCAGGTGCTTTTTGATCGAGATCAGCTTCTGCTGGCCGATGAAGCCGTGCCAGACCCCGAGTGACTGCGTGTACAGCGAGGAGTCGGCGTCGTACTCGGCCATGTCGCGGCGCATGATGTCGGCGGTGTACTGCGCGATCTCGAGCCCGGTGCGGAACCGGTTCTGCGCCCGCATCCGTGCGACGGACTCGGGGTTGATGGCGTCCCAGGCGGGACCGTGCTGCTGCTTGAGGTCCCGGATGGCGGCGATGTCGTCCTGGTAGGTGGTCATGTCATGTCCTTCGTCGTGGGTCTCGGGCGCGATCAGTCGGTCTCGACCAGGTAGCGCGAGTAGGCGGGGAGGGTGAGGAAGGCGGGGAACTCGGTTCCGAGCGCGACTTCGCGGAAGATCGCTGCAGCGTCGTCGAACCGGTCGCCCTCGAAGCGCGACACCTCGCCCAGCACCTGGGAGATCAGCCCCTCGACGTACTCACGGGTGATGGGCGTGCCGTCCTCAGTGGTCCGGTCCTGGTGGATCCACTGCCAGATCTGGGAGCGGCTAATCTCGGCGGTCGCGGCGTCCTCCATGAGGTTGTCGATCGCCACGGCTCCGAGGCCTCGGAGCCACGCTTCGATGTACCGGATGCCGACAGACACGTTGCCGTAGACGCCGGATGCCGTGATGGGGCGACCGATGTGCACATCGATGAGATCTGCGGCGCGCACCGACACGTCGGGTCGCTGCCGGTCGAGCTGGTTGGGTCGGTCGCCGAGGACCGCGTCGAACTCCGCGCGCGCCACCGGGATCAGGTCGGGATGGGCCACCCACGTGCCATCGAACCCGTCGCCGGCCTCCCGCTTCTTGTCGGCTGCCACCTTCTCAAAGGCACGCTCGGTCACCTCGGGATCGCGGCGGTTGGGGATGAAGGCACTCATGCCGCCGATCGCGAAGGCACCCCGCTTGTGGCAGGTCTTCACGAGCAGTTCGGTGTAGGCCCGCATGAACGGCACCGTCATTGTCACTTCGCTGCGGTCGGGCAGCACGAACCGCGCCCCGCGGCCGCGGTAGTTCTTGATGATCGAGAAGATGTAGTCCCAGCGGCCGGCATTCAGGCCCGCGACGTGGTCCCGCATCTCGAAGAGGATCTCCTCCATCTCGAAGGCGGCGGGCAGGGTCTCGATCAGCACCGTGGCGCGGATCGTGCCGTGCTCGATGCCGAGGTAGCGCTCACTGAAGGTGAACACGTCGTCCCAGAGCTTGGCTTCCTCCGCGGACTCGAGCTTGGCGATGTAGAAGTAGGGACCCACTCCGTTCTCGATCAGCTGCTTCGCGTTGTGGAAGAAGTAGAGCCCGAAGTCCACGAGCGAGCCCGAGGCATCCATCGTGCGTCCGGTGCGGTCGGTGTAGCGCAGGTGCTTCTCGACGAGGTGCCACCCCCGCGGGCGCATCACGATCGTCGGGGTCTGTTCGGCGGTGACCTCGTAGCTCTTACCTTCAGGGCTCGTGAACTGCAGCTGGCCGCGAATGGCGTCGTACAGGCTCAGCTGCCCCTCGATCACGTTCTTCCAGGTGGGGCTGGTCGCGTCTTCCTGGTCGGCGAGCCACACCTTCGCTCCCGAGTTCAAAGCGTTGATCGTCATCTTCGGGTCGGTGGGGCCGGTGATCTCCACGCGCCGGTCCTCGAGGCCGGGGCCGGCGCCGGCCACCCGCCACTCGTCGTCGTGGCGGATGTGCGCGGTGTCGTCGCGGAACTGCGGGTCGTGGCCGTTGCCGATCTCGAACCGGCGCCGCATCCGGTCGGCGAGGCGATCGTGACGGCGGGCCGAGAATCGAGAATGCAGCTCAGTGAGGAACGCGAGCGCGTCGGGTGTGAGGATCTCGTCGTAGCGATCGCGGATCGGGCCGACGACCTCGAGCACCGCCGCGGCGCTCGAGGTCGGCACGGGGGCCGTCCGGGCGGGCATCGGGGTGGTGGTTGCAGTCATGGCGCATCCGTCCTGTCTGGTCTCTCATCCGCCGGCTTCTCATCCGGTGGATCGACGCCTGGTTGGTCGTCGTGCACCTACTCTCCGTGAAGTTGTGGCGCCAAACTGACCAGATCGGTTGTGAAGATCACACGAAATTCCGCTTCTGTGACAGAATCGGCGCTATGACGAGCCTCACAGCGCCGGAAGAGTCGCTCCCGGCGATGACAACGGATGACGACGATGTCATCGACACACTCACCATCGGCAGGCGCATCCGCCAGTTGCGCACCGAGCGGCGGATGACCCTCGACGACCTGGCGGCGGCGGTCGACCGTGCCCCGAGCCAGTTGTCGATGATCGAGAACGGAAAGCGAGAGCCCAAGCTCACGCTGCTACGCACCATCGCGCGCGCGCTCGGAACGAATCTGGACGCCCTGCTGGAGTCAGAGCCGCTGGACGAGCGCGCGACGATGGAGGTCTCCCTCGAGCGGGCGATGCGGGGGCCGACCTTCCAGGCACTCGGAATCTCCCCGTTTCGCATCGGTCGCTCACTCCCCGATGAGGTGCTCGCGGCGATGCTTGCGTTGCAGGGCGAGATCGAGCGGCTGCGAGACGAACGGGCAGCCACTCCGGAAGTGGCGCGCCGCGCGAACCTGTCCCTACGCCGCCTTATGACCAGTCAGCAGAACTATTTCGCCGACCTCGAGGCTCACGCCCGCGACCTGTTGGCCGCCGTCGGACACACCGGTGGCCCGCTCACGCAGCGCACGGCATCCGATATCGCGGCCCACCTCGGCTTCACGATCCATTACGTCTCGGATGTCCCGCTGACCACGCGCAGCGTCCTGGACCTCAAGCACGGCAGGCTGTACCTCTCGAGCACGATCGCCAGCAAGCGCGATGCCCGCACTGCGGTGCTGCAGTCACTGGCTAGCCGCATCCTGAGCCATGCTGAGCCCGCCAGCTACGGTGACTTCCTGCGACAGCGCGTCGAGATCAACTATCTGACGGGGGCGCTCCTTATGCCGGAGGCCGACGCCGTGCCGTTTCTGCAGGAAGCCAAGGCTCGCCGCGCGCTGTCCATCGAAGACCTGCGTGACGCGTACTCGGTCTCGTACGAGACGGCGGCTCACCGATTCACGAACCTCGCGACGGTTCACCTCGATCTTCCGGTGCACTTTCTGAAGGTCCATGAGTCGGGCACGATCACCAAGGCCTACGAGAACGACGACGTGAACTTCCCGACCGACCGGTTCGGTTCCATCGAGGGGCAGATGTGCTGCCGCAAATGGACGAGCCGCGTCGTGTTCGACATCCCCGACCGGTTCAACCCGTACTTCCAGTACACCGACACCGGTAACGGGACCTACTGGTGCACCGCGCGCGTCGAGCCCTCGTCCGAGGGGCTCCATTCGGTCAGCGTGGGCGTGCGCTTCGACGACACGAAGTGGTTCATCGGCCGTGAGACGACCAATCGTGGCCTCTCCCGCCATTCGGTGGAGGTGTGCTGTCGCCGCGCGCCGGCAGAGCTGGAGTCATCCTGGCGTGGTCACTCCTGGCCGAACGTGCGTACCCCGCGCACGCTCCTTGCCACCCTCCCTACGGGGGCGTTCCCCGGTGTGGACACGACAGACGTCTACGAGTTCCTCGAGGCTCACGCACCCGAGTGAGCCGGGCTGACCTCATCGCCCGGCGATGAGGTCAGCGACCCGCGCGAGGGCAGATGTGCGTGATCCACCGCGGGCCTCTAGCCGGTCGGCCCCGCGGTAGGCGGTGTAGATCGCGTTGACGGCGGTCCATCGCAGCGGCTCGATCTCCCACCGCCTGGCTCGATGATCCACCCACGGCAGGCGCGTGAGGTCGGTGCCACGGCGCAACAGCAGGTCGGCGAGCGTGCGCCCGGCGAGGTTTGTCGCTGTGACTCCGGTCCCGACGTAGCCCCCTGCCCATCCGAGCCCGGTCGCGCGGTCGAAGCCGACGGTCGCCGACCAGTCCCGCGGTACGCCGAGCACACCGGCCCAGGCATGAGCGACCGGCACACCACGCGTGGCCGGGAAGAAGTCGTGCAACAACTCGGTGAGCGAACGGATCGTGCGTTCCTGAGTGCGCCCGTCAGTATCGACGCGGGATCCGTAGCGGTAGGGCACCCCGCGGCCGCCGAATGCGATGCGGTCATCAGCTGTGCGCTGTGCGTACATGTACACATGCGCGAAGTCGCCAAGGGCCTCTCGCCCCGACCAGCCGATCGCGTCCCACACGCCGCTCGGGAGCGGCTCGGTGACGATCATCGACGAGTTCATCGGCAGCCACGTGCGGTGCTCGTGACGCAGGCCCGCGGTGAACCCTTCGGTCGCGCGGATGACGGCGTCGGCGCGAACCGTGCCGAGATCAGTCTCGACGCGTCCGGGCTCGATCGTTCGAGCTGTCGTCTGCTCGAAGATCCTCACACCCGCCCGTTCCACCGTTTCGGCAAGGCCCGCGGCGAGCTTCGCCGGGTGGATGCGTGCGCAGTGCGGATGCCAGAGACCACCGAGCACGCCCGCGACGTCGATGCGCGAGCGAGCATCCTCGGCATCCAGTTCGTGCACGTCAGTGTGGGGCCACGACAGTTCTTCGGCGGCAGTCTTGCGGAGGCGGGCGAGTTGCGCGGGGGTGCGGGCGATCTCGAGCTCGCCGCCCGCCACGATGTCGGCGTCGATGCCTTCGCGGCGGGTGACCTCGATGACCTCCCTCACGGTGTCGTTCAGTGCTCGTTGCTGCGCGATCGCGGCATCCCGCCCGTGGCGGGCGACGTACTGCGAGCGGTCTCCCGTAACCGAGTTGGTCAGCCAGCCACCGTTACGGCCTGACGCTCCGAAGCCCGCGAAACTCTGCTCGATGACGCCGACGCGCAGGTCGGGTTGTGCCAGCTTGAGGTAGTAAGCCGTCCACATTCCGGTGTACCCGGCGCCGACGATGCAGACGTCCAGCGTGAGGTCACCCGGGAGCGGCGCGCGAGGGGCCGGGGTACCGCCGATGTCTCGCCACCACCACGACACGCCACCATTGATCACGCGATGATTCTCCCACGACGGGAGCCGTCGCGTAAGTGATTGAGGACGACGGATTCCGACGTTCGAGCCGGACGGGTCGCGCGCGATCGATCGTCCAGCTATCCTCACGACATGAGCCAACTCGATAGCCCCACGGTCCCGCTCGGCGGCCCCACGCTCCCGCAGGAGCGACGCCTGGTCACGTCCATTCCGGGCCCGCGATCGCAGGAGCTGATGGCCCGCAAGGCTGCAGCAGTGTCGGCCGGTGTGGGGCACACGGCGCCGCTGTCGATCGTGGCTGCAGGCGGGGGCATCCTGCTGGACGCCGACGGCAACTCGATCGTGGACCTCGGTTCTGGCATCGCCGTCACCTCTATCGGCAACGCACACCCCGCCGTGGTCGCGGCAGTGCAGCAGCAGGTCGGCCAATTCACCCACACGTGTTTCATGGTGGCGCCCTACGAGCCATACGTGGCGGTGGCAGAGGCGCTGAACCGCATCACCCCGGGCGATCACGAGAAGAAGACTGCACTGTTCAACTCGGGTGCCGAGGCCGTCGAGAACGCGGTGAAGATCGCACGCAAACACACCGGCCGGCAGGCTGTCGTCGCTTTTGATCACGGCTACCACGGCCGCACGAACCTCACGATGGCCCTCACTGCCAAGCACATGCCCTACAAGGCCGGATTCGGCCCCTTCGCTCCAGAGATCTACCGGGCGCCGATGTCTTACCCCTACCGAGACGGGCTCGACGGTGCCGCCGCAGCAAAGCGTGCGATCGGCGTCATCGAGAAGCACGTCGGAGTCACGGATGTCGCGGCGATCATCATCGAGCCGATCCAGGGCGAGGGCGGATTCATCGTCCCGGCCGACGGCTTCCTACCCGCCCTGCAGGAGTGGGCGAACGCCAACGGGGTCGTCCTGATCGCCGACGAGATCCAGACCGGCTTCGCCCGTACCGGTGCGATGTTCGCCAGCGACCTGTTCGGTATCGTCCCCGACCTGATCACCACGGCCAAGGGGATCGCCGGCGGGCTGCCGCTTGCCGCCGTCACGGGACGAGCCGAGATCATGGATGCCTCGCACACCGGAGGACTCGGTGGCACCTACGGTGGCAACCCTGTCGCGTGCGCCGCGGCCCTCGCGGCCATCGAGGTGTACGAGACCGAGGACCTGTCGGCGCGGGCGCGGCACATCGGCGACGTTCTCGAACGGCGCTTGCGCGACATTCAGGCATCCGACCCGCGTCTGGGCGACATCCGAGGGAGGGGCGCGATGATCGCTGTCGAGTTCGTCGACCCCGCCACGGGTGAGCCGGATGCCGCTCTCACGTCCCGCGTCGTTCGTGCCGCCCTCGACCAGGGCGTGTTGATGCTCACCTGCGGCACGTATGGGAACGTGATCCGCTTCCTGCCGCCCCTGGTCATCGGCGATGACCTGCTCGATGATGCACTGGACGTGTTGGCACACGTCCTGTCATCGTCGTGACCAACCGACCACCGTTCGCTGCCGACCGAGGAGGACCCATGAGTATCTACGCCGTCGTTAATCCCGCCACCGGGGAGACGCTTGCCACCTACCCCACCATGACGGATGCCGAGGCCACAGCTGCGATCGCGGCAGCCGACGATGCCTACCGCACCTGGGGCCGCACCTCCGCTCCTGCCGAGCGCGCTGAGCTCGTGCGGCGCGCGGCGCAGCTGCACCGCGAGAGGCGAGATGAGCTTGCCGAGATCATCGTCCGCGAGATGGGCAAGCCGCTGTCGGCAGCTCTCGGCGAGGTCGACTTCGCTGCCGACATCACCGAGTATTACGCCGACAACTACGAGAAGATCACCGGTGACACGCCTCTCGACATCCTCGCCGAGGGAACCGCCGTCATCCGTCGCTCGCCCCTGGGGGTGCTGTTGGGCATCATGCCGTGGAACTTCCCGTACTACCAGGTCGCACGTTTCGCCGCTCCGAACCTGGTCATCGGCAACACCATCCTGCTCAAGCATGCTCCCCAGTGCCCCGAGTCGGCGGCGGCGATCGCGGCGATCTACCGGGATGCCGGGTTCCCGGAGGGCGCCTACGTCGATGTGCGTCTGACCAATGAGCAGGCTGCGACAGTGATCGCTGATCCTCGCGTCCAGGGCGTCTCAGTGACCGGTTCGGAGCGTGCGGGTGCCGCTGTCGCCGAGGTGGCCGGTCGCAACCTCAAGAAGGTCGCGCTCGAGCTCGGTGGCTCCGACCCGTTCATCGTGCTCTCCACCGACGACCTTGACGCGACGGTGGACATGGCGGTCGAGGCCAGGCTCGACAACAACGGCCAGTCCTGCAACGCCCCCAAGCGCTTCATCATCATCGATGAGCTCTACGACGCGTTCGTGGAGAAGTTCGTGGCGGCCATGGCTGCGGCCCCCCTCGGGGACCCCTTCGCAGACGACACGGTGATCGGTCCGCTCTCGTCGCTGGCTGCAGCCGAGCGGCTCGAAGAGCAGGTGAACCGCGCCGTCGCGCAGGGCGCCACTGTCGAGCTCGGCGGTGCCCGAGACGGGGCGTTCTATCCCGCGACGGTGCTCACTGGCGTCACGGCCGACAACGACATCTATCGCGAGGAACTGTTCGGTCCTGCGGGAGTGGTCTATCGCGTCGCCGACGAGGCGGAAGCTGTCGCCGTGGCGAACGCGACCAGCTACGGACTCGGCTCGTACGTGTTCACGACCGATCCCGCGCAGGCCGAGCGGGTGGCCGACGCCATCGATGCGGGCATGGTGTACGTCAACATCGTGCTCGCCGACAGCCCCGAGCTTCCCTTCGGTGGCGTCAAGCGCTCCGGCACCTCGCGCGAGATGGGCCTGCTCGCCGCAGACGAGTTCGTCAACAAGAAGCTCATCCGCATCGCCTGATAGGCGCTTTTCCTCACAGCGGTCGTGGACCGCGCCAGGGCCAAGGGTCCCTAGTGCGGTCCACGACGCGCACTCACAATGAGGACATGGAAGAGATGATGGACGATGTCGTCGCCACTCTCAGCGACGCCGAGTGCTGGCAGCTTCTTACCGGTGAAGAGCTCGGTCGCCTGGTCACCCGGGTCGGAGATGTCCTCGACATCTTCCCCGTCAACTACGTCGTCGATCGGGACACCATCGTGTTCCGCACCGCCGAGGGAAGCAAGCTCGTCGAACTTACCGTCAACGATGAGGTGCTCTTCGAAGTCGACCACTACACCGACACCATGGCGTGGAGCGTCATCGTTCGCGGTCGCGCCCAGCGCCTTGCGACCGAGGAAGAGGTCGAAGCCGCCGACGAGCTTCCGCTTCGGCCCTGGTTACCGACATTGAAGTACCACTATGTTCGCGTGAGTGCCGAGTCCATGTCGGGTCGACGCTTCCGTCGCGGACCCGAGCCGGATCGGTACGGCATCGCCGACTATTGAGGCCTTGCCTCAGGCATCCGGGCGGTGACATGCCCGATCATGGTGAGGTGAACCCCGCGCGACTGTGGATTCCGGTTGTTGCCGGAGCCCTCACCGTTGCGCTCGGAATCCTGGCGGTCGCCGGCGTGCAGTGGCTCACCGCTGACCGGCGGCCGACCGCTGTCACTGCATCTCAGGCTGATGCGATCGCCGATGTCCTAGCCCAGAACGCGGCCTTCGCCGCCGACATCCGGCACGCCCGAGGTGAATACGTCGAAGCAGCTGCGGCATGGGAAGCCGACGCTGCGTGGATCGCGCAATGGCAGGAGAAGGACGCTGCTCCTCAGCCCGCGGTGCCGAACCCGGGAGGGCAGGAGTTCCCCGGAGACGATCCGCAGGGTCGCGCGTTCCTCGACTCGATCGGGGCGACCGAAGTGCACGTGATCTTCGATGCCGGTCCCGAGAATTGCGGGTACGCCGGACAGGAGGACGGGCCGAACACTCTGGTGGTGGGCGGGTGCTACCAGACCGCTTACCCCGACTGGCTGTTCGTCGCGTGGGAATCCGGCATCCAGCGACTGGCGTGGCCCATGTTCGTCCACGAAGCCGTGCACTGGTACCAGTACCAGAACTTTTTCCCGTACCTGCTGGCCGCCGAGCGCACCGGAATCACTCACGACGATTACGAGTGGGCGCTCGAGACCGATGCGAGCTGCCGGGCGGTCTACCAGCACGGCATCGACCGGTCAGCCTTCGAGGGCTCCTCGTCGCCGTGCGACATCCAGGACTGGAGCGACGGATGGTTCGTCGACCAGCTCGTCGGGCTCGGGGTGCGAACGAGTGCCCCGACGCCCGAGGAGTTCGAGGTCAGTGCGGTGGTTCGCCCGTGAGTGGTGACCACGGGATACTCCGGGCGCGCAGGCCGATCATGCTCGCTCTCGCGTTCGTGTCGGCATCCGTGCTGCTGACAGCGTGTGCTGGGCCCGATCTCGATGAGCTCGAGACGGATGCCGCGGCCATCTTCGACACCCTGGTGGAGGCTGCCGGAGCGGTCGAGGAGGGAACACTCCGCACTCTCGAAACGACGGGCCCGGAGGAGCAGTCCTGCGGCGAGCAGGATCGCGGCACCCAGCGCACATTCGCCGCGGTCGGTTCTGTCTCGGTGGGGGCGGACTACGCCGCCGAGGACGCACTCGTCGATGCCGTGACGGCGGCGATCGACCCGGAGGTGTGGGCGACGATCGACGCCGACGGACTCGCGGGGCGCGAGGGCGCGTGGGTGGACGAGAGCGGCATCGTGGCCACGGTCAGCTACGAGTCTCCGCTTCTGGTGATCGCCGTGTTCACGCCGTGCCTCGAGGCCCCCTAAGGCGCGGGGACGGTTCGCCCGCCGTGAGGGCATGCCGTACACTTGACCTGCAGTAGAAGTCTGCATTCTTTCGCCGTGCCCGCGATCGGGACACATCCCTCCTTTCACGTCGCGGCAGAAGACTGCAGACACCTCAAGGCCTTCCGGCCTTTAGGGCGGTAGCTCAATTGGCAGAGCAGCGGTCTCCAAAACCGCAGGTTGCAGGTTCGATTCCTGTCCGCCCTGCGCGTCAGCGCAAGCTGGCACAACAGAAGCAACCAGGTGGGATACATGGTCCAGGATGACGCCAAGGGCGAGATCGTTGCCAGTGGCAGCGCTCCTCGCGAGAAGAAGCTGAACGTCTTCGCGCGGATCGCCCTGTTCATCCGTCAGGTCTTTGCGGAGCTTCGCAAGGTCGTCACCCCGACGCGCCAGGAGCTCCTGAAGTACACGGCAGTCGTGCTCGGGTTCGTCGTCATCATGATGGCACTCGTGTGGGGAATGGACTACGTGTTCCTCTGGCTGACGACGCAGGTCTTCGGCGTTCCCGCCTGATCTGTTCGTCCTCACGGTGCGAGGCAGGATGCTGCATCGCGCCCGATCAAATGGAAGTGAACGAAATACGTGTCTGAACGATTTCTCGACGACGCCGACTGGGCGCCCTCGGCCGAGCAGTCCTCCGAGGAGGACGAGGCCCAGGAGGGCAACGAGCTCGCGCGCGAAGAGCACCAGAGCGATGCGGCCGAGCACGTCGCCATCCACATCGAGGATGAGGACGACGACGCGGACTACTCGGATGACGACGACGTCGAGGTGAGCGACCCGGAGGCTGATGCGATCGTGAACGATGCACTCGAGATCGACGAGGCAGCAGAGGCTGAAGCCGCTGCCGAGGTTCTGACCGACGACCTCGCCGAAGAAGAAGCCGAGCGCGCTGCCCACGCCGCCGAAGAGGTCACGCCTTACGACGGTCACGAGCTCGGTGACGACGTCGACGAGGCTGACGTGGCCGACGGGGACGAGGCCGAGGAAGACCCGTACGAGACATTCCGCGCGGAACTGCGGTCCCTCCCGGGCAAGTGGTACGTCATTCACTCCTACGCCGGCTTCGAGCGCAAGGTGAAGGCCAACATCGAGCAGCGCAAGTCGACGCTCGAGGTAGAAGAAGACATCTACCAGATCGAAGTTCCGATGGAAGATGTCGTCGAGATCAAGAACGGCCAGCGCAAGATGGTCACCCGCGTGCGCATCCCCGGCTACGTGCTCGTGCGCATGGAACTGAACGAAGACACCTGGTCGGTTGTTCGCCACACTCCCGGTGTCACCGGGTTCGTCGGCAACGCGCACAACCCGACGCCGCTCCGTTTCGAAGAGGCCTTCACGATGCTGAAGTCGCTCGTCGAGGTCAAGGAGACTGCTCCGGCCAAGGGCGGCGCGAGTGGAGCCAAGGGTCAGCCCGTGGCGCGCAGCGTCGTCACCGAAGTCGACTTCGAGATCGGTGAGACCATCACGATCAAGGAAGGCTCCTTCGCGGGCCTGCCGGGCTCGATCAGCGAGATCAAGCCCGAGAGCGGCAAGCTCACGGTGCTCGTGTCGCTCTTCGAGCGCGAGACCCCGGTCGAGCTCAGCTTCGACCAGGTCACCAAGCAGTAACGCAACCGCGCTCCAGCGCGATACAGACCACCGCTCCCGGAACGGCCGGGCTGCGGGAGAGAGGATGCCGATGGCGTCCGCTCGATGAAAGGAAAGAAGAATGGCACCGAAGAAGAAGGTGACCGGCCTGATCAAGCTTCAGATCAACGCCGGTGCAGCCAACCCGGCGCCGCCGATCGGGCCTGCGCTCGGTCAGCACGGCGTCAACATCATGGAGTTCTGCAAGGCGTACAACGCCGCGACCGAGTCGCAGCGCGGCAACGTCATCCCCGTCGAGATCACCGTCTACGAGGACCGCAGCTTCACGTTCATCCTGAAGACCCCGCCGGCAGCCGAGCTGATCAAGAAGGCTGCGGGCGTGCAGAAGGGCTCGAAGACGCCGCACACGGCCAAGGTGGGCAAGCTCACCAAGGACCAGGTGCGTCAGATCGCCGAGACGAAGATGCCCGACCTGAACGCGAATGACATCGAGGCCGCCTCGCTGATCATCGCCGGCACCGCCCGTTCCATGGGCATCACGGTCGAGGACTGAGGGGGATAACGACAATGGCTACCAAGTCCAAGGCATACAACGAAGCCGCCGCGAAGATCGAGGCCGGCAAGTTCTATTCACCCAGCGAGGCTGTGAACTTGGCGAAGGAGACGGGCTCGAAGAAGTTCGACTCCACCGTCGAGGTCGCCCTCAAGCTCTCGGTCGACCCGCGCAAGGCAGACCAGATGGTGCGCGGCACCGTCATCCTGCCCCACGGTACCGGCAAGACTGCGCGCGTCATCGTGTTCGCGACCGGTCCTGCCGCCGAAGCGGCGATCGCCGCTGGCGCTGACGAGGTCGGCGGCGCCGAGCTGATCGAGAAGGTCGCCGGCGGCTACACCGCGTTCGACGCTGCAGTGTCGACCCCGGAACTGATGGGCCAGGTCGGGCGTCTGGGTAAGGTCCTCGGTCCCCGAGGCCTCATGCCCAACCCCAAGACCGGCACCGTGACCCCCAACCCCGCCAAGGCGGTCGAGGAGATCAAGGGCGGAAAGATCGAGTTCCGTGTCGACAAGCACGCCAATGTGCACTTCGTCGTCGGCAAGGCATCGTTCTCGGCCGAGCAGCTCGATGAGAACCTCAAGGCTGCGCTCGACGAGATCGTTCGCCTGAAGCCCTCGAGCTCGAAGGGCCGCTACATCCAGAAGGGTGCAGTCTCGACGACGTTCGGTCCCGGCATCCCGCTGGACGTGAACAGCATCGCCTGAGCAACGATCTGATACGACGACGGCCTCCGCTTCGGCGGGGGCCGTTGTCGTTCATCCGCCGACGACGAGGCTCACGCCGAGGACGATCATCACGACCGCGATGATGGCGTCGAGGATGCGCCAGGCTCGGGGCGTCGCGAGCCAGCGACCGAGATAGCGGGCTCCGAACCCCAGTGCGCTGAACCAGAGGATGCTTGCCATCACGGCGCCGAGCGCGAAGAGCCACCGGTCATCGCCGTGGGTGTTGGCGACACCGCCGAGCAGAAACACCGTATCGAGGTAGACGTGGGGGTTCAGCCACGTAAGCGCGAGGACGGTGAGAACCGTCGCGGAGAGCCGTGTCGCGGTCGTGGTCGGCTGAACCTGCACGGGCCGTTCGGTAGCAGAACCCGCGATGTCATCGCGCGGGTCGTCCACAGTCAGTGCGCCCGCGGGACGCCACGCGCGCCTGGCAGCGAGGAGGCCGTAACCCACGAGGAAGGCCGCGCCCGCCCACCGCACGGCGGTCACCAGCCATGGCAGTGCAGCCAGTGCGAGCCCGACACCCGAGACGCCGAGCACGATGAGGATGGCGTCGGATGCGGCGCACACCACGACAACCGCCAGTACGTGCTCGCGCCGGATTCCCTGTCGAAGCACGAACAGGTTCTGTGCGCCGATGGCCACGATGAGCGATAGTCCGAGGCCGAGACCGGCGAGGAGGGGAGGGAGCACGCCTCGACGCTAGCTGGCGCGAGACATGCACTCCAGCTCAGGATTCTCACGGGGCATTAGCATCGCTTCATATGAAGATCGACTTCGACCTCGCCGACACCGTCGCGATCATCGCCGAGGAGGGCACTCTGGAGGCTGCGGCGCGGCGCATGCGGATCACGCCGAGCGCCGTGAGCCAACGCCTCCGCGCGATCGAAGATCAGCTCGGTCGGGTGCTGCTGGTGCGCTCGAAGCCCGTGCGCCCGACGGCTGCCGGGGAAGCTGTCATCCGGCTCGCACGTCAGGCGCGTGTGCTCGAACATGATGCCCTTGCCGGCATCGGTGAAGACGGAGCCGCCGACGGACCCGTTTCTGTGCCGCTCGCGGTGAACGCGGACTCTCTCGCCACCTGGTTCCTCTCGCCACTGGGCCGCCTGAGTGCGCGGCATCCGATCGTGTTCGACCTTCATCGCGACGATCAGGACTTCACCGCTGCGCTCCTCGAGGGCGGCACCGTGATGGGCGCCGTGACGTCCCGTGCAGAGCCGGTAGCCGGATGCCGCGTTACCGCGCTCGGTGTCATGCGCTACGAGGCAGTCGCCACTCCCGAGTTCGTCGCCCGCTACCTCAACATCTCACGCGGCGACACCCGTGCACTGGCTGCGGCCCCGGTCGTCCAGTTCGATCGCCGCGATGATCTGCAGGACCGGTGGCTACGGGAGAAGGGCGTGTCGGCTTCGGAAGCCCCGCGCCACTACGTCCCGGCATCCCATGACTTCGCGCAGGCAGTTGTGTTGGGACTCGGATGGGGCTTGCTGCCCGGCTTCCAGTCGGCAGCTGAGCTCGAGCGCGGAGCGCTCGTACGCCTGGGAGGTCCGCCCGTCGACGTTCCGCTGTACTGGCAGCAGTGGAATCTGCGTTCGCGGCTTCTGGATGCCGTGGCCACCGAAATCGTCGAGGAGGGACGCCGCGTGCTTCGACCTGCGCGAGCCCTCAATCGTCGCTGACGCGCAGCACGATCTTGCCGCGTGTGTGCCCGCCCTCGATATCGGTGTGCGCCCTCGCCGCTTCCGCAAGGTCCAGCACGTGATCGATGTACACCTGAATCGATCGTGAGTCGAGCAGGCGGGCGATCGTCGCAAGGGTCGCGCCTTCCGGAATCACCTTGTAGCTGGTCGCGCGGACTCCTGCAGCCGCCGCAGCGTCGCGATACTCCGGCCACGATCCGGTGGGAACGAGGATGTAGATCCCGCCGGGCCGGAGCACCGACAGCGAGCGGGAGCCGATCGAGTCGGTGACGTTGCCCACGAGGTCGATGACGACGTCCATGTCGTGCACGACCTCCTCGAAGCGCGTCGAGGTGTGGTCGATCACGACCGAGGCGCCGAGATCCCGAAGCCACGGGGCGTTGGTTCCGGAGGCTGTGGCTGTCACGTGAGCGCCGAAGTACGCAGCGAACTGCACGGCGAAGTGCCCGACGCCACCGCTTCCGGCGTGGATGAGGATCCGCTGTCCTTCGTGAGCGTGAGCGGTCTCGACCACGAGCCCCCAGGCGGTGAGCGCTGCCACCGGCACTCCCGCCGCTTCGACATGCGAAAGGGAGGCTGGCTTGCGCGCGATCGACAGGGTGGGTGCGACGACATACTCGGCGTAGCTTCCCGGCGTCCGGGGGAACCCGGCCATCCCGAACACTTCCGTACCGACGGGGAACGGATGGGTCTCGAACGGCGACTCGACGACGACGCCGCTGAAGTCGAAGCCGAGGATCTCGGGAAGCTCGGCTACGGCAGGAGCAAGTCCCTTCCCGGCCCGCGTCTTGGCATCGATCGGGTTCACACCGGCGGCGACCACCCGCACAAGCACCTCGCTCAGGACGGGGTGGGGCACCGGGACGGTGGTCTCGGTCAGGACGCCGGGAGCGCCCCACTGCGCGACGGTGACCGCACGCATCACTTCGGGGACCTGCGAGAGTTCGGTGGAGAATGCCCGGGTTTCGGGGGATGGGCGTAGCGGCCGGAATCGCATCGGTCGCTCCTTCCGCGAATTCGTCGCCAGCGGACCGCGCACATCGGCATCGACGTGGCACATGACGACCAGGTGAAACCCCGCCCTCCGCGAGGTGATCTCAGTCAACCCCCCGATTGTCTCGCTCGTGTTACGCCGTTGTCACCGAGCCGATAAGACCCGGCCCGTCAGCGTTTCGGGATATCGCCCGACGCGAAGGCGGTGAGTAGGTCGGTCAGGTCGTCGATCGACTCGGTCGGCCACTCTGCGAGCGTGTGGGAGAGCATCCGTTCGTACGGTGCTCGCGCGGCATCCAATCTCTTCCGTCCCTCTGAGGTGAGGGAGATCAACCGTGAACGACGGTCGTCCGGATCAGCCGTCCGCTCGATGAAGCCAAGACTTTCGAGCTCGCTGATCTGCCGACTGATCATTCCCTTGTCGGCGGTCAGGCGATGAGCGAGGGCCGACGACGTCGTGGGTCCGATTCGGCCGATGGTCGCGAGGAGTTTGAACGTGCCGGGGAGCATTCCCGGGCTCACCTCATCAGCGATCTGCGCATAGAACTTTCGGATGCGCGAGATGAGCTCGGAGATCGCACCCTCGAGTCTGTCCACTGCCGCGCGGTGCTCGCGGGTCGCCGGGTCGAGGTCCTCGGGGGACTCGGACTCGCTCATCGCGGCGGTTCCTGGGTGGATGCCGCGCCAGCAGCCTTGGCGCGGTGAGAACTGTCGGAATCCGCTCCGAGCTGGGCAGTGGCGGTGAGGGTTTCCATGCCCTCGGCGACAGACACGGTAGCGAGGTCGGCTTCACCGGCTTCCAGTCGCTCGCGGTTCGTCATCCGGGTCAGGGGAACGTTCGGCAAGAACGCGATGGCGATGAGGCTCACGATCGCGAACGGCACGAGGATCAGGAAGGACTGTGAGATGCCTTGAGCATAGACGTCTTCGAAGATGACGCGCAGGCCCTCGGGCATCGCAGACACCTGCGGGAGGGACCCCGACTGGAGTTGCGAAGCCCAGGTCGACGCCTGGTCGCCGAGGGTTGCGAGCGCAGCGGTGACGTCATCCTTGCGTCCTCCCAAGAGGTCGGTGACGCTGCCGGCAAGAGCTGCGCCCATGACGGCAACACCGACGCTGCCGCCGAGGCTTCGGAAGAAGGTGACGCCGGAACTTGCCACGCCGATCTTGGTGGGTTCGGTCGTGTTCTGCACGATGAGCACGAGGTTCTGCATCGTCATCCCGACGCCCGCGCCGAGCAGGAACATGTACAGCGACACGAGGGCGAAGTTCGTGTCGTAGTGGATCGTCGTCAACAGGGCGGACCCTGCGATCAGCGAGATGCTGCCCCCGATGAGGTAGGGCTTCCAGTGCCCGAAGCGGGTGATCAGCTGGCCGACTCCGACGGATGCCACCAGGAGTCCGGCGATCATCGGGATCGTCATCAGCCCGGCCTCCGTGGGTGTGGCGCCTCGAGCCAGCTGCATGTACTGGCTGAGGAATACCGAAGCCCCGAACATGGCGATGCCGGTGGCGATCGAGGCGAGCACGGCGAGTGTGAATGTGCGGCTCCGGAACATCGAGAGCGGGACGAGAGGTTCGCGCGAGCGCAGCTCGACCACGATGAACAGAACTGCGGCGAGAACAGCGCCGCCCACCATCAGCAGGGTCGTCACGCTCCACCAGTCGAAGGAGTCGCCGGCGGTTGTCACCCAGATCAGCAGCAGCGAGACGGCGGCAGAGAGCAGGACGATGCCGAGGTAGTCGATCGAGACCTTCCGTGCCGCGAGGGGCTTCAGGTGGAGGGTGCGCTGCACGATGATCAGGGCCGCAACGGCAAAGGGAAGGGCGACATAGAAGTTCCAGCGCCACCCGATCCCGTCGGTGATGACGCCGCCTACAAGGGGGCCACCGATGGTAGCGAGCGCCATGACGGCGCCGAACAAGCCCATATAGCGACCGCGCTCGCGGGGGCTGATGATGTCGGCCATGATCACCTGGCTGAGTGCGGCTAGGCCTCCCGCGCCGACGCCCTGCACCGCGCGCATGGCGATCAGCCACTCGGTGTTCGGTGCGAATCCCGCCGCGGCGGTTGCGACGACGAAGATGCCGATCGCGAGCTGGAAGAGCAGCTTGCGGTTCACGAGGTCGGCGAGCTTGCCCCAGACGGGTGTCGAGATCGCTGTTGTCAGAAGCGTCGCTGTCACGACCCAGGTGAACGCTGCCTGATCGCCGCCGAGGTCGTGGATGATCACCGGCAGGGAGGTGGAGACGACAGTCGAGGCGAGCATCGAGACGAACATGCCCAGGAGCAGGCCCGAGAGGGCCTCGAGGACCTGGCGGCGAGTCATGCCGGATTCGGTGAGGGCCGCAGCTGGAGGGGAAACGGATGCCATGGGATGCCTTCTTGACGACGAGGAGTGGCTGCGCTCGTCATCGCGCAGTCATTGACAAATGTCAACTATAGAGTATTTGGTTGACAGGAGTCAATTAGTTGGCGGCGCTGATCAGTCAGACAATGCGAGCGCGCGATACGGCTCGCGGGTCTCGACCGAGGCGACCGCCAGTGTTCGCGTGCGCTGCGTGCGTAAGTACAGCTCATCGATGAGAGCCGTCGCCAGGCCGACAAGCCGGGCAATCTCCGTCTCGTCGCGATCAACCCACGCGCACCGGGGCTCGTCGCCGACAGGGACGAAACCGTCGTGCTGTTCCCAGGCGACCAGCGTGCGCTCGGCACCGAGGACGTGTTGCTGCCACCAGACCTGGCGCAGGTAGGAGCGTGGGATGCTGCGCCACTCCTTATTCGTCGTCTTGATCTCGGCGAGGATGACGCGCCCCTGCGCGTCGACCACCACGCCGTCGGGGGTAGCGAGATGACGTTTCTCAATCTCGGCGTGAAAGAGCGCCGAGGAGGGCTGGATGCCGTGCGTTGCGGCTACCCACCGTGCGATTTCGGGTTCGCGCAGCCGCCCGTGGTTCGTATAGGCATTGCCCGAGAACCCGGAGCCCATGAGCTTGGCGTCGGCGGCGCGGGCAATGGCCCGTTCAGAGGTGAGCGTCGCGACATCCGTTGCTGTGATTCCCCGCGAACGCGCCCGCACCCACGCGACCCGGTCTCGCGAGTCGGCGACGATGCGCGCTTGGAGTTCGGGAGTCACCACTTGACCCTACGTCGGGGTCGCGACCTCGGCCGCCCTCACACGCGAAGATGTGCGAGAGGCCCGGCGACGATTTGTTGGGGTGGGGACCGGAGCGTACACTTGTCGGAGCCGAAGACCGCCGGTCATCGGCGTGCGCGTAAGCGAACGTCGATCGAAGCGCTGGAAATTCTCTTCCGGGAGAGTCGCCAGGGGCCTGCGCAGGTGTCACGAACAACGCCCATCCGGGCCGAAGCTCCGTGCGCTTGCGCCGGAGCTTTTCTCATTTTTGGGGGTCCGAGGCTCCCGTCCCGCCACCGCGGAATGGGGACAAGACACAAGGAGTGGCCATGGCGCAGAAGGAAGCGACGGTTGCCGAGCTCACGAAGAACTTCGAGGACTCGACTGCCGTTCTGCTCACCGAGTACCGCGGCCTGACGGTTGCTGAGCTCAAGGAGCTCCGCAACGCGATCCGTCAGGACGCCGAGTACGCCGTGGTGAAGAACACGCTCTCCAAGATCGCCGCGAACAACGCGGGGATCACGTCGATGGATGAGGACCTCAAGGGACCCTCGGCTATCGCATTCGTGCACGGTGACCCGGTCACCGTCGCGAAGGGACTGCGCGCCTTCGCCAAGGCACACCCTCTTCTGGTGATCAAGGGCGGATACTTCGACGGTTCCCCCCTGAGCGCAGAAGAGGTAAACAAGCTCGCCGACCTCGAGAGCCGTGAAGTCCTGCTGGCGAAGCTCGCCGGCGCGATGAAGGCCTCGATGACCAAGGCAGCATTCGTCTTCAACGCACTGCCGTCGAAGGCCGTTCGCACGGTCGACGCGCTGCGTGAGAAGCAGGAGTCCGCGGCCTGAGTCGGCCCCGGCGATAACCACACCCATCAAGGAGAATCATCATGGCAAAGCTCAGCACTGAAGAGCTGCTCGACGCGTTCAAGGAGCTCACCCTCATCGAGCTCTCCGAGTTCGTCAAGGCGTTCGAGGAGACCTTCGACGTCACCGCCGCCGCGCCCGTCGCGGTTGCCGCCGCCGGCGCCCCCGCCGGTGGTGCCCCCGCCGAAGAGGCCGAAGAGAAGGACGCGTTCGACGTCATCCTCGAGGCCGCCGGCGACAAGAAGATCCAGGTCATCAAGGTCGTCCGCGAGCTCACCTCGCTCGGCCTCGGCGAGGCCAAGGCCGTCGTCGACGGTGCTCCCAAGGCTGTCCTCGAGGGCGCCAACAAGGAGACCGCAGACAAGGCGAAGGCTGCTCTCGAAGAGGCAGGCGCCACGGTCACCCTCAAGTAAGTCCCTGCGACTTTCTCGCGAAGGCCTCGGATGCTTCGGCATCCGGGGTCTTCGCGCATCTCGGCATCCGTCAGCGCCAGAAGGTGCCCGCTAGGGTGAACGCATGACCAGCGGTACCGACGTGGCGACGCAGCCAGGGCCTGAGCCGGCCGGCGATGGTGAGCTCACCGGACTCACGGCAGCCGAGGTAGCCGAGCGTGTGTCGGATGGCCGAACCAACGCGTATCAGGCCGACTCCAGCCGGAGCATCGGCAGCATCATCCGCGCCAATGTGTTCACGATCTTCAACGCGATCGTTGGATCGTGCTTTGCCGTTCTCCTGCTGCTCGGGCGCTGGCAGGACGCGATCTTCGGCCTCAGCGCTCTGGCCAACACGATCATCGGTGCGTGGCAGGAGTTCCGCGCCAAGGCGGCGCTCGATCGCCTGGCGCTGCTGAACGCACCGACTGCTCGGGTCCTGCGCGACGGTGTCGAGGCTGAGATCCACCCGACCGATGTCGTGATCGATGACATCCTGGTGCTGCGCGCCGGCGATCAGATCGCAGCCGATGCCGAAGCAGTTGCCGCCCGCGGATTGCAGGTCGACGAGTCGATGCTCACCGGTGAGTCAGATGCTGTCGACAAGCATCCCGGCGATGAGGCACTTTCGGGTTCGATCGTCGTCGCGGGAGAGGGGCTCGCGCGCGTCATCCGTGTGGGTGCCGACTCGTATGCCAACCGATTCGCCGCTGAGGCCAAGCGGTTCTCGCTCGTCTCGAGCGAGCTGCGCTCGTCGATCAACCTTGTGCTGCGTGTCGTCGGCTGGGCGATCGGACCCATGGCACTTCTCGTCCTGAACGCCCAGATGATGGTGTTCGGCGGATGGGTCGCCGCCTGGGAGAGTGGCGACTGGGTTCAGGCAGCCGTCAATACGATCGCCGCCGTGACCGCGATGATTCCCCTCGGGCTCGTCCTCATGACGAGCATCGCCTTTGCGGTCGGCGCCGCAAAGCTCGCCTCCCGCCAGGTGCTCGTCAACGAACTCCCCGCCGTCGAGGGACTGGCGCGCGTAGACGTTGTATGCCTCGACAAGACCGGCACGCTCACGGCCGGAGAGATCGAGTTCGATGCCGTTCATCCCGTCGGCGATGCCGCGGCCCCCGGATGGGATGAGGCACTGGCCTGGTACGGCGCTGACCCGGCGGCCAACGCCACAGCGCGGTGCCTGCGCGACCCCTACCCGCTCGAGGCTCCTGTCGCCGTCGGGTCAGTCATCCCGTTCTCGTCGGCACGCAAATGGAGCGCAGTATCGTTCAGCGACGGGCCGTCGGGTGCCTGGGTTCTCGGTGCTCCTGAAATGGTCTTTCCGGAGGGGACCGGAGACGGAACCGAGCTCGGGTCCCTGGTCGCCGAACTTGCCGCGACCGGACGACGCACCCTCGTGCTCGGCCACTCGCCGCATCCGATCTCCGATGAGCAGGCCGAGGCCGAGCGCATCCCCGACGATCTCGTCCCGATCGTCGTGCTCACCTTCCGCGAACAGGTGAGGCCGGATGCCGCGCAGACGCTGGCGTATTTCCGGGAGCAGGGGGTCGGCATCCGTGTCATCTCGGGCGATAACCCCCGCACCGTCGCTGCCATTGCGCGCGAGGTCGGGGTCGACGCTCCGGAGGGGTTCGATGCTCGGCAGCTACCCGAGGACGACGAGGCGCTCGCAGACGTGCTCGAGACCTACCACGTGTTCGGCCGCGTCACCCCGGAGCAGAAGAAGCGCATGGTCACTGCGTTGCAATCGCGTGGCCATACCGTGGCGATGACCGGCGACGGCGTCAACGACGCGCTCGCGATCAAGACAGCCGACATCGGCATCGCGATGAACTCGGGCGCAGCCGCCACGAAGGCGGTAGCGCGCCTCGTGCTGCTGGACGGGCAGTTCTCGCACCTCCCCGACGTCGTCGCCGAAGGACGTCAGGTGATCGCCAACATCGAGCGCGTCTCGATGCTGTTCCTCACCAAGACGGCTTACATCTTCGTGCTGTCGATCGTGTTCGGCATCCTGGTGCTGCAGTTCCCGTTCCTGCCTCGGCAGCTCTCGATCACCGACGGACTCACCATCGGCATCCCGGCATTCTTCCTGGCCCTCATGCCCAACCGGCAGCGCTACATTCCGGGGTTCCTGCGGCGCTCGCTCAGCTTCGCGATTCCCGCCGGCGTCGTCGTGGGAGCAGGGCTCACCCTCTACACCCTCGGCGCGCAATCGCTCGGCGTCGACGAACAGCAGATGCGCACTGGGGCGACGATCCTGCTCGCGATCGTCGGGATCTGGATTCTGACCGTGCTGTCCCGTCCGATCAACCGCTACAAGGGCCTCGTGATCGGTGCCATGTTCATCGGCCTGGTGCTGATCTTCTCGGTGCCGCTCGCGACGGAGTTCTTCCAACTTGTCGACCCGGGTGAGGATGCCGCGTACCTGCTCACCGTCGTGATCGTGGCGACCATCGGTGGTATCGAGATCGTGCGGTTCATCCACCGCCGATTCGTGGCGCGTGATACTGCTGCCAGGACGGCGGGGCTCAGCGCCGGGCGGCCGCGGCGGCGCGGAAGAAGCGGTTCGTTGGCGGAAGCCACAACACCACGAGAGTGAACAGCTCGAGCGCGAGCTGAACGGCGGCGATCCAGTCGAAGTCCGCGGCGGCGATGGCCAGGACGTGAAGTGGCACCTGGATCGCCAGGTACACCGTCAAGACGATGCGAGACAGGCCGCTGCCGCGCGCGACGCCGGAAGCGATCCCGATGATCAACAGCCCGACGAGGATGATGGCAGCCCCGATGAGCGACACAGCGAGGACATCGCCGGAGCCTGTCTGGTCGTAGCGGCTGAGCAGCACCAGGATGCCGAGCAGGATGCCGAGCAGGCCTGTGAGGTAGACGAAAGCAACGGCGAACGAAACGATCACCGGCCGCCGCACGCCCTTCGGGGGAGTTGTGACAGCACCGGCATCCGTCGTCGTCTCGCTCACGGCACCACTGTAGCGGGAGGGCCCTCGCGGCCGATCCTGGCGCGAACCCACACGAATCAGCGCGAACCCTCACCTTTCGGTCGAAGAAACCGGTGGGTTGGAGGGCGAAGGTGTGGGTTCGGCGCCTTCCCGCGGGGGGAGAGAGGTCAGGATGTGACGCCGACGCCCACGGTCACCGAGGGGGTTCCCGGGGGAGGGGCAGTCGAGTTGCGCACAATCATGCGCGCCTGGATGCTGACATCCGCGGGATCCTGCTCCGGATTCTCGAGCTGCTCGAGCAGCATCCTGGCCCCCTGTGCGCCCTGACTGCGGGGCGACTGCTCAAGCGTGGTGAGTGAGAACATCTCGGCGAACTCGTGATTGTCGATACCGACGACGCTGAGTGCTGACGGGACCGGGATGCCGAGCCGGCGCGCCGCGATGATGGCCCCGATCGCGACCTCGTCGCACGTAGCCAGAAGTGCCGTGGGCCGTCGATCGGGGTCTCCGAGGAGGTCGACAGCCGCTGCGTACCCACCGGGCAGACTCACCTCCGATCGCACGTGCGTCACCTCGAGGCCGGCCTCCCTCATCGTCGTCTGGTATCCCGCCAGACGCGCGCGATCGACGTGGGGACCGCTGGAGACCGAGACGCCTCCAAGGAAGGTGATCTTCGTGTGACCGAGTTCGATGAGGTGCGCTGTGGCACGTCGAGCGGCAGACTCGTCATCCAGCCGCACGACTCCCGCATTGTCGCCCATTGCGACGACGCTCACGACGGGGCGGCCGATCGCGACAAGTCGCTCCAGCTCGTGGTGATCGGGTTCAAGCCCGACCGCTATCAGTCCGTCGAATCGCTTGCGGGCCAGGAAGTCGTCGAACACGCGCCTGCGCCCTTCGGTGCCTGGCTTGGCGTCGTAGAGGGTCAGGTCGTACCCGGATTCGAGGAGCACCTCTTGAATACCTTCGAGAACCTCGGCGAAGAACCATCTGTTGAGGTAGGGCATGACGACGCCAATATTGCGCGTGCGCCCGGTGGCCAGGCTCGCAGCGCTCGAGGAGGGGACGTATCCCATTTCGTGGGCGACGCGTGTCACCCGCTCTCGCGTGGCTGCGGCGACGTACCCGTGTCCGGTGAGGGCGCGACTTGCCGTCGCCTTCGAGACTCCCGCAGCGCGGGCCACGTCCTCGATGCCGCTCACGTCGTTGTACCTTCCGGCGGTTCTCTGCGGTTCCCGACACCGCACCCGCGATCGATCGTCGATCTCTTGTAGGGACAGGCTAAACGACGAAAGGCGAAAAGGGGAACCGGTTCCAGGTGAATGCAGTGTCGTCGATCACTATGCAGATAGCGAAAAGAGCGCTCCCAGGCGCAGTTATCGGCTCGTAATGGTTCATCTGTTGTGCGCGGGAGAAGAGGGCGATACGGTGTCATGGAAACGGTTCCGGAGAGGCTCTTACGAAGGAACCATGTCTGCGCTCAACGAGGAGGAGTCATTCATATGGGCATGACACAGCGTCACAAGGTGCTCGGCGCCGTGGCGATCGCCGGCATCGCGGGCATCGCGCTCGCGGGCTGCAGCGGTGACAGCGGCGGCGGCAGCACTGACGGTGGGGGCGGCGACGTCGACAACGTCGTCACGATCTACGGCACGATCTCGGACACCGAGGCGGAACTGCTGGACGAGTCGTGGGCTGACTTCGAAGAGGAGTCGGGAATCGACATCCAGTACGAGGCCTCCAAGGAGTTCGAGTCTCAGATCGGCATCCGCGCACAGGGTGGCAACCCGCCCGACATCGCGATCTTCCCGCAGCCCGGTCTGCTCGCCGACCTCGCGTCGCGCGGCTACCTGGTTCCGGCTCCCGAGGCCGTGCAGCAGAACGTCGCCGACTACTGGTCGGACGACTGGGCTGCTTACGGCACCGTCGACGGCACGCTGTACGGCGCGCCGCTGATGGCATCCGTCAAGGGCTTCATCTGGTACCAGCCCGCCAAGTTCGCGGAGTGGGGTCTTGAGGTCCCGACGACACTCGACGAACTCATGCAGGTCACGCAGACCATCCAGTCGACCACCGGCAAGGCCCCGTGGTGTGCCGGCTTCGGCTCGGGCGACGCGACCGGCTGGCCGGGAACCGACTGGGTCGAGGACATGGTGCTTCGCGACTCGGGTCCCGAGGTCTACGACCAGTGGGTTGCCAACGAGGTGAAGTTCACCGACCAGCCGATCATCGACGCGTTCGACGCGACCGGTGAATACCTGCTGAACCCCGAGTACGTCAATGCCGGTTTCGGTGACGTCCAGTCCATCAACTCGACCGAGTTCGGCGACCCTGCTGCCGCCCTCGTCTCGGGTGAATGCGCACTGCACCACCAGGCGTCGTTCTTCACCGGATTCATCGAGGACGCCGGCGGCACTGTCGCCGAGGACGGCGACGTCTGGGCGTTCATCATGCCCGGTCAGACCGCCGGTGCGCCGGCAGTCACCGGTGGTGGCGAGATCGTTGGCGCGTTCAACGACGAGTCCGACACGCAGGCCGTGCTTGAGTACCTCTCGAGCCCGGAGTGGGCGAACAACCGCGTCTCGCTCGGTGGTGTCATCTCGGCGAACACGGGCCTCGACCCGGCCAACGCTTCGTCGGGCATCCTGACGCAGGCGATCGAGATCCTTCAGGACCCGAACACCACGTTCCGGTTCGATGCATCCGACCTGATGCCCAGCGCCGTCGGCGCCGGGACGTTCTGGAAGGGCATGGTCTCGTGGATCAGCGGCACCCCCGTTGACGAGGTCACCGCACAGATCGAAGCCGGCTGGCCGTCCAGCTGACAGTGATCACGGAGGGGCCGCCTCGCTCAGGCGGGGCGGCCCCTCCGCCGTCTTCCTGGCTAGGATTCGAGCGAGTCCACTGACGTACTCGAAAGGAGCGACGTGACCGCGTTCTTCAACTGGGTCGGCACAATGCACCCGATTCTGCAAGCGATCGTCGTGGTCGTTGCATTCCTCGTGGTGATCGGCCTGATCCTCTTTCTCATCGACATTGCTCCCCGTTCGGGACCCGTCTATACCTGGATCAGGCTCGCGATGTGTGTGCTCATCCCGGTCGCCACGGTTCTGCTCTTCAACTCCGTCTGGTGGGCGGCGATCGTCGCCGCTGTCATCGGCGGTCTGTTCTTCGTGATCGATTACCGATCTCGAAACGGCAAGGGCTATTTCATCCAGCTCATCGCCTTCATGACCCCGGCGGCGCTGTTGCTGCTGATCGGTCTGATCCTCCCGTCGATCCAGACCTTTGTCGCTTCGTTCATGAACGCAGCGGGAAACCAATTCGTCGGCCTCGACAACTTCGTCTGGATCTTCACCCAGCCAGACGGAATCCGCACCGTCGTGAACACCATCGTCTGGGTGCTCATTGCCCCGACAGTGTCGACGATCGTCGGGCTTGCGTATGCGGTCTTCATCGACAAGACGCGCGGTGAGAAGGTCTACAAGGTTCTCGTGTTCATGCCGATGGCGATCTCGTTCGTCGGTGCGAGCATCATCTGGAACTTCGTGTACGCCTATCGCGGTCCCGAGTTCACCCAGATCGGTCTTCTCAACCAGATCGTCGTGTGGTTCGGGGGAGACCCCGTGCAGTGGCTTCTCAACGAGCCGTGGAACACGCTGTTCCTGATCGTCGTGCTCATCTGGGTGCAGACCGGTTTCGCAATGGTCATCCTTTCCGCGGCGATCAAGGGCGTTCCGACCGAACAGCTTGAGGCCGCGCAGCTTGATGGAACCAACGCGTGGCAGCGCTTCATCAACGTCACGGTTCCCGCGATCAGTCCCGCGATCATCGTGGTCCTCACGACGATCTCGATCGCTTCGCTGAAGGTCTTCGACATCGTGCGCACGATGACCGGCGGTAACTTCGGCACCTCGGTGATCGCGAACGAGATGTACACGCAGTTCACCAAGTTCGAGGCGGGCCGCAGTGCGGCGTTCGCCGTCATCCTGTTCCTCCTGGTGCTGCCGATCGTGATCTATAACGCCCGGCAGATCCGCAAGCAGAAGGAGATCCGATGAGCATGCGGTACGCATCTAGCGCGCCCTCGCGCGCAGATCTCCCGAAGGGAGCGATCCAATGAGTGAGGTTATGCCGATCGATCTCCCGATCGACAAGGAGACCGAGAAGGAACTCGAGCGCGGGATGCGCCGGGACCAGAACGGTGGTTCGGGCCGCGCGGGCCGTGTTCGACGCGTGCTCTCCAAGCCGTGGGCAACCGTCGCGTCGATCATCATCGCGCTCGCGTGGACGATCCCGACCTTCGGACTGCTGATCTCGTCCTTCCGTCCTGAGCAGCAGATCAAAACGACCGGATGGTGGACGTTCTTCGCCGACCCGCAGGTGACGCTGGAGAACTACATCCAGGTTCTGCAGGCAGGTAACACGCAGCTGACGATGGCCGAGGCCTTCATCAACTCGATCGCCATCACGATCCCCGCGACCATCGTGCCGCTGACGATCGCGGCGTTCGCGGCCTACGCGTTCTCGTGGATCGACTTCAAGGGGCGCGACTGGCTGTTCATCTTCGTGTTCGCGCTGCAGATCGTGCCGATCCAGATGGCGCTGATCCCGCTGCTGAGCTCGTTCTCTCGTGGTCTGAACATCTTCGGGGTGCAGATCACGGGGCCGCTCGGAGTGTCGGGTGGGTACGCGCAGGTCTGGATCGCCCACTCGATGTTCGCTCTGCCGCTGGCGATCTACCTGCTGCACAACTTCATGTCGCAGATCCCGGCCGACATCATCGAGGCGGCACGCGTCGACGGGGCATCCCGCGGGCAGATCTTCTTCCGCATTGTGCTGCCCCTGACGATGCCCGCTCTCGCGTCGTTCGCGATCTTCCAGTTCCTGTGGGTCTGGAACGACCTGCTCGTGGCCTTGATCTTCGCCGACGGGCCGGTGGCGCCGATCACCAAGCTGTTGGCGGAGATCACGGGAACGCGTGGCAACGAGTGGCAGCTGCTGACAGCGGGTGCGTTCGTCGCGATCATCGTTCCGCTGATCGTGTTCTTCTCGCTCCAGCGCTACTTTGTACGAGGTCTGCTCGCAGGCTCGACGAAGGGCTGATCGCAGAAGGATGAAGCTCGAAGGGGCGTCCCGGGGAGGGGCGCCCCTTCGCTTTCTGATGCCGCCGTGTCGAGCATCCGTTATCATGGAGTCGAATCGATTCGACGCCGATCGGGGGCGTGGGTCCTCCGATCCCGCGCAACCTCCCCCTGAACGGAACCCGTGCTCGACACTGCCTCCATTCCCGTAACACCCGCGGACGCGTCTGCTGCTGACCGGCCGGAGCTCACCCCGACCGGATCGGTGCGGCTTCGTTCGGCGACCGGTGCGATCCGCACCCTTGGAGCCAACCCGGCAACAGCGCCGGTCATGCTGCACCCCGGCGATGCCATCCCCACGCGGCGCCGCGTGCTGTACATCATCCTGCTCGGCGCGCTGACGGCGCTCGGGCCGTTCACGATCGACCTCTACCTCCCGGCCTTCCCGGTGCTCGAGGCCGACTTCCAGACGACGTCGGCGGCGATTCAACTCACCCTGACGGGCACGATGATCGGCTTCGCTGTCGGGCAGCTGGTCGTAGGCCCGCTCAGCGACAAAGTCGGGCGACGGATGCCGCTGATCGCCGTGACCGTGCTGCATGTGCTGGCCAGCGCAGCTGCAGCGCTCTCGCCGACGCTCATCACCCTCGGCGCCGCCCGGTTCTTCATGGGAGTGGGGGCTGCCGCGGGAGGCGTGGTTGCAATGGCGATCGTGCGCGACCTGTTCGGCGGGAAGCGGCTGGTCGTGATGCTCAGTCGACTCGCACTCGTGAGCGGTGTTGCCCCGGTCGTTGCGCCTCTCATCGGCTCGGCGCTTCTGATCGTCATGCCGTGGCAGGGGATCTTCGTCGTTCTCGCCGTGTACGGCGTGGTGATGCTCGTCAGCACGATCTTCATCATCCCCGAGACCCTGCCGCCGGCCCGTCGGCACGACAAGGGGAGCACCACGACCTGGCAGCGCTACCGGTCGGTGCTCAGCGACCGCGTGTTCCTGGGCGTTCTGGTGATCGGCGGGATGAACTTCAGCGGCCTGTTCTCATACCTGTCGGCCTCGCCCTTCCTCTTTCAGGAGGGCTACGGGTTCGATCCGCAGGCATACGGTCTGCTGTTCGCCGTGAACTCCCTGGGCATCGTCTTCGGTGTGCAGATGGCCTCGCGGCTGGCTGCCCGGTTCGGCCCCCAGTGGGTGCTGGCGTTCTCGACGGCCGGCACCGTCGTGTTCGGTTCTGCCATCATCCTCGCCGACAGCTTGGGTCTCGGCCTGTGGGGAACGATGGTTCCCCTCTTCCTGTTCATCACGTCGGTCGGCTTCGGCTTCCCGTGTGTGCAGGTGCTCGCGCTCGATCGCCACGGCAAGGCGGCGGGGACGGCAGCATCCATCCTCGGCGCCGTGAACTTCGGTGTGGCAGGCGCGGTCTCGCCTCTCGTCGGCTGGCTCTCTGCCAGTGCCGGCATCACCGCCACGACAATGGCATCGGTCATGGTCGGATGCGGAGCGATCGCGGTCATCGCACTGTGGACGATCGTGCGGCCGCGGACGGTGCAGGCCCTCACTCCGTAGGATCCGGCTCCCAGCCCGCTGTCGCTGCGTGGCGCAGCACGGGCTGAAGCCGGAACAGCCGCACCGTGCGGTGGGACTCTCGCTCGTACGCGCGATAACCGGGCCACTGCGACTCGATGCGAGCCCATACGGCGTTTCGCTGGTCGTCTGGGATGACGGTCGCGTGCACG
Organism: Microbacterium schleiferi; assembly: GCF_020781975.1. GTDB lineage: Bacteria > Actinomycetota > Actinomycetes > Actinomycetales > Microbacteriaceae > Microbacterium. The sequence continues at coordinate 177,747 of NZ_JAJGNI010000004.1, forward strand.
AGCATCCGCCGCCCGCGAACCGTGATCGCAGCATCCGGATGGGCGAGCAGATTCGTCGTCCAAGCGGGGTGGCGTTCGCCGGCGAAGTTGGTCCCGGCGACGATCGCCCGGCCCTGTCCGTCGGGGGTGTACATCAGCGGAACATCACGGATGAGACCGCTTCTGGCCCCGGTCGTGTGGAGAACGAGTGAGGGAACCAGGACGGCGCTGAGCTGCACTCGGCCGCCGCTGAGGGCGGCGAAGAACCGCTCGACCGGGGGGAGCAGGCGGGGACCTGCCGCGCGGAAGAGCCGGGTTCTGGTGAGAGGCGCCAGAAGCGCGCGGAGCAGGTTGCGCACCGGCCGCGCGATGCGCTGTGCGATCTCGGACACCCGACCAGTGCTCACACCCACGCGTTCGTCCTCCCCCCGCCATCCTCGCACCTCATTGCAGGGTAGCCACCCCCGCGTACGATCGGGGCGTGGCCAGGATTCGAGCATTTCGCCCCGAGGACAAGGCGGCGCTGTCGTCGGTGTGCATTCGCACTGCGGATGCCGGAGCCGATGCGAGAGGCATCCTGACCGACGACGAGATCTGGCCCGAGGTGTTCCTGCGCCCCTACCTTGCGCGGCACCCGGACTACGCTTTCGTGGTCGACGTCGACGGTGAGCCCGTCGGGTATCTCGTCTGCGCGCCCGATACGAGGTCTTTCGAGGACTGGTTCAGCACGTCGTGGTGGCCCGAGCGCCGGTCGCGGTGGGCTCCGGATGTCGACGCCGGAGATCCGCGTGCGGAGCGAACCGCCGGCATCCTGCGTCATGCAGCCGCCAGACGCGCAGGAGCCGAACCCTACGGTGACGCCTATCCCGCTCATCTGCACATCGACCTGCTCCCACAGGCGCAGGGCCAGGGATGGGGGCGACGGTTGATCGACGCGCTCATCGAGACCCTCCGTGAGCGCGGAGTCTCGGGCGTGCACCTGGTCGCCGATGCGGCCAACACGTCAGCTCTCGCCTTCTACGACCGTCTCGGGTTCGCAAGGCTCGCCTCGCACGAGGGAGTTCAAGCGTTTGGAATGTCGCTGGGCGGCCCCGAGGGGTCGGGTCCGCGTTAGCCTGCCGGTGTGGAAGACCTCACCGCCCCGACCGGCCGCGAGCCTGCTCTCGCAGCTTCAGCCCGTGCCGACGGCGAGAAGCCGCGCACGCTCGTGCTCGGTGCCACCGGATATCTCGGCGGACGACTTGTTCCGCGGCTTCTGAACGCCGGATATCGCGTGCGGGTGCTTGCCCGCCATCCGGAGCGCGTCGCCGCCTTCTCGTGGGGCGATCGCGTCGAGGTCGTCGCTGGCGACGCGAAGGACCCGGATGCCGTTGCCGACGCCGTGCGCGACGTTGACGTTCTCTACTACCTCATCCACTCCATGATGTCGGGTCGGTCTTTCGAGCAGACCGACCACGACGTTGCCACCACCGTGGCGGATGCCGCAGCTGCGGCATCCGTGGCCCGCATCGTGTACCTCGGTGGCCTTCATCCCGACGACGCTCCGCTGTCGCCTCACCTTCGCAGTCGCGTCGAGGTCGGCGAGATCCTGCTCGCCTCGGGAGTGCCGACGCTCGTGCTGCAGGCGGGTGTCGTCATCGGGTCGGGGTCGGCGTCGTTCGAGATGGTGCGGCACCTGACCGATGTTCTTCCCTACATGCCAGCGCCCAAGTGGGTGCGCAACTGCATCCAGCCGATCGCGGTGCGCGACGTGTTGCACTACCTGCTCGGTGCGGCGCACGTTCCCGCTGAGGTGAACACGGCCGTCGACATCGGCGGCCCCGACGTGTTGCGGTACGGGCAGATGATGAACGGGTACGCGGTCGTCGCGGGCCTCCCGCAGCGCGCGATTGCCGCACTCCCCGTGCTCACCCCGCGTCTCGCCTCGCTGTGGGTCAACCTCGTCACGCCGATCCCCGCCGCTATCGCTCGCCCGCTGGTCGAGTCGCTGCAGGTTGACTGTGTCGTGCGCTCCTGGGCTGTCGATGATCTCATCCCTCGGCCAGGCGACGGGCTCATGCGGTACCGGGATGCCGTGGCTCTGGCTCTTAGCCGCGAGAAGGAGGACACCGTCGAGACGAGCTGGGCCGATGCGGAGCTCTTGGATGTGCCCTCCAGCCCGTTGCCGAGTGACCCAGACTGGGCCGGTCAGGTCGTGTTCGTCGATGAGCGTTCCGCGACGACTCCCGCACCGGCATCCGCGCTGTGGCGGGTGATCGAGGGCATCGGTGGGCAGAACGGCTGGTACTCCTCGCCCCTGCTGTGGGCGATTCGGGGATGGATGGACCGACTCGTGGGGGGAGTGGGGCTGCAGCGCGGACGCCGGAGCAAGGGTCGGCTGTCAGCCGGTGATGCCCTCGACTTCTGGCGTGTCGAAGCGATCGAGCACGGGAGCTTCCTGCGGCTGCGGGCCGAGATGAAGGTTCCGGGTCTGGCGTGGCTTGAACTGCGGGCAGTCCCGACCGAGACCGGATCGCGCTATGAGCAGCGCGCCGTTTTCTTCCCGCACGGACTTGCCGGGCGCCTGTACTGGTTCGCCGTGCTGCCCTTTCACGGGTTCATCTTCAGCGGGATGGCCAATCGAATCGCGGCGACCGCCGAGACCTTCGTCGAGGATGCGGAACGGGTTGACGTCTAGGCCAGAGCGCCGCGCTCCAGGCGCACGACGCGGTCGACCAATCCCTCCGGGACGGTGACGTGCGAGATCAGCACGACGCATTGGTGCGGCTCGACGGCCGAGAGCAGGTCGATGAGCAGCGCATCCGATGCCGCGGGGTCAACGCCAGCGGTCGGTTCGTCAAGAACCAGGACGGGGAACCCATGCAGCAGCGCACGGGCTAGGGCGATCCGTTGTGCTTGGCCGCCCGAGACCAGCTGCCCCCGCTCACCGACCCGGGCATCCAGCCCGCCGCGCTCTCGCAGCCACGGTCCGAGTCCGACGCGCTCAAGGACCGCCTCGAGATCGGCATCCGTGGCGTCGTCGCGCGCAAAGAGCAGGTTCTGTCGGATGTCTTCATCGAACAGCATGGGGCTCTGCTCACACAGTCCGACGGTTCTGCGCAGGTCGTCCGAGGCGATCGCGTGCGCGTCGGTATCTCCGATGCGGTACTCGCCGGTGCTGTCGAGGAAGCGCACCAGCGCGTGCGCCAGGGTCGATTTGCCCGCACCCGATGACCCGACGACCAGAAGTCTTTCGCCGGGACGGATCTCGAGCGCGATGTCGCGCAGCGCTGCGTCGTCCGAGTGTGGCCAGGTGGCCGAGAGATCGCGCAGAACGATTCCGTCGCCGAGAGCGGGGGCCGCTCCGGTCGCGAGAGGCTCATCGCGGACGATCCCCGCCGGGGGCTCGGCGGGGAGAGCTGCAGCGATGCGCTCTGCCGATGCGTGAACCTGGCGCCAGGCGGCGGCGGCCAGCGGCACCGCGGCGAAGACCTCGAAGACCGCCATCGGGACGAGGACCGCCACCGCAAGGTTCGGGCCCGTAAGAGTTCCGGTTGCGACGGCGGGCATCGTTACGAGGATCGCTGCGAGCGAGGCGGCCCCCGCAAGCAGCGAGATGATCCCCGCGGCTCCAGCCTGTGCGCCTGTGCGCCGGATGATTGCGCGGCGGAGTTTGCTGTCGGCTTCCTGGATGCGGGTGCGGCTGGCCTCTTCGGCGCCGTAGGCAAGAAGCACATCGAGGCTGCCGAGATGATCGAGGAGAGCATCGGCGAGCCGGGAGCGCAGGGGGGCAATCGCCCGCTCCGCCCGGGCGCCGGCTGCCCACCCCCAGCCGACAGCGATGAGCGCGGCGATGGCGAGGCAGGCAAGCAGCGTCAGCCCCGCGGGCCACGAAATGATCGTCACGAGTACGACAGCTGCCAGCGCCACTGTCGCGGATGCGACCAGAGGCTGCACGACGCGCAGGGGCAGGTTTTGAAGATCGTCGACGTCGTCCACCAGTGCGCCGAGGACAGACCCGCGCCTGGTGCGGGTGAGCCCGTCGGGCGCGAGCGGAATGAGGCGGCGCACCATGTCGGTGCGTGTCGTGGCGAGTTGGCGCAGTGCAGCGTCATGCCCGGCGAGCCGGTCGACATACCGGAAGACCGATCGGGTCAGCGCGAAGAAGCGCACGCCGACGACCGCTACAGAGATATAGAGCACCGGCACCATCTCGCTGGAGCGAACGATCAGCCACGCGCTGGTCGCCAGCAGCCCTACCGCTGACGCCTCTGAGATGAACGCGGAAGCCGCTCCCGGCCAGAACCGACGCAGCGGCGGCATCGCGCCCCGGAGGACGTCGCGTGCCGTGGTCATGCCATCACCTCGCTCACGGTCACCGTGACGATCTGATCGGCGATCGCGCGCGCGCTCTCGCGATGGGAAACCAAGAGAACTGTCGCGCCGGCGTCGGCGAGCTCGCGAACGGATGCCCACAGTCGCGCCTCGGTCTCGGCATCCAGTGCCGCGCTGGGTTCGTCGAGCGCGATGACGCTCGCCGCTTTCCGGAGGTGTCGATAGAACGCCCGCGCCACCGCGACGCGCTGCGCCTGGCCGCCGGAGAGCCCTGCTCCCTGGACGCCGAGTTCTTTCTCGGGGTGGATCTCGTCGGCGCACGCCAAGCGCAGCGCCCGGGCGACGAGCGCGGCATCGGGGCGGGTATCGCCCAGGGCGACGTTCGCAGCGACAGTGCCGGAGATGAGTCCAGGTTGCTGCCCCGCCCAGGCGAGCCATCCGGCAGGATCGAGGGCGGCGATCTCGATGCCACCGTAGCTGGCTGCGCCGGAGTAGCCCGCTGCACGGCGCAGAGCGGCGAGGATGCTCGACTTGCCCGCGCCGCTGGGGCCCTCAATGAGGGTCACGAGGCCGGGCCGGGCCCGAAGGCTGATGGCGGGCAGAACACGCTCACCGCGATGGACGGCGAGTTCATCGAGCACGAGTTCGGCTCCATCTCGGGTGTCTAGGGACCGCCCACCTCCGCCGACCGTGGTGGAGTAGGCATCCAGGACGTCGAAGATGTCGTCGGTTGCGGCGACGCCCTCCGCTGCAGCATGGAACTGGACGCCGACCTGACGAAGCGGGAGATATGCCTCGGGTGCGAGGAGGAGCACGAACAGGCCGACCGTGAGAGCCAGGGAACCGTCGAGCAGGCGGAAGCCGATCGTGACGGCGACGATCGCGACGGCGATCGAGGCGAGGAACTCGAGCATGAAGCCCGAGAGGAATGAGACCCGGAGGACCTTCATCGTCTCGCGCCGGTACCGTGTCGTGACGCTCTCGATCGAGGCCGCGGCGCGGTGCTGACGGCCGAACACCTTCAGGGTCGACAGCCCCTGCACGGTGTCGCTGAAGCGCGCGGCGAGCTGGCCAAGCGTTTGCCACTGGCGCTGCTGCACGGCCCGGGTGGCTAGCCCGATGAGAACCATGAAGATCGGAATGAGGGGGAGGGTCAGCAGCACGATCAGGCCGCTGAGCCAGTCCTGCCACCACATGACACCGACCAGGATGGGGGTGGCGATCGCGGTGAGCACCAGCTGCGGCAGGTAGCGGCCGAAGTAGGCATCCAGGGCTTCGAGTCCGCGGCCCGCAGTTACCGCGAGCTGCGCGGTGTTCCGGTTAGCGAGCCACTCCGGACCGAGTGTGCTGACTGCGCCCACGAGGTGATCGCGCAACTCGCTCTCGACGCGTGCGGCAGCTCGAGATGAAGCTGCCTCCCGCGCCCAGATCAAGACAGCGCGCACAGCGATCGTGGCGCCGAGCGCCATCAGCGTCGGCGCTAGCTCGTTCAGCCGCACCCCGTCGATCGCGCTAACGATTCCCGTCGTGAGGAACCAGGCGAAGGCGACGATCGTCAAGGTCTGGGCAAGGCCGATGACCGCGATCAGGGCGAAGAAGCCGCGGGAGCTTCGCGCGTAACGAAGGAGACGAGGGTCGACAGGTCCCCGACGGGCTGGTCGGTCCTGCTCGGCGGGCATGAATCGAGTCTGCCTCATTTCGTCGGGCCGACGCCCAGGTCGACCGTGCCAAAGGTCCCGCTGCTGCGGCAGGCATCTGCGGCCGCAGCATCGGAAAGAATCCGCATGGCAGGCCGCGCAAGCGGAACTTATACCTCCAGATGCCCGCATTCACGGAATGTTAGGGTTTGAGGATGCACGCTTATCGCATTGCCGATGCTGCCCGTCTGCTCGGGGTGAGCGATGACACCGTCCGGCGGTGGATTGAGGCGGGCAGTCTCGCCACAACGGGAGCAAGCCCGGCCGAGATCCCCGGCGACGCGCTCGCCCAGCGCGCGGTGGAGCGCGCACAGCAGGCAGCCGAGGCATCCGACGTGCTCTCGAGCGCCCGTAATCGATTCGTGGGCCTGGTGACCCGTGTGCAGATTGACGGGGTGATGGCCCAGGTCGACATCCAGTCCGGCCCCCACCGGGTCGTATCCCTCATGTCAGCAGAGGCCGTTCGCGAGCTAGACCTCGAGGTCGGATCGCTTGCCGCGGCAGTCGTCAAGGCGACGACAGTCATCGTTGAAGCACCGAAGGACTGAGCAGTGACTCTTCCGCTCGTAGCCCGCGCCGCGCTCGCCGCTGCTTTCGTGCTCGTTCTGGCCGGCTGTTCGGCGGTGTACACAGACGAATCACCGACCGCCTCGACGCCCGAGGTCTCTGGCGAGCTGACGGTCTTCGCTGCGGCGTCGCTCCAGGGGGCGTTCACGGAGATCGCCGCGCGGTTCGAAGACGCCTACCCCGACGTGGACGTCCGCCCGATCACCTACGACGGCTCCGCCACCCTGGCGACACAGATCGTCGAGGGAGCGCCAGCTGACGTCTTTGCCGCAGCGAACGAGTCGACCATGGCGACAGTTGTCGATGCCGGGCTTGCCGAGGCTCCGCAGCTGTTCGCCTCGAACACTCTCGTGATCGTCGTGCCCGCGGGCAACCCGGCGGATGTCTCAGAGCTCGCCGACCTGGCCGATCCGGACCTGTCTGTCGTCTTATGTGCTCCGGAGGTGCCGTGCGGTTCGGCGTCGCAGAGGCTCCTTGCGGGTGCTGACGTGTCAGTCGCACCCGCGAGTCTCGAGCAGAACGTCACCGCGGTGCTCACCAAAGTCGCTGCCGGCGAGGCCGATGCGGGCCTGGTGTACCGCACGGATGTCGCCGGTCGCGAAGACGTCGAATCGATCGTTCCCGATGGTGCCGAGGCCGTCGTGAATCTCTATCCCATCGCTGCGCTCCGCGCCGCCGCCTCGCCTCAGGCAGCGGCAGCGTTCATCACCTATGTCAGCGGACTCGAAGGACAGCGCGTCCTTGCTTCGTTCGGATTCGGTGCGCCGTGAGCACGGGAACCGGAACGCTTCTTCCGCGTGCGTTGATCGTTCCGGCGCTGCTCGGCCTCGCGTTTCTCGTCCTGCCACTCATCGCGCTCATCGCCCGGGTGCAGTGGGGCACCTTCTGGGCTGACATCACCTCGACCGAGGCTGCACAAGCTCTCGGGTTGTCGCTGGGAACGGGACTGGCCGCGACGGGGCTCTGTGTGCTGCTGGGCCTTCCCCTCGCCTTGCTGATCGCCCGGTCGTCGCCTCGCACGGCTGCGGTGTTGCGAGCCCTCGTGACGGTTCCCCTGGTGCTTCCCCCGATGGTGGGGGGAGTGGCCCTGCTCTTTCTGTTCGGGCGTCGCGGCTGGGTCGGTAGCCTGCTCGCCGAGGCCGGCATGGCGTTGCCGTTCACCACGACCGCGGTCATCATGGCCCAGACCTTCGTGGCGCTGCCGTTCCTGGTCCTGGCCGTGGAGGGATCGCTTCGCGCCACGGGCACCGATCTCGAGCAGGTCGCCGCTGGGCTCGGCGCCGGGCGATGGGTGATTCTGAGCCGCGTGACTCTTCCCCTCGCAGCACCCGGGCTGATCGCCGGCGTGGTGCTGAGCTTCGCACGTGCGATCGGTGAGTTCGGCGCCACGGCGCTGTTCGCCGGCAATGCGCCCGGGGTGACCCAGACGATGCCGCTGGCGATCTACACAGCCTTCAACGGGGCCGGTGTCACGCAAGGAACTGCAGTGGCGCTCTCGCTGCTCCTGCTGGTGACGGCGTTGGCTGTGCTGTTGCTCGTGCGCGGGTGGCGAGGCGAGGCACCGAGACGGGGAGTTCCCGGATGACGGCACAGCTTTCGGCGCGGATGCGGGTCATCCGATCATCGCTCTTCGACCTGGACCTGCACCTGGATCTCGCACCGGGCGAGCGGGTTGCGGTGATGGGGCCGAGCGGCGCGGGGAAGTCGACGTTGTTGGCTGCGCTCGCCGGCTTCGTCCGCCTGGATGCCGGTCGCATCGAACTCGACGGGGATGTGATTGCCGACGCTTCGGTGCGAGGGGGCACGGCGCGCCGTGGCATCCATGTCGCTCCGATGGATCGCGGGGTTGTGCTGCTCGGGCAGGAGGCCCGCCTCTTTCCTCACCTCAGTGCCCGTGAGAACGTTGCGTTCGGCCCTCGCGCGCGGGGTCATTCCCGCACCGAGTCAGGGCATGCCGCCGATGAATGGCTCGACCGCGTCGGACTTGCCGGGTTCGGCAATCGGATGCCGGCCCAGCTCTCGGGTGGGCAGCAGCAGCGGGTGGCTGTGGCTCGCGCACTCGCCGTGGAACCGCGGCTCGTGCTGCTCGATGAACCCCTGACCGCGCTTGATATTCAGACGGCGGCAGAGATCCGGATGCTGCTGGCAGACCAGTTATGCAGCACGGCTGTGGTCATCACCCACGATCCGGTTGACGCCCTCGCCATCGCCGACCGACTCGTCGTGATCGAGCGGGGGCGAGTGACGCAGTACGGGTCGGTTCGCGAGGTAATGGGTCATCCTGCGACGCCGTTTGCGCGGGCGCTCTCAGACCACGTGCGAATTGCAGGGTGCATCGGCGACGACGGCTGAACGCAAGGACCGCCTGGCGCAGCGCCAGGCGGTCCTCGACAATCTCGGTGTTTGGCCGGTTCAGTGTTTGACGAGCTCCGCCTTCTCGATCCGCGACCGGGTGACGCGCTTGCGGAACACCCAGTACGTCCAGCCCTGGTACGCGAGGACCAGCGGGAGGAAGATCAGCGCCGCCCACGACATGATCGTGAGGGTGTAGTCGGTGCTCGAGGCGTTCTCGATCGTGAGGCTGAACGCGACATCCGTGGACGAGCGCATCACGTTCGGGAACATCGACATCCACAGCGTGAGTACCGCGAACGCGACGGTGAAGATCCCCGCCGTGAACGCCCAGCCCTCGCGCTCCTTCGTGTGGAAGAACATCGACAGCAGCAGGGCGACGGCCGCCAGGGCTGCGGCTGCGATCACCAGCGGCAGGAGCGGCGCTTCGTGAGCTGCAGCGATGAAGATCGTCCAGATCAGGAACGCTGCAGCGACCACGACGGTGATGAACCCGACCCGGGTCGCGAGGCGCTTGGCATCCTGATGCACCTGAGCGTCGGTCTTGAGGCCGATGAAGTACAGGCCGTGCAGGAAGAGCACCAGCACGAGCGTGATGCCGCCGAGCAGTCCGTACGGGTTGAGCAGCGTCAGGAGAGAACCGGTGTACTCGTGGTTCTCATCCAGCGGCACACCTTGGACGAGGTTCGCGACAGCGACACCCCACAGCAGCGCCGGCAGCACCGACCCGATGACGATCATCGTGTCGAAGCCCTTCTTCCACCGCAGGCCCTCGCGCTGGTGGCGGTACTCGAATGAGACGCCGCGCAGGATGAGGGCGAGCAGGATCAGCAGCAGCGCCAGGTAGAACCCGCTGAACAGCGACGCGTACCACTCGGGGTAGGCCGCGAACAGGCAGGCGCCGGCGACGATGAGCCAGGTCTCGTTGAAGTCCCAGACGGGACCGATCGTGTTGATGATCTGACGCTTTCCGACCTCGTCCTTGCCGAGGAAGGGGAGCGACATTCCCACGCCGAAGTCGAAGCCGTCGAGCACGAAGTAGCCGACGAACAGCACTCCGACGATCCAGAACCAGAGGTATGCGAGATCCATGATGATCAGCTCCTAGTAGACCGTCGTCGGGGTGTCTTCGCGTGAGGTCGGTTCGGCATCCGCGCTGCCCGGCTCGGGGAGCGGATCCGGTCCCTTGTGCACGGTCTTGAGGATGAGGCCGAATTCGACCACCGCAAGCGATGCGTAGATAGCGGTGAAGGCGACCAGCGAGATCAGCACCGACCAGCCGGGAACGCTCGGCGATACGCCGTCTTCGGTCAGCATGAGGCTGAACACGATCCACGGTTGGCGTCCCATCTCGGTGAACACCCAGCCGACGAGCGAGGCTACGAGTGCGATGGGTGCCGTCCAGATCGCGACGCTCCACGCCCAGCGGGGCACCTCGCGCTTGGCGTTCTTGCGGGTCAGCCACAGGCCCACGATCGCGATGAAGGTCGCGAGGAAGCCGAGGCCCATCATCCAGCGGAACGACCAGTAGGTGATCCACAGCACGGGGTTGAAGACGCCGTCCACCTGCGCGGCAAGATCCGGCCACTGCGCGGCGTACTGCGCGTTCAGGTCGTTGATGCCTTCGACGCATCCGTCGAGCGTGTGTGTCGACAGCAGCGAAAGCAGATACGGGACGCGGATCGACCAGATTTCACCGGTGCCGTCGGGGGTTCCGATCGAGAAGATCGAGAACGATGCGTCAGCACCACACGCCGAGTTGAACAGCGCCTCGGCAGCTGCCATCTTCATCGGCTGGGTGGAGACCATGACCAGACCCAGCTGGTCGCCGGCCAGGAAGGTGCCAGCGAAGGCGACGATCATGCCCCACAGCCCGAACTTCAGGGCGGGGCGCATCATCTCGATGTTTCGCTTGCGGGCCATGTGCCAGGCCGCCGCGGCGATCACCACGCCCGACGAGAACATGAACGCCGCGAAGATTGTGTGCGGGAACGCCGCCAGGGCGATCGGGTTGAAGACGACCTCGAGGAAGTTGTTCATTTCGGCGCGCGAGCCGTCCTCGGCCATCTGGTAGCCGACCGGGTTCTGCATGAACGCGTTCGCAGCGATGATGATGTATGCCGACAGCAGCGCGCCGATCGAGGCGATCCAGATGGATGCCAGGTGCAGCCCCTTCGGGAGTTTGTCCCATCCGAAGATCCACAGGCCGATGAAGGTGGCTTCGAAGAAGAACGCCATCAGCCCTTCGAAGGCGAGGGGGGCGCCGAAGACATCACCGACGAAACGCGAGTAGGACGACCAGTTCATGCCGAACTGGAACTCCTGCACGATGCCGGTCACGACTCCCATCGCGAAGTTGATCAGGAAGATCTTCCCGAAGAACCGCGTCAGGTGCAGCCACTTGACGTCGCCGGTGCGGTACCAGACGGTCTGGAAGATCGCGACGGTGACCGACATGCCGAGGGTCAGCGGCACGAACAGGAAGTGGTACAGCGTCGTGAGGCCAAACTGCCATCGGGCTAGCAGCAGCGGATCGAGCAGATCCATGATTATTCCCCCCCAGATCGAGGTTGTGTACTGGTGGTCACGCTACCCCCGGCTCTATCAGCCGGGGTGAAAGTTAGGGCCGTGAATAAGTCGCCCTTGCCGGTGTCTGACCACATCACGGTACCTCGCTGGCGGCAATGCCGGAGGAGGACCTTGGTCCGCTCAGCTCGCGACGAGTTCCGCGGGGCGCGAAGCGTGCGCGGCAAGAAGCTTCACCACACACCGTTCAGGATGCCGAGACGCCGTCATGCAGTCGACCCGGAGCGGCCCCCCGGCTTGGGAGAGCACGCCGTCCATGAGGCCCAGGTGCACAGCGCACAGCGTCTCCCGGTCGCGCGCGCTGGCCGAGGCGTGGGGGCAGGGGGAGAGGTCGACGGTCAGTGTCGACTCGTCGACGATGGGATCGAACCCGCCGTCCCCGAGATCCTCCACCAGGGCATCGAGCTGATGGACGGCCTCTGTCGGCAGGTCGTCGACATCCGTCCACGGCATGACCCGACGCATCAGGTCACCGCGCTGCGCAGCAGCCCGGGCCTTGTGGCGTGCGACTGCGCTGGTCGAGTCTCTGTCCTGCCCGGTCGCTGCCGAATAGAGCACTCGCGGGCGGCCGCGTGTGGTGCGGTGCTCGGTCTCGGCCACCACGTAGCCGCCGTCGACGAGCCGCTGCAGGTGTTCACGCACGGTGTTCGCGTGCAGGCCCGTCGCCTCGCACAGTTCGGTGACGGTCCGCTCGGGTCGCTCCTGCAGCAGGAACAGGATGCGGACGCGGGAGAAGCTCGAGATCGCACTGTAGGTAACGCGGGTCATAGCAGGATTATGGGTCGCCGATCGGCTCGCCCAACCGGGAATAAGGTCCCATGGGCGGGGGCCCGGTCGATGTTTGCCACAATGGATGCATGTCCCGATCGCGAGCGACGCGCGTCATCCGCGCCTCAGTCGCCGCGTCGATCGCGACCTTCGTCGCGCTGTTCTCGCACGTCGCAGCGGGCGGAGCGATGCCCTCGTGGCTGGGAATCGCCGTGCCGTGGGTGCTTTCGCTCGCCGTGTGTACGGTGCTCGTCGGCCGCGCGCTCTCACTGCCGCGACTGGGTGTCGCAGTGGTCCTCAGTCAGATCCTGTTCCACCTGCTGTTCGTCCTCGGCGCTGACAGCGGAGCCCCTGCAGGAACAGTCGCCACCGGCCACGTCCATGGCCTCCCTGTCCTCGATCTGTCGACGGGAGCAACGCCAGTCGCCGCTGACCTGTCGATGTGGTTCGCGCACCTCGCGGCAGCCGTGCTCACGGTCGCGGCGCTGTACCGGGGTGAACGACTCGTCATCCGGCTTGGTGTCCTGGCTCGCGAGCTGCTCGCATGGGTGCGCCGGCGCATCCTCTCCGGTGTCGTCAGGCTTCCTGCGGTTGCTGAGCGGCCCGGGATCGTGTGTGCCCCGGCGCCGCCGCTGCGTTCGGCACGCGTTGCCTCGCTCGTGCGCAGGCGTGGTCCGCCCCTGTCTTTCGTGGTCTGACTCTCTGTTTCGACTCCCGCGGCTGCCGACGTGGCGCTGGGGGAGGCGCATCGACGTTCACTCACGAAAGGCGTTTCTCATGTCGTTGTCCCTTCGCGCGCGCGCCGGAGCCTTCGCGGCTTCGGTCGCAGCGGCCACCGTCGCGCTCTCTCTCGTCGCGGCGCCCGCCTGGGCGCACGACGAGCTCGTCGCGAGCTCCCCTCAGCAGGACGAGCAGCTCACGGTGGCTCCGACCAGCGTTGAGCTCACGTTCTCAGCCGAGATCATGGAAATGGGAGCAGCCGTGATCGTTGCGGATGCTCAGGAGAACGACTGGGTCGCCGGCGACATCCAGATCGACTTCGACACCCTGACGGTTCCTCTCAACGAGGGGATGCCGAACGGGGCATATGAAGTTCGCTGGCGTGTCGTCTCGTCTGACGGGCATCCGATCTCCGGACTCATCCCCTTCACGGTGGATGATCCGGGAGCGTCAGCCCCAACGCCGACGGCGACCTCGACCGCCGTGAGTTCACCCACGCCGACAGCAGATCAGACCACCGGTGGTCCTTCCGATGACGCGACCACCGCGCCGCTGGACTCGGCGGCAGAGGACGGCGGCATCCCGCGCGTCGTTCTGATCGGCGCGATCGGGGCAGCATCTGCGCTCGCCCTGTTCGGGCTGGTTCTCTTCTTCCTTCGCGGCCGCGCCGGGCGTGGCCGCCGGGGTTCCGACGAGGAGCCCCCGAAGCCCTGAAAGGGAAGCCTGTGAACACCCGTATTTCCACCCGATTCGGCCTCCTTCTGGTCGCCGCGGCACTCGGCCTCGCCGGCTGTGCGTCCGCCGGCAGCGGCACGGCAGCTGCCACCGAGGCCGACTCCGTCACGATCACCGATGCGTGGGTCAAGGCTGCCGACAGCGGCATGTCAGCAGCCTTCGGTGAACTCGAGAATTCCGGCGACACCGACGCCACGATCGTCTCGGTCAGCTCCGACGCGTCCTCGATGATGGAGCTGCATGAGGTCGTCGACGACGGCACCGGCAGCATGGTCATGCAAGAGAAGGACGGCGGTTTCATCGTGCCGGCAGGCGGCAGCCTCACACTCGAGCCGGGCGGCTACCACTTCATGCTGATGGGCCTCACGGCTCCGCTGGTCGCCGGTGACGAAGCGACGTTCACCGTCACGTTCGAGGACGGCTCGACGATGGAGTTCACAGCACCGGTGAAGGACTTCACCGGTGCTGACGAGAACTACAACGGCGGCGGCATGGACATGGACGAGGGCCACTCGGACATGGACATGGGCGGCGACGAGTAACGATGACCGCGGATCGGAATCATTCCGATCGCCCCGGGTCGACCCGGCGACAGTTCCTCGTGGGAGGAGCTGTCGCCGGCGTCGGCGCGGCCGCGGCGATCGGCATCGACCTCGCCCTGACCTCCGGCTCGGATGCCCCAGCGCCCGCGGCATCCGGTTCGACTCCGCAGGAGGGAACGGAGATCGTTCCCTTCTACGGTGCCCACCAGGCCGGAATCGACACGGCCGCGCAGACCTACGGGACATTCGTTGCGCTCGACCTCCTACCCGAGGTGCAGCGCGAGGCCCAGCGCCGAATGATGAAGGTGCTCACCGATGACGCCGCGCGACTGACGCGAGGGGAGCCGGCGCTTGCCGACTCGGAGCCCGAACTCGCGGTAGCGAGCGCTCGTCTGACCGTCACGTTCGGGTTCGGGCCCGAGTTCGTCGCGCGGGCGGGAGGCTCCGGGCCGTCGTGGCTGAAGCCCCTCCCCGCCTTCTCGATCGACAGGCTCGAGCCCGCGTACACGGGCGGTGACCTGCTCATCCAGATCGCGGCCGATGACCCGCTCGTCGTCGCCCACGCGACCCGGATGCTGCTGAAGGACTCGCGTTCGTTCACCACCGTGCGGTGGGTGCAGCAGGGTTTCCGCCGCTCGGCCGGCGCCTACCCCGAGCGGAGCATGCGAAACCTCTTCGGCCAGGTCGACGGCACCGTCAACCCGGTGGCGGGGACGGCGGACTTCGACGAAGTCGTCTGGAACTCGGACGGATGGCTCGCCGGCGGCACCGGGATGGTTGTGCGCCGCATCCGAATGACGCTTGACACGTGGGACAAGCTCGATCGGTCGGGACGAGAACAGTCCGTGGGCCGCACCCTCGACACCGGTGCGCCGCTGACCGGCACGGCCGAAACCGACGATCCGGACTTCGAGGCACGCACCGCGCTCGGCTTCCCGGTGATCCCGGAGTTCTCGCACATGCGGCGGGCGCGCAGCGACAACCCTCGGGAACGCATCCTGCGCCGCCCGTACAACTACGACGATGCTCCGACCGGGGGTGCGCTGTCGGACTCGGGACTGATCTTTGCGTCGTTCCAGGCCGACATCGATGCGCAGTTCGTGCCGATGCAGCAGCGCCTTGCGGAGCTGGACCTGCTCAATGAGTGGACGATTCCGATCGGTTCGGCGGTGTTCGCCGTGCCGCCCGGGTGCGCGGAGGGCGGGTTCGTCGGGGAGACCCTCCTCGCGTAGCGCCGCTCCCGGTACAGTGATGCCCACGGGACGGATGCCGCGCCGGGCGGGCGCCCCGCTGGGAGGGGAACATGGCGGGTAGGCGACCTTTCGGAGTCACCCTGGTGGCGATCATCGCCTGGCTCACGGGTGCGCTGCAGATCATCGCGGGAGTGCTGCTGCTGATCGGCGGTGAAATCACGTTCGGCATCGTCGCGATGCTCATCGGCTTCGTCACGATTCTGGTGAGTCTGGGCCTGTTCGGCGGGAGCAACGGCGCCCGCATCCTGACCGCCGTTGTCTTCGTGCTGAATATCGCCGGCTCGGTGTATCTCATGATCACCGAGCCGGCGCAGCTCTGGTCGGCTGTGGGGTCGGCGGTGCTGCCGCTGATCGGCCTGCTGCTGCTGTTCACGTCGCGCGCCAACAGCTTCTTCCGCTGAGGCCGCGATGTCTCGGCTCTCTGATGCACTCATCCCGCCGTCACAGCGCCTGACTTCCGATGAACTGCACGATGCGCTGAACCTCGGAGCCGGGGAGGTCGGTCGAAAGCGTTCGGCCTTCCTCATCATGCTCGTGCTCTCGGCGATCATCGCTGCGGCCGGCGTCCTGGGGGATTCGACGGCGACGGTCATCGGGGCCATGATCATCGCGCCGCTTGCCACCCCGATCCTCGGTATCGCACTCGGGATCGTCGTGGGGCAGTTGCGCCTCGTGGTCAGTTCGCTGCTGTGGGTCATGATCGGTGTGGTCGTCGTGATCGCCATCGGTGCGGTGTTCGCCGTGTTCGTCGCTGACCCGACCGCGCTGCAGAGCAACTCGCAGATCACCGGACGCACCTCGCCCGGGCTGCTGGACCTCGCGGCCGCGTTGGCGACCGGAACCGCCGGTGCCTTCGCGATGTCTCGACGCGACCTGAGCACCGTGCTGCCCGGTGTCGCGATCGCGATCTCGCTTGTTCCCCCGCTCGGTGTCGTGGGTGTGTGCGCGGGTGTGGGTGAGTGGGACGCCGCAATCGGCGCCCTGTGGCTCTTCCTCTCCAATGTCGTGGCGCTTATCATCGCGGGAAGCATCATCTTCACGCTCGCCGGGTACGCCCGCGAGCCGAGCTCGCTGCCGACCGCTCGTCGCCGCCGCGCGTATGTGATTGTCGGAATCGCCGCCGTCATCGTCGTCATCCCGCTCGCGTTCAACACGATCGTGTCCTTCGCCTTGACCTCGTGGGGTCTCACGATTCGGGACGCGGCGCAGGATTGGGTGAACACCGACTCCTCGGCATCCGTCACCGGCGTCCATTGGGTGGGCGTGAACGCGACAATCGACGTCGTGACCGACGACGGTGAGATCCCCGACACGGCGGACCTTGCCACGGCGCTGGATGGGCTGCCGGAGTTCGTCGGTGTGTCGGTGCGGGTACAGACCGAAGCCGAATACGCGATTCGCTGACGGTCAGATCCGGATCGGGAAGGTCGTGAGGATGACGACTCCGGCCGCTCCCAGCACTGTCGCGCCGATCAGGAGGAACTTGCGGGCCCACGGTGCGAGGTCGCGTTGGGACATTGCGGTGAGGAAGAGCACCAGTGCGAAGAGCACGGTGAGGAGCGAGTAATTGTCGCCGCGCTGATTGTTGGTGAGCGCCTCCTGGAACTTCGCATCCGCGCGTTCGTTAAGTTCCTGCGCCTCGACGGTGCCGGGAGGGATGTACTCGGGCACCGCGAAGGGACCGGCTTCGACACGTCCACCGGCATCCCATGCCTCGAACGCCACGGCAAACTCGGGGCTGAACCGGTCCTCGATATAGGCAGCGAGGTCTTCTTCGCCGTTGTAGGTGGCCCGGACCCACTCGGCGTAGACGCTCAGGTCGAACTGTCGTGCATCGCGAGCCTCGCCCTCGGCACTGGTTGCCTGTACTCGTGCGCTGGATGCCTGGCTGAACGCGATCGACATCTCGCCGCCCCACTTGGAGGCCTCGAACCCACACCATGCCGTGAGGACTGCCGTGATCGACAACACGAACACCGCCATGATGTCGAGCCAGTCGCGGCGCGGACGGGTCGCTGGCGAATCTCCACTCACGCGGTCATCCTATGGCTCTCTAGACTGCAGGCAGGCCCGCATCGATTGGCCGTGTCAGCGATACCGCGGAACAGAGGATCACGAATGCAACTGGGAATGGTCGGACTCGGACGAATGGGCGCGAACATCGTGCGCCGCCTCATGAACGACGGGCACGAATGCGTCGTCTACGACGTGAATGCGGATGCCGTGACCGCGCTCGCCGGCGAGGGCGCGACGGGTGCGGAGTCGTTCGCCGACATGGCGAGCAAGCTCGAGGCACCTCGTGCGATCTGGCTCATGATCCCCGCGGGCCTCACCGGCGATGTCGTCGACCAGGTGGCCGAGGTGCTGGAGCCCGGGGACATCATCATCGACGGCGGCAACTCCAACTACCGCGACGATGTGCGCCGGGCCGCGAAGCTCAAGCCCAAGGGCATCCATTACGTGGATGCCGGCACCAGCGGCGGCGTGTTCGGCCTTGAGCGCGGTTATTGCCTCATGGTCGGCGGTCCGAACGAGGCATTCGACCGGATCGAGCCGATCCTCAAGACCATCGCGCCCGGCAAGGGCGACATCGAGCGCACGCCGGGGCGTACCGGCGACTACGCGCCCGAAGAGCTCGGCTACCTGCACTGCGGCCCGTCGGGGGCCGGCCACTTCGTCAAGATGGTCCACAACGGCATCGAGTACGGGATCATGGCCGCGCTCGCCGAGGGGATGAACATCCTCAAGAACGCCGACGCGGGAGTCCGCGAAGCCGAACATTCGGCCGAGATCGCCCCGCTGGAAGAGCCTGAGTTCTATCAGTTCACGATCGACACCCCCAAGGTCGCGGAGCTGTGGCGTCGCGGATCGGTCATCTCGTCGTGGCTGCTCGACCTCACCGCAGCTGCCCTCGAAGAGAACCCCACGCTCGACGGACTCGCCGGCCGGGTCTCCGACTCGGGCGAGGGCCGCTGGACCGTCAAGGCCGCCGTCGACACGGGGGTTCCCGCTCCCGTGCTCTCTGCAGCGCTGTTCGAGCGGTTCGCATCCCGTGATGAGGATCACTACGCCAACCAGCTTCTCTCGGCGATGCGCCTGCAGTTCGGTGGCCACCACGAGCTTCCCACCGGGGATGTGCTCGAGGCAGGTGCTCGCAAGTCCGATCAGGCTGGCTGACCTTCACGGCTGCGCGGCCTGTGCTTAGGCTGTCGGCATGCCAGTGCTGTTCTCGGTCCTCGTCATCGCACTGAGCATCGGTGCGCTCATCGACGCGATCGTCATCTCCGAGAATCGCGTGCGCTACCTCCCCAAGGTCGCGTGGGTGATTCTGATCGTTCTCGTGCCGCTGCTGGGCAGTGTCTTCTGGTTCGCACTGGGACGGGACTATCAGCGTGCGCCGGCGCCCTGGCGCGAGTACACCGACAAAGGGGCTCCGCCGGCGAGCGCCCCCGTGCGGCCCCGCGACACGCGCAGCACCGAGCAGCAGCTAGCCGATCTGGACCTCGAGATCGAGGAGTGGCGACTTCGGGCTGAGATCGAGAAGCGCAAGCGCGATCACCGCGACGGCTCGGCAGGCTGACCGTCCAGCGCGGGAAGATTCGCTTCGAAGGTCGTTCCCTGGCCCGGCGCGCTGGTGACGCGCAGGATGCCGCCGTGTGCGCTGACCAGGGCATGAGCGATCGCGAGTCCGAGGCCCGAGCCCGCAGAATGGCGGGAGGTGTCGCCCCGCCAGAACCGCTCGAACACATGCGGTAGTTGTTCGGCCGGGATGCCTGGTCCGGTGTCGTGTACGCGCAGGATGACGCGGTCGGCGTTCATCCGTGTGCTGACCGTGACGTCGGCATCCGGCGGAGTGTGCTGCAACGCATTACCGACGAGGTTGCGCGCGACCTGGGTCAACCGAGGTTCGTCGCCGAGGACGGGCGCGGGACCATCGGTGTCGACGATGAGACGGCGTTCAGGATGCAGCACGCGAGCATCCGAGACGACCTCCGCGGCCACGGCGGCAAGATCGACCGCCGCGTTCTCGAGCGGACGCCCGGAGTCGGTCCGCGCGAGCAGAGACAACTCGTCGGTGAGGAGCCTCATGCGCCCGAGCTGTCGTTCGACTCGCGCCATGGCTTCAGTGAGAGTCTCGGGGTCGGTCAGGCCACCGCGGAGGTAGAGCTCGACCCATCCGCTTGCCGTCGTCAACGGGGTACGCAGCTCGTGCGAGGCATCCGCGACGAACGAGCGCATGCGGTTTTCGGCATCCTCTTGCACGTCGAAGGCGAGGTTCACGGTGCTCGCCATCCGCGCGATAGCCGGATCTCCGCTGGTCTCGACCGGAAGGCGTAGCGAGAATGATCACCAGCCAGCCGATGATGACGAGCAGGCGATGGCGGCCGACCAGGTGGCCGAGCCGGTGCAGGGCAAGTGACATGGGAGCCTTCCGGGCGAGCGGATGCGACAGCGACTAGTCGATCTGGTCGACCTGACCGCATGAGCTCACCGAACCTGACGGGAAGCTGACGGTTCAGTCGATACAGCCGCTCAGGAGGCCGGCGATGCCTCCCGCGCCGGACGCCGAAGCAGGTGCCGTTACGGACAGAACCAGCTCGTCGGGGGCGAGGGATACTGAGGTTACGCTCATCGCGTCCGGGGCATTGGGCATCGTGATCCCGTCGATCAGAGCAGCAGGCACAGCGCCGCCAGCGCGCGAGAGCAATGCCGGAGGCACCTCGAACCCCGCCACGATCACCGCGGCGGGGACGAGCCGCCAACCGTCGGATGTCTCCTCGGGCTGGAAGCTGACCTCGGCGGGGAACGTCGTGCCCTGGTAGGGCATCTCAACGGCTATCGACAGTGCCGTCGGCTCGATCCGGACGTCGATTGGGCTATCGAACCGGCATGCGGCCAACGTTGCGACCGCGGCGCCGTCGATGGCGACGCGAAGGTCCACGCGACCGGTGAGCACTTGCCAGATAGCCGGTGTCGTGCCGGATGAAACGGACACTCCGGGTACGGCGAGATCTTCCGTGGCCGATGCGAGCCGCGCGTCGAGATTCGCCCGCACAACGAGCTCAGCACCGACCACCGCTCCGACAACGACGATGACGCCGACGGCAGCCCACACCCATGCTCGTTTGTTCACTGCTCCATCGCACCGCCGCGACCTTCTGGATGGCGAACCGTGTGCTGACGGGTGGCTGACGCAGCGCTGCCCGCAGTGTTCTCGCCGCTCGGGCCCTCGGCTAGAGTGCCAGGATGCGGAGCGGGTGCGAGTGAGCGGAGGCATCCGTTTCGCCCTCCGCCGCGCTGGCGCCGCGCGTGCGTCACTTGTGGCCCTGGCAGTCTTCGCGGGGCTCTCGGGCGCGCTGGTCAGCGCAGCGACCGCGGTGGACGAAACTCGCGTGGCGCGCGTCGCAGCGGACGGGCTGGCGAGCACCGGGTCAACCGGTGTCGCCGCGGTCGCGATCGGGATGCTCGCCGTGCCGGTCGCTCTGGCGGCGGTGCTCTCGGCAGTGGAGGTCGCTCGGTCGCGCACCGGCGAGACGCGATTGCTTCTGGCCCGCGGCATGCGGCCGCGCCGGCTCGTGACGATGGCGGTGTTCGAGGCCGCCCTCATCGCAACGGTGGCGGGCCTCGCCGGTGCTCTCGGAGCCGGTGTGTTCTTGTGGATGCTGACGGCAGCCGCTGCGCAGGTCGTGCTGACGGCTACGGGTGTTGCGGTGTTCGTCGTCGGCACTGCGGGTGCCGCGGGGCTGCTCGCCGGTCGCGAGAGCCCGCCGGCGCGGGGCGTCGCGGTCGCTGTCGCTGCGATCATTGTCGTCGCCATCGTCACCGGGGTGGCGACCTGGCGCCTTCTGACCTTCGGTGTGGATCCGATCTCGTTCCTGGCCCCGGCGCTGCTCCTGCTCGTGGTTGCCACTGCATCGACCGTTCTCGCACTTGCCGGGCTCCGGATGCTCAGCAGCGCGGCGTCCCGGAGTCGGGGCCTCATCCTCGTCACGGCGCTGCGGCGGCTCTCTCGCAGGCCCGGGCGCTCCGCCTCATCGATGATCGCCGTCGCCATTGCGGTCGGAATAAGCGTCGTGGCAGCCTCGTACACCTCCAGCGCTGTCGGTGTCGGCGAAGGACCGGAAGCGCTGCGGGTGGGCGCAGACCTTCGCGTCGTGACCATCCCCGCGGACGTCACACCCTCGGCAATTTCCGCCGCAGCCGGGGCGGACGCCGCAATGGAAGGCCGTCAACTGGTTGCAAGCATGCCCTCGACGCGCTCGGAGCGCGACCGCGTCCCGATCCTGGCGCTGGAATCACAGAAGATCCGCGAGGTGATGACGGCGATCCCCGGTGTCGTCGACCCGGGCGAGTGGTCCGAGCGCTTGAGCCGACTTTCGAGTGCCGGCCAGATCCCCGCTCTCGTGTCGCAAGACGTCGCCGATGATCTGGGGCTGATCGAGGGTGACTCCCTTGCCCTGGATGCCTCCTCGCCCTCACTGACTGCGGACCTGGTGGTCGCCGGCGTGGTTCCCGTTATCCCAGGGACACCCGGCTCGCGAGGTTTTCTCGTAGATCTCGCGCGCCTGGCCGTCGTGTCGGGGGAGCGGGTCGAGCCCAATCAGCTCTGGATCGCCGCCGACGACCCCGGTGCCTCCGCCGCGCTGATCGAACGGGAGTACCCGCAGGTGGTCGTGCTCGCCCCCGATCCGGCTGTTGCAGCAGACCGTGTCGCCCAGGGATCAATCCTTCAGGTGTCGGCGATCGGGTCCGTCCTCATCGCCCTGACTCTGCTGGTCCTGCGCGGCAGAGTCAGCGGAGTCGAGGCCCGCGACGCGGCGCTGCTGTCCATTGTGGGAGCCGGCAGGCGAGGTGCGACCACGGTGGTGGCAACGCAAAATACGACGGCGCTCGTCGTCGGTTTCGTGGCCGGAATCATCGGGGGAGCGGTGACGGCAGCGGCGACGGTGCCTCCGGCTGTCCGGTGGGCATCCGGTGATCTTCCCGCTGCCTACCCCGTCGGCATCCAGGTCGATGTTCCCGCCTTGCTCGTGCTGCTGGCGGTGCTGCTGGTCGGTGGACTCGCCATTGCCTGGTGGGTCCGTCTTCCGCGAGCGCTCGCGCGGCTGATCCGAGAGGACGAGTAACGGATGCCACCGAATCGCCTCTCGGTTCTCCGCCTGCTGCGGCGTCGCTTCGGCATGCCGCGCGGTGCCGCGACGGTCATCGTCGTTCTTGCTGCGCTGACTGCTCTGCTCATCTCCGTTGCGCCCCGCATGCTCGTCCAGGTCACTCGGGACGAGGTAGCTCACCAGGTGGGGCAGCTCGCCCCGACAACACGAGACCTGACCGGGACGGTATCGGCGGTCGTGCCCGATGGCGGCATCCCGGGCCTGGAATCGTCACTGTCGAGCGCGCGCGATCAGTGGCCGTCGATCGTTCAGAGCCTGGTCGGTGATGGCGAGGTCGCGGTCTACACCGATCCGCTACGGGCATCGCCGGAGGCTCTGGGGCCGACCTCGCCCTTTGCTGACGTTCACCTCATGGCAGAGCCGGATGCCCTCGCGCACCTGCAGATTGCCGAAGGGGCGTGGCCGAGTGCGTGGTCGGGTTCCGGGCCGATCGAGATCGCCCTGTCGGAGGACGCGGCCGCCACGATGGACTGGCCGATCGGAGAGCGGCGCACGATTCTCACCGCGACGGCACCGCTCGAGCTCGTATTGACGGCGACGGTGAGAGCAGCAGATCCGGATGATCCGCGCTGGCTTCATCTGCCAACAGCGCTTACGGCAACCGTCTTCGACGACGGGAACCGGCGTCCGGTGGCGACCTCCGCCGCCTGGATCGATCCCGGGACCTGGGAGGTGCTCGACCTGCCAGGGACGGTGGTCGTGTGGTACCCGGTCGATGCTGCCGGTGCCGCCGACGTCGATGTCGCGCAGCTGCTTCCCGCGATTCGCGCAATCGTCACGTCACCGCTGCCGCTGGGCCCGGGTGGCGATGTTCGCGTGGCGCTCGATTCCGGTCTGGTCGCCGCGCTCGGCACCGCCGTCGGGCGTACCGAAGCGACGCGTGCGATCCTTGCGGTGGCGGCGGTAGGCCCTGTCGTCGTGGCCTTCTCGCTCGAGGTCCTCGCGGCGGCGCTCATGGTGCGTAGACGTCGGCAGCAGCTGGCGCTGCTGGCCGCGCGAGGTGCCGCCTCGTCCCAGTTGCGGCGCCTGCTCGCTCTCGAGGGGGCGCTGCTCGGCATCCCCGCCAGTGTCATTGCGGCCGCGCTCGGGGTCTTCCTCGTTCCCTCGGACGCAGGCTGGGTCCCTGTCGCGCTCGCTGTTCTCGCGGGTGCGGTTCCGGCCGCGGCACTTGCTCTCGCACTGCCCCGACATCTCCTCGCTGTCGGTCGGGAAGACCTCGATCGAAGGCGCCGCACGCTGCCGATGCTGGCGACGGAGGCTCTCGTGGTCGTGCTCGCCGCGGGAGCCGTGACCGTGCTGCTGGTCCGTGGCGCGGGCGCTGGAGCTCTCGATCCGCTCGCGGTGGCCGCGCCGCTGCTGCTGACAGTAGCGCTCGCGCTGATCGTCGTGCGGCTGCATCCGATCCCCCTCGCTCTGGCCTTGCGTCTGCAACGGCGTCGCTGGGGAGCGACGGGCCTCGTGGGCGCCGCGCGCGCCGTCCGGGAACCGGTTGCCGGGACGGCGGCAGTGCTCGCGATGCTCGTGGCCGTCGCGATCGCGGTGTTTTCCTCGGTTGTGCTTGCCACCGTCGACCGTGGCGCCGTCGTCGCGGCTGAGCGCATGGTCGGCGCAGACATCCAGATCTCCGGCCCGTACGTTGATGCCGATCAGCTCGACACGATCCGGGGGGTCGAGGGTGTCGCGGCCGTCGCGGGCCTGCTGCGCGGCGACTATCTGCCGGTCACGGGCCCCGGGGGCCGCGTAACCGCCGAGGTCATCGCCACCGATCCGACGGCGCTCGCGGCTGTGCAGGACGGAATGGTGGGAGCCTTCCCCGGCGGACTCGCCGACGGGGAGATTCCCGTGCAGGTCGTCCCCTCGACGGCGCTCGCTGCCGACCTCGACGGAGCCGTCAACGCCGTTGGGGGGGAGCCCGCCGTGGAAGCCGAACCAATCGAGCAGATCCTCGGTCTCACAGCGTCGTCGGAGTTCATCGTGGTCGGGTCCGAGGACTACACAATGCTCACCGGCAAGGGCTTTTTCCCGCGCACGGTGCTGATCGAGCTCGCACCGGGCTACGACGCCGCTGCCGTCATTGATCGGGTCGGTCAGATCATCGGCGGCACGTTCTCGGTGAGTCTGCTGGATGCCTCAACCGACGAGATCCGCAGTTCTCCGGCGGTCACGGCCCTGCGGGTCGCCTTGCTCAGCGCGGTCGGTATCGCGATCGCGCTGTCGGCGGTTGCCGTCCTCGTCGTGGCCGGCGTGACCCGGGACGCACGCTCCCGTGTCATTGCGCTGTTGCGCACGATGGGCATGGGGCGCCGCGAGACACGCGGCATCGTGGCGTGGGAGTTCGTTCCGCTCGGAGTCACCGCCTTGGTGGCTGGCGGGGCTCTCGGCATCCTGCTGCCCCTTCTGATCGTGTTCTCCATCGATCTGCGCCCGTTCACCGGTGGGGGCGGCCAGCCCTCGCTCTTCATCGATCCCGTCCTGAGCGCTACGCTCGTCGCGATCGTGCTGGCAGCTCTCGCCCTCGCCGTGATCGGCGGCGTGCTGAGTGCTCGCGCGACCTCGACGGCGACAGTGCTGCGAATGGGGGAGGACTGAGATGACACCAGCACCCTCGGCTGAAGCCGACATCCACTGCGAAGGACTCGTGCGGATCTTCACCGTCGCCGATATCGAGGTGCAGGCCCTCCAGGGCCTTGACCTGTTCGTCGGTCGCGGGGAACTTGTCGCACTCGTCGGAGCCTCGGGTTCAGGCAAATCGACGCTGCTGGCGATTTTGTCGGGATTGGATACCCCCACGGCGGGGAAGGCTGTGGTCGCTGGCCGTGACCTGCCGTCGCTGACCAACCGCGATCGCGTGGCCTACCGGCGCGATGTGGTGGGCTTCGTCTGGCAACAGACAGCGCGGAACCTGCTGCCCTACCTCTCCGCGCTCGAGAACGTCGAGCTGGCCGCAGCCATCGGGCGCAAGCCTCGTGCGAAGGAGCGTGCGCTGCGGATGCTGGATCTCGTCGGGGCTGCCCACCTGGCAGGCCGGCACCCGGCAGAGCTCTCGGGCGGGCAGCAGCAGCGCGTCGCGATCGCGGTCGCACTGGTCAATGAGCCTCGGGTGCTGCTGGCCGATGAGCCGACCGGCGACCTCGACGAGGAAGCATCGGCGGAGGTTCTTCGCACCTTCGAGCAGGTCAACGCCGAGCTGGGAACCACCGCTCTGATCGTCACCCACGACCCGGCGGTCTCTGAGCACGTCCAGCGGACTGTCCAGATCCGGGACGGTCGTACGGCAACCGAAGTGTTGCGCTGGACTCACACCGATGACGACGGACGCGAGCACGCCATGGCCGAGGAGTTCGTCGTGCTCGACCGAGTCGGGCGGATGCAGCTGCCGGCGGACTACCTGACGAGCCTGGGCCTGCGTGATCGGGTGCGACTACAGCTTCAGGCCGATCATGTCGCGGTGCGGCCCGGTCACGAGGGCTCTGCAAGCCGGGGCGGAGCCGGAGAGACACGAGGCGAGGCTACGGATGAGTGAGCGTTCCGTGGAGCCCGTGGTCACGGCATCCGACCTGTCGGTGACCCACGTGACGCCCGCCGGAGAGGTGCACGCCCTCGTCGGGGCCTCGCTGGAGCTGTACCCGGGCGAACTCGTCGTGCTCATCGGCCCCTCGGGGGCGGGAAAGACGACCCTCCTGCACGTCCTTGGCGGTATCGAGACGGCGTCGAGCGGATCGGCCCGCGTCGGAGAGGTCGTCATCACGGATGCCTCGGAGCGTGACCTCGACAGGGTCAGGCGTGAGGACGTCGCCTTCATCTTCCAGTCGTTCGGACTTCTGGACG
Source organism: Microbacterium schleiferi (assembly GCF_020781975.1). Classification (GTDB taxonomy): domain Bacteria; phylum Actinomycetota; class Actinomycetes; order Actinomycetales; family Microbacteriaceae; genus Microbacterium. Next base: position 204,260 of record NZ_JAJGNI010000004.1, read on the forward strand.
CGCTCACCGCCGCCGAGAATGTCGAGATCCCACTGCGGATCGCCCGGACCGAACCGGGCGCGCGCGACGAGCAGGTCGCGGCGCTCCTGGAGCGGGTCGGCCTGGCTGGCCACGCCGGGCAGCGTCCTGCCGAGCTCTCTGGTGGGCAGCGTCAGCGCGTCGCGATCGCGCGTGCCCTTGCGGCATCGCCGCGGGTGCTGCTGGCCGATGAACCGACCGGCCAGCTCGACTCACACACCGCCGAGGCAATGATCGACCTCATCGCCTCGGTCGCGCACGACGACGGGGTCGCGGTGCTGCTTTCGACACATGACCCGTCGATCGTGGCGCGCGCGGACCGGGTCTTGGAGATCCACGATGGGGTGCTCACCGAACGAGGCGTTCTCGCGCAGCCCGCGGCATCCGGCTGATCGGCGTCCCTAGATCCTGCGCTGTCGGATAGCCTGAGCGCCAGGTGACACGGCGGGACAGCGGGGGACCCACATGGAGCTGAGTTCGTTTCCGATCATCGGTATTGCGCTTGCCGTGTTGTCAGCGGCGCTGCTCACTGTCGGAAACCACCTCCAATCAGTCGGAGTCGAGCGGGCGAAGGGAGCCAGTACGTCGGGGCTCGGGGCCGCGGGGTTCTGGGCTCTCGCGAGGACTCCGGTCTGGCTTCTCGGCTCCGTGCTGTTCGGGCTGGCGATCCTTGCACAGCTCACCGCTCTGGCGTTCGCACCCCTGATCGTGGTGCAGCCCGTCGGTGTCATTGCTTTGGTCTTCGCATCGGCGCTCACCGCGCTCGTCACCCGGCGCAGGCCCAGCAGCGCCGAGATCGTCGCGATCCTCGTCGCTGTCGCCAGCCTCGCGGCGTTCGTTGGCGTCGCGGCCGCCGTCAGCGTGCAGACGACGATCACCGATCGCGAGCTCATCCTGATCCTGATCATCCTGCTCGTCGTTCTCGCCGTCACCTTCGCTGTTCTTGCACTGCTGCGCCGGCGCGGCATCCCCCCTGTCGCCTACGTCGTGCTCGGTGGGCTGTTCGCAGGTTTCGTCGCGACGCTCGGCAAGACCGTCATCCTGCGCGTCCAGACGGCGTTGGCGTCTCAGGACTTCCGTATCGACGACACCAACCTCCTGACGATCGCGTGCCTGGTCGGGATCGCGGTGGCCGGGGCGCTCTCGATCTATTTCGTCCAGACGGCCCACACGGTTAATACTCCGCAGACCGTCGTGGCGGGCCTCACGATCGTCGATCCGTTCATCGCCGTCATCCTCGGCATCTCGGTGCTCGGCGAGGCAGTCGGGGCACCGCTGTGGAGCTTCGGAGTGTTTGCGGTGGCCGGCGCGGGCGCCATGTGGGCGGTCTGGCGGCTCGCCTCGATCACGCAGCCGACGCGATGACCGGTTTCCGCGTCGCGGCATAAGCGACGGACCGGCTCGGGGAGAATGTCCCCATGTCCGCATACGAGTTCTCCGCCGACCCGCGTCGTGTCGATCGGGCCACGGTTCACCGGTGGCTGAGCGAGCTGTCGTATTGGGCACGCGGACGCAGTCGCGAGCAGCAGGATGCCGCGATCGAGAACTCTCGCAATTACGGGATCTATGACTCCGAAACCGGCGCGCAGTTGGGTTACGCGCGGATCGTGACGGACGACGCGACCTTCGCCTGGCTGTGCGACGTCTTCGTCTCACCGGACGCTCGAGGTCAGGGCATCGGGAAGGCGCTCATGGCGGGAATCGTCGCCGACGTCGAACCGCTCGGCGTCCGGCGTGTCATGCTCGCCACTGCTGACGCGCACGGACTGTATGCGCAGTTCGGATTCGAGGGTGTCCGCGCGCCCGAGAAGTACATGGTTCTCGGCGCCCACTGACACCGCTGCGTCGATGTCGGGGCTGCACGGTACGCTCGCGTCATGCATCGCCTCACGCGGGACGAAGCGCGCAGGATCGCCGTGCGTGCGCAGTTGCTGGATGCCGATCGTCCCGGCGATGTCGTCGAGGTCGCCGAGCAGCTCGGCAGCATCAAGATCGATCCGACAGTGACGATCGCACCCGCCGAGCAGACCGCGTTCTGGAGCCGGATCGGATGGGGCTACGAGCCGGGACAGCTGAAGAAGGCCGTCGAAGACGATTGCCTGCTGTTCGAGTTCGATGGTCGGTTCTTCGCGTCCAGTCTGATGCCCGACATGGTCGCGTTGATGCGCGCCCGGCAGCTGCGTGCCGCGTCTCGCGAATACCTCGAGGCGAACGCCGCCTTTCGCAAGGACGTGCTCGCTCGGCTCCGCGCCGAGGGGCCGCTGCTGGCATCCGAGATCCCTGACACGAGCGTGGTGCAGCGCAGCAACGAGAGCGGCTGGTACGGATCGAACCAGGTGCCACGGATGCTCGAACTGCTGTCGGTCATCGGCGAGGTGGCCGTGGTTCGACGTGAGAACCGGCAGCGCGTGTGGGACCTTGCCGAGCGGCTGTACGGTCCCGATGACGGGTCCATCACCGCAGAGGAGGCCGAAGAGCGGTTGCAGCAGCGGCGCCTTCATGCCGCGGGTATCGCGCGACAGAAGTCGCCCTGGAGCGAGGTCGGTATGGCGGGGGAGCCGGCCGAGGTCGAGGGGAGCGCGTGGAAATGGCGAGTCGACCCCGAGGCGATCGCCGCGCTGGGAGATGACCCGGGTGGCCGGGTCGCGATCCTCAACCCGTACGACCGGATGCTCTTCGACAGGCCGCGCCTCGCTGAACTGTTCGACTTCGAGTTCATCCTCGAGCAGTTCAAGCCCAAAGCCCAGCGTGTGTACGGCTACTTCGTGCATCCGATCCTCATCGGTGACCGTTTCTCTGCGCTGATGGATGCCGAACTCGACAAGAAGAAAGAGAACCTCGTCGTCTCCGCGGTTCACGAACTGATCCCGTTCGATGACGAGGAACGCGAGATGGTGGATGCCGAGATCCGCGATCTCGGGGAGTGGCTGGGTGTTCCCGTGGTGTTTGCCTCGGGACGCCGATAGACCCCGGCGCGTACCCTCGGATCATGGCGCACCGGATCTTCACGACGAGCTTCGCGTCGGTCTACCCGCTCTACGTTGCCAAGGCAGAGCGCAAGGGCCGGTCGAAAGGCGAGGTCGACGAGATTATCGCCTGGCTCACGGGCTTCGATGAGGGCGATCTGGCACGACACCTCGACGAGAACACGACGTTCGAGGAGTTCTTCGCGGATGCCGACCTCAATCCGCGCGTCTCGGCGATCACCGGCGTCGTCTGCGGCGTTCGTGTGGAAGAGATCGAGGATCCGCTGATGCAGAAGATCCGCTACCTCGACAAGCTGATCGACGAACTTGCCAAGGGCAAAGCCATGCCGAAGATCCTCCGGGAGGCGTGACGGTGCCTCTCGTCGACCACCTCGCCCTGACTGTCGACGACGTGCCCGCCGCCGCGAGCCAGTTCGAACCTGTGCTCCTCGCGCTCGGGTACACCCGAACGGATGCCGGCAGCATCGTGTTCTGGACCTGTCCAGGAGAGTCCGAACTCATCTTCTATCCAGCGCGCGAGCCGGGGACGGGCCCGCACCGCCACGGTCGGGTCGGCTGGCAGCACCTCGCGTTCGCGGTCGGCTCGCGCGCCGAGGTTGACCGACTCCACGAGATCGCGGTCCGCGCTGGGTGGACGATCGTGCGTGACCCGAAGCCGTACCCGCGCTTCACGCCCCGCTACTACGCATCCTTCGTCGAGGACGCCAACGGTATCCGCATCGAGTTCATGCACAACCCACCGCGGGAGTCGACGGACTGACTGTGCCCCGGAGCGCCGGGACCGCTCGTCGGGCCCTGCTGCTCAAGGACGCAGTCGCGTAGTCGGCCCCGCCCTCTGCCTGACGGCAGAGCGTCGGATGGCTCTGGCGCCGAGCCGCGATCGGCCATAGCGGTATCTCGGTATCTCCGGGTCGGGCCCTCCGTTCAGTCGCGCCCTGACGTTGGTCACGAGACCCGGAAGTCGCGCGAAGGCGCGACCGAGTGACGGTGCTCAGTGTCTCCGGGCACGAGGTGTTCTTCGGTCGCGCCTTCGTGCGGGTCACGGGCGGCGACACCCGCATTTCGGCGCGACTGAAGAAGGACGTCCTAGCTCACGGCGGTTTAGACCGCCGGGCTCTGCCTGATCCTTCGCGCTGGTCGGGGCGGCGAAGAGGCATCGGGTACGATGGACAGGCTGTTCTGGTGACGTGTCTGAGCGGCCTAAGGAGCACGATTGGAAGTCGTGTGTGCGTGCAAGCGCACCGTGGGTTCAAATCCCACCGTCACCGCCATTGTCCTGAGCCGCGTCACCGTTTACGAACGGGTCGCGGCTCAGGGCTTTTTCGTCTAGCCGCGGGTGAACAGGCCGAACACGAGCGAGCGCGGCGCGACGAGAGCGATGGAGCGTCGAGCAGGAGACGCCGCCAGCATCACCTGCCCCCGAACGTCTCGTGCCGCACGCACAAGCGTCCCGCGCTCGGTTCCCTCACCGCCAATCCGGGCCCCCGACGCCGTGCGGGCACCTGCCAGTGCATACGACTCGCGTTCGATAGCCGACACGAGTATGGACATGGCATCCGCATCAACGCCATGCTCTCGCACGAGCCGGTCCCCGAGCATCCGCGGGGTGTCGCTACCTGCCACGCGGATGCCGAGATCTACCGCCGTATCCCGAACGATTGCCCACGCGGCAACCGCATCACCGCGCGCGGCCGAAGCAAGCCGCCGCCGTCGGCGCAGCTCAGCCACAACTCCCGGCGCCGCCAGAAGAGCAAGCAGCCCCATCGCGAAGGCTCCCCAGCCAAACGCCGCCAGGTTGCGCTGCAGGGGAAGGGGAAACGTGGCATTCGGGGTGTCGAGGTTCTCGGAGAGGGCCGACCGCGTGGGTTGCGGCGTCGCCGACGGCGCAGATGACACCGTCGGCGTGGGGCCAGCCGCATCATCCTGCGCGGCATCCGTGGCCGAGCCGAACCGCGTCGCCGTTCCGAGGCTGTTGGTGGGTTCGAACGCGACCCAGCCGATCCCATCGAAGTAGACCTCGGGCCACGAGTGAAGCTGTCCGCTGAGCACCGATCGCACGTTCTGCCCGTCGACGACGGTGCTCGTGTTGACGCCGGGCAGGTAGCCCACGACGATCCGGGAGGGCATGTCGAGAGTTCGGGCCATCAGTGCGAACGCCGACGCGTAGTGCACGCAATACCCCGACTTCACGTCGAGGAACGATGCCACCGCATCAGCGCCTGACCCATCGAACCCCTGCTCAACCGGGGCGTCGAGCGAGTACCGGAAGTCAGCCCCGCGGAACCACGACTGCATCGCGATCAGGGCGTCATAGTCGTTCGTGGTGCCAGCCGTGATCTCTCGCGCTGTCTGGGCGATGATCTCGGGAAGATTGTCAGGCAGAGCGGATGCCGTCTCCCGAACCCGGTCGGGGTTGGCATCCGCCGCACGGATTTGGTCGAGAGTTGGTTCAGGAACGCGGGTTTCGACGACATACGACTGCCCTTGGGTCGCGCCGTTCTCGCCCACCACCGTCCGATTGAGCGGCATCGTGTTCCAGGAGCCCGACAGGCCCTCGACGTCCACCGCGGGGAAGGGCACCGGGAGCCAGGATGACGAGAGATCGGTGATCTCGACAGTCGTGAGGTAATCCGCAATCTCGATCCCGGGGGACGCCTCGACCTCCCCGAAGGCGCGGGAGCTGTCCAGCGGAAGTGACCATGTGCGATCGGGTTGCCAGACGGCGCCGGTGAACTCGCTGAGCGTTGCCACGCGCAGGTACGGAGGCAGAGGCGCGGTCGAGCGCATCCGCAGGACCTCGATCTGCTCAGGGCGACGCAGATCCTGCCCGAGCGAGAGGGATGCGTCGATTCCCGCGGTACCGCTTCCGGATGCGACCCGGGGACCGGGCTGGGGGAGCGAGGGTGTGATGATGAGGGTCGCGACCAGAGCGAGAGCTCCGATACCTGCCGCGACGGCGGAGGCGCCGCTCGCGCGTCCACTCCTCGGTTCCCGGCCGCGGGTCTCGGCGCGAAGCAACAGCAACACAGCCGCCGCGAGCAGCGCGAACGACCAGAGGTTGACGGCGCTGGGCACCGTCAGAGCAGGGATCAGCGACACCGTGAACAGTGCGACACCGGCCAGCAGCGGCATCCGTGCTGTCAAGGCAATGTGATCCACAGCAATCGTGAACAGGCCCGCTGCCCCGACCACCAAGAAGCTCAAGGCCGGGGTCGGAACCATGGGGGCCGCGCTGTAGAAGATCTCCTCGGATGCCGTGACCACGAGGCCCGCTGCCTGATCCACGCTCGCAAAGACCGGGATGATTCCCCACAGCGCGGTCTCTCGCAGGAACACGACGGTGACAACGCCGATCGTGAGGGCAAGCTCGACCGCGCTGATGCCGATCGCCGACATCCGGGTACGGCGAAGCAAGAATCCTGTGACCATGATCGCCGCCGACAGCGCGAGGGTGCCCCAAATCCAGGCGCCGGGCGCGATGACTCGCGTCACCGGAAGAAGGGCGGCAACGATCCCGACCATCACCCCGATCGTCAGTAGTGCGTCAGAACGTCCGGTTCGCATCCCCCGCCAGCGGGCCCTGCGAGCAGCTCTCCATCGTGTCGACCAGCTCATCGCCTCTGACCCTGGTCTCGCGCGTCGTCCCACCAGCCGGGCATCTCGGGGCCCACGCGAATGGCCTGAACCCGCCACCCCAACTCCGCCGCTCGGTCGAAGGCGTCAGCGCTGGCGTCGGTGGCCAGCAGAATCGGCAGGGTCGTGTGTGCGCCGATCGGAGCGAGGGCGGCGACATCGGCCTCCGAGAGGGTGCCGGTAATGATGACGATCGGGCCGCTGCCGACGCGGGCGAAGGCGCGCGGTAAGTCATGGATGTTGTGCCCAGTGCCGGCGACGATGGTTGCGCAATCTGCGGCGAACGCGTCGAGGAGTGCTTTCTCGCCCGGTTCGATGGGCTCGTGGAGGGGTGTTCCGTCGCTCTCGAGCACGCTCACGGTGTAGCCGTCGTGGGACAGTTGCGCGACAGCCGACACGGTAGTGGCAACTGCCGCCTCGAAAGCGGGATCCTGCCCGGGCGCTGCGGCGGCCCCGGCGCCCCAGCGCGCATCGTCCCGGTCGATCACGACGACGGCATCCGGTGCAGCCTCATTCTCTTCCTGGCGCACCATGAGTCCGTCGTGGTGAGCTGACGCACGCCAGTGGATGCGGCGCATCGAATCCCCTGGCTGGTAGGGGCGGGCCAGCAGATTGTCCACGCCATGGCCGCGCTGCGTGTGGGTGGCGTGGAGCGCCCCACCCGCTGTCGCCGTCATCGCCCGCAGTGCCGTTACCTCGACCTGCGCGGGAGCGACCCGGACCGATTCGGCTTCGATCACGCGCACCGCGCGTCGGGCGAGCCCGAAGGGGTCTTCGGTGATGACCCGCAGCGGACCGAGAGCGTAGGTGCCACGCGTGCTGGGCGTCACGCTATATGTCACCGAGGCTGCCTTGTCGGCCCCGCCCCAGTTGAGGTCGCCCTCAAGCTCGCCGACGAAGACCGGGTCGGCGAGCTCGTGCCACCGTCCGGACCTGCCCATCATGCGCGAAGGCGGCCGGAGCGTCACCGTGACGGTCGTGGGTTTGCCGACCGTCGAGACGTCGGGAACGATCCGCCGAGGCGTGGCGGTGGGAGCCGCCCGAAACCAGAGCGATGCGAGACTCCCCGCACACACCACCACCATGAGGACACCGAAGAACATGAGTTCGACGACGCCGGTCTCTCCCGCGATCACGAACGAAGCGATGGCGAGGATCAGGGCACCGGTGCCCCGAGGCGTAAATGGCCACCAGCGCATGTCACCGCCGCGAGGCGAGCGGGACGCGGGCGCTTGCCGCGATCTGATCGAGGGCATCCGCCACCGCGGCTTCGCCGTGGTTGGCTCCGCCGGCTGCGCGTGTGGCGATCAGGCGGTGGGCGAACACCGGATGCAGGAGGCCGGTGATGTCGTCGGGGATGACAAAAGATCGTCCCTCCAGCGCTGCAGCCACCTTGGCAGCTCGAACGAGTTGCAGCGTCGCGCGCGGGCTCGCTCCGAGCTTCAGGTCGGGGTGAGCGCGGGTCGCCTGAGCGAGGGAAACGGTGTACTCCTCGATCGCGGGCGCCACATGAATATGCCGCGCCGCGACGATCAGCTCAGCCACCTCGTGGGTTGTGACGACGGGTCGGACGGATTCGAGCGGGTTGACTGTCTCACGCTGGCGCAGCATGAGGGTCTCGGCGCGTGCATCCGGGTAGCCCATCGAGATCCGCATCGTGAACCTGTCGCGCTGCGCCTCGGGAAGCGCGTACGTCCCCTCCATTTCGAGAGGGTTCTGGGTGGCGACGACCAGGAACGGATGCGGCACGAGGTGTGTGTGCCCGTCGACGGTGACCTGCCGTTCCTCCATCGCCTCCAGCAGTGCGGATTGGGTCTTGGGGGAGGAGCGGTTGATCTCGTCGGCGATGACGATGTTGGCGAACACGGCACCCGGTTTGAACTCGAACTCACGCTCGATGGGGTTGAAGGCCGAAACACCGGTGACGTCGCCCGGGAGCAAGTCGGGCGTGAACTGGATGCGTCGCACCGCGGCGTCGATGGATGCTGCCAGCGCCCGGGCAAGCATCGTCTTTCCGACTCCGGGGACATCCTCAATAAGAAGGTGCCCCTCGGCGAGCAGGCAGATGAGTGCGCTGCGAGCCGCTTCCGGCTTGCCGTCGATCACGGATGTGATTGCCCCGAGGATCGCGTCGGTGACCTCGGCGAAGCGCTCCACGGCGATTGGCGGGCTTTCTGCGGTGACCCGCTCCTCGCCGATGACGCTCTCGGTCATGCCGACCCCCTCCGCCTGTGCGCGCGCCGCCTCGTCGGATATGCGGCGCCTCGTCGGTCGTTGCACAATCGTAACCTCGGCTGACCGGGTGCGGCTCTGGGAGGACGCCGCGAATCCCGGCGGGACGAATGGTTAGACTAGGGGAAGCTCTCCGCGCGGCGGCATCCAGGCCAACTCCCCCAGGACGGAAACGTAGCAAGGGTAACCAGGCTCTGCCGGGTGCGCGGAGAGTCTTTTCATGCCCGCGTGGTCCTGACGCAACGGGGCGTGAACATTCGGTTGCCTCGGGTTTTTCTCCGGTAGGCACCCGGCGGCGCCCCCGCGGTCGCACCTAGGCTGATGGGGTGGCGCAGAGCATCTTCATCACCTCGGCAGAAGGTCACTCCGGAAAGTCCACGATCGCCCTGGGGGTGCTCGATGCGTTGAGCCATGCCACCCCACGCGTCGGCGTGTTCCGAGCGATCGCCCGCTCGACCACGGAACCCGACTACGTGCTTGAGATGCTCCTCGCGCACGACGGCGTCGACCTGCCCTACGACGACTGCATCGGTGTGACCTACGACGAGGTGCGGGCTGACCCCGATGCGGCTCTCGGGAAGATCGTGGAGCGCTACAAGGCCGTTGAGGCGCAGTGTGACGCCGTCGTGATCGTGGGGAGCGACTACACGGACGTCGGGTCACCCGCGGAGCTCGGCTACAACGCCCGCATCGCGGCAAATCTCGGTGCCCCAGTCTTGCTCGTGATGAGCGGCCGAACCGGCGAAGCGGAAAAGCTCGGGTCGTCACCTGCGCGAACCCCCGAGGAGATTGGCCAGATCACCGCACTAGCACTGGCCGAGCTCGCCCACGGACGAGCGGGGCTCCTCGCGGTGATCGTCAACCGTGCGGATGCGGAGCGGATCGAAGACGTCGTCGGATCCGTGCGTGAGGTCATCGATCACGCCCGCGAGCCCGAGCACGTGGCATCCGACGGTGTCGTGCCGGTGTGGGCGATTCCCGAGGACACGTTCCTGGTGGCCCCCACGATGCGCGAGGTTATGGCGGCGATCGATGGAACCCTGATCAAAGGCGACGAGGAGTTGCTCTCGCGCGAGGTCCTCGGTGTCGTGATCGCGGGGATGTCGATGGTCAACGTGCTGCCGCGGCTGAGTGAGAGTTCCATCGTCATGATCCCAGCCGACCGCACCGAGGTGCTGCTGGCGACGCTGCTGGCGCACTCCTCGGGCACGTTCCCGTCGATTTCCGGCATCCTGCTCAACGGCCCGTTCCCCCTGCCCGAACAGATCGACAGGCTGATGGATGGCGTCTCCTCGAACCTGCCGATCATCGCAACCGATGAGGGCACCTTCGAGACCGCCGTCAAGGTCATCAATACGCGGGGACGCTTCGCCGCGGCATCCCAGCGGCGGTACGACACCGCGCTGTCGATGTTCGAGCAGTACGTCGACACCGCGATGCTGAGCAGATCGCTCGGCTTGGCGCGGTCGTCAGTCGTCACCCCACTCATGTTCGAATACCAGCTCGTGGAGCGGTCCCGCGCGGATCGGCGGCGGATCGTACTTCCCGAGGGAAACGACGATCGCGTCATCCGGGCCGCCGCGACAGTCCTCGCGCGCGGCATCGCCGACCTCGTCATCCTCGGCGATGAGGGCGATATCCGCACGCGAGCGGCAGAGCTCGGCGTCGACCTGACAGCAGCGCAGATCATCAGCCCGTTCGACCCCCACTACGTCGAACAGTTCGCGCAGGAGTACGCGCGCCTGCGGGCCCACAAGGGGATCTCGCTCGATCAGGCAGCCGACACCGTCACCGATGTGTCCTACTTCGGGACGCTGATGGTTCACCTGGGCCTGGCCGATGGCATGGTCTCGGGCGCTGCGCACACGACGGCGCACACGATCCGTCCGGCGTTCGAGATCATAAAGACCAAGCCGGGTGTCTCGGTGGTGTCGAGCGTCTTCCTCATGGCTCTGGCCGACCGCGTGCTCGTGTACGGCGATTGCGCCGTGATCCCTGATCCCACTTCTGAGCAACTCGCCGACATCGCGATCTCGTCTGCAGCGACAGCCGCGCAGTTCGGGATCGACCCCCGCGTCGCGATGCTGTCGTACTCGACGGGGGAGTCCGGGTCGGGGGCGGATGTCGAGAAGGTGCGCGCAGCCACCGCCTTGGTCCGCGACAGGGCGCCGGAACTGCTCGTCGAGGGCCCCATCCAGTACGACGCAGCGGCTGACGCGGCGGTTGCCGCCGCGAAGATGCCCGGTTCACAGGTCGCCGGTCGCGCAACAGTCTTCGTCTTCCCGGACCTCAACACCGGGAACAACACCTACAAGGCGGTCCAACGCTCGGCCGGAGCTGTCGCGATCGGGCCCGTCCTGCAGGGGCTCAACAAACCCATCAACGACCTGTCGCGGGGCGCGCTGGTCGACGACATCGTGAACACCATCGCGATCACCGCGATTCAGGCCCAAGCGGATGCCGACACCTCGGCTCCAGCATCCAGTGAGAAGGAAGGGACCACCGCATGAGTGTCGTCCTCGTCGTCAACAGCGGTTCGTCGTCATTCAAGTACCAGCTGATCGACATGGACAACGAAGCGGTGCTCGCCTCGGGCCTCGTGGAACGGATCGGGCAAGAGAACGGTCACGCGCGTCACACCGTCACCGCGGCGGAGTTCGCCCCGGATGAGCCGGCACCGACATTCGTGAGCGCGACCTCCGAGCGAGACCTGCCGATTCCCGACCACACCGCAGGCTTCCAGGTGATGCTCGATGCCTTCGCTGCGCACGGCCCCTCACTGCAGGCGAATCCGCCCGTCGCCGTTGGTCACCGCGTCGTGCACGGTGGGGCGCGCTTTTTCGAGCCGACGCTGGTGACTCCGCTGGTGCTCATCAACATCGAAGACCTGTCGGTACTCGCGCCCCTCCACAACCCAGGGGCGGTGCAGGGCATCCGTGCCGCACAGGAAGCGTTCGACACGATTCCTCACGTCGCGGTCTTCGACACCGCGTTCCATCAGACGCTCGCCCCCGCCGCCTACACGTATGCGATCGACCGGGAACTGGCCGAGCAGCATCGCCTGCGCCGGTACGGGTTCCACGGCACCTCGCACAAGTTCGTCAGCGAAGCCGCAGCGGCGTTCCTCGACCGGCCGCTGGGAGACCTGAAGCAGATCGTGTTCCACCTCGGAAACGGAGCCTCGGTCACCGCGATCGACGGTGGTCGTTCGGTCGACACGTCCATGGGGCTCACACCGCTGGAGGGACTTGTCATGGGCACCCGTTCGGGCGACGTCGACCCGGCCATCGTGTTCCAGCTTGCGCGACGCGCGGGGCTCTCGATCGACGACCTCGACGATCTGCTCAACAAGCGCTCGGGACTGCTCGGCCTGGCGGGGGCCTCCGACATGCGCGACATCGAACAGCGGCGCGAGGACGGCGATGAGGCGGCGACGCTGGCCTTCGACGTCTACATCCATCGCCTGCGCACCTACGCCGGCGCGTATCTCGCGCAGCTGGGCGGCGTGGACGTCATCTCCTTCACCGCCGGCGTCGGCGAGAACTCGCCCATCGTTCGCGCGGCGGCGCTCGAAACCCTCGGGTTCGCGGGAGTGGAGATCGACCCCGAGCGCAACGACCGGCGCGAGCGCGGCATCCGTCGCATTTCCACTGACACGTCTGCGGTGAGCGTTCTGGTCGTTCCGACCGATGAAGAACTCGAGATCGCTCGGCAAACTCTCGGCGTCGCGCAGCGCTGACGACACGCAAACCAGCGTCGCGGCAAGGCCGAACTACTACGCTTGCACCACGGCGTCAGCCGCACCCGATCTGTTGCCATGGCTCGTGCCAACGCTTTCGACATCGCCACCCGCCGGGAGGTTTCCTGTGGCCGACGCTCTTCCCGATCTCACCGCCTACGACGCGGTGCTCTTCGATCTGGACGGGGTGTTGACGCCGACCGCCGAAGTGCACATGCACGCATGGCAGGCGATGTTCCAGGAGCTCTTCGCGACCTGGAACATCACGCCGGAGTACACCGAGCGCGACTACTTCGAGCACCTCGACGGCAAGAAGCGCTATGACGGCGTCGCGAGCCTGCTGTGGAGCCGTGATGTCGAAGTACCCTGGGGCGACCCGAGCGACTCGCCTGAGATCGACACCGTCTGCGGCATCGGCAACCGCAAGAACGCTGTCTTCGAGAGCGTGCTGCGAAGCGAAGGAATCGCGCCGTATCCGGGCTCGCTCGCGCTGCTGGACGTGCTGCGGGATGCCGGTACCCGGATCGCGGTGGTCTCGAGTTCCAAGAACGCCCGGGAAGTGCTCACGGCCGCCGGCATTATCGATCGCTTCGAGGTGATCATGGACGGCGTCATCGCCGAACGCGACGGGCTGGCCTCCAAGCCCGCCCCCGACGTGTTCGTCGAGGCTGCTGCGATGCTCGGTGTCGACCCGGCATCCAGCGCGGCCGTCGAAGATGCCCTGTCAGGGGTACGTTCCGCGGCTGCTGGCGGATTCGCGCTCGTGGTCGGCGTCGACCGTGGCGTCGGAGCCGAGGTGCTGCGCGACGCTGGCGCACACGTGGTGGTCTCCGATCTGGCCGAGTTCCTCGACGGCGACGGTGCCGGCATCCCTACCGCTGCTCTCGCACCCGAACCGGAGGAGTCCGCGTGATCGATCGTGATCGCTACCCCATCGACCCATGGCGGCTCGTCGAGACGAGCTACTCGCACGACGAGGTCGGGGTCTCCGAGACACTCTTCGCCGTCGGTAACGGCTACCTGGGCTTGCGGGGCAACAGCCCCGAGGGTCGCTTCGCGCACGAGCACGGCACCTTCATCAACGGCTTCCACGAAGTCTTCCCGATCCGGCATGCGGAGCAGGCGTATGGGTTCGCCGAGGTGGGCCAGACGATCATCAACGCCCCGGATGCCAAGATCATGCGGGTCTACGTCGATGACGAGCCGCTGTCGCTCGACATCGCCGATGTGCGCGAGTACGAGCGCGTCCTCGACATGCGCGACGGTGTCATGCGTCGACGCATCCTCTGGGTGACACCGTCGGGCAAAGAGGTTCTGATCGAGGACGCGCGGCTGGTGTCGTTCGAGGAGAAGCACCTCGCGATCTTGCGGCAGACCGTCACGGTGCTGAACGCCGATGCTCCGGTCACCATCAGCTGTCAGATCATCAACCGGCAAGACGGCGAGGATGTCTATGGCGGCACTCCCGTCGCGCCCAAGAAGGCGGGCTTCGATCCTCGCAGGGCTGAGCGAATCCACCAGCGCGTACTCCAACCACAGGAGTACTGGCAGGACGGCGCGCGATCGGCGCTTGCCTACAAGGCCACCGAATCGGAGATGACGATCGCGGTCGTCGCCGACCACATCATCACCACCGACAACGAGTACGACCCGCGGCGCCTGATCGAACCCGACATCGCCAAGAACGTGTTCCGGGTGCGGGCGAAGGCCGGCGTGCCGGTCACCGTCACCAAGCTCGTGAGCTACCACACCTCGCGCGGTGTTCCCGCGCGAGAACTGGTCGATCGGTGCCGCAGGACCCTTGACCGCGCGGAGGCCGAGGGCGTCGATACGTTCTTCACGCGCCAGCGCGAATGGCTGGATGCGTTCTGGGAGCGTTCGGACGTTCGGATCGGCGGCCATGACGATCTGCAGCAGGCGACCCGCTGGTGCCTCTTCCAGCTCGCCCAGGCTGCCGCGCGGGCCGATGGGCTCGGCGTCCCCGCGAAGGGTGTCTCGGGGTCGGGCTACTCGGGTCACTACTTTTGGGACACCGAGATCTACGTGCTGCCGTTCTTGGCTTATACGACCCCGCAGTGGGCGCGAAACGCACTGCGGATGCGGTACCTCATGCTTCCCGCCGCGCGTCGGCGCGCGCGTCAACTCAACGAGGCCGGGGTGCTCTTCCCGTGGCGCACGATCAACGGTGAGGAGGCCTCGGCCTATTACGCCGCTGGCACCGCTCAGTACCACATCAATGCCGACGTGAGTTTTGCCCTCGCGAAGTATGTGCGGGCGACGGGCGACACCGAGTTCCTCTATCGCGAAGGCGTCGATATCGCCGTCGAGACCGCCCGGATGTGGGCGAGCCTCGGGTTCTGGCGTGAGACGGAACTCGACTCCGAGCGGTCGTTCCACATCCACGGTGTGACGGGGCCCGACGAGTACACGACAGTCGTCAACGACAACCTCTTCACGAACGTCATGGCTCGCTTCAACCTGCGTTTCGCTGCCCACACGTTGCGCGACATGGCCCTGGACGCTCCCGAGGATTACCGCCTCATGGTGGATCGCCTGGGCCTGGGGGAGCACGAGGTCGAGGCGTGGGAGGCCGCGGCTGAGGCGATGAACATCCCGTTCAGCGATGCCTTCGGCATCCACCCCCAGGACGCCGTTTTCCTCGAAAAGGAAGTCTGGGACCTCGAGAACACATCGCCCGACCAGCGGCCGCTGCTGCTGCACTTCCACCCGCTGGTGATTTACCGGTACCAGGTGCTCAAGCAAGCCGACGTGGTGCTGGCGCTGTTCTTGCAGGGCAACCACTTCACCGCCGAAGAGAAGCTGGCCGACTTCGAGTACTACGACCCCCTGACGACGGGGGACTCGACGCTGTCGGCAGTCGTGCAGGCGATCCTCGCTGCCGAGGTCGGCTACCAGGACCTCGCCCTGAGGTACTTCCTCGACTCGATCTATGTCGATCTCGGCGACCTGCATCACAATGCCGCGGATGGCGTGCACGTCGCCTCGGCCGGTGGCGTCTGGACCGCGCTGGTCAGTGGATTCGGAGGTATGCGCGACCACTTCGGGGAGTTGAGCTTCGATCCGCGGCTGCCTGCCGACTGGCCGGAGCTCTCCTTCACGCTGCACTGGCAGGGCACGCGGCTGCAGGTGACGATCGCCCGCGACCGGATGTGGTTCGCGGCGGGGCCGGGGCAGAGCGTCTCGTTCTCGGTGCGGGGCGCTCAGTACGTCATCGACCCCGAGCAAGAGCTGATGATTCCGCTTGCCGATCAGGGTCCGGTGATTCCCGGCCGACCCTCGATTCGTCAGTTCGCGGATGTCACCCGCGACGACGGGTCGCTGTTGTCGGCATCCGTGCCGGTCGTCACGACCTCGATCCCGATCGTGGGGTCGCCGGAGACGTTCGAGAGCGTGCCGGATCAGCTGCCGCAGGCCGCTGACCCGATGTCGTGACCACGCCCTAGGCTGGACGAATGACCACCGCCCTGTACCGCCGGTATCGCCCCGAGGCGTTCGGCGAGATGATCGGGCAGAGTCAGGTCACCGAACCGCTCATGACCGCGCTGCGGGGCGACCGCGTCGGGCACGCCTACCTGTTCTCCGGGCCTCGCGGGTGCGGCAAGACGACCTCGGCGCGCATCCTAGCGCGGTGCCTGAACTGTGCCCAGGGACCGACCGACACCCCCTGCGGTACGTGCGAGAGCTGCATCGAGCTCGGACGCGGCGGCGGGGGATCCCTGGATGTCGTCGAGATCGATGCTGCCAGCCACAACGGTGTCGATGACGCTCGCGATCTGCGGGAGCGCGCCGTCTTCGCACCCGCACGTGATCGGTTCAAGATCTTCATCCTCGACGAGGCGCACATGGTGACGCCGCAGGGATTCAACGCCCTGCTCAAACTCGTCGAAGAGCCTCCCGATCACGTGAAGTTCATCTTCGCCACGACCGAGCCTGAGAAAGTCATCGGCACGATCCGGTCGCGCACGCACCACTACCCGTTCCGACTCGTCCCGCCGGCGGCGATGCTCGAGTATGTGGGCTCGCTCTGCGAGAGCGAGGGCGTGGTCGTCGATCCCGGTGTGCTGCCCCTGGTCGTCCGCGCCGGCGGCGGGTCCCCGCGAGACACGCTGTCGCTGCTCGACCAACTCATCGCGGGCTCGGAAGGCGCCGTCACGTACGAACGCGCGGTCGCACTTCTCGGGTACACGCATGCCGAGCTTCTCGACGAGATCGTCGACGCCCTCGCGGCATCCGACGCCGGCGCCGTCTTCGCCGCCGTCGACCGGGTTGTACAGACCGGGCAAGACCCGCGCCGCTTCGTCGACGATCTTCTGGAACGGCTGCGCGACCTCATCGTCGTCGCCGCGACGGGGGACGGCGCCGCAGCAGTGCTACGCGGCGCATCCCCCGAAGACCTCCAGCGGATGTCGGCGCAAGCAGACCGGTTCGGCGCTCAACGGCTCTCGCGCACAGCGGATGTCGTTGTCGCCGCGCTCGACGAGATGACCGGTGCCACCTCACCGCGACTGCAGCTCGAGCTCATGTGCGCGCGCGTTCTGGCGCTGGCCACCGCCGCTCCAGCTGCTTCCTCTGCCCCTGTGGCCGCTGCCCCGGCACCCGCTCCAGCTGCTTCCCCTGCCCCTGCGGCCGCTGCTGCCCCGGCGCCCGCCGCTGCTCCCACTCCCTCGCCCGCGCCTACGGAAGCGAGCGTTTCGGAGACGAGCGTTGCGACAGTGCCTCCCGCGCCACCGACCGAGCCGGTGACGCTGGACGTGGTTCGGGAGCGGTGGGCTGCGGTACTTGCCGCGCTGGAGAGCATCAGTCGCTCGTCATGGTTGCTGGTGTCTGTCGCGACAGTTGCCGATTTCTCGGGCGACGTGCTCACCCTCACGTTCGCGAACGCTTCCGACGTCGCCAAGTTCAAGCATCTTCTTGCCGGCGCAGGACCCAGCGAGGATCTTCGCACCGCGATCAAGCAGGTTCTCGGCATCCGGGTGAAGTACCTTGCCAAGCACGACCCCGCGGGCGGTCCCTCGGACTCGTCGGGCCCTTCAGACGGCGGGCCTTCTGGCGGGCCGGGCCCGGGCGAGGCGCCCCGCACGCCGCAGCCCGGCGGCGGCGCGAGTGCACAGCCCGGAGGCGGCACGCCGGCCCCGCCTCGTGGCGGCGGAACGACAGCGCAGCCTCGCGGCGGAGCGAGAGCAGCTGCCGCAGCTCCTGCCGTGACGGACTGGGCGGTCGCCCCCATCCCTTCGTCCGAAGCGCCGACCGCGGTCCTTGCGTCTTCTCTCGCGGTCGATGACGAGCCCGAGGATGCGCCGGTCGGTCTCGCTGTGCAGCTTCCGGCTCCCCGGGAGGGCGACGTCCTCGACGCTGATGAGCCCTCAGCCGACGATGATGACAGCGAGGGTGCCGATCTGGATATCGCCCCCGAGCAGGCGCCCGTCGTCGCGCAGCGGATCGCCCGGGCTCCCGACGGAACGCAGCGCTACGGGGAAGCGGTGGTGCGCCAGCTGCTGGGGGCGCGCTTCATCCGTGAAGAACCGCACGCATCACCCACGAGGTTCGGCTGAGCATGTACGACGGCATCGTCCAAGACCTCATCGACGAGCTCGGTCGGCTTCCCGGTATTGGGCCGAAGTCGGCGCAGCGCATCGCATTTCACATCCTGCAGACCCCGTCGTTCGACGTGTCGCGACTGTCGCAGGTGCTCGCCGAGGTGCGGGAAAAGGTTCGGTTCTGTGAGCTCTGCGGCAATGTATCGGAGCAGGATCGCTGCAGCATCTGCCGCGACCCTCGCCGCAACCAGACGCTGATTTGCGTCGTCGAGGACGCGAAGGATGTCGCGGCGATCGAGCGCACGCGCGAGTTCCGCGGGCTCTACCACGTCCTCGGCGGGGCGATCAGCCCGATCGCGGGTGTCGGTCCCGACGATCTGCGCATCGCGCAGCTCATGCAGCGACTTGCCGACGGTACGGTTCAGGAAGTCATCCTTGCCACCAACCCGAACCTCGAGGGTGAAGCTACAGCGACCTACCTGTCGCGCCTGCTGACCTCCCTGCAGATCACAGTCACGAGACTCGCCTCGGGTCTGCCGGTCGGTGGTGATCTCGAGTACGCCGACGAGGTCACGCTCGGTCGCGCCTTCGAGGGTCGTCGCTCGATCTGAGTCGGGTCAGCAGAACCCGGCTTCTCAGATGCGGAACCGGGCGCGCGCGTTCATGACACTCGTGAGGGTCGCCCGCACCGGCTGCCCGAGGTAGATGCCCAGTGATGCGCCGACAGCCAGTGCGATACCGATCACTCCGGCGTTCACGAGTGTCCCGAACCCCACGAGCATGTGAGCCGGGTCCTCACCTGACTGCACCAGCGTGAGCAGGCCCCGGAAGACCATCGCACCGGGCACCATTGGCAAGATGGCTGCCGCCGTCACGGCTACCGACGGCACGTGGAGGCGGTAGGCGAGCAGGATGCCGATGAAGCTGCCGGCGAGGGCGCCCACGCCGCATGCTGCGGCGGTGTCGAGGCCGATGAGCGACGCCAGAAGGTAGCCGGTCCAGGCTGCGACGCTTAGTGCCGCGCTGACGAGGATGATCCGCATCCCTGACCCGTTGATGACCGCCACCGATACGGCGATCAGTGCGGCGCCCAGGAACTGCAGCGGGATGGCGCCGAGGGGGAGAGCCTCGCTCGGAGGATCGACGGTGAGCCCGATAAGGCTGGCGACCTGCAGACCCACCAGGATGCCGATGACAACGCCGAGCGTCTGAGTGGTCAGTTCCAGGATGCGTCCCGATGCGGTGAGGGCGAACCCGTCGATCGCATCCTGGGCTGCTCCCACGACGGTGAGGCCGGCGAGCATCAACACGATCGCTGAGGCGACGATGACGGAGGGGCGTGCGTCAGCGGCGCCCGGCAGGCCTGTTCCAGCCAGCGCGGGAGCGAGCGATGCGAACAGCGTCAGGACTGCGGCGGCGGTGATCTGGCTGAAAAAGAACGGCACCCGTGCCCGCGCGAGACCGAATTGTGTGAGCGCGGCGAGGGCTGCAGCGAGGAACGCGAGAACCGTCACAACGGGATTGCCGCCGAACATGATCGCAACGCCCACGGCGAGCAGGCCCTGCGCTGCGACCACGATGATCGGTCGACGGGAGAAAGGTGTTCGTCGGATCCCGGTCAGGCGCGCCCGCGACTCCGGTAGCGCAAGGCCGCTCGTGACCTCGTTCAGGAGCGCCTGCAGTCGCAGCAGTTTCTCGTAGTCGGGAGCCGCCGCCCGGACAACGCGCAAAAGCGTGATCGGACGGTCTTCGCCACTGCGGTGATAGGCAGCAGTGATCGAGTTGTATGTGACATCCACGTGCACCGGATGTAGACCGTACGCGCCGGCGGCGCGCACGATCGCAAAGGTCACCTCTGAGGCGGGAGCCCCAGTCACCAGCATCGTCTCGCCCAAGCGGACGGCGAAGTCGAGGATGCGCACCGCAGCGGCGTCATCGACGATCGGAAGCGCTTCGGTCGCCGGGTAGGCGTCTGCGGAGATACGGAAGAGGCGGCCAAGTGGATTCGGTAGGCGACGCCGACGTTGCATGGCGGAAGCTCCCAGGTCGTCACGGATGGCTTCGTCCACCCTACGTGCCGCGTTCCGGTGCTACCTGGCGCCGACGGTCCCCATGACGTGTTCGGCATGTGCGCCTCCGTAGAATGGGTCGCTGGGTTCGGCATCCGAGCCTGTCATCCCGGGAGTTGCATGTGGCGCTGATCGTCCAGAAGTACGGTGGGTCGTCGGTGGCCGACGCCGAGAGCATCAAGCGCGTCGCCAAACGGATCGTCGACACACGTCGTGCCGGTCACGACGTCGTTGTCGCCGTGAGCGCCATGGGCGACACGACCGACGAGCTTCTCGACCTCGCGGGCCAGGTCGCACCGATTCCCGCTCCGCGCGAGCTCGACATGCTGCTTTCGAGCGGTGAGCGGATCTCAATGGCGTTGCTGGCGATGGCGATCTCGTCGATGGGCTTCGAGGCGCGCTCGTTCACCGGCAGCCAAGCCGGCATGATCACGGATGCCACGCACGGCGCCGCCCGCATCGTCGATGTCACTCCCATTCGACTCCGCGAGGCTCTCGACGAGGGCGCCATCGTGATCGTCGCCGGATTCCAAGGCTTCAACCGAGACACCCGTGACATCACGACCCTCGGCCGCGGTGGCTCCGACACGACCGCTGTGGCGCTCGCAGCGGCCCTCGAGGCCGACGTCTGCGAGATCTACAGCGACGTGGACGGGATCTTCACCGCCGACCCGCGCGTCGTGCCGATGGCGCGAAAGCTTGATGTCGTCTCCAGCGAAGAGATGCTGGAGCTCGCCGCCAATGGTGCGAAGGTGCTCTACATCCGCGCCGTCGAATATGCCCGCCGTCACGGCGTCCTCATTCATGCCCGGTCGACGTTCAGCTCGAGCGAGGGCACCTACGTCCTGGGTCCGGGCCAGTCCCGTCCCGATGCTCCGGAGGGAGTCACCATGGAAGAACCCATCGTCGCGGGGGTCGCCACCGACCTCGGTCAGGCCAAGATCACCGTCATCGGCGTCCCGGATGTGCCCGGCAAGGCAGCCGAGATCTTCAAGATCGTCGCCAAGTCGGGTGCGAACGTCGACATGATCGTGCAGAACGTGTCGGCTGCCGCCACCGGACGCACCGATATCTCCTTCACGCTCCCCAAGCAGGATGCCGCGCCGGCGCTGAAGGCGCTCGCCGCCGACCAGAGCGAGGTCGGCTTCGAAAGCCTCGTGCACGACGACCAGATCGGCAAGCTCTCGGTGGTCGGTGCGGGGATGCGCACGCATTCGGGCGTATCAGCGACCCTCTTCGAGGCGCTGAGCGTTGCGGGGATCAACATCGAGATGATCTCGACCTCCGAGATCCGGATCTCGGTGGTGCTTCGCGGCTCCGACATCGCCGAGGCGGCTCGCGTCGTGCACACCGCCTACGGGCTGGATGCCGACAGTGCCGCCACCGTCTACGCCGGCACCGGCCGCTAAACTCTCTGCAACCCCGCAGTCGCACCACCCGCGGCTCGCACCGCACCAGCTCCACTGTCACAGACGGCGGTCCACGACCGCCGTGCGCATCGTTCTGTGACAGCGGAACGGACGAGGAAGCACAATGACCCGCATCTCCGATTCAGGACTCTCCGTCGCCGTCGTCGGCGCCACCGGCCAGGTCGGCACCGTGATGCGCGAGATTCTCGCGGAGCGGTCGTTCCCGATCGGGGAGCTGCGGCTGTTCGCCACCGCTCGATCTGCCGGCAGCGCTGTCGAGTTCGGCGGTCACACCGTCATCATCGAGGACGTCGCAACCGCCGACCCGGCGGGCATCGACATCGCCCTGTTCTCGGCCGGAGCGACCGGCAGCCGTGCCCACGCACCGCGCTTTGCGGCGGCTGGTGCCACCGTTATCGACAACTCCAGCGCCTGGCGCATGGACCCCGAGGTTCCCCTCGTCGTGAGCGAGGTCAATCCGCACGCGATCGACCAGGCGGTCAAGGGAATCATCGCGAACCCCAACTGCACGACGATGGCCGCGATGCCGGTGCTGAAGGTGCTGGATGCCGAAGCCGGGCTCGAACGCCTCATCGTCTCGACCTACCAGGCAGTGAGCGGCTCGGGCCTTGCCGGCGCGCAGGAGCTGCTCGGCCAGGTCGAGGGTGTGCTCGCCCAGGGCGACACCCTGCGCCTCGTGCACGACGGCTCAGCTGTCGATTTTCCGCAGCCCGAGAAGTACGTTGCGCCCATCGCGTTCGACGTCATCCCGTTCGCCGGCAACCTCGTCGACGATGGCCAGAACGAGACCGACGAAGAGAAGAAGCTCCGCAACGAGAGCCGCAAGATCCTCGAGCTCCCCGACCTCCGCGTCGCGGGAACGTGCGTGCGCGTTCCCGTGTTCACCGGGCATTCGCTGAGCATCAATGCCGAATTCGCGCGCGAGATCACGCCCGAACGTGCGCGGGAGATCCTCGCCGACGCTCCGGGCGTCAGCCTCGACGAGGTGCCGACGCCGCTTCAGGCCGCAGGCAAGGACCCCAGCTTCGTGGGACGCATCCGCGCCGACCAGTCCGCTCCCGAGGGCAAGGGGCTCGTGCTGTTCATCAGCAACGACAACCTCCGTAAGGGTGCAGCGCTCAATGCCGTTCAGATCGCTGAGCTGGTCGCCGCGCGTCTGGGTGCACAGGTCTGATCCCGATCTCTCGACGTCGAGATATCGTTCCAGCCGCCCGTAGACTTGACCGGTGACCGAACCCGTCGACGTCCTGCTGATCGGTGGCGGTGTGATGAGCGCCACCCTGGGCACCTTCATCTCCCAACTCGAACCCGACTGGACCATCGAGGTCTATGAGCGGCTGGGCGATGTCGCCCTGGAAAGCTCAAACGCCTGGAACAACGCCGGGACGGGGCATGCCGCCCTGTGCGAGCTGAACTACATGCCGGCGGCAGCCGACGGCAGCGTGGATCCAGCCAAGGCGATCTCGATCAATGAGCAGTTCCAGCTCAGCCGCCAATTCTGGGCATCGCTGGTCGAGCGCGGCATCCTGGACGAACCGTCGACGTTTATCAACTCGACGCCGCACATGACATTCGTGCGCGGCGAGAAGGATGTCGCGTACCTCAAGCGCCGCTACGAGGCGCTGAAGACGCAGCCGCTGTTCGCCGGGATCGAGTACAGCGAAGACTCTCGGGTCATCAACCAGTGGGCTCCGCTGCTCATGCAGAAGCGTCTCGCGAGCGACGAGCCGTTCGCGGCGACGCGCGTCCCGGCCGGCACGGATGTCGACTTCGGTGCCCTCACCAGACAGCTGTTCGACAACCTGAAGCAGCATGGTGGTCGGGTCGTGACCGACCGCCAGGTGACGGGACTGAAGAAGCTGAAGGACGGCACCTGGGAGGTGTCGTGGCGCAACCAGGTCGGTCGCACTCCCGGCAAGACGCGGGCACGCTTCGTGTTCGTCGGCGCGGGCGGATGGGCAATCAAGCTTCTGCAGAAATCCGGTATCCCCGAGATCAAGGGATACGGCGTCTTCCCGATCGGTGGGCAGTGGCTCAAGACCAGCAACCCCGCCCTGGTGGCCCAGCACCGCGCGAAGGTCTACTCGCAGGCATCCGTCGGTGCGCCGCCCATGTCGGTGCCGCACCTTGACACTCGCGTCGTCGATGGTGAGACCTCGCTGCTGTTCGGACCGTTCGCGACGTTCAGTCCGAAGTTCCTCAAGCGCGGCTCGATATTCGACATCATCGCCCAGGTTCGCCCCGGCAATCTGTGGCCGATGATCAAGGTCGCAATCGACAATCCAAGCCTCATCCGGTACCTGATCGGAGAGCTCCTCAAGAACAAGAGGCGCAAGGTCGACAGCCTCCGCACCTTCATGCCGACCGCCAAGGACGAGGACTGGATGCTCCTGAACGCCGGCCAGCGCGCCCAGGTGATGAAGAAGGATCCCGAGAAGGGCGGCGTGCTGCAGTTCGGCACCGAGGTCGTGAGTTCGGCCGACGGCACGATCGCCGGCCTCTTGGGTGCCTCCCCGGGTGCCTCGACTGCCGTGGCGATCATGCTGGGCATCCTGAAGTCGAGTTTCCCCGACCGCATCGACGAGTGGGAGGGGACGCTGCGCGACCTCATCCCGAGCTACGGCGGGCACCTCAACAGCAACCCGGATGCCGCGCAGCAGACCCTTGCCGAGACCGCGAACGTCCTCGCGCTGAAGGCGTAATGCTCGCCTATCCGTCGAGCTGAGATCCGAACGTGGCGAAGCTGTACTTCCGGTACGGAGCGATGAACTCCGGAAAGTCCACCGCCCTGCTGCAGGCGGCGTACAACTACGAGGAGCGCGGTCAGCACGTGCTGCTGGCCAAACCCGCAATCGACACGAAGGAAGCCGATCACATCTCGAGCCGGCTCGGTGTGACGCGTCCCGTGGACTTCCTCATCCCTCCCGTCGCTGACCTGCGTGAGCTGTTCGCGCACCACCGGGAACAGTTGGTTCGCCGCGAAAACGAAGCGCTCGTTCCCGAAGCCGAAGGCCGTCGCACGGATGTCGCATGTCTCCTCATCGACGAGGCGCAGTTCCTCACACCCGAGCAGGTCGACGATCTGCTCCGGATCGTCGTGCTCGATGGTGTACCGGTGCTCGCGTACGGCATCCGCACTGACTTTCGCACCCACGCGTTCCCGGGATCGCGACGGCTTCTTGAGCTCGCCCACTCGCTCGAAGAGCTCAAGACGATCTGTCGGTGCGGCCGTAAGGCGATCTTCAACGCCCGTCTGGTCGGCGGGAGGTTCGTCTTCGACGGTGATCAGGTCGCGATCGACGAGCTCTCGACAGACCGGGTCACGTACGAGTCGATGTGCGCCGAGTGCTACCTGCGCGAGTCCGGCGGGCGCATCGACGGACGCTGAGCCCCTCCGTCCGCGGCGGCCTCAGGCGTTGGCTTCGGCAGGCCGCTGACGCGGCGGCAGCGGTACCAGCATCGATGTCGTCCGCTGGTACTGCGTGTATTCCGGGTACTTGGATGCCGAGATCGACTCGGTGAACACTGTGGAGCCGATAAACAGGACGGTCAGCAGTGCGGCGCCGATGATCGTCCAGTTGATGGCGCCGCCCCAGAGTCCCGCGCCGGCGGTGACGGCCGCTGTGGCGCCGAGCGCGTAGAACGCCCACCACTGCGCCTGCTCGAAGAAGAAGTTCGGATGCCGGCTGTAGCGCCACAGTCCGGTAGTGAGGAATCCGGGCTCGAGGGTACCGCCCGCAGCGTGCTTGGCCTTGTGGAAGTCCCACTGTTGCTGATCGGCGATGAACTCGCCGGCGAGGAACAGCACGAACAGTGCGGCGAAGGCGGCATCCCATCCGGTGAAGGGCGTCGGATTCTGCCACGCGATGAGGGCGGGGAGGGAGATCAGCACGAGCAGCGCGTTCTGGTACAGCACGATGAAGAACACGTTGAAGAGTTGGAACTGCGCGGGCGACATCCGGGCCCGCAGGATCGCCCACCGGTAGTCCTCCATCCCGGTGTAGCCGCCCTTGCGGGCGAAGTTGAACGTCAAGCGTGCACCCCAGGCGGTGACGAGGACCGCCATGACCACCAGACGCGTCGCATCCTCGCCGGCCACGAGTGCGGCGACCGCGAACACCCACACGTAGACTGCGGGCACGATCGACCACAGCCGGTCGACCCACGAGGTGTCTTTCGTGATGATCGAGGCGACCCAGCAGAACAGTGAGACAGCGGCGGCGATGCCGATGACGACAAGGAGGGGATCCATGCCCCCACGCTAGCGTCGGCGCAGGGGTTTTGCGTGGTCATCGCGCGTGCGCGTTTGGTGGTGGTCAGACCACTGGGTAGCCTGAGGCAGACGAAGGAGTGCCTGTGACGGATGCCCCGGCCAAGGCCTGGCGGATCGTGCTGGATCGGATCGAGAGCGATCTGATGAGTGGAGAACTCGGTCCCGGCGACCGCCTGCCGCCCGAGCGCGAGTTGGCGACGACCCTCGGTGTCGGCAGATCGAGTGTTCGCGAGGCGCTGCGGGTGCTCGAGGTGATGGGGCTGATCCGCACCGGGACGGGTTCAGGCCCGACTGCCGGTGCGATCATCATCGGCACGCCGTCCGGCGGCATGTCGGCGCTGCTGCGGCTGCAGCTGGCGGCGCAGAGTTTCGCAGTCGAGGATGTCGTCCAGACCCGTATTGCGCTCGAATCGGCTGTCGTTGCCGACCTCGCGTCCGCAGAGTCGCCCGTGCTCGTCGACGTTCAGCGGGTGCTGGCCGCGATGGATGACGAGTCGCTGAGCCCCGAAGAGTTCGTCGCCCTTGATGCCCAACTGCATCTTGCGCTGGCCGAAGCTGCAGGCAACGGCGTCACGGTGGCGATGATGGGAGGCCTCCGTGACGCGATTGAGGGATATGTGGCGCGGGGCATCCGTCGAATCGCCGACTGGGACGGCGCTGCTTCCCGCCTGCGCCACGAGCACCACCGGATCGTCGAGCTCATCGGCGAGGGCCAGGCCGAAGCTGCGCGTGCCGCAGTAACCGACCACATCCGCGGCTACTACGCGACGGTTACCGCTCCGACGGAGTAGGCAGCGTCGGGATGAGCGCCTCGAGGAACTCGGCGGTGTCTTCCCAGCCCTCGACAGCCTGGCAGGTGACGCCCATGGCGAGCACGGGGTAGTCGTTGCCGTCCGGGTCGAGACGGTCACCGACGAAGAGCATGTCGTCGAGCGCGATGCCGGTCTGATCGGCGAGCTGACGCATCCCGTAGGCCTTATCGATTCCGCGCGCGGTGATATCGACGGATGTCGATCCGCCCGAGCGCACCTCGAGGTCTGGCACGCGAGCGGCAACTGCTTCGCGGAGCCGGTTCTTCTTTTCACCCGTCGGATCCCAGGCCATTTTCGCGTCGACAGGGGCCTGCTGCCCGAGGGCGGAGAACGTGATCTGCGAGCCGCGGTCTTCGAGGATCTCGCCCCAGGTCTCGGACTCCCACAGCCCCAGACGCTTGGCCTCCTCCTCGACGGCGGTGATGGCGCGCTGCTTCTCATCGTCGGCGAGCGAGTGGGCGTAGATCGTGTCGATACCGTCAGTGCTCAGCCGGTAGTACTGCGTGCCGCAGGTGGGGAGCAGGTGCAGCCGAGCGAGCGTGTCAGCTGAGGCCTCGGGAAGACGGTCGACGACCTGCATCGTGAACTGCGCGAGCTGCCCACCCGAGATGATCGCGACCTCGACGCGTGCGGCGAGAGCGACGAGCAGATCGCCCATGCGCGGATCGATCGCGCTCTTCGAGGGAGCGAGAGTGTCATCCAGATCGAACGCAACCAGGCGGGGAGGGGTGGCCATCAGGATCCTTCCGGGAGGGGGCGACGACACCGTCAGGTCTTGATTGTTGTGATCTTGCTCGATGGTCGGGGTGCGCCCCAGGGCCACTCCACACGCCGCGTTGCGTCGTGCGGAGCCTCGGGCGCTGGGGCCCGTTAGTCACCGCGATCATTGTCTTGCGGGAGCCGACTTCTGGTCGGCTCCCGCAAGACAATGCGTCGGGGTGACAGGATTTGAACCTGCGGCCTCGTCGTCCCGAACGACGCGCGCTACCAAGCTGCGCCACACCCCGTGGCAACCGTTCGAGTCTACCCGATCAGCGCTCGCCGCCCGAACCGCCGTCGGCTTCGACCGCCGTGAGAGTGATCAGCGAGACCTCCGGCCGGCAGGCGAAGCGCACCGGCGCGTAGATCGAATGACCGACGCCGGCGCTCACGTTCAGCGGCACCGAGCGTCCCTCCTTGCGCCACGTGCTGAGGCCCCGCGCTTGGTCGAGCGGGATATCGCAGTTGGCCACCAGGGCACCGAATCCGGGCATCCGTACCTGGCCGCCATGGGTGTGTCCGGCGAAAATCATGTCGGCGCCGAGCCCCGTGAAGGAATCGAGCACGCGGCGATAAGGAGCGTGGCTGACGCCGATCGTGAGGTCGGGTGATTGCGCCTTCAGGTCGGCCACGAGCGGCGGGAGGACCTCGAGGCGGTCCCAGTGCCGGTGGGCATCGCTGACACCGAACGCTGCGATGGTGCGTCCGGCCACGGGGAAGGCCGCAGCAGCGTTGTTCAGCTCGTGCCAACCGAGATCGTTCTGCAGGTAGTCGTCGAGTGCGCCGACGTCGAGCCGCTCGGGCCTGGGCACAGACTTCGACGGCCCAGAGAAGTACAACAAGGGGTTTCGGGGGAGTGGGGCGTCGTGATCGTTCGATCCGTGCACGTAGGCCCCCGGGATGCCACGCAGTGGGTCGAGCGCGGCACGGACGCCGGTGATTCCCTCAGCGTGCCCGAGGTTGTCTCCGGTGTTCACGACGAGGTCGGGGCGAAGTTCGTCGGCAAGTCCTGCAAGCCACCGCTGCTTGCGACGCTGCCACGGCGCCATATGGATGTCGGAGAGGTGCAGGACCCGGAGCGGAGCGGAGCCTGCAGGCAAGACGCGCACCTCATGGCGTCGAACCGTGTAGAGGTAGCGCTCGATTCCCATGCCCCAGACGGCGGTGCCGACGCCGACCGCCCCCACGACCCCGAGGGTCGTGAGGGCGGTGCGTCCGAGCGGAGAACTCACGGGGTGGGGGCCGGGGTGGGCCCGGGCGCCGTACAGTTCACGTTGATGTTCACGGTGGAGCCGCGCCCGACCATCGTTCCCGCGCCGGGACTCGTGCCTGTCACGGTTGCCGTCGCCGCGGGGTTGTTACACGTGCCGCCGGTGACGTTCAGGCCCGCACCCTGCAGGGTGTTTCGCGCCTGATCAACCGAACCGCTGACTGCGGGGACGGTCACACCCTGTCCGTTGCTGGGATAGATCGTGACGACCGTGCCTCCCGCAACCTTGCCGCCGCCGGGATCCTGCTGGGCGACAATTCCCGCACCCTCGGTCGAGTTGACCGCGTCGCCGACGATGACTTCGAATCCGGCATCCTCGAGCGTCTTGGTCGCTGCCTCAACGCTCTGGCCGACCACGTTCGGCAGGTCATAGAGGACGGTCTTGGTGAGGTTCGGGTCGGGCGCGGGGAATCCGTCCCCCCCGTATAGCGCGTTTGCCGCCCGCAGGATGGGCTTTGCAACCGAGTGGCGAGTGTAGAGGTGGTTCCACGGCCAGCGGCTCACGTCCGCGTCACCGACAGAGTTGCCGACCCAGACGGCGGTCGTAACATTCGTGCTCGACCCGACCAGCCACGTCTGCTTCGCCTCGTGCGTACCGGTCTTGCCGAGGATGGGCGTACCGTCATACGGATTGGACGCCCGACCCGAACCGTTCGTCATAACACCCTGAAGCGCGTACGCGGCGGTCGCGGCGACGTTCGGTTCCAAAACCTGGGTGCAGGACGCTTCCGGCAGGGCTATCTCGTTGCCGTTGGCGTAGGTGATGCGATCGATGGCCTTGGGTGTGCAGTGCACGCCGTTGTTCGCGATCGTCGCGTAGGCCGATGCGACGTCGATCGGTGCGATGTTGTGAGGACCGAGGACGGCGAACGGCACCCGCACCTGCACGGGCTCACCGTTGCCGAGGGTCACTCCCATCTTCGCCACGGTGTTCTCGATGCCGCAGAGGTCGAGTTTTGACGCCATCGCAAGGAAGCCGGTGTTGAGCGAGTCGGCGGTGAAGCGCATCGGCGTGCCTACGTAGCCGGAACTCTTCGCGAAGTTGTTGATGAGCGTCGTGTTGTTCGTAATGTCGCCGTAGCAGCTGTTGCGGAATGTCTTGAATACCTGGACGTTTCCGTTGAGAACCTCGTTCACGGAATGGCCCTCTTGTAGCCACTGGAGCAGGGTGAAGACCTTGAAGGTCGACCCACCCTCGAATCCATTCGAGTTGCCGTACTTCTGGTTGCCGGCGTACACGAGGGACGAGTAGTTGGCGTCATCCTTGATCGTCTCGCTGAAGTTCGTGTTCTGCGTGATCTCGAGGATGCGACCGGTCTTGGTCTCGATGCTCGTGGTCGCAGCGCCGAGGCGTCCCGTGTCGGCGTTCGTGTAGCCCTCGATCGACGTCGGTACGTTGTCGACCATCGCCTGCTCGGCAGCGGCCTGCAGGCGCCGGTCGATCGTCAGGTAGACGTTGAGGCCACCCTGTTTGAGGAGCTTCGTCCGTTCTTCCTTCGTTGCGCCGAAGGCCTCGTCGTTCTCCATGATGCCGCGCGCATACTGGCAGAAATACGCCGCCTTACCGGGGACGACCCCACAGCCGGTGTCGGCCGGAGTGATAACAGGGACAATCGGTTCGGCGACCGCCGCGTCGTGCTCCTCCTGCGTGATCTTCCCGTCGGCGAGCATCCGGTTCAGGACGTAGGTCTGCCGTTCCTTGGTCAGTGAATAGCCGTCTGCCGCGCTGTTGATTGGATTGCCGTCCTTGTCGGTCCAGGACCCATCCGGCCTGTCGAGGCGGTAGAGGTTCGGTGTCTGCACCATGCCGGCAAGCGCCGCGGCCTGGCCGAGCGTCAGATCGGCGGGGCTCACGCCGAAGTAGTAGTGTGCGGCGGCACCGATGCCGTAATTCTGGCCGCCGAAGTTCGCGATGTTGAGGTAGCCGAGCAGAATCTCGTCCTTCGAGTACTTCTGCTCGAGGGCGATCGCGTACCGCATCTCTTGCAGCTTGCGCTGGTAACCCTCGACGCCGCTGGCGACAGTCGCATCCTCGAAACAAGCGATCTTCGCAGCGTCGATCTCTTCCTGCGTCATATCGGCGTCCTCGCCGGTGCCGACCTCGGCCTCGCACTTCTGGATGAGGATGTTCTTCACGTACTGCTGGCTGATGGAGGACCCACCACCCTGCGAACCGCCGGAGATGACGGCGCGAGCGGTGCCGACCAGGTCGACGCCGCCGTGGGAGTAGAAGTTCTTGTCTTCGCTCGAGAGGATCGCGTTGTACATGACAGGCGCGACCTCATCGAAGGTCACCGGGTCACGGTTCTGGTCATAGAACTGCGTCATGACCTCGTACTCACCCGTGTCGGGGTTCATCCAGTAGAAGGTCGTCGGCAGCATCAGCTCATCGATCTCGAGCGCGCTGGGAAGATTGTCGAAAAGCGTGATCGCGCTCGATGCTGCGGCACCGGAAAGGGCGATCGCCGGCGTCACGGTGGCGGCAACGAGGACTCCTGCCACGGCGCTGAGGCCGACCACACCGAGCAGGCCGCCGAGCACGCCGCCAGCCGTTCGTTTCGTTTCAGGCATAGGCTTGATGCTAAGGGAGCTTCCTGTGCGAAGGCTCGACAGCCTCGCGCGTGCCCGCGAGGTCGAGGCTGGAGGGAAGCATCCGTTCCCCCGCCATCACCGACCACCCGGGAGCCCCGATGATCACGTGGGAGTACATGACCACGCCGCTGCTGATCCACAACACCGCTGCGATCCTCAACAACTGGGGCAAGCAGGGGTGGGAGCTCGTGCAGGTGGTCCCGGGCCCTGAGGGCGGTTTGGTCGGATACTTCAAGCGTCCCACCGGCGGCGGAGCAGCCAACGCCGGCCTCGATGCGGCAGCCGTTGCCGCCCAGCAGTTCGGAGAGTGACCCGATGAGCGTTTCCGCCCGCCTTGCAGAGCTCGGCATCGATCTTCCCCAGATCGCCCCGCCCGTCGCGGCCTACATCCCCGCGAAGGTGCACGGCGACCTCGTCTACACCGCCGGTCAGCTCCCCTTCGTTTCGGGTGCGCTGCCGGCCACCGGCAAGGTCGGTGACGGCCACGGGCTCGTTCCCGCTTCGGATGCCGCATCCTATGCGCGTCAGTCCGCGCTCAACGCGATAGCTGCCGCAGCCGCCGCCGCGGGTGGCGTGGACAAGCTCACCGGCGTGCTCAAGGTGACCGGTTTCGTGGCATCAGTCCCCGAGTTCACCGGGCAGCCGGGCGTCATCAATGGCGCGAGCGAACTGCTCGGTGAGGTCTTTGGCGACGCCGGGCGCCACGCGCGCTCGGCAGTGGGCGTACCCGTGCTGCCGCTGGACAGCCCCGTCGAGGTCGAGGTCGTCTTCACCCTCGCCTGAGCCGCACGGGCGAACGAATTATCGCGGGGTAAGACGATTCGGTTCCGAAACGTCCTACCCCGCGGGTTTCGCCTACCCCACGGATGCCGAGCTCAGCGAACCTGCGCCGAGATCACCGACATGACGGCGGTGTCGGCGAGGGTCGTGGTGTCGCCGACCTCGCGGCCCTCTGCCACGTCGCGCAAGAGGCGGCGCATGATCTTGCCCGACCGGGTCTTGGGGAGTTCGCCGACGATGTAGATGTCTCGCGGGCGGGCGATCGGGCCGATCTGTTCGGCGACCCAGCTCCGCAGCTGCGCAGCGAGGCCCTCGGGGGAGTGCGCCTTGAGGAAGCTCTCTTTGAGGATGACGAACGCAACGACCGCCTGACCGGTGGTCTCATCGGATGCCCCGACAACTGCCGCCTCGGCGGTGGCTTCGTGTGCGACCAGAGCCGATTCGATCTCGGCCGTCGACAGGCGGTGACCTGAGACGTTCATGACGTCATCCACGCGGCCGAGCAGCCACACGTCGCCGTCCTCGTCCAGGCGCGCGCCGTCGCCGGCGAAGTAATAGCCCTGATCGCGGAACTTCTCCCAGTAGGTTTCGACGAACCGTTCCGGGTCGCCCCAGATGCCGCGCAGCATGCTGGGCCACGGTTCGGTGAGCACGAGCAGCCCACCGTTCCCGTTGCCGACGTGTTCGCCGGCCTCGTCGACGACATCCACGCCGATTCCCGGCAGCGGCACCTGTGCGCTTCCGGGCTTGGCCTCAGTGACGCCGGGCAGCGCCGAGATCATGATCGCGCCGGTCTCGGTCTGCCACCACGTGTCGACGATCGGAGCGGCATCCCCACCGATGACCTCGCGGTACCACATCCATGCCTCGGGGTTGATGGGCTCACCCACCGAGCCGAGCAGCCGGATGCTCGACAGATCGAACTTCTGCACCGCGGTGCGCCCGATCTTCATGAACGAACGGATGGCCGTCGGGGCGGTGTAGAGGATCGTCACGCCGTACTTCTCGACGAGCTCCCACCAGCGCGCCGGATGCGGGGTGTCGGGCGTTCCTTCATAGAGGACCTGCGTTGCACCGTTGGCCAGCGGACCGTAGGTGACGTAGCTGTGACCGGTGATCCACCCGATGTCGGCAGTGCACCAGTACACATCCGACTCTGGGTGCAGGTCGTGGACGACGCGGTTCGTGAAGGCGGCCTGGGTGAGGTAACCGCCGGAGGTGTGCAGGATGCCCTTCGGCTTCCCGGTGGTACCGGAGGTATAGAGGATGAAGAGGGGGTTCTCTGCCGGGAACGGCATTGCCTCGTGATCGGCGGATGCCGCAGGCACTGCGTCGTGCCACCAGATGTCGCGGCCCTCGGTCCATTCGACGGGGTTCTCGCCGCGACGAACGACCAGCACGTGCTCGACGGTCTCTTGCTCCCCCGATCCGCGGTCACTGAGGGCGGCGTCGACGGCGGGCTTGAGCGCCGACACCTTGCCCTTGCGGTAGCCGCCGTCGGCGGTGATGACGACCTTGGCGCCGGCGTCGTCGATCCGTGCGCGCAGGCTGTCGGCCGAGAAGCCGCCGAACACGACCGAGTGAATCGCGCCGATCCGCGCGACGGCGAGCATCGCGGCAACCGACTCGGGGATCATCGGCATATAGATGGCGACCCGGTCGCCCTCGCCGACCCCGAGGCCCTCGAGGACGTTGGCCAGGCGCTTGACCTCGTCGGTCAGCTCGGCGTAGGTGACGCGGCGCGTGTCGCCGGGCTCTCCCTCCCACAGCAGCGCGACCCGGTCGCCGTTGCCCGCTTCGACGTGCCGGTCGAGGCAGTTGTAGGCGACGTTGAGCGCGCCATCCGCGAACCACTTCGCGAACGGGGGAGTCGACCAGTCGAGCACCTCTGTGAAAGGCGTGTGCCAGTGCAGCT
This sequence comes from Microbacterium schleiferi, assembly GCF_020781975.1. Taxonomy (GTDB): domain Bacteria; phylum Actinomycetota; class Actinomycetes; order Actinomycetales; family Microbacteriaceae; genus Microbacterium. The sequence goes on from NZ_JAJGNI010000004.1 coordinate 238,327, forward strand.
CGCGCGCCTGCTCCGCCCAGAAGTCCTCGCGATCGTCAGCGGCGCGCTGATAGAGCTCGGCGCGACCGATCGCACTCTGGGCGAAAGCTGCAGACGGGGCGAACCGCCGGGTCTCGTTCAGCAGGTGGTCGATCTGACTGCTCATTCGGCTCGCTCCTTCGCGGGCTTGAGTGGTTCTCGTGATTCGTCTCGTCTCGAGAGCTAGCGAAAGGCTAGTCAGCACCGCTCGGGCACACTACCTCCGGAAGTGGGCAGGTGGATTCTCCACAACGGATTGTGACGGCCCCTTTCGTTGCGTATGCTGGTGCGCGGCCGAACATCTGATTCTGGCATCGCGGCACCGACCACCCCCGATAACGGTGTCGCACGGCGGCATCCCTCTCCCCCGATGGGATGCCGCCTTCTCTTGTGTTGGGGCTTCATCCTGTCGCTCGGCAGCGTTCCTCCCCAGCCCGCCTTGTCGGCGCGTTTGACCGCGCTATGGCGCCGGTGCGCGGTCCGCGAGGAACCGGATGCCTACCGTCGATGCATGCCTGACCTCTTCGTCCCGCTCCCGCCCTCCGCCGCCGGGCGCGGAGTAGGCGGACAGTTCGCGCCTGATGGTGGTAGTGCCCTGCGCAGAGCAGACTGGTTGCGTCATCCGTCGCTGGAGCGCGTGCGTCCTCACCTGGAAGACCCCGCGACGACTGACGTTTTCGTGAACGGGCCGCAAGTCTTCGTCGACCGAGGCCACGGGCCGCGTCGCGCGGCAGGCATCGAGCTTTCGGAGGCCGACGCGCGTGATCTCGCGGTGTCTCTGATTGCGGCGGGTGGTCGACACATTGATGAGTCACACCCGTGCGTCGACGTGAGGCTGGACGGCGGTGCACGGGTACATGCTGTGCTTCCTCCCGTGTCGGTCAGTGGGACGCTCGTATCCATTCGGGTCCCGCGCCTGCAATCGGTCACCGTGGCTGAGCTCGGTCGGCGTGGCATGTTCGATGCCACGGTAGGTGACCGGCTGCGCGACATCGTCGCCGCCCGAGAGAACGTGCTGGTCACGGGGGCCGCGGGCGCGGGCAAGACCACGCTGCTGTCTGCGCTTTTGTCCGAAGCCGGCCGCGACGAACGCATCCTGACCATCGAGGATGTCGCCGAGCTGCGTCTCGAGCATCCTCACCATGTGCGCCTCGAAGCGCGACAACCCAACCTCGAGGGGGCCGGCGGGATCACCCTCGCTCGCCTTGTGCGCGAGGCGTTGCGAATGCGGCCGGACCGGCTCGTCGTAGGGGAGTGCCGCGGCGAAGAGATCCGCGAATTGCTCTCGGCGCTGAACACCGGTCACGACGGCGGTGCCGGCACCGTGCACGCCAACAGCCTCGGCGATGTCCCGGCGCGGCTCGAGGCGCTCGGCGCACTCGCGGGCCTCACCGACCACGCCCTCGCACGGCAGGTCACGAGCGCGATCGGCGTGGTCATTCACGTGACCCGTGACGGCGACGGCATCCGTCGCATCGGCGCTCTCGGCCGCCCAACGCTCGGCCCCGACGGTCGCCTCCATATAGAGGAGCTGTCATGACAGCGCAGGTCGCCGAGACAGTTCTGCGCGTCGCTGTGTTGCTCGAGGCCGGGGTCACCCCGACTCGTGCCTGGGACCATCTGGCGAAGCAGGGCGACCTGCAGGCGTCGCAGGTCGTCAATGCCGTCGACGGCGGTGCCCGAATTGACAGCGCGATCGCTGCCCTGGCCGTCGAGCCCGCACCGGAGCCACGCCGCAGGATCCGCATCGCGAGAGTCGATGCGGTGGGCGAGTCGGTCCACGCACGAGAGCGACGAATGTGGCGAGACGTGGCTGCGGCGTGGTCGATCGCGACGACGGTCGGGGCGCCGCTGGCGCCCGCCCTTCGCTCCTTCGCCGACGTGCTGCGGGATGCCGAGGAGTCAGCTGACGAGATCCGCGTCGCTCTGGCCGAACCGACGTCCACTGCTCGACTGCTCGGCTGGCTTCCGGCTGTCGGAATCGGTCTCGCATTCGCCCTGGGGTTCGATCCCCTCGGAACGTTGCTGCGCGAGCCTGCCGGATGGGCATGTGCCGTGGCCGGCGTCGGGCTACTCATGGCCGGGCGACGCTGGACGTCGCGGCTGGCGCTTGCCGCTCACCGTGACGCCGTGATGCCGGGAATGGATGCCGACCTCACCGCGATAGCGCTCAGCGGCGGCGTATCGGTGTCGCGGGCCCGGACCCTCGTGGATGCCGCGCGCGGCGCGGATGCCGACGATTCCGTGGCGGTGCGTGACACTCTCCTCCTTTCTGAGGCGGCAGGAGTTCCGGCAGTCGAACTGCTGCGCTCGGCGGCCGCGCTGGATCGGCACCGGGCTCGGGTCGACGGTCGCCTGCGCGCAGCTCGCCTGTCGACCAAACTGCTCCTTCCGCTCGGCGTGTGCACGCTTCCTGCCTTCCTGTGCCTGGGCGTCGCGCCGATGTTTCTCAGCATCCTGCCTTCCGTTTCTCTTCAGCTTCCGTGACCGTGCCCAACCCACGTGCCCACCGCCTCAACCGATTGGAGAACCCATGTCCTCACTGCCCCGTTTGACCTCGCGTGCCGCGCGCGAGCTGTTTCTGGACGAGACCGGCGCCGCCACCGCGGAATACGCGATTGCCACGATGGCCGCAGTCGCCTTCGCTGGCCTTCTGGTCGTGATCATGCGCTCGGACGAGGTGCGCGGCATCCTCACCGACCTGGTGCGCCGCGCGCTCAGCGTCGAATGATCCGCGACGGACTCGGCGGTGATCGCGGGTCGGTCGCCGCCGAGTTCGCGATCGCGATGACTGCTGTCGCGGTTGTGGTGCTTCTCGCCGTCGGGATTCTGGGTGCTGCCGGGCGGCAGATTCTGTTGCAGGATGCCGTTGCCGACGCTGCGCGCCTTGCCTCACGCGGCGAAAGCGGCGCGCGCGTGAGTGCCGTCGTGCAGGCAGCCGTCCCCGGCGCGTCGGTCGAGATCAGCGACGAGGGAGACCTCGTGTGCGTGACCGCGGCGCGCACGGTTTCCGGGATTCCCGTCACAGCGCGCGGCTGCGCCCTCGCGGATGGCTGGTAATGGCGGGCACCGTTGCCTCGGCGGGCATTGCGGTGATCGGTGCTGCGGTGATCGTGGCGGCGGCGGGCGTGGGCGCGGCATCCGTCGTCGCCCAACGCGTGGCCGGCGCGGCTGACTCGGCGGCTCTCGCGGCAGCGGATGCCGCATCCGGAGCGGTCCCCGGTGTCCCCTGCGATCGGGCTGCCGAGGTCGCTTCCGCGCTGGGAGCACGGATGCGTTCGTGCGAGCTTGTCGAGCTCATCGCGACCGTGTCGGTTTCGGTTCCCTTCGGCGCGTTCGAGGTCACTGCAACCGCACGCGCCGGCCCGCCACCGTAGCGCTCTCAGCCTTCGCTGTGTCGCCGTGTGTGTATGGTGTGCATCGAAGAAAGGAAGCTTTCGTTGGCCACAGGCAAGAAGCTTGTCATCGTCGAGTCCCCGACGAAGATGAAGTCGATCCAGGGATACCTGGGCGACGGGTACGAGGTGCTCAGCTCGGTGGGACACATCCGCGACCTTGCGAGCAAGAAGGACATCCCGGCCGAAAAGAAGCAGGCCTACGGGAAGTATTCGATCGACGTCGACAACGACTTCGACCCCTACTACGTCATCAGTGATCGCAAGACCAAGACCGTCGCTGAACTCAAGCGCGCACTGAAGGATGCCGACGAGGTCCTGCTGGCCACAGATGAGGACCGCGAGGGTGAGGCCATCGCCTGGCACCTGCTCGAGGTGCTCAAGCCCAAGGTTCCCGTCAAGCGCATGGTCTTCCACGAGATCACCAAGGATGCGATCCGTGCCGCCGTCGACAAGACCCGAGACCTCGACCTTGCCCTGGTCGACGCGCAGGAGACCCGGCGCGTGCTCGACCGCCTCTACGGGTGGGATGTCTCGCCCGTGCTGTGGCGCAAGGTCGGCTCGGGCCGCGAAGGAGCTGCCCTTTCTGCCGGCCGCGTGCAGTCCGCCGCAACCCGCATGGTCGTCGACCGCGAGCGGGAGCGGATGGCGTTCGTTCCCGCCGACTACTGGGACGTCGAGGCTCTCGCCGGCAAGAATGGCTCTTCCTTCACGACGCGCCTCGCGCGCCTCGACGGCGCATCGCTCGCGCGCGGAGCGGACTTCGACGACAAGGGCCAGCTGAAGAAGGCGGTCGTCGTCCTCGACGAAGCAGCGGCGCGCGCACTCGCCGCAGCCGTGGAGGCCGCTGCTGAGGCATCCGTCACCGCCCTTGACGCAAAGCCCGGCACCCGTAGCCCCAAGCCGCCGTTCACGACCTCGACCCTGCAGCAGGAGGCAGGCCGCAAGCTCTCGATGAGCGCGAAACACGCCATGAGCGTCGCTCAGCGCCTCTACGAGAAGGGGTACATCACCTATATGCGCACCGACTCGACGGCCCTGTCGGCGCAGGCGGTCACCGCCGCGCGCACGCAGGCCGTCGAGCTCTACGGCGACAAGGCCGTGCCGCTGAACCCGCGGACGTACCGCAACAACTCCAAGAACGCGCAGGAGGCGCACGAGGCGATCCGTCCGTCGGGTGAGTTCTTCCGCCGCCCGAGCGAGGTCACCGGCCAGCTCGACCGCGACGAAGAGCGCATGTACGACCTCATCTGGAAACGCACGATCGCCAGCCAGATGTCGGATGCCAAGTACGAGACCACCACCGTCACGCTGGCCCTCGATGCCGATGGCAAGAAGGCCGAGTTCACGGCATCCGGAACCGTCTACACCTTCAAGGGCTTCCTCGAAGCCTACGAAGAGGGCCGCGACGAAAAGCGTGCCGATGCCGACCGCTCCGACGACCAGTCGCTGCCGGCGCTCGCGGTCGGCGATGTGCTGAGTCTCACGGATGTCGAGCCCAAGGGCCACAGCACGAGCCCCAAGCCCCGCTACACCGAGGCGAGCCTCGTGAAGGCGCTCGAAGAGAAGGGCATCGGACGCCCGTCGACGTTCGCGAGCATCATCGACGTCATCCTCGACCGCGGGTACGTCACCAAGCGGGGTCAGGCCCTTGTGCCCAGCTGGGTCGCGTTCAGCGTCGTGCGTCTGCTCGAAGAGCACTTCTCGGAGCTTGTCGACTACGACTTCACTGCCGCGCTCGAAGACGACCTTGACGCCATTGCGCGGGGTGAGCAGAAGCGCATCGAGTGGCTCAAGGAGTTCTACTACGGTTCGGATGCCCACGTCGGCCTTCGCAACATCGTCGACAACCTCGGCGACATCGACGCGCGTGAGCTCAACGCGCGTCCGATCAGCGACACCGTGACCCTCCGCGTCGGCAAGTACGGGCCCTACCTCGAGGTCATCGACCCTGCGAACCCGGATGCCGACCCGCGCCGCGTCAACGTTCCCGACGACCTCGCGCCCGACGAGCTCACGCCCGAGAAGGCACAGGAACTGATCGACGCCCCGGTCGCCGGCAACCGCGTCCTCGGCGAGAACCCCGCCAACGGCAAGCTCGTCGTCGTCAAGGATGGCCGATTCGGCCCCTACATCGAAGAAACCGAGCCCGAGGCCGCCGCGGTCGTTGACCCGGAGACCGGTGAGGTTCTCGAGACAGCACCGGCTGAGCCGGCGCCCGCGGCGAAGGGCAAGAAGTCCACCGCGAAGAGCGCTGCCCCGAAGAACCGCACGGCGTCACTGTTCCGGTCGATGTCGGTGGACACGATCGACCTCGAGACGGCGCTGCGCCTGCTCGATCTGCCGCGTGTCGTGGGTGAGGATCCCGCCTCGGGCGAGCAGATCACGGCGCAGAACGGTCGATTCGGTCCGTACCTGAAGAAGGGCACCGACTCGCGCTCGCTCGAGAGTGAGGCGCAGATCTTCGACATCACGCTCGAGCAGGCGCTCGAACTCTATGCCCAGCCGAAGTACGGTGCCCGCCGCGCGTCGAGTGCGCTCAAGGAGTTCGAGGCCGACCCGACCAGCGGCAAGCCGATCCGCTTGCGCGACGGCCGGTTCGGACCCTACGTCACCGACGGTGAGACCAACGCGACGATTCCGCGCGGTGAACAGGTCGATGATGTGACGTTCGAGCGTGCCGTGCAGCTGCTCGCTGACAAACGCGCGAAGGGGCCAGCACCCAAGCGCACGACCAAGCGCGCCACGACGACGCGCAAGACGACGGCCAAGAAGTGACCTCACCGGGACTGTTCATCACCCTCGAGGGCGGTGACGGGTCGGGCAAGACCACGCAGGCAAGCCTGCTTCGCGACTGGCTCGAGTCTGAGGGCCGCATCGTGGTGCGCACGCGCGAACCCGGCGGGACCGAGGTCGGTGTGCTCATCCGTGACATCGTCCTGCACCATCGAGGCGAGGTGTCGCCGCGTGCCGAAGCGCTGCTCTACGCAGCCGACCGAGCTCATCACATCGCCACGGTGGTGCGCCCGGCTCTCGCGCGGGGCGAGGTAGTCATCCAGGACCGCTACCTCGACTCGTCCGTCGCTTACCAGGGCGCGGGTCGGGTATTGGGTCGCGACGAGATCCGCGACCTGTCGCTCTGGGCTACCGGAGGGTTGCTTCCTGACCTCACCGTGCTGCTGGATCTCGACCCCGAGGCAGCTCGCGCGCGGCTCGACGCCGCCGACAAGCCCTTCGACCGGCTTGAGGCAGAGCGTGACGAGTTCCATGCCCGCGTGCGTGCCGAGTACCTTGCGCTGGCTGCCGCTGAACCCGAGCGCTTCCTCGTGCTGGATGCCTCGCTCCCGGCAGGCGAGATCGCCGAGGCGGTCCGCGCGAGGGTGACGGCTCTGCTCGCTCGGTGACGTAGGCCGCCCCGGTGACTCACGGCAGATCGTCGGATGCCGCAGCTACGCTGGGCTGCATGCAGCAAGCGCCCCCCGAACAGGTAGTTCCGTGGGGCGCCGTGTGGGGGCAGCCGGAGGCCGTCGCGCAATTCCAGGCCGCGGCATCCGACCCCGACTCACTCGCGCACGCCTGGCTGATCACGGGTCCACCCGGCTCTGGCCGCTCGACCCTCGCTGCGGCGTTCGCGGCAGCGCTCATCGCCGAGCCCGGCGACGAGGCCACGATGCGTCAGGTGATCGCGCGGACCCACCCCGATGTGACAGTGCTGCGAACCGAGCAGGTCATCATCCGCATCGACGAGGCTCGGCAGCTGGTCGAGCGCGCCTACTTCGCCCCCTCGCTCGGCCGGTATCGGGTGATCATCGTCGAGGATGCCGACCGCATGGCCGAGCGCACCTCCAACGTTCTGCTCAAAGCGCTCGAGGAGCCACCCGAGCGCACCGTGTGGGTGCTGTGCGCCCCGAGCGATGCAGACCTTCTTCCGACCATCCGTTCTCGGGTGCGTGTGGTGCGCCTGCGCGAGCCCGACGTCGCCGACGTCGCTGCGCTCATCGCCCAGCGAACCGGAGCCGATCCCGTCACTGCTGAGCAGTCAGCGCGGCACGCGCAACGGCACATCGGCATGGCACAGCGGCTCGCCACGGATGGCGAAGCTCGTGCACGTCGAGACGTGACGCTGCGAGCTGCGCTCGGTGTTCGCAGCGTCGGCGATGCTGTCGATGTGGCAGGTCGCATCGTCCAGGCGGCTACGGATGACGCCAAGGCGCTCACCACGGAGCGAGACGAGACCGAGCGCGAGAGCCTCAAGCGCACTCTCGGAATCGCCGAGGGCGCAGCCGTGCCGCCGGCGGTTCGAGCGCAGATCACCGCGCTCGAAGAGGATCAGAAGCGCCGCGCGACCCGGAGCCTGCGCGACGGAATCGACCGCGTGCTCACGGATCTGCAATCGCTGTACCGCGACGTACTCATGATTCAGTTGGGCAGGACCGACCCGACAGGAGGGAGTGTCCTGATCAACCGAGAGCTGGACGAGGACCTTCGCGCGCTCGCGGCGGCGTGGTCACCGCAGCGCACGCTGGTCGTGCTCGATGAGATCGCCCGCACGCGCCGGAACCTCGAACAGAACGTCGCACCCACCCTTGCTCTCGAGAGCCTGCTCATCACCGTCTCGTCGGGAAGGACACCATGACCGCACGCCTCGCTCGACGCATCCTGACAGCGAGCGCCACGATGGTGGCGGCGGCTGTCGCGCTCGCCGGCTGCTACCTCATCCCGATGCCGGATCAGAGCTCAGCCCCGCACCGTTCCCCGACACCGATCACCGACGGGGTCGCGGAGGATCTTCTTTCCTTCTATCAGCAGACACTGGACTGGGCCGCCTGCGGCGAAGGCTTTGACTGCACCACCGTCACCGCGCCCCTGGACTGGAGCGACCCGGATGCGGGAACGATCGACCTCTCTGTCATCCGTCACGCGGCGACCGGTGGTGAGCCGCTCGGTTCGCTGCTGACCAATCCCGGCGGCCCGGGAGCGAGCGGCGTGGATCTCGTGCGCGATTCCCTGGGTTTCGCGGTCGGTCAGGCGCTCGAGGAGAACTACGACGTCATTGGCTTCGATCCCCGCGGGGTCGGTAAGTCCACCGCGGTCACGTGCCTGGACGCTGCGGGCATGGATTCGTTCGTCTTTGACATCCCGCCCGGGCAGCGCCGTTCCGCCGAATGGGACGCGTTCGTCACCGAGCAACAGCAGGAGTTCGCGGCCGCGTGCGAGCAGAACAGCAACGGCATCCTGCCGTTCATCACGACCGGAAACGCGGCGCAGGACATGGACCTGTTGCGCGCGGTTCTTGGCGACGAGAAACTCAACTACCTCGGCTACTCGTATGGCACCTTCCTCGGGGCGACGTACGCGAAGCACTACCCGGATCGTGTCGGGCGTCTCGTGCTCGATGGCGCGATCGATCCGTCCTTGAGCGGGCTTGATGTCTCGACCCAGCAGGCCATCGGCTTCGAGAACGCGCTGCGCGCCTACATGGCGTCGTGCGTGGGTCAGAGCGATTGCCCCTTCAGCGGTTCGGTCGATGAGGCCATGGGAGATCTTGCGATCCTTCTGGCCAGCGTCGACCGCGACCCCATCCGCAACAGCGATGGCCGGATGCTGGGCGCTGACTCGCTCGTGACCGCCATCGTCACCGCGCTGTACGCGGAAGAGAGTTGGCCGTACCTCACGCAGGCGCTCACCGACGTGCTGCGGGGGAATCCCAGCACCGCATTCACTCTCGCCGATTTCTACTACAACCGCCAGGGCGGCCAGTATCTCGACAATTCGACCGAGGCTTTTCTGACCTACAACTGCATGGATTACCCGGACGGCGAGACGGATGCCGAGCGCGCTGCGTCTCAGGCAGCTATCGCCCAGCAGGCCCCGACCATCGCCCCCTACTGGGAGGGCGTGGACTTGTGCGACGTATGGCCATACGCACCTACTGGCGTTCGGGAGCCGATCGCCGCAGCAGGTGCCGAGCCGATCGTGGTGATCGGGACGACGGGTGACCCGGCGACACCGTATGACTGGTCGGTCGCGCTGGCCGAGCAGCTCGAGTCGGGCGTGCTCATCACGCGCGTCGGTGAGGGCCACACCGGCTACAACAAGGGCAACACATGCGTGGATGATGCCGTCGAGGCCTATTTCATCGACGGCATCGTGCCAGCCGACGGCCTTGTCTGCGAGTAGTGACAGGTGGTCACGAGCCGAGTGGGGACACGGTAAGATCGTTGATCGTGCATCGCGCGAGCGATCACGCCACCTTAGCTCAGACGGCAGAGCGATTCACTCGTAATGAATAGGTCAAGGGTTCGATTCCCTTAGGTGGCTCTGAACAAAAGAGACCGTCCGTAGGGCGGTCTCTTTCGTTCATCCGGCGGGGAGTGAACCCTTGGGTGGGCCCACGCCGCCAGAGGCTCCGGGCGCCGCGAAGCGGCGGCTGGAGTGGCGGTGGGGACGATTCCCTTAGGTGGCTCCGTTTATGGCCCGGGGGAGCGAACCCTTGGGTGGGCAGGTCCGCTCCCTGAGAGAATGGGGCTGTGCCACCCGCGCTAGCCGTTGCCCTGGAGATCTACACCTGGATCGGACTTGGCGCGGCTGTGCTCCTCGGCATCGCGGCCCTGATCGCGTGGGTCGCCGACGGGTCGTGGGTGCCCGTACGGGCCGTCGTCTCGCCAACTCCCGCCGGCGAGGTGGTGCGATGGTTCGATGACAGCGGCATCCTCGGCGAAGCCCCGCTGCCGCACGGCGCGACCGTGCACGATGAAGAGGTCGACCTGTGGGCGCGCCTCGGTCGGCACGATACCGTCCGGGTCTCCCGGACGTCGCCGCTGGTGCGCTCGCTCGCTCGTCTCACCGCAGGCTTCGCCGCGCTTGCCCTCATCGGCCTTGTCGTGTCGGTCGTGCTGCTGTTCCTTGAGGTCTGACGCCGCGTCAAGCGAGTGCCAGCAGCACGCCGGCGCCCAGAGCCAGCGCAAGACCCAGCCACTGCACGGCAGCGACGCGCTCGCGAAGCACGACGGCGGCGAGCAGGATCGTCCCGGCGGGGTACAACGCGGTAAGGGCTGCCACGATCGACAGGTCTCCGAGACGGAGTGCAGCGAGTAGCAGCACGTTGGCGGTGACATCAAGCACACCGCACACGAAGGCAAGGCCCCATCCTGCGGGCGTGGATCGTGCCGTCCCTGTCGGAGAGGTGCGCGCATGCTCGAGGTCGGCGTGCCCGGTGGGGGTCGCGCCGAGTTCGATACCGCGGGCTCGGAGCGCGGATGTCGCGCTGGCTCCCCGCCGTGTGGCGGCGATGATCATCGCAACGACGATGACCATCGTGATGGTCGCGTTCGTGGCGCGGTTGGCGATCATCGGCACGAGCCCGCTGTCATCGCTGGCCTGATCGAGGGTGATAAGGAATGCGCCGATCGCCAATCCAGAGCCGATCGCCATCACGAGTCCGCGCGCTGACGGACGAACCGCACCTTGTCCGGGGATGAATCCGACGAGCACGACGGCGATCAGAGCCACCCCGAGCCCGAGGTAGCCGGTGACCGTCAGGCTCTCACCGCCGATTGTGAGCCCCCAGATCATCGGTGCAATCGCGGACGTGACCGCGGTGACGGGGGAGAGGATGCTCATCGGGCCGATCGCGAGGCAGGCGTATAGAAGCGCGATTGCTGTCACGCCGAACACTCCCGAGAGCGCGCCCCAGGCGACGTCTTCGATGTTCCACCGGGCTCCGAGCAGGGGGATCAGTATGAACAGAACGACCAGACCGCTCAGAGCCGCCGTCGCGGTAACGACGATCGAGCGCAAGCGTCTGGCTGCAAGGCCCCCGAAGAAGTCGGCGGCGCCGTAAATGAACGCTCCCAGGAGAGCGATTGCTGCCGACACCATCCGTCAACGATAGGGCTTGCGCGGATGCCGGTTTAGCTAGATAAGCTAGCAAGATGGCTCAGAAGAAGAACTCCGTCCGCCCCTCCCGGTGGTTGCGAATCGGCATCCCCGCGTTGCTCGTGCTGATCTGGGTCGGGGTGGGGTCGGTCGGGGGCCCCTACTTCGGAAAGGTCGACGAGGTCGCGAGCAACGACCAGTCGAGCTTCCTCCCCGAGAGCGCGGACGCCACGCGCGTCGCTGAGCGCCTCCCAGACTTCTTGGGTGACGAAGCAATCCCCGCCGTCCTTGTCGTGACGGGCGACGGAGAGCTCACCGATGATCAGCTCGCCGAGGTCCAGACGCTCGTCGACGAGATCGCGAACATCGACGGTGTCCTCGATGGAGTATCCCCACCGGTGGTCTCGGATGACGGCGAAGCGGTGCAGGTCTTCATCCCGATCGATTCGTCGGGTGAAGTGCGTGAGATCGTCGAAGAGATCCGTACCCTCGTCACCGACGATCTGCAGGCGCCGCTCGAGGGGTGGGTAACGGGACCGGCAGGCTTCACGTCTGACCTCGTCAAGGGATTCCTCGGCATCGACGGACTGCTGCTCATCGTCGCCCTAGTGGCGGTGTTCGTCATCCTGGTGATCGTCTACCGATCGCCGCTGCTGCCGATCCTCGTGCTCATGACCTCGACCTTCGCGCTGACCGTGGCGCTGCTCGTTGTGTGGTGGCTCGCCTACGCCGGCGTCTTCGTCCTCAACGGTCAGGTCCAAGGCATCCTGTTCATTCTCGTGATCGGCGCGGCAACAGACTATGCCCTGCTGTATGTCGCGAGATTCCGGGAGGCCATCGGCGAGGGCGAGCAGCGATGGAACGCGACGCTGCGTGCCTGGAAGGGATCCTTCGAGCCGATCCTCGCGTCGGGCGGCACAGTCATCGCGGGTCTTCTGATCCTGCTGCTCTCGGATCTTGCGACCAACCGGGCGCTAGGACCCATCGCCTCGATCGGCATCGCGTTCGCGATGCTCTCCGCCCTCACCTTCCTGCCCGCGCTGCTCGCGCTCTTCGGCCGCGTAGCGTTCTGGCCGTTCATCCCCAAGCACGGGCTCGCAGAGCTTCCCGACGACTTCACCAAGCCGGTCAAGGGATTCTGGCCACGCCAAGCGCGCCTGATCGCGCGACGGTCGCGCCCGGTCTGGATCATCACGACGGTCGCGCTGCTGGTGGCAGCCCTCGGTGTCACCCAGTTCAAAGCGGATGGTGTGGCATCCAGCGACCTCGTGCTGGGCTATTCCGAAGCGCGAGACGGGCAGAATGTTCTCGCCGAGCACTTCCCGGCAGGCTCCGGTAGCCCCGTCTACGTGATCGTTCCCGAGAGCGAGCTTGCCGCCGCGGTCACGATCCTCGACGACAGCGCCGGGATCGACTCGGTATCTGTCGCCTCCGAGGACTCGCCGAGCGGACAGGCGCCTGTCTCTGTCGAAAACGGGGAGCCGGTCTTCACGGCCTTCGGGCCGCCGGGTACTCCGGCGCCGAGCCCCACCGTCTCGGACGGCGACGTGCTCGTGATCGCGACGCTGACGGATGCCGCGGACTCGGTCGAGGCCGAGCAAACCGTGCGCGACCTGCGCGTCGCGTTCACCGACGAGCTCGGCGACGGTGTCGCCCTGGTCGGCGGAGTGACGGCGACGGATGTCGATTCGAACGACACCTCGATCCGCGATCGCACCGTCATCATCCCGATCGTGCTGGTGGTCATCCTGCTGATCCTGATGCTGCTGCTGCGGGCAGTGCTCGCGCCGGTCCTGTTGATCCTCACGGTTGTCGTGTCGTTCGGTTCGGCCCTCGGTGTCAGCGCGCTCGTCTTCGACTACGTCCTCGGGTTCCCGGGCGCAGACCCGGCAGTACCGCTTTATGGATTCGTGTTCCTCGTTGCCCTCGGCGTCGACTACAACATCTTCTTGATGTCGCGCGTGCGGGAGGAGTCGCTCGTGCACGGCACGCGTCGCGGCATCTTGCGCGGGCTCGTCGCCACCGGCGGGGTGATCACATCGGCGGGCCTCGTGCTCGCAGCGACCTTCGCTGCGCTCGGGGTCATCCCGATCCTGTTCCTCGCACAGCTGGCGTTCATCGTCGCGTTCGGTGTGCTGCTCGACACCTTCGTCGTGCGCTCGCTCCTCGTCCCGGCCCTGTCGTACGACATCGGGCGGGCGATCTGGTGGCCGTCGAAGCTCTGGCGGCGCGGACCCGAAGTGGTGGGAGCGGTTCACGACCCGCGGTCGGCTGACCTTGTCGGAGCCACCCACGCCGAGGGCGAGTCGCAGCCGCTCAGCCGCCGTGCGCTGCGGAAGAAGCGGGATTCCGACGACGGGTGAACGAGCGTAGCCTCGACGTTATGGGTAGGGCACTGTTCATCGTCGATGTCCAGAACGACTTCACCGAAGGCGGCGCGCTCGGTGTCGAGGGCGGGGATGCCGTAGCCGAACGGATCTCGCAGTACCTCGTGACGCACGCCGAGGAATACGACATCATCGTCGCCTCGCGCGACTGGCACCATCCCGATCACGACAATGGCGGACATTTCCATCCCGAACCTGACTTCGTCGACACGTGGCCGGTCCACTGCGTGAGCGGGACGGAGGGCGCGGAGTACGACCCGGGTTTCGACACGGCATCCGTCACCCACCACGTCAAGAAGGGGCAAGGAGAACCGGCGTACTCACTCTTCGAAGGTACGACGGATGACGGCGCCAAGGTGTCGGATCTGCTGACCGAGCACGGGATCCTCGAGGTGGATGTCGCCGGCATCGCCACCGACTACTGCGTCCGCGCCTCGACGCTGGACGCGATCGCGCACGGCAGACACGTGCGGGTGATCACGAACCTCATCGCGGGGGTCGCCGCCGAATCCAGTGAGGCTGCGCTCGCCGAGGTCGCGCACGCCGGCGCTGAACTGGTCGAGATTCCGACCTGATCAGGAAACTCCCAGCGCAGCCAGCAGGATGCCGCCCGCACCCCCGATGAGGACGACTGCCCAGGGCGGCAACTTCCACGCAATGAGCAGCACGAAGCACACGAGCGCGAGGCTGAACGACCCTACGCCGACGATCCCCGTCGTGAAGAGCGGGTCATAGAGAGCCGCGCCGAGGATGCCGACCACGGCGGCGTTCGCCCCGCGCATGAGCGACTGCATCCAGGTTCGCCCTCGAAGAGCGTTCCAGAACGGCAGCACACCGACCAGTACCAGAAACCCGGGAAGGAAGATCGCGACCAGGGCGATGGCGGCGCCGAGAACGCCGCCGGGGCCGACCGATGACAGGGTCCCGAGGTAGGCCGAGAAGGTGAACAGCGGCCCGGGCATCGCTTGCACGGCGCCGTAGCCGGCGAGGAACTGCTCGGGACTCACCCATCCGGTCTCGACCACCCCCGCCTGCAGCAGCGGGAGGACGACGTGTCCGCCGCCGAAGACGAGGGCTCCGGCGCGGTAGAACGTGTCGAACAAGCTCACAGCCCCGTTGCTGCTGAGGGCGGCGAGGATCGGCATCCCGAGCAGGATGACGACGAACGCCACCAGGCTGACGACTCCTGCTGTGCGTGATACCGGGAAACGCATGAGACCGGTGTCGCCGATTCCGGCGGGCGCGGACCGGCAAAGGAGGAGACCGGCGACCGCGCCGAGAACGATCGCGAGGACCTGTCCGATCGATCCCGCGAGAAGGAGCGCGACGACTGCCGCAACCACGGCAATTGAGGCACGCCGCGCATCGGGGGTCAGCGTCTTCGCCATGCCCCAGACCGCCTGGGCGACGATAGCCACCGCCACGATCTTCAGGCCCGTCAGCAGACCCGCACCGATGACACCCTCAAACAGTGCCGCGCCGAACGCGAAGGCGACCATGAGGATCGCCGAGGGCAGCGTGAAAGCGAGGAAGGCCGCGAGAGCGCCGAGCGGGCCGGCACGGTGCAGGCCCATCGCGAAGCCGACCTGGCTGGACGCCGGCCCGGGCAAGAACTGGCACAGGGCGACCAGGTCGGCATATGCCTTGTCACTCATCCACCGGCGTCGCGCGACGAGGTCGTCGCGGAAGTAGCCGAGGTGCGCGATCGGTCCGCCGAAGGAGGTAAGGCCCAGGCGCAGGAAGGCCCAGAACACCTCGCCTGCCGAGCCGCGCGATGCGGTGGCGGTGTCGTGGGCGCTCGCGGTCACGGCCGGATTCTACGGGGCGGTTCGGTCGCGGCGGTGAACAGCTGAGGCGTCGGGATCGACATCCGCATGCGGGATGACGATCTCTTCGGCAGCATCAGCGACGTGGGGGAAGAGCGCGATCGCTGCGACCACCGCGATAGCAGCGCCGACAAGCTGCGCGGCGATGAACGGGAGTACCGACGGAGCCCCGATGCCGGCGAAGGTGTCGCTGAACAGGCGCCCGATCGTGACCGCGGGGTTCGCAAACGACGTCGAGCTGGTGAACCAGTACGCCGCACCGATGTATGCGCCTACCGCCGGTGCTGCTGCAGCGCCGCGCCCGGTGCGGGCGAGCGCGACGATCAGCAGCACGAGTCCGAACGTCGCGACAACCTCTGCGATCAGCGTTGCCGGAGTTGCTCGGGCAGTGGTCGACAGGCTCGTGGGCACGTCGAACATGACGTTGGCGAGGACGGCTCCGCCGATAGCGCCGGCGATCTGGGCGAGCGTGTAGATCCCGAGCATCGGCCCTGTGAGCCCCACTCGGCGGCGCCGCCCGAGGAACCAGTCCACGAGCGACACCGCCGGATTGAAATGTGCGCCTGAGATCGTGCCGAACATCAGGATCAGAACCGATAGGCCGAGGGCCGTCGCGATGCTGTTGGCGAGCATTTGGATGCCGACATCCGTTGTAAGCCTGGTCGCCATGATGCCCGAGCCGACCACCACCGTGACGAGCAGTCCGGTGCCGAGGAACTCCGCGGCGGCTCGGCGGGCGAGGGGAGCGAGAGTCACGCGGCGGGGGCGATCTCGGAAAGCAGGGTCTCGACGCGTCCCCGGATCTCGTCACGGATGCGGCGCACGGTCTCGACATCCTGGCCGGCCGGGTCGTCAAGCTGCCAGTCTTCGTAGCGCTTGCCGGGGTAGATCGGGCAGGCGTCGCCGCATCCCATCGTGATGACGACGTCGGACTCCTGCACGGACTGCACAGTAAGGACCTTGGGCGCGTTGTTCGCGATGTCGATGCCCTCTTCGGCCATGACCTGCACGGCGACGGGGTTGATCTGGTCCTTCGGCTGAGATCCCGCCGAGCGGACCTCGACACGGTCGCCGGCGAGGGCCTGCAGGTATCCAGCGGCGATCTGTGAGCGGCCGGCGTTATGAACGCAGACGAACAGGACGACGGGAGGGGTGGTCGACATGGGCTTCACCTTTCTCGGGATGAGAAAAGCATAGATCAATATCTATATGTTCGCGAAGGCGTGCCGAGCCCAGTTCAGCGAGTGTTCACTTTCTCGGCCGAGCGCAGTTCTGCAAGTAACTCCCGCACGCGCCCGTTGATGTCGTCACGGATGCCGCGCACCGCTGCGAGCGGCTTGCCGACGGGATCTTCGAGCTCCCAATCGAGGTATCGCGTTCCGGGATAGATGGGGCAGGCGTCGCCGCATCCCATCGTGATGACGACATCCGCGGCACGAACTGCTTCGTCGGTCAGTGGCTTCGGGAACTCGTCGCCGATCGAGACGCCGATCTCATCCAGCGCGGTGACGATCGTCGAGCGAACGTCCGTGGTAGGTGCAGAGCCAGCGGTTCGCACGCTGACCGCGCCGCCGGCGAGGTGGCGCAGGATGCCGGCCGCCAGTTGGGATCTGCCGGCGTTCTGCACGCACACGAACAGCACGCTCGGGGTGGTATCCGACGGTCTTGCTGATGCCGCGGTCAGCGCGTCGAGCCTGCTCGCGGCGAACGAGAAGGTGCGGGATGCCAGGAGCGGGGCATCCGTCGCCGAGAGGCGTGCGTGGCTGTCGGCGACGACCTCACGAATCTGGTCGGCGTCGACGCGCTCGCCGAATCGCGCCTGGAGGTCGGCCGCGATCCGATCGAGGTCGACGGATGCTGCCTCGCGGGGGCGGCCGAGGAGCGCGTCGACGCGGTCTGCGGCATCCGGCGCCACCGAATACCAGACCTGGCGTCCTACCGGTTCGCGGCTCACGATGCCGTCGGCAAGCAGGGTCTTCATGTGGTGGCTGACGGTCGGTTGACGCAGACCGAGTTCGGTCGCGAGCCGCCCGACGAGCACACGACCGTCGGGGGAGGCGCGCATGAGGCTCAGGATGCGGGCGCGGGTCGGGTCGCCCAGTGATGTGAGCGCGGCATCCGTTCCGGCATCCATTGATCGCAGTCTATCGAAGTGAGCGGTACCCGGCGCGTGGCACGATGGCGGCATGGCATCTGTCGCCGCGCTGTATCGCTACCCGGTGAAGGGGTTCACGCCCGAAGTGCGCGAGCAGATCGTGGTGCAGGACGACGGGCGCGTCGAGGGTGATCGGGTGCTTGCCTTTCGGTTCGCCGATGCCGTCGAGCCCGAGGTCGAGGACGGGCTGCCGTACTGGCCGAAGAAGCGCGGCCTTGCGCTCATGGACATGCCCTCGCTCGCGCGGCTGAAGCTGAGTTACGACAGCCATCGGCGCTGGCTCACGATCAGCGACGGCGATCGCATGCTCGTGGATGCCGCTCTCGACGACGCGGGTCGCCGAGAGATCGAGGATTCCGTCACGGCATGGCTGCGTGAGACTTCCGATGCCCGGCATCTAGAGCGCCCCGGCCGGCTTCCGCTTCGGCTCATTGGTGACGGCGTCACCTCGCAGTTTCAGGACCGGCCCCGCGGGTATGTGTCGGTTCATGCGGCGGCATCCGTCGTGGAACTTGGGCGGGCCACCGATGGCGTTGTCGATGACCGCCGATTCCGCTCCAACATCGTGGTCGAGGGCATTGCGCCGTGGAGCGAGCTCGAGTGGCAGGGGAGGGTGCGGATCGGCGACGTCGTGTTCGCGGTGCAGCGTCCTATCGTGCGGTGCGCTGCGATCATGGCAAACCCCGACACCGGTCTGCAGGACGCGCCACTGCTGCGAACCCTCACGCGGGAACTCGGGCAGTCCGCGCCGACGCTGGGTGTTCTGCTGCTCCCCAAGAGCGGCGGCGGAGTTCTCCGCATTGGTGACCCCGTCGAGGTCGCATAGCGCGCGACAACCACTCGAGTAACGCTGACATGGGGGACTGCTGCACGAGTAGGTGACATCTGATCTGGCTTGCCTGAGTGGTGGGCCTGGAAGGATGTTGCTGTGCCCAAGCCCTACCCGTCCGAGTTCCGTGACGACGTTGTCCGCGTCGCCCGCAGCCGCGAGCCCGGAGTGACGATCGAGCAGATCGCGAAGGACTTCGGTGTTCACCCGATGACGTTGCAGAAGCGGTTGCGTCGTGCCGATATCGACGAGGGCGCGAAGCCTGGTCAGTCCCGGACCGAGGCGGCCGAGATCCGTGAACTGCGCAAGCGGAATCGGCTGCTGGAGCAGGAGAACGAGGTCCTTCGGCGGGCGGCGGCGTATCTGTCGCAGGCGAACCTGCCGGGAAAAGGTTCTACCCGCTCGTGACGGAGCTCGCCGCCGCAGGGATCCCTGTGACGGTGACGTGTCGGGTTCTCAAGCTCTCACGCCAGCCCTACTACCGGTGGCTCGCGAACCCCATCACCGATAGCGAGGTGGTGGAGGCGTATCGCGCGAACGCGCTGTTCGACGCGCACCGCGACGACCCCGAGTTCGGGCACCGGCTTCTCGCCGACGAGGCCGCAGAGGCGGGCGAGGCGATGTCGGATCGCACCGCATGGAAGATCGCGTCGAGCAACGGTTGGTGGTCCGCGTTCGGGAAGAAGCGCGGCAAGAACGGGAAGAAGCCCGGCCCGCCGGTCCACGACGATCTGTGCGCGGTGACCGACGAGGACGGGCGGATCCGGCACGAGTTCACTGCCGACGGGCCCAATCAGCTCTGGCTCACCGACATCGAGCGCCACGAGGCGCTCTTGAACCTTGCGGTGGTGAAAGGACACCGCTCGGCGCCTGTC